>NZ_JARVRK010000003.1:0-62265 GCF_030209735.1 Bacillus sp. lyk4-R2A-2
CGCCGATGGTAGTTGGGGGTCTCCCCCTGTGAGAGTAGGACGCCGCCAAGCTTTTCTAAGGATCAGTTCCATACGGAACTGGTCTTTTTTGTTTTTTTGAACGGAACTGGTCTTTTTTGTGTTTTTGAGAGGTTTGACACCATATAAATGTGGAAATAATATTCTTAGTTGAGCGATTATCTTGAAAAATCGACCGAAAAAATTTATAGTAAGATTAAAGTCAAATATAGTCAAAGTCAATGGAGGAGGAGGCGGAGTGGCACAAAATATTTCTGATATCATCGAACAGTATTTGAAAGAAGTCTTGGATCAGAATGGTCGAGAAATATTAGAAATTAAGCGCAATGAAATTGCAGATAAGTTTCAATGCGTACCTTCACAAATTAACTATGTTATCAATACACGCTTTACGAGCGAGAGAGGCTATATCGTTGAAAGTAAGCGTGGCGGCGGTGGCTATATCCGCATCATTAAAGTCAAAATGAATGATGAAGTCGACTTATTGAACAATATTATTTCCCAAATATATCATCGTTTATCACAGGCTGCCTCTGATCATATCATCATGCGTCTTGTCGAAAATAACATTTTATCTGAAAGAGAAGCAAAGATGATGATCAGTGTCATGGACCGTTCTGTTTTGCACATTGATTTACCTGAACGGGATGAATTACGGGCTCGGATGATGAAAGCGATGTTAAATGCTTTGAAATTAAAGTAAAGCGGGTGAAAAGATTGATTTGTCAAGAATGCAATGAGAGACCAGCCACTTTTCACTTTACGAAAGTTATAAATGGAGAAAAACAGGAAATGCACATATGTGAACAATGTGCAAAAGAAAACAGTGATTCATATGCTATGAGTGGAAACCAAGGTTTCTCGATTCACAACCTATTATCAGGCTTACTGAATATTGATCCTAGCTTTACCACAAGTGCGAATAAGGGATCATCCATTTTTCAAGAAGCGAGAGAAGTGGATCAATGTCCTAAATGTGGCTTAACCTTTCAACAATTCAGAAAAACAGGCCGTTTTGGCTGTGCAGAATGCTATCGTTCATTTGATCAGTATCTAAACCCTGTTTTACGGAAAGTCCATAGTGGAAATACAGTCCATCATGGAAAAGTGCCTAAACGGATTGCCGGTAGTCTTCATGTGCGTCGGAAACTTGAGTTGATGCAGCAAGAGCTAAAGCAGTTAATTGAACAAGAAGAGTTTGAAAAAGCAGCGGAAGTTCGAGATCAAATTCGTGCATTAGAGCATGAGCAATCTCAGCAGAGGGAGGGAGATTAACAACATGTCGCTCCAGCATTTTATTCAAGACGCTTTAAGTCAATGGATGAAACAAAAAGGACCAGAAAGTGACATTGTTCTAAGCAGTCGAATCAGGCTAGCGCGCAATCTAGAGCATGTTCGTTTCCCAACTCAGTTTTCTCAGGAAGAGGCTGAAGCTGTTCTCCAGCAATTCGAGCAAAAGTTTGCTAGCCAGGAAGTGAAGGACATCGGAAACTTTGTTCTAATTCGAATGAATGAAACACAGCCTTTAGCAAAGAGGGTACTTGTTGAAAAGCATTTGATTAGCCCAAACTTAGCAGAATCAAGATTTGGCGGTTGTTTGCTTTCTGAAAATGAAGAAATCAGTGTGATGCTGAATGAAGAAGACCATATTCGGATCCAATGCTTATTCCCAGGATTCCAACTAGCCAATGCACTGAAAGCGGCTAACCAGATAGATGATTGGATTGAAGAGCAAGTGGATTATGCGTTTTCTGAAAAGCGAGGATACTTAACTAGCTGTCCAACCAATGTAGGTACAGGTATTAGGGCTTCGGTCATGATGCATTTACCAGCTTTAGCTCTCACAAGACAAATGAATCGGATTATTCCGGCGATTAATCAATTAGGTCTTGTAGTCAGAGGAATTTATGGTGAAGGCAGCGAAGCAATAGGGAACATCTTTCAAATTTCAAATCAAATGACACTTGGTCAATCAGAAGAAGACATTGTAGATGATTTAAATAGTGTGACCGCTCAGCTCATTGAACAAGAGCGATCTGCACGAAAAGCGTTATATCAAACATCTAAAATTGAACTTGAGGACAGAGTGTATCGTTCGTTAGGGATTTTGTCCAATTGTCGTATGATTGAATCAAAGGAAACAGCAAAGTGTTTGTCAGATGTGCGCCTTGGAATTGATTTAGGTATCATTAAGGGGCTTTCAAGTAATATACTGAATGAACTCATGATTTTGACACAGCCTGGCTTTCTTCAACAATATTCAGGAGGAGCTCTGGAGCCAAATGAACGAGATATAAAACGAGCAGCGATTATTAGAGAAAGGCTGCGTTTAGAAATGCATAGGAATGGACAGGAGGATGAAACGATATGATGTTTGGAAGATTCACTGAAAGAGCTCAAAAGGTATTAGCACTTGCACAAGAAGAAGCCATTCGCCTAGGCCATAAGAACATTGGTACTGAACACATTTTACTTGGTCTAGTTCGTGAGGGTGAGGGCATCGCCGCAAAAGCGTTAGAAGCACTGGGCCTTGTTTCAGATAAAATCCAAAAAGAAGTCGAAAGCTTGATTGGAAGAGGGCAAGAGGTGTCTCAAGCTATTCCTCATTATACGCCTAGAGCGAAGAAGGTCACTGAGCTTTCAATGGATGAAGCAAGAAAGCTAGGTCATTCCTATGTAGGGACAGAACATATTCTATTAGGTCTTATTCGCGAGGGAGAGGGTGTAGCTGCCCGCGTGTTAAATAACCTCGGAGTGAGCTTAAATAAAGCACGTCAGCAAGTCCTGCAGCTGCTTGGCAGCAATGAAACAGGTGCATCTGCCGCTGGCTCTAACAGCAATGCAAATACACCAACATTAGATAGCTTGGCAAGAGATTTAACAGCGATTGCGAAAGAAGATAGCTTGGACCCTGTCATTGGACGAAGCAAAGAAATTCAGCGTGTCATCGAGGTTTTAAGCAGAAGAACAAAGAATAACCCTGTGCTGATTGGTGAGCCTGGTGTTGGTAAAACAGCCATTGCTGAAGGTCTGGCACAGCAAATTATTCATAATGAAGTGCCTGAAATCCTGCGCGATAAACGAGTGATGACGCTTGATATGGGAACTGTTGTAGCGGGAACGAAATATCGTGGTGAATTTGAGGATCGCTTGAAAAAAGTCATGGACGAAATTCGTCAGGCAGGAAATATCATTCTCTTCATCGATGAGCTTCATACATTGATTGGTGCTGGTGGAGCAGAGGGTGCGATTGACGCATCTAATATTCTCAAACCATCCTTAGCACGTGGAGAGCTTCAATGTATTGGGGCGACAACGTTAGATGAGTACCGTAAATATATTGAAAAGGATGCTGCGCTTGAACGACGTTTCCAGCCAATTCAAGTAGATCAGCCATCTGTTGATGAAAGTATTCAAATTTTAAGAGGACTTCGAGATCGTTATGAGGCACATCACCGTGTGTCCATTACAGATGAAGCGATTGAGGCGGCGGTGAAGTTATCTGACCGTTATATATCTGATCGTTTCCTTCCAGATAAGGCGATTGATTTAATTGATGAGGCAGGGTCGAAAGTCCGCTTACGTTCTTTCACAACACCGCCTAACCTAAAAGAACTAGAGCAAAAGCTAGATGAAGTACGCAAGGAAAAGGATGCGGCTGTTCAAAGTCAGGAATTTGAAAAAGCAGCTTCTCTTCGCGATACAGAGCAGCGTTTGCGTGAAAAAGTAGAAGTCACAAAGAAATCTTGGAAAGAAAAGCAAGGTCAGGAGAATTCAGAGGTATCAGTGGATGATATCGCAATGGTTGTCTCTAGCTGGACGGGAGTGCCTGTTTCAAAAATTGCCCAAACCGAAACAGATAAGCTTCTAAATATGGAACAATTACTCCATTCTCGTGTAATTGGGCAGGATGAAGCGGTTGTCGCTGTAGCAAAAGCTGTGAGACGTGCGCGTGCTGGCTTAAAAGATCCAAAACGTCCAATCGGCTCATTTATCTTCTTAGGCCCAACAGGAGTTGGTAAAACGGAGCTTGCAAGAGCACTCGCAGAGTCTATTTTCGGTGATGAAGAAGCGATGATCCGTATCGATATGTCTGAATACATGGAGAAACACTCTACATCTAGACTTGTTGGGTCACCTCCAGGCTATGTTGGCTATGAAGAAGGCGGACAACTGACTGAAAAAGTGAGAAGAAAACCTTATTCTGTTGTGCTTTTAGATGAGATTGAAAAGGCGCATCCAGATGTATTCAACATCTTACTGCAAGTGTTAGAGGATGGTCGTCTGACTGATTCTAAAGGGCGTACTGTTGACTTTAGAAACACGATTTTAATCATGACATCCAACGTTGGAGCTAGTGAACTGAAGCGAAATAAATATGTTGGCTTTAATGTGCAGGATGAAGGTCAAAATTACAAGGATATGAAAGGCAAAGTGATGGGCGAGTTGAAACGTGCGTTTAGACCAGAATTCATCAACCGTATTGATGAAATCATTGTCTTCCATTCTCTTGAAAAGAAACATCTAAAAGAGATCGTGTCTCTCATGTCTGATCAATTGACGAAACGATTAAAAGAACAAGACCTTTCAATCGAATTGACAGAAGCAGCAAAAGCGAAGATTGCCGACGAAGGTGTAGACCTTGAGTACGGTGCGCGTCCGTTAAGAAGAGCGATTCAAAAGCATGTGGAAGATCGACTTTCTGAGGAGCTTCTGAAGGGCAATATTGAAAAAGGTCAACAAATCGTATTAGATGTGGAAGATGGAGAAATTGTCGTAAAAACGACGGCTGCTACGAACTAATATAGTAAGAAAAAAGTGTGAGGCATACCAGTCAGGTGTATGCCTCCCTTTACTTATTTCTGACCAGTATAAGGAGTTGTATTCTTCAATCTATGGCTAAGACAAAATCAAAATTTATATGCCAATCGTGCGGTTATGAGTCAGCCAAATGGATGGGGAAATGTCCAGGCTGCGGCACGTGGAACAGTATGACAGAAGAGGTCGTTCGCAAAGAGCCGGCAAACCGTCGAAGTGCTTTTAATCATTCTGTTCAAACCATTCAAAAACCTTCACCTATATCTGCAATTGAAACATCTGATGAACCCCGAATCAAAACGAATTTAGAAGAATTTAACCGAGTATTAGGAAGTGGAATTGTCAAAGGCTCTCTTGTTCTCATTGGCGGAGATCCTGGGATTGGGAAGTCCACATTATTATTACAAGTATCAGCACAGCTCTCAGACAAAAATCAGAATGTATTATACATATCTGGTGAGGAGTCCATTAAACAAACGAAGCTAAGAGCGGACCGCCTTGGCATAAAAAGCACCTCTTTACATGTTTTGGCTGAAACCGATATGGAGTATATAACGTCTGCTATACAAGAGATGAAACCCGCTTTTGTCGTGGTGGATTCGATTCAAACCGTTTATCAAAGCGATATTACGTCAGCTCCTGGGTCTGTATCTCAAGTGAGAGAATGTACAGCACAGCTGATGAAAATTGCCAAGACAAATGGGATTCCAATATTTATCGTTGGTCACGTGACCAAAGAAGGCTCGATCGCAGGTCCACGCCTTTTAGAGCATATGGTGGACACGGTTCTTTATTTTGAAGGCGAGCGTCATCATACGTTTCGTATCTTGCGTGCGGTGAAAAATCGATTTGGTTCGACGAATGAACTAGGGATTTTTGAAATGAGAGAGGAAGGGCTCACGGAAGTATTAAACCCATCCGAAATTTTCTTAGAAGAACGTTCGGCAGGTGTATCTGGTTCGTGTGTTGTTGCCTCAATGGAAGGAACAAGACCTGTTCTTGTCGAGATACAAGCATTAATTTCACCGACAAGCTTCGGAAATCCGCGTAGAATGGCCACTGGTCTTGATCATAATCGAGTGTCACTGCTCATGGCGGTTTTAGAAAAACGTGTCGGTCTGCTGCTGCAAAACCAGGATGCGTATTTAAAGGTCGCAGGCGGTGTGAAGCTTGACGAACCGGCGATTGACTTGGCCATTGCGGTCAGTATTGCATCAAGCTTTAAAGACGCAGCGCCGCATCAAGCGGATTGTTTTATAGGAGAGGTCGGTCTGACGGGAGAAGTCAGAAGAGTATCAAGAATTGAACAGCGTGTGCAGGAAGCTGCGAAACTTGGATTTAAGCGAATGTTTATTCCTCAGGCGAATATAGATGGATGGAAAAAGCCGAGAGGGATTGAGTTAGTCGGTGTAGAAAATGTAGCGGAGGCACTTCGAATTTCACTAGGGGGATCATAGAAATGGAAAAAGAGAAAAAAGGAGCGAAAGAACTCGATCTCTTAGATATCGTACAGTTTGTGGCACCAGGGACACCTCTTCGGGCTGGGATTGAAAATGTCCTGAGGGCAAATACTGGCGGGCTTATTGTTGTTGGTTATAACGACAAAGTAAAGAGTGTTGTAGATGGAGGGTTTCATATTAACTCTGCCTTCTCTCCAGCACATTTATATGAATTGGCTAAGATGGACGGGGCCATTATTTTAAGCGATTCTGGTCAAAAGATCTTGTATGCGAATACACAGCTCATGCCAGATGCAACCATCCATTCATCGGAAACGGGCATGAGGCACCGTACAGCTGAACGTGTAGCGAAGCAGACAGGCTGCTTAATCATTGCGATATCTGAACGGAGGAACGTCATTACCTTATACCAAGGGAATCGTCGTTATACGCTGAAAGATATTGGCTTTATTTTAACGAAGGCCAACCAAGCGATACAAACACTTGAGAAATATAAAACCATTTTAGATCACGCCATTTCTACGCTAAGCGCCCTAGAATTTGAAGAGCTTGTGACCTTTGGTGATGTATTATCCGTGCTCCATCGTTACGAGATGGTGCTCAGAATCAAAAATGAAATCAATATGTATATCAAAGAGCTCGGAACAGAAGGGCATTTGATCCGTCTGCAAGTCAATGAATTGATTACAGATATGGAGCAGGAAGCGGCTTTATTTATTAAAGATTATGTGAAAGAAAAGATTAAAGATCCATATGTTCTGCTTAAACAGCTCCAAGATATGTCGAGCTTTGAGCTTTTAGATGACTCCATTCTGTACAAGTTACTTGGGTATCCAGCTTCTACAAATATTGACGAATATGTGTACACAAGAGGCTACAGACTGCTTCACAAAATCCCTAGACTGCCTATGCCAATCGTCGAAAACGTGGTTGAAGCGTTCGGTGTGTTAGATCGAATTATGGAAGCGGATGTACAAGATTTGGATGAAGTAGAAGGAATTGGAGAAGTAAGAGCGAAAAAGATAAAAAAAGGATTAAAAAGGCTGCAAGAAAAACATTATATCGACCGACAGCTGTAAGAAGAGAAATTTTTCTTAAACACGGTTAAAAATGGATGAATATGGGTATATTAATGATGCTTTTGTTTTCTATTGATTATGATAGGAAACTTAAACATATATCAATGTCAGGTGAGGGTGGATTGACAGATGAAAAATAAAGGAGGTGAAGGTATGTTAAAAAGAGTCGTTCAGGCGTTTTTTATCATTTTTGGTGCAGTTGTAGGGATTTTTATCATTCCAGAGTTATTTCTGCTGTTAAATGTAAAGGACATACCTTTCATAACAAATGCTTACTCTTCAGCACTAATAGGAGCCGCTGTGTTCTTTATCATCGGCAAATGGTGCACAGGCTATGTGGTTAATTGGGTGAAATGGATTGAGGATTCTCTATTAAAGGCGCCTCTTCCTGATCTTATTTCTGGAAGTTTCGGATTAGTATTTGGACTTATTCTAGCATATCTTATTGTAAACGTGATCCCGCTAAACAATATCCCATATCATATTTTTGGTACCATTATTCCGATTTTCCTGGCTTTCTTTTTAGGATACCTTGGATTTCAGGTAGGCTTTAAGAAGAAGGATGAAATGATGGGGCTGTTCTCCCGATCTGCAAAGGTCACCAAGAAAAAAGGAGCAGCCGATGATGAACCTGAAATAGAAGATAAAAAGCTGAAAATTTTAGACACAAGTGTTATCATTGATGGAAGAATCGCAGATATTTGTCAAACTGGATTCTTAGAAGGCGTCATGGTCATTCCTCAATTTGTGCTCGAGGAATTACAGCATATTGCAGACTCTTCTGATGTATTAAAGAGAAATAGAGGCCGAAGAGGTCTTGATATTTTAAATCGTATTCAAAAAGAATTAGATATCAAAGTTGAAATTTACGAAGGTGACTTTGAAGACATTCAAGAGGTTGATAGCAAGCTTGTGAAGCTCGCTAAATTAACTTCAGGTGTTGTTGTGACAAATGATTTTAATTTAAATAAAGTATGCGAACTTCAAAAAGTAGCAGTGTTAAACATCAATGATCTAGCCAATGCGGTGAAACCGGTTGTGCTGCCTGGGGAAGAAATGAAGGTACAGGTCATTAAAGATGGGAAAGAGCATAACCAAGGTGTTGCTTACTTAGATGACGGTACGATGATTGTGGTCGAAGAAGGACGCAATTACATTGGAAAAGACATCGATGTGCTCGTCACAAGTGTGCTGCAGACTGCTGCTGGAAGAATGATTTTTGCGAAGCCAAAACTTCTGGAGAAGGCGCTCTAAAGGGAGAACGAACATGTATTATGAAGTAGTTATTCCGGCTGCGGGGCAGGGGAAACGAATGAAGGCCGGCCGCAATAAGCTTTTTATTGAGCTGAAAAGAATGCCGGTTATTATTCATACACTAAAGGTGTTTGACGCTCATGCTCAATGCAAACGCATGATCCTAGCGATCAATGAAGAGGAGCGTCAAGACTTTGAAAGGCTACTCAAGGTACACGCTTTTCAAACGCCTGTTTCACTTGTCACTGGCGGTGAAGAACGTCAGCAAAGTGTATACGAAGGATTAAAGGCTGTGAAAGATGCGGACATCGTGCTTGTTCATGATGGGGCAAGGCCTTTTATTAAGCATACACAGATTGACTTGCTCGTTAAAGCAGCGATTGAAAAAGGCTCCGCAGTTGTAGCGGTACCAGTGAAAGACACAATCAAACGCGTTCAAGAAGGCAAAGTGGAACAAACCATTGAACGTCAAAGCTTGTGGGCAGTCCAGACCCCACAAGCTTTTCGTCATTCTATTTTAAAAGAGGCGCATGAATATGCAGAGCGGACCGGTTTCCTTGGAACAGACGACGCCAGTCTTGTGGAACAATTACATGGTGAAAACGTGTATATTGTCCAAGGAGATTACACCAATATTAAGCTGACGACACCGGATGATTTATTGGTTGCCAAGGCAATTATGGATGCGGAAAGAGGGTACTAGATCATGTTGAGAATAGGACAAGGCTTTGATGTACATCAATTAACAGAGGGAAGACCTTTGATTATTGGCGGGGTCACCATCCCTTATGAAAAGGGGCTGCTTGGGCATTCAGACGCTGATGTACTGCTTCACACAGTGGCAGATGCCTGCCTAGGTGCGATTGCTGAAGGAGATATCGGCAGACATTTCCCAGACACAGATCCTGAGTTTAAGGATGCGGATTCTTTTAAATTACTGCAACATGTGTGGGCACTAGTAAAGGAAAAAGGCTACACACTTGTGAATATTGATTGCACCATCATGGCGCAAAAGCCCAAAATGGCACCTTACATTCAACCGATGTGTGAGAAGATTGCAGAAGCGCTTGAGGCAGATGTCACACAGGTGAATGTGAAAGCAACAACGACAGAGAAACTCGGATTTACAGGAAGAGGCGAAGGAATTGCCTCTCAGGCAACTGTGCTTCTTCAGAAAAAGTAAAACTCATTTTGATGAGAATGGGATTTGATGATAAAATACGTTTATAAAAAATTGGTGTCAGACAACATGATGCAGATGAAAGGAAGTTAAACTCATGGGAAATGAAGTGCGTGTTCGTTATGCACCGAGTCCAACTGGTCATTTACATATTGGGAATGCTAGAACGGCTCTTTTCAACTATTTGTTCGCACGCAGTCAAGGCGGCAAATTTATTATTCGAATCGAAGATACGGATCAAAAGCGTAATGTAGAGGGCGGAGAAGAAAGCCAGCTTCGCCACCTGCAATGGCTCGGTATTGATTGGGATGAGAGCATTGATAAAGATGGCGGCTACGGCCCTTACAGACAATCAGAGCGTAATGATATTTATAAAAAGTATTATGATGAGCTGCTAGAGAAGGACTTGGCGTATAAGTGCTATTGTACGGCTGAAGAGCTAGAGGAAGAGCGTGAAGCACAAATCGCCCGCAGTGAAATGCCTCGATATTCTGGTGAATGCAGTCATTTATCAAAAGAAGAAGAGGACAAGCTGATTGCTGAAGGAAGAGAGCCAAGCATCCGCTTCCGAGTGCCAAAAGGAGAAATTATCAAATTTGACGACATGGTCAAAGGCGATATTTCATTTGAGACAGACGGCATCGGTGACTTTGTCATTGTGAAGAAAGATGGTACGCCAACTTATAACTTCGCTGTAGCAGTGGATGATTATTTGATGAAAATGACTCACATTCTCCGCGGAGAGGATCACATTTCGAATACGCCTAAACAAATCATGATCTTCAATGCATTCGGCTGGGATGTTCCGCTATTCGGACATATGACGCTGATTGTGAACGAGAACCGCAAGAAATTAAGCAAGCGTGATGAATCCATTATTCAATTCATCGAGCAATATAAAAACTTGGGCTATTTACCAGAAGCCCTATTCAACTTCATTGCACTACTTGGATGGTCTCCAGTGGGCGAAGAAGAACTGTTTACAAAAGAGCAATTCATCGACATTTTCGATGTAAACCGACTTTCTAAGTCACCAGCTCTGTTCGATATGCATAAACTAAAATGGGTGAATAACCAATACGTGAAGGCACTTGATCTTGATCAGGTTGTTGCGTTAACGCTTCCGCATCTTCAAAAGGCAGGCAAGGTAAGCGAGCAGCTGTCAGACGAAGAAAACACGTGGGTACGCAAGCTGATTGCTCTGTATCATGAACAATTAAGCTATGGAGCAGAAATTGTTGAGTTAACAGAGTTGTTCTTTAAGGAGCAAATTGAGTATAATCAAGAGGCAAAGGAAGTTCTAGCAGAGGAGCAAGTACCAGAAGTCATGGCATCTTTTGCTGGTCAGCTTGAACGACTTGAATCTTTCACACCTGATGAAATCAAGGCTGCTATTAAAGCAGTACAAAAAGAAACAGGGCATAAAGGCAAGAAACTATTCATGCCAATTCGTGTGGCTGTCACAGGACAAACGCATGGCCCAGAACTTCCGCAAAGTATTGAACTACTAGGTAAAGAAACGGTATTAAACCGCATTAAACAAATATAAGGAAATCGTTGCGAGGGAGAAGTACAATGTTTTCGTCCATCACAGAAAGAGTCTTCACCGGCTGAAAGAGACTTATGGGCAGACGTTGGAAATGCACCCTCAAGACCCTTGAGGAACACGAGTACGTTAGTATGCAAGGGCGGTACCCTCCGTTATGGGATTAAGTTGAGAAGGCTGCGAAATGAGGGCTTTCTAAACAGAGTGGAACCGCGTTTTCAAAACGTCTCTGTCATATGGCAGAGGCGTTTTTTATTTGTCAAAAAAGAGAGCAAGTCCGAAGAGAGATTGATGGGGAAGAACGGGGGGAGCATGTGTTTTTCAAAATGCTGAAAGAAGATATTGATACTGTGTTTGATCAAGATCCTGCTGCTAGAAGCTATATTGAAGTAGTGCTAACCTATTCAGGGCTTCATGCGATTTGGGCTCATCGTATCGCGCATGCATTTTATAAGCGGAAGCTGTACTTTCTTGCGCGGATCATTTCTCAGGTCAGCCGGTTTTTCACAGGGGTTGAAATTCACCCTGCGGCAACCATTGGCAGGCGCTTCTTCATTGACCACGGTATGGGAGTGGTGATTGGGGAGACATGTGAAATTGGAGACAACGTCACTGTTTTCCAAGGCGTGACATTAGGGGGAACAGGGAAAGAAAAGGGAAAGCGGCACCCGACCATTTTAGACGATGCGCTCATTGCGACAGGTGCAAAGGTGCTTGGTTCCATTACAGTCGGAAAAGGAGCCAAGATTGGGGCGGGATCGGTCGTGTTAAAGGACGTACCCGACCATTCTACTGTTGTCGGTATACCTGGGCGAGTCGTCGTTCAAAATGGTAAGAAAATCAATCGTGATCTCAATCATCAAGATTTGCCAGATCCAATTTCCGATCGTTTCAAAGAATTGGAACGAGAAATGGAAAAGCTAAAAGATGAGCTGGCTTCATTGAGCAGAAAGGAAGAACAATCATGACAATCAATATTTATAATACATTGACACGTAAGAAGGAAGAATTCGTCCCGCTTGAGCCAGGAAAGGTCAAGATGTATGTGTGCGGACCAACCGTTTATAACTACATTCATATCGGGAATGCAAGGCCTGCTATTGTTTATGACACTGTACGTAAGTATTTAGAATACAGCGGCTATGATGTGAACTTTGTCTCAAACTTTACAGATGTGGATGATAAACTCATCAAAGCAGCCAATGAACTCGGGGAAGATGTCCCGACGATTGCTGACCGCTTTATTCAAGCCTACTTTGAAGACGTCAGTGCACTAGGCTGCAAAAAAGCTGACCTTCACCCGCGAGTGACGGAAAATATGGATGATATCATTGCATTTATTGCGACATTGATTGAAAAGGGCTACGCCTATGAAGCTGATGGCGACGTGTATTACAGCACACGCTCATTTGAAGGCTACGGAAAGCTTTCTCACCAGTCGATTGATGAACTGAAGACAGGTGCCCGTATTCGTGTAGGTGAGAAGAAACGAGATGCGCTGGACTTTGCTTTATGGAAGGCTGCAAAGGATCAAGAAATCTCGTGGGATAGCCCGTGGGGCGAAGGACGGCCAGGCTGGCACATCGAATGCTCAGCCATGGTTAAAAAATATTTAGGTGATACGATCGATATTCATGCTGGCGGACAGGATTTAACCTTCCCTCACCATGAAAATGAAATCGCTCAATCTGAGGCTTTGACAGGGAAACCTTTTGCAAAGTATTGGATGCATAACGGATATATTAATATTGAGAACGAAAAAATGTCAAAATCACTAGGCAACTTTGTGCTTGTGCATGACATTGTGAAAGAACAAGATCCTGACGTGCTTCGCTTCTTTATGTTGTCGGTTCACTACCGTCATCCAATTAACTACTCAATGGATTTACTAGAGAGTACAAAGAGTGCGTTTAACCGGCTCAAAACGTCGTATGCCAATTTACATCATCGCCTCGAGAGCAGCACGAATATTACAGAAGACAATGCTGAATGGCTGGCGAAGGTTGAAGAGCAGCGAGCGACATTTATTTCTGAAATGAATGATGACTTCAATACGGCAAATGCGATCTCTGTTTTATTCGAACTTGCGAAACAGGCGAATTATTATATGGAAAATGATCATACTTCGGAGGAAGTGATCAAGGCATTTATCGGCTTGTTCCAAGAAATCACGTCTGTTCTTGGATTCTCTTTAGAAGAAAAGCATACGCTCGATGAAGAAGTAGAAGCGTTAATTGAAAAACGCAATGAGGCTAGAAGAAATCGTGATTTTGCGCTATCTGATCAAATTCGTGACCAGTTAAAGAGAATGAATATTGTATTGGAGGACACTCCTCAAGGTACTCGCTGGAAAAGAGGAGAATAGGTCATGTTGAATTTTGAAAAGCTGAAAGATGGTAAACAGTTAAACGGACTTGCGCTTGCTTACATGGGTGATGCCATTTTTGAAGTCTATGTGAGGCATCACCTCCTCCAAACGGGAGCGACAAAACCAAATGAGCTGCACAAACGAGCAAGCAAAATTGTTTCAGCTAAATCTCAGGCAGCTATTTTATTTACGCTACAGCAGCAAGGCTTTTTCACTGAAGCAGAAGAAGCGGTGCTGAAAAGAGGAAGAAATGCAAAATCAGGCACAGTGCCTAAAAACACAGACGTTCAAACGTATCGTTATAGTACGGCGTTTGAAGCGCTCATGGGTTATTTATTTATTGAAAAGCAGGACGAACGCTTAGAAGAGCTGATTAGTCAGGCGATTGAAATCGGAACGTCAGGGAGGAAGACAAATGAGTCAGCAACATGATTATGTGATTGGGAAAAATGCAGTGATTGAAACACTGAAGTCAGATCGGGAGTTATACAAGCTCTGGATGGCAGAAAACACTGTAAAAGGACAAGCCCAGCAGGTCATTGAACTCGCAAAAAAACAAAATATCACCATTCAGTATGTTCCGAGGAAAAAGCTTGATCAAATGGTAACAGGTCAGCACCAGGGAATCGTTGCACAAGTAGCAGCATATGAATATGCAGAATTGGACGATCTATATCAAATCGCTGAACAGCGGAATGAACAGCCATTTTTTCTTATCTTAGATGAAATTGAAGACCCGCATAATTTAGGTTCCATTATGCGTACAGCAGATGCTGTAGGTGCACATGGGATTGTGATTCCGAAAAGGAGAGCGGTCGGCTTAACGACAACCGTTGCCAAAGCATCCACTGGGGCAATTGAACATATTCCTGTTGCCAAAGTCACCAACCTTTCAAGAGCTCTTGATGAGATGAAAGAAAGAGGAATCTGGGTTGCGGGAACAGATGCGTCTGCCAAACAGGATTACAGACAATTTGATGGCACGATGCCGCTTGCTCTCGTGATTGGCAGTGAAGGAAAAGGGATTGGCCGATTGATCAAAGAAAAGTGTGATTTTCTGATTAAGCTGCCTATGGCCGGAAAGGTCACTTCGTTAAACGCGTCAGTTGCCGCTAGTCTATTGATGTATGAAGTGTATCGAAAACGTTATCCGTTAGGAGAATAGAGATGGACATCCTCTTAGTCGATGGATACAACATGATAGGTGCTTGGCCACGGCTGCAGCACTTAAAGGAAAACAGCTTTGAAGAAGCCAGAGACATACTGATTCAAAATTTAGCAGAATATCAAGCATACACAGGGTATCGAGTCATTGTCGTATTCGATGCCCATATGGTCAAAGGAATCGAAAAAAAGCGGATCAATCACCGAGTAGAGGTCATCTTTACGAGAGAGAATGAAACAGCTGATGAACGGATTGAAAAGCTTGCCCAGGATTTGAATAATATTCGGACGCAGATTCATGTGGCGACCTCAGACTTTACAGAACAATGGGCAATCTTTGGACAAGGAGCTCTTCGAAAGTCGGCTCGAGAGCTTTTAAGAGAGATTGAAGTGATCGAACGAAAGATTGAAACGAGAGTCAAAAAGATTACTTCTGATAAACCAGCATCCAAGATTGAATTGTCAGAAGATGTATTGAAAACGTTTGAAAAATGGCGGCGTGGGAATCTAGAATAGCTTGACGATATTTCAACCATTAATGTATAATATTTCTATCTAGGTGCGGTCGGGGGGATCGAAGTGAATCTAAACAACAGCAAGGATAAATCCATCAGAGAGCAATTTTGCCAGTTGGAAGATGAACAAGTCATTGAAAGGGTTCATGTCGGAGATAGTGATGCGCTAGATTACTTAATAACGAAATACCGCAATTTTGTACGTGCAAAAGCAAGATCTTATTTCTTGATTGGAGCGGATCGAGAGGACATTGTTCAAGAGGGGATGATCGGACTTTATAAGTCTATCCGCGATTTCAGAGAGGACAAGCTTACTTCATTTAAGGCTTTTGCAGAATTATGTATTACCCGCCAAATTATCACCGCAATTAAAACAGCTACTCGCCAAAAACATATCCCGTTAAATTCCTATGTATCATTAGATAAGCCAATATATGATGAAGAATCAGACAGAACATTATTGGACGTCATTTCCGGTGCTAAAGCGCTTAACCCAGAAGATTTAATCATTAGCAAAGAAGAATTTGATGATATCGAAATGAAGATGGGTGAACTACTAAGCGAGCTGGAAAGAAAGGTTCTTGTGCTTTACCTTGATGGCAGATCCTATCAAGAGATTTCTGAAGATTTAAACCGTCATGTGAAATCAATTGATAACGCACTCCAAAGAGTAAAGAGAAAATTAGAGAAATATTTAGAGCTTCGCGAGATTAGTCTCTAATCAAACCTATATTGACAGCTTTTTCGACACTGTGATAAGGTACTAAGGAAATGATGTCGAGAAAATAGGTGTAAATATGAGGAAAAAGATTACTCTAGCCTGTAAAGACTGCGGAAGCCGCAATTATACGACAATGAAAAGTGATGCTTCAGCAGCTGAAAGATTAGAAGTTAAGAAATATTGCAAGACTTGTAATTCACATAAAACACATTTAGAAACGAAGTAAGATTTGCGTTCTTTAATCTGTGGAGGTCTTTTACAATGCGTATTATCAGTTTCTTAAAAAGTGTCGGGAAAGAAATGAAGAAGGTCAGCTGGCCAAAGAAAAACGAAATGATTCGTTACACAATCACTGTTATTTTAACAGTCGTATTCTTTGCAATCTTTTTCTCTTTTCTTGATATAGGAATCTCACAATTAATCGAATTAATTCATTAATACTTGAATAATGGTCTGCTGAACGTGCTATAATAGATCATAATATGACTTGCCAAAAAACCCGTTTTACGGGTTTTTTCAATTGCTTGAAAATATTTACCGGTACTCGAGATTCGTCAAATAGACATTACGAAATGTGGGGAGGGAAGGACTAAATAGTCCTGAACGAAATGGAAAAGAATTGGTATGTTGTGCATACGTACTCTGGCTATGAAAACAAAGTAAAAGCGAACTTGGAAAAGCGTGTTGAATCAATGGGCATGCAAGATAAGATCTTCCGCGTTGTTGTACCAGAAGAAGAAGAAACAGATATTAAAAATGGTAAGAAAAAAGTTGTCAAAAAGAAAGTATTCCCTGGCTATGTCCTAGTGGAAATCGTGATGACTGACGACTCTTGGTATGTTGTTCGTAATACACCAGGTGTCACAGGATTCGTTGGATCAGCTGGATCAGGCTCAAAGCCGACAGCGCTTTTGCCAGGCGAAGCTGAAACCATTCTGAAGAGAATGGGTCTTGAAGAACGCAAAACAGAAATCGACTTTGAATTGAAAGAAACAGTCAAGGTCATCGACGGACCATTTGCGAACTTCACAGGCTCTATCGAAGAGATTGATTACGATAAAAGCAAAGTCAAAGTATTCGTTAATATGTTTGGTAGAGAAACACCCGTGGAACTTGAGTTCACGCAGATCGATAAATTGTAATTCAAAAGAGCTTGAAATGAGTGTATAGAAGTGGTAATATAGCAAAGGTACGTCTTGAGTTCGCTCAAGATCGCTAGCTAGTTATTTCGTCATTCATATAAAGAATGAAGTTGTTGAGTGGGAGGGGGATTCCCCTATTACCACATCACGGACTTTAAGGAGGTGTGTCTCGTGGCTAAAAAAGTAGTTAAAGTTGTTAAATTGCAAATTCCTGCTGGAAAAGCTAACCCAGCTCCACCAGTTGGACCTGCACTAGGTCAAGCCGGTGTTAATATCATGGGATTCTGTAAGGAGTTTAATGCTCGTACAGCTGACCAAGCTGGTCTTATCATTCCTGTTGAAATTTCGGTTTTTGAAGACCGTTCATTTACATTTATTACTAAAACTCCACCTGCTGCAGTTTTACTTAAAAAAGCAGCTGGTATTGAGTCTGGTTCTGGTGAACCTAACCGTAATAAAGTGGCAACTGTTAAGCGTGATAAAGTACGCGAAATCGCGGAAACAAAAATGCCTGACTTAAACGCTGCTAGCGTTGAATCAGCTATGCGCATGGTTGAAGGTACTGCACGCAGTATGGGTATTGTCATCGAAGATTAATTTATTGTCTTGTTGGGTTGCGAGTTTGGTTTTGACAAGTTCGCAACCCTTATTCGTGGGAGGTTATTCCGCTAAAACCACATAAGGAGGATTTTTATAATGGCTAAAAAAGGTAAAAAGTATGTAGAAGCTGCTAAGCTAATCGAACGTACTAAAGCGTATGATGTAGCTGAAGCTGTTTCTCTTACAAAAAAAGCAAATACAGCGAAATTTGATGCGACTGTAGAAGTTGCTTTTCGTTTGGGCGTAGACCCTCGTAAAAACGACCAACAAATCCGCGGTGCAGTTGTACTTCCTAACGGAACTGGTAAAACTCAACGCGTTCTTGTGTTCGCTAAAGGCGAAAAAGCAAAAGAAGCAGAAGCTGCTGGAGCAGACTACGTTGGAGATTCTGATTACATCACTAAAATCCAACAAGGCTGGTTCGATTTCGATGTAATCGTTGCAACACCTGACATGATGGGTGAAGTTGGTAAGATCGGTCGTGTACTTGGACCAAAAGGTCTTATGCCAAACCCTAAAACAGGAACTGTTACATTTGAAGTAGAAAAAGCAATCAATGAAATCAAAGCTGGTAAAGTAGAATACCGCGTTGATAAAGCTGGTAACATCCACGCGCCAATCGGAAAGGTTTCTTTCGAGGACGAAAAGCTTGTTGAGAACTTTGCAACAATCTATGACACAATCCTTAAAGCAAAACCTGCAGCGGCTAAAGGTGTATACGTGAAAAACGTTTCTGTTACATCTACTATGGGCCCTGGCGTGAAAGTGGATCCATCTTCTTTCTCTGCAAAATAAATCTTGACTTATCACAATCATTTTGATAATATCAAAATGTTGTAAAATAGAATATGTCCATTTATACCGTAGACAGCAGGGGCCTTATGGCTTAATTAACCCGCCGAGGTGTATATGTCACAGTCTTACGTTAACGTATGCTTGTATATACAGCCTCCATGTCTTAATGGAGGCTTTTTATATGGAGAACCGTTCGTTAGGAACGTGATGGCCTGATCGGTATAAGTGTTACACAAACAATGTACAGGAGGTGTAACCATGAGCAATGCAATCGATACAAAAAAAGTTGTCGTTGATGAAATTACTTCTAAATTTAAAGACAGTATGTCTACTGTCATTGTAGATTACCGCGGTCTTTCAGTTTCTGAAGTGACTGAACTTCGTAAACAGCTTCGTGACGCTGGCGTAGAATTCAAAGTTTACAAAAACACTTTGACTCGCCGTGCAGTTGAACAAGTTGAACTAACAGGTTTAAACGATTTCTTAACAGGTCCAAACGCTATCGCATTCAGTAACGAAGATGTTATCGCACCTGCGAAAATCATCAACGAATTTGCGAAAAGCCACGAAGCTTTAGAAATCAAAGCTGGTGTCATCGAAGGAAACGTAGCGACTGTAGAAGAAGTGAAGGCTCTTGCGGAACTTCCGTCTCGCGAAGGCTTACTATCTATGTTGCTTAGCGTTCTTCAAGCTCCAGTTCGTAACCTTGCTCTTGCTACTAAAGCAGTTGCAGATCAAAAAGAAGAACAAGGCGCTTAATGCGTACTTAACGTAAAAAACTTAAAATGGAGGAATTACAAATGGCTTTAAATATCGAAGAAATCATTGCTTCAGTTAAAGAAGCAACTGTACTTGAGTTAAACGACTTAGTAAAAGCAATCGAAGAAGAATTTGGCGTAACTGCTGCTGCTCCTGTAGCTGTAGCTGCAGCTGGTGGTGCCGCTGCTGAAGAGAAAACTGATTTTGATCTAGTACTTGCTGGTGCTGGAGACCAAAAAATCAAAGTTATCAAAGTGGTTCGTGAAATCACTGGTCTTGGCTTGAAAGAAGCTAAAGAACTTGTTGACAACACTCCAAAACCACTTAAAGAAGGTATTGCTAAAGAAGAAGCTGAAGAACTTAAAGCTAAGCTTGAAGAAGTTGGCGCTTCTGTAGAAGTTAAGTAATCTTCGCCTAATCTTTTGGGAAAGCTCGCTTTTACTGGCGGGCTTTTTCTTTTCTATTCTCCTGAAACGATTGAATCCAGAGGAGGTCCATTCACCATGAGTGACCACTATTATACGGAAAAGCCATCAGTGAAAAGCAATAAACAGACATGGGACTTCACCTTGAGAAACCGTACCTTTACTTTTACAAGTGACAGTGGAGTGTTTTCTAAGAAAGAAGTCGACTTTGGTTCAAGGCTTTTAATTGAAGCTTTTGAAGAACCTGACGTGGATGGCGATATCTTAGATGTCGGTTGCGGTTATGGACCGATTGGCTTATCGTTAGCAAACGAAATGACGAGCCGCACCATTCATATGATTGATGTGAACGAAAGAGCAGTCGAACTTTCAAAGGAAAACGCTAAACATAATCGCGTTGATAATGTCCGCATCTATCAAAGTGATTTGTTCTCGAATGTTCATTCATCAGCTGCTTTTGCCTCTATACTGACCAATCCCCCAATACGGGCAGGGAAGAAAGTTGTACATGCGATCTTTGAAAAAAGTGCTGATCATTTATTGCCGGAAGGTGAGTTGTGGGTGGTTATTCAGAAAAAGCAGGGCGGACCATCTGCGATTGAGAAATTAGAACAGCTCTTTGGAGAAGTCGAAGTTGTATTGAAAAAAAAAGGCTACTATATTATCAAAGCTAAAAAAGTTTGACGCAGTTTCCTAGCTGTGTTAACATTATAAAATGCCAATGTGTATATTTTGCTTAATAGGCTTAAAAAACAACTGTTTTGTATAAATTATGCATATTTGGGAAAACTAATAAAATCGGTATTTGTTTTTGGATGTGGTTTTCTTATTTTAGAAACCCTTTTTTCTTTTGTCTTGTAAAAGTATTTCTTTACTGACATTTGAAAGGCTGAAATACTTTTTACACATATAATACGCATGATTTGAGGGGTGAATCAGTTGACAGGTCAACTAGTTCAGTATGGACGACACCGCCAGCGCAGAAGCTACGCACGCATAAGCGAAGTGTTAGAATTACCAAATCTCATTGAAATTCAAACCTCTTCTTATCAGTGGTTTCTTGATGAGGGTCTTAGAGAGATGTTTCAAGATATATCCCCAATTGAGGATTTTACTGGTAACCTTTCTCTTGAATTCATTGATTACAGCCTAGGGGATCCTAAGTATCCTGTAGCAGAATCAAAAGAACGTGATGTAACTTACTCTGCTCCACTAAGAGTAAAAGTTCGTTTAATTAACAAAGAAACTGGAGAAGTAAAAGACCAAGATGTGTTCATGGGTGATTTCCCAATCATGACAGACACAGGTACTTTTATCATTAACGGTGCGGAACGTGTAATCGTTTCTCAGTTAGTACGTTCTCCAAGTGTATATTTCAGTGGTAAAGTAGACAAAAACGGTAAAAAAGGTTTTACTGCGACTGTCATTCCAAACCGTGGCGCATGGTTAGAATACGAAACTGATGCGAAGGATGTAGTCTATGTACGCATCGATCGCACACGTAAGTTGCCGGTTACGGTTCTTTTGCGTGCTCTCGGCTTCAGCTCTGATCAAGAGATTCTTGACCTCATTGGCGAGAATGAATACTTACGCAACACGCTGGAAAAAGACAATACAGAGAATGCGGATAAAGCACTTCTCGAAATCTACGAGCGCCTCCGTCCTGGAGAGCCGCCAACTGTTGAAAATGCGAAAAGCCTGCTAGACTCTCGCTTCTTCGATCCGAAGAGATATGACCTAGCAAATGTTGGACGCTACAAGATTAATAAAAAGCTTCATATTAAAAATAGACTGTTCAATCAAAAATTGGCTGAAACGTTAGTTGACCCTGAAACAGGTGAAATTCTAGCAGAAAAAGGTCAAATTTTAGACAGAAGAGTTCTTGATAAAGTTCTTCCATACTTAGAAAACGGCATCGGATTTAGAAAGCTTTATCCAAATGGTGGCGTAGTAGAAGATGAAGTAGAACTTCAATCTATTAAGATTTATGCACCGTCTGATCAAGAAGGCGAGCAAGTGATCAACGTGATCGGGAATGCATACGTAGAGGAAGCTGTGAAAAACATCACGCCTTCTGACATCATTGCATCGATCAGTTACTTCTTCAACCTTCTTCATGGTGTAGGTGACACAGATGATATCGATCACCTTGGTAACCGTCGCCTGCGTTCTGTAGGTGAGCTTCTGCAAAACCAATTCCGTATTGGTTTAAGCAGAATGGAGCGTGTTGTTCGTGAAAGAATGTCGATCCAAGACACAAACACGATCACACCTCAGCAACTGATCAACATCCGTCCTGTGATCGCTTCTATCAAAGAGTTCTTTGGTAGCTCTCAGCTTTCTCAGTTCATGGATCAAACAAACCCGCTTGCTGAATTGACGCACAAACGTCGTCTGTCAGCGCTTGGGCCTGGTGGTTTGACACGTGAGCGTGCAGGAATGGAAGTTCGTGACGTTCACTACTCTCACTATGGTCGTATGTGTCCGATTGAAACACCAGAGGGTCCAAACATTGGTTTGATCAACTCTCTATCTTCATTTGCAAAAGTGAATCGTTTCGGCTTTATTGAAACACCTTACCGCCGGGTTGATCCTGAAACAGGTAAAGTGACACCAAGAATCGATTACTTAACTGCGGATGAAGAGGATAACTACGTAGTAGCACAAGCGAACGCTATATTAGGTGAAGATGGTTCGTTTATCGATGATAATATCATTGCTCGTTTCAGAGGAGAAAACACCGTTGTTCCTCGAAACCGCGTTGACTACATGGACGTTTCGCCAAAGCAGGTTGTTTCTGCAGCGACAGCATGTATCCCATTCCTAGAAAACGATGACTCTAACCGTGCTCTAATGGGAGCAAACATGCAACGTCAGGCTGTGCCTTTGATGCAGCCGGAATCACCGATTGTTGGTACAGGTATGGAGTATGTATCAGGTAAAGACTCTGGTGCTGCTGTCATCTGCCGTTACCCAGGTGTTGTAGAACGTGTTGAAGCTAAAAATATTTGGGTTCGCCGCTATGAAGATGTCGACGGACAACAAGTCAAAGGAAACCTAGACAAATACAGCTTGCTGAAATTTGTCCGCTCTAACCAAGGGACTTGCTACAACCAGCGTCCAATCGTAAGTGTTGGAGATGAAGTCGTAAAAGGAGAAATCCTTGCAGACGGTCCTTCAATGGAAAAAGGTGAATTGGCTCTAGGACGTAACGTCATGGTCGGCTTCATGACTTGGGACGGTTATAACTACGAGGATGCGATCATCATGAGTGAGCGCCTTGTAAAAGATGACGTCTACACGTCTATCCATATTGAAGAATATGAATCAGAAGCTCGTGATACAAAGCTTGGACCGGAAGAAATCACTCGTGATATTCCAAACGTTGGGGAAGATGCTTTACGCAACCTTGACGAGCGTGGAATCATCCGTATCGGTGCAGAAGTAAAAGACGGAGACCTTCTTGTAGGGAAAGTAACGCCTAAAGGTGTAACAGAACTAACAGCTGAAGAACGTCTATTACATGCAATCTTCGGTGAAAAGGCTCGTGAAGTACGTGATACATCTCTACGTGTTCCACACGGCGGCGGCGGAATTATCCACGATGTCAAAGTCTTTAACCGTGAAGATGGAGATGAATTACCTCCAGGTGTTAACCAATTAGTCCGCGTATACATCGTTCAGAAGCGTAAAATTTCTGAAGGTGACAAAATGGCTGGACGACATGGTAACAAAGGGGTTATCTCTAAAATCCTTCCAGAAGAAGATATGCCGTATCTTCCAGATGGAACACCGATTGATATCATGTTAAACCCTCTAGGGGTACCATCTCGTATGAACATCGGTCAGGTACTTGAGCTTCATATGGGTATGGCTGCACGTTACCTTGGCATCCACATTGCGTCACCAGTATTTGATGGTGCGCGTGAGGAAGATGTTTGGGAAACGCTTGAAGAAGCAGGTATGTCCCGTGATGCGAAAACAGTCCTTTATGATGGTCGAACTGGTGAACCATTCGATAACCGTGTATCAGTCGGAATCATGTACATGATCAAACTGGCTCACATGGTTGACGACAAACTTCACGCTCGTTCAACTGGACCATACTCACTTGTTACGCAGCAGCCACTTGGCGGTAAAGCACAGTTTGGTGGTCAGCGTTTCGGAGAGATGGAAGTATGGGCACTTGAAGCTTACGGTGCAGCATACACACTTCAAGAGATCTTAACAGTTAAATCGGATGACGTTGTGGGTCGTGTGAAAACATACGAAGCCATCGTCAAAGGGGATAACGTCCCTGAACCAGGTGTCCCTGAATCATTCAAAGTGTTAATTAAAGAACTTCAAAGTTTAGGTATGGATGTCAAAATCCTATCTGGCGATGAAGAAGAGATAGAAATGAGAGATTTAGAAGACGATGAGGAAACGAAGAAAGCAGACGGATTAGCGTTATCTAATGACGAAGATGCTGCAGACCTCGCACCTGTCGATCTTGAACGTGACGCAGTCACAAAAGAATAGCAGAAACGATTAGAGCAAGTGACTAGGGTATAACCCGAAGATTAAAAGGGAGGTAGGCCCCTTGCTAGATGTGAACAATTTTGAGTATATGAACATCGGTCTCGCATCACCTGATAAAATCCGTTCTTGGTCTTTTGGTGAAGTGAAAAAGCCTGAAACGATTAACTATCGTACACTGAAACCTGAAAAAGATGGTCTCTTTTGTGAACGTATCTTCGGACCGCAAAAAGACTGGGAATGTCATTGTGGAAAGTATAAACGCGTTCGTTATAAGGGTGTTGTATGTGACCGTTGTGGTGTAGAAGTAACACGGGCAAAAGTCCGTCGTGAGAGAATGGGGCATATCGAACTGGCTGCCCCAGTTTCCCACATTTGGTATTTCAAAGGTATCCCAAGCCGTATGGGTCTTGTTCTTGATATGTCACCACGTGCGTTAGAAGAAGTGATTTACTTCGCTTCATACGTCGTGACAGATCCTGGCAACACACCGCTTGAGAAGAAACAACTTCTTTCTGAGAAGGAATTCCGTGCTTATTTAGATAAATACGGTAATACATTCCAAGCAGCTATGGGTGCAGAAGCAATCAATAAACTTCTTCAAGATATCGATCTTGTAAAAGAAGTAGATGCACTGAAAGAAGAGCTGAAAACTGCTCAAGGACAGCGTCGTACTCGTGCGATTAAACGCCTTGAAGTGCTAGAAGCCTTCCGTAACTCAGGAAACAAACCATCATGGATGATTCTTGATGTACTTCCGGTTATTCCGCCAGAATTACGTCCAATGGTTCAGCTTGATGGTGGACGTTTTGCTACTTCTGACTTAAACGACCTTTATCGTCGTGTCATCAACCGTAACAATCGTCTGAAACGTTTATTAGATCTTGGCGCGCCAAGCATCATCGTTCAGAACGAGAAGCGTATGCTTCAAGAAGCTGTCGATGCCTTGATTGATAATGGACGTAGAGGCCGACCAGTAACAGGCCCAGGAAACAGACCATTGAAATCTCTTTCTCATATGCTGAAAGGGAAACAAGGACGTTTCCGTCAAAACTTGCTTGGTAAACGTGTTGACTATTCTGGACGTTCCGTTATCGTCGTAGGACCACATTTGAAAATGTATCAGTGTGGACTTCCGAAAGAAATGGCTCTTGAATTATTCAAACCATTCGTGATGAAGGAGCTTGTTGAAAAAGGTTTAGCTCACAACATCAAGAGTGCGAAGCGTAAAATTGAGCGCGTGCAGCCGGAAGTATGGGATGTTTTAGAATCAGTGATTCGTGAGCATCCAGTCTTACTAAACCGTGCACCGACTCTTCACAGACTTGGTATTCAAGCGTTTGAACCTACACTTGTGGAAGGACGCGCAATTCGTCTGCATCCACTTGTATGTACAGCCTACAACGCTGACTTTGACGGTGACCAAATGGCGGTTCACGTACCATTATCTGCTGAGGCTCAAGCTGAAGCTCGTATCTTAATGCTTGCTGCTCAAAACATTTTGAACCCGAAAGATGGAAAACCTGTTGTTACGCCATCTCAGGATATGGTGCTTGGTAACTACTACCTTACACTTGAGCGTAAAGGTGCTATCGGAGAAGGTATGATCTTCAAAGATACGAACGAAGCCCTTCTAGCTTATCAAAATGGGTATGTGCATCTTCATACACGTGTAGCTGTTGCAGCTAACTCGTTGAAGAATGTGACATTCACTGATGAACAGCGTTCTAAATTGTTGATTACAACAGTTGGAAAACTAATCTTTAACGAAATCTTACCGGAATCATTCCCTTACATGAATGAGCCGACAAAGAGCAATATTGAAGAAAAAACGCCTGACCGCTTCTTCCTTGAAAAAGGTGAAGATGTCAAAGCTGCGATTGAGAAACAAGAAATCAATGCGCCGTTCAAAAAAGGTATTTTAGGTAAAATCATTGCGGAAATCTTTAAGAGATTCCATATCACTGAGACATCTAAAATGCTTGACCGCATGAAAAATCTTGGTTTCAAATACTCTACTAAAGCGGGTATTACGGTTGGGGTGTCTGATATCGTCGTATTAGATGATAAACAGAAGATCCTCGAAGAAGCGCAAGCAAAAGTAGATAACGTCATGAAGCAATTCAGACGTGGTTTGATTACTGAAGAAGAGCGTTACGAGAGAGTCATTTCGATCTGGAGTTCTTCTAAAGATGTCATCCAAGGTAAACTGATGAAGTCCCTTGATGAAGTCAACCCAATCTACATGATGAGTGACTCTGGGGCGCGTGGTAACGCATCTAACTTCACTCAGCTGGCTGGTATGCGTGGTCTGATGGCCAACCCGGCTGGACGTATCATTGAACTTCCGATCAAATCTAGTTTCCGTGAAGGTTTAACCGTATTGGAATACTTTATTTCCACTCACGGAGCGCGTAAAGGTCTTGCCGATACAGCCCTTAAAACAGCTGACTCAGGTTACCTCACGCGTCGTCTCGTCGACGTTGCACAGGATGTTATCATCCGTGAAACAGATTGCGGTACAGACCGTGGTATCTTGGCAAAGTCCATTAGAGAAGGAAATGAAATTATTGAGAAACTTGAAGAACGTCTAATTGGACGTTTTGCAAGAAAACCAATTGTTCATCCTGAAACGGGCGAAGTCATTGTTGGCGAAAACGAACTAATTGATGAAGATAAAGCACTTGAAGTAGTTGAAGCAGGAATTGAGGAAGTATGGATCCGTTCTGCATTTACATGTAACACGCCTCATGGTGTATGTAAACGATGCTACGGCCGTAACCTTGCAACTGGTACTGACGTTGAAGTCGGTGAAGCAGTTGGAATCATCGCTGCTCAATCAATCGGTGAGCCAGGAACACAGCTTACAATGCGTACGTTCCACACCGGTGGGGTAGCAGGAGACGATATCACACAAGGTTTACCTCGTATCCAAGAGCTATTTGAAGCGCGTAATCCGAAAGGGCAAGCGACGATTTCTGAAATTGATGGTGTCGTTGCTGAAATTAACGATGTTCGTGACAAGCAGCAGGAAATTGTGGTTCAAGGCGACGTTGAAACTCGCTCTTACACAGCTCCTTACAATGCACGTCTGAAAGTTGTTGAAGGTGACAAAGTTACTCGTGGTCAAGTACTGACAGAAGGTTCGATCGATCCGAAAGAACTTCTTAAAGTGACTGACATGACAGCTGTTCAAGAATATCTGCTTCATGAAGTACAAAAAGTATACCGTATGCAAGGGGTAGAAATCGGAGATAAGCACGTTGAGGTAATGGTTCGCCAAATGCTTCGTAAAGTGCGTGTCGCTGATGCAGGGGATACAGATGTATTACCAGGCACACTTCTTGATGTACATCAATTCACTGAAGCGAACAAAAAAGTACTATTCGAAGGCAAGCGCCCTGCAACAGGCCGCCCAGTTCTTCTTGGTATTACAAAAGCATCGCTTGAAACAGACTCATTCTTGTCTGCAGCATCCTTCCAAGAAACGACTCGTGTCCTAACAGATGCGGCGATCAAAGGAAAACGTGATGAACTGCTTGGCTTGAAAGAGAATGTTATCATCGGTAAACTTGTTCCAGCTGGAACAGGAATGCCAAACTACCGTAAAGTTAAGCCGGTTTCACAAGTGCAACCGTCTGACGATATGGTGCCTGTAGAGTAATCTTTCTCGTGAGATTCCTATAAAATCATCAAAAAATGGTGAAGGATGTCAAGATAATCTGTCATATGATATTGACATCCTTCTGCCATGATGATAATATAACCAAGGTGCTCAAAATAAAACCTGTTACTTTGGAGGATATTCGATGTCTTATGATAAAGTATCACAGGCTCAATCCATTATTATTGGTACGAAGCAAACAGTAAAAGCTCTGAAACGAGATTCAGTAAAGGAAATCGTCGTAGCGAAAGATGCTGATCCTGCTTTAACAGCTAGTGTAACAAAACTAGCGCAAGAGAAGGGTGTAGACATTTTAGTGGTAGATTCCATGAAAAAGCTCGGCAAAGCCTGCGGAATTGAAGTTGGGGCAGCAGCTGTTGCCATTATGTTATAGCGTACTTGTTTTGTTTTTGCATGTGTAAATGCAAAAGCATTGTTTTTTGCCTTTTAATGAACCACCTGGGTATGTGGGTTATAAAAAAAGCAACGAAGGGAGGAATAACAACATGCCTACAATTAATCAGCTAATACGCAAAGGACGCGTGAGTAAAGTTGAAAACTCAAAGTCTCCTGCACTTAACAAAGGATACAACAGTTTCAAAAAAGAGCACACTAACGTAACATCTCCACAGAAGCGCGGGGTTTGTACTCGTGTCGGCACAATGACACCGAAAAAACCAAACTCAGCACTACGTAAATATGCTCGTGTACGTTTGTCTAACCTGATTGAGGTAACAGCTTACATTCCTGGTATCGGACATAATCTACAAGAGCACAGTGTAGTACTTATCCGTGGCGGACGTGTAAAAGACTTACCGGGTGTACGTTACCACATCGTTCGTGGTGCGCTTGATACTGCCGGAGTTGACGGTCGTATGCAAGGACGTTCTAAATACGGAACAAAACGCCCTAAACAAAGTAAATAATACAAACAAACATAAGGGTTTTTAGAAGTTGATATCAAATCAGTGGAGTCAGGCAACTGACAATGATATTGAGATGAGAGACAGATAGAAATCCTTTTAAATGAGAAGGGAGGCTATCAGATGCCACGTAAAGGTCCTGTAGCAAAAAGAGACGTATTGCCAGATCCAATTTACAATTCTAAACTTGTATCTCGTTTGATCAACAAAATGATGATCGACGGTAAAAGAGGAAAGTCACAAACAATTCTCTACAAGTCATTTGATATCATCAAAGAACGTACTGGTAATGAAGCGATGGAGGTTTTCGAACAAGCCTTGAAAAACATCATGCCAGTTCTTGAAGTTAAAGCACGTCGTGTAGGTGGAGCTAACTACCAAGTTCCTGTAGAAGTTCGCCCAGACCGTCGTACTACTTTAGGTCTTCGCTGGTTAGTAAACTACGCTCGTCTTCGTGGAGAAAAAACGATGGAAGAGCGTCTTGCTAACGAAATCCTTGACGCAGCTAACAACACTGGTGCTGCTGTTAAGAAACGTGAAGATACACACAAAATGGCAGAAGCGAACAAAGCATTCGCTCACTACCGCTGGTAGGATTTATACCAAACTAAAAAAACTATTCCCTAATAAGGAAGGAGAAATTACCCAATGGCAAGAGAGTTCTCCTTAGACAAAACTCGTAATATTGGTATCATGGCTCACATCGATGCTGGTAAAACGACAACGACTGAGCGTATCTTATACTACACTGGTCGTATCCATAAAATTGGTGAAACTCACGAAGGAGCTTCCCAAATGGACTGGATGGAGCAGGAGCAAGAACGTGGTATTACAATCACTTCTGCTGCTACTACAGCACAATGGAAAGGTTACCGTGTAAACATCATCGATACACCAGGACACGTAGACTTCACTGTTGAAGTTGAACGTTCTTTACGTGTACTTGATGGTGCGGTAGCAGTTCTTGATGCACAATCAGGTGTAGAGCCACAAACTGAAACAGTTTGGCGCCAAGCAACAACTTACGGAGTACCTCGTATCGTATTCGTTAACAAAATGGATAAAACCGGTGCGGACTTCCTTTACTCTGTAGGCACATTAAGAGATCGTCTTCAAGCGAACGCTCATGCAATTCAATTGCCGATCGGCGCTGAAGATCAATTCGAAGGAATCATCGACCTTGTAGATAACGTAGCATACTTCTACGAAGATGACCTTGGAACTCGCTCTGATGCACAAGAAATCCCTGCTGAGTATAAAGACAAAGCTGAAGAGCTTCGCAACAGCCTTATTGAAGCTGTCGCTGAGCTTGATGAAGAGCTTATGGAAAAATACCTTGAGGGTGAAGAAATTACAATTCCTGAATTGAAAGCTGCAATCCGTAAAGGAACGTTGAATGTTGAATTCTACCCAGTTCTTGTTGGATCTGCTTTCAAAAACAAAGGTGTTCAGCTTGTACTTGATGCTGTGCTTGATTACCTTCCTGCACCAACTGATGTTGCTGCAATCAAAGGTATCCTGCCAGATTCAAATGAAGAGGTTGTTCGTGAGTCTACTGATGACGCACCATTCGCAGCTCTTGCATTTAAAGTTATGACTGACCCTTATGTTGGGAAACTTACTTTCTTCCGCGTATACTCTGGAACACTTGCTTCAGGTTCATACGTGAAGAACTCTTCTAAGAACAAGCGTGAGCGTGTTGGACGTATCCTTCAAATGCACGCAAACAGCCGTGAAGAAATCTCTACTGTATATGCAGGAGATATCGCAGCAGCTGTTGGTCTTAAAGATACATCTACTGGTGACACTCTTTGTGACGAGAAAGATACTGTTATCCTTGAGTCTATGGAATTCCCAGAGCCAGTTATCGATGTAGCAATCGAGCCTAAATCAAAAGCTGACCAAGATAAAATGGGTATCGCTTTAGCTAAACTAGCTGAAGAGGATCCAACATTCCGTACACAAACAAACCCTGAAACTGGTCAAACGATCATCTCTGGTATGGGTGAGCTTCACCTTGATATCATTGTTGACCGTATGAAGCGTGAGTTCAAGGTTGAAGCTAACGTAGGTGCTCCTCAAGTTGCGTACCGTGAAACATTCCGTTCTGGTGCAAAAGTTGAAGGTAAATTCGTACGTCAGTCTGGTGGACGTGGTCAGTTCGGACACGTTTGGATCGAATTCGAACCAAACGAAGAAGGCGCAGGCTTCGAATTCCAAAATGCAATCGTTGGTGGGGTTGTTCCTCGTGAATACATTCCAGCTATTCAAGCAGGTCTTGAAGATTCACTTGAAAATGGTGTATTAGCTGGATTCCCATTAATCGACATCAAAGCTAAATTATTTGATGGATCATACCACGATGTTGACTCGAACGAAATGGCGTTTAAAATTGCTGCATCTATGGCGTTGAAAAATGCTGTCAGCAAATGTAACCCAGTTCTACTTGAGCCAATGATGAAAGTGGAAGTCGTTATCCCTGAAGAATACATGGGAGACATCATGGGTGATATCACATCTCGTCGTGGACGTGTAGAAGGTATGGAAGCTCGCGGTAACGCTCAAGTTGTTCGCGCAATGGTTCCACTTTCTGAAATGTTCGGATATGCAACTTCACTCCGTTCTAACACACAAGGACGCGGTACTTTCACTATGCACATGGATCACTACGAAGAAGTGCCTAAGAGCATCAGTGAAGAAATCATCAAAAAAAATAAAGGTGAATAATTGATTTTGCCTTTAAACTAAAGTATAACTACTATTGAAGATCAGAAAGTGAGAGGTAACTCTTCACTTTCTATCACTCTATACCAAATACAATGAACCTTTAAGGAGGATTTTTAGAATGGCTAAAGAAAAATTCGACCGTTCCAAATCGCATGCTAACATTGGTACAATTGGACACGTTGACCATGGTAAAACAACTCTAACTGCTGCTATCTCAACAGTTCTTCATAAGAAGTCTGGTAAAGGATCAGCTATGGGATATGACCAAATCGATGGTGCTCCAGAAGAGCGCGAGCGTGGAATCACAATCTCAACTTCACACGTCGAGTATGAAACAGACACTCGTCACTATGCACACGTAGACTGCCCAGGACACGCTGACTACGTTAAAAACATGATCACTGGTGCTGCTCAAATGGACGGCGCGATCTTAGTAGTATCTGCTGCTGATGGTCCAATGCCACAAACACGTGAGCACATCCTACTTTCTCGTAACGTAGGTGTACCATACATCGTAGTATTCCTTAACAAATGTGACATGGTTGACGATGAAGAGTTACTTGAACTTGTTGAAATGGAAGTTCGTGACCTTCTTTCTGACTATGACTTCCCTGGTGATGATGTTCCAGTTATCAAAGGTTCTGCTCTTAAAGCTCTTGAAGGAGATGCTGATTACGAAGCAAAAATCTTTGAACTTATGGATGCGGTTGATGAGTACATCCCAACTCCAGAACGTGACATTGAGAAGCCATTCATGATGCCAGTTGAGGATGTATTCTCAATCACTGGTCGTGGAACTGTTGCTACTGGTCGTGTTGAGCGTGGACAAGTTAAAGTCGGTGACGAAGTTGAAATCATCGGTCTTCAAGAAGACAATGGTAAAACAACTGTTACAGGTGTTGAAATGTTCCGTAAACTTCTTGACTATGCTGAAGCTGGTGACAACATCGGTGCACTACTTCGTGGTGTATCTCGTGAAGATATCCAACGTGGTCAAGTACTTGCTAAACCAGGTACAATCACTCCACATAGCCGTTTCAAAGCTGAAGTTTATGTACTTTCTAAAGAAGAGGGTGGACGTCATACTCCATTCTTCGCTAACTACCGTCCGCAGTTCTACTTCCGTACAACTGACGTAACTGGTATCGTACATCTTCCAGAAGGTACTGAAATGGTTATGCCTGGCGATAACACTGAGATGGAAGTTGAACTTATCTCTACTATCGCTATCGAAGAAGGAACTCGTTTCTCTATCCGTGAGGGTGGACGTACTGTAGGTTCTGGCGTCGTTTCAAATATCATTAAGTAATAAACATTTAAAAGAGACTCCTTGCAAAAGGGTCTCTTTTTTTGCTTTTCCAGATCAGAACGGCTACTATAAGCTATAGAATCTAAATGGAACCGAGAGGATCACTGGAATGGCGAAGACATATTTGAAGAAATGGTTAATCGGCGGGGTTGACCAATGGATTATGATCAAAGAAGATCACACAAGTGAAGTGAAGCCTGTTCTATTATTTTTACACGGTGGGCCCGGCTCCGCTCAAATCAGCTATATCGACTCATTTCATGAGGAACTTAATCAAGATTTTACAGTGGTTCATTGGGATCAGCGAGGTGCGGGACTTTCCTATCAAAAGAACCTCCCCAATACTTCCATGACCATTCAGCAATTTATTGAAGATACGATTGAACTGACAGAGAAAGTCCTTTCATATCTAGGTCAATCAAAATTGTACATCGCCGGATATTCATGGGGGTCATTAATCGCCATACAAGCAGTACATAAGCGCCCAGATCTATATCACGCTTATTATGGAATTAGTCAGGTAGTAGATGTAATAAAAGAAGATATTGTGTCATACAAGCTTCTTTTAGAGAAATGCGAACGAAATCGGTTGTTTACTTGTTGCCTGCGATTACTGACGCCTCCTCCGTGGAAACGAATATCAGCTCATGCTCTGTTCTCTCTATATAAAGAGCTCGGAAGCGTAGGTCTCACACATAGGTGGAAGCCGCTGATTCAAATGCTACGCGGGTTTCTTTTTAGTAAGGAATATCAGCTCAAAGATAAGTGGAATTTCCTTAAAGGACAGAAGCTTAGTCAGGACATGCTATGGGATGAATTGATGAATGAGAGCATTGAATACCGAGTTTCTACTATATTAATACCTTGTTACTTTATCATTGGTGAATATGACATGATTACACCAGCTGCTGTATCAAAACCTTATGTTGAGCAATTAACAGCACCAGTCAAAGAATGGTTTGCCTTTAAAGAATCTGCACATTCCCCGCATCTAGAAGAGCCAGAAGAATTTATTCGTACCATAAAAAAGACGGCTGTACATCATCTTCAGGGAAAGCTTGATTTATAGGCTGAACCCCTGTATAATATGAAAAGTGTGCAAATCATAAATTTATCCGATTTATTATTGCAACACGCAGGCCAATTTGGTACAATAGTGCATGTTGGTCTTTGACTGCGATGAAGTGAGAGGTTGCTGACACACCCGGCCGCTTTGCCATGGCAAGGTGATCAGGTTTTTCTCACGGAGAACTGTCTAACGTAAGTAGGCGAAAAGGAGGGAAAATAATGGCAAAACAAAAAATTCGTATTCGTTTAAAAGCATATGATCATAGAATTCTTGATCAATCTGCTGAGAAGATTGTTGAAACGGCTAAGCGTTCTGGTGCTAGTGTATCTGGTCCAATTCCGCTTCCAACTGAAAAATCAGTTTACACAATCCTTCGTGCGGTGCATAAGTACAAAGATTCTCGTGAGCAATTTGAGATGCGTACTCACAAACGTCTAATCGACATCGTGAATCCAACTCCACAAACAGTTGATGCACTTATGCGTTTAGATTTACCATCTGGTGTAGATATCGAAATCAAACTTTAATTCAAATAGAAAACACATATTATAGGAGGTGTGACTAATGACCAAAGGAATCTTAGGTAGAAAAATTGGTATGACGCAAGTATTCGCAGAAAACGGTGATCTTATCCCTGTAACTGTTGTTGAGGCTGCTGCTAACGTTGTTCTTCAAAAGAAGACTGCTGACACGGATGGCTATGAAGCAATCCAAATCGGTTTTGACGACAAACGTGAAAAGCTTTCTAACAAACCAGAGAAGGGCCACGTTGCTAAAGCGGAAACTGCTCCTAAGCGCTTCGTAAAAGAATTACGCGGTGCGGAGTTAGATGCGTATGAAGTTGGTCAGGAAGTCAAAGTTGATATTTTCGCAAATGGAGATATCGTAGATGTAACAGGAACATCAAAAGGTAAAGGATTCCAAGGGGCTATCAAGCGCCACGGACAATCACGCGGACCAATGACTCACGGTTCACGTTACCACCGTCGTCCTGGTTCAATGGGACCTGTTGATCCAAACCGAGTATTCAAAGGTAAACTTCTTCCAGGTCGTATGGGCGGAGAGCAAATCACTGTCCAAAACCTTGAGATCGTTAAAGTTGATGCAGAACGCAATCTTCTATTGATCAAAGGAAATGTACCAGGAGCTAAAAAATCTCTAGTAACTGTAAAGAGTGCAGTTAAATCTAAATAACTCTCTTAGGAAAGGAGGAAACAAGTCATGCCAAAAGTAGCATTATTTAACCAAAACGGTTCTACTAACGGTGAAATCGAATTAAACGCTTCTGTGTTTGGAATCGAGCCAAACGAAAGCGTAGTATTCGATGCTATTCTTATGCAAAGAGCTTCCTTACGTCAAGGAACTCACAAAGTAAAAACTCGTTCTGAAGTACGTGGCGGAGGTCGTAAGCCTTGGAGACAGAAGGGTACTGGTCGTGCTCGTCAAGGTTCTATCCGTTCACCACAATGGCGCGGAGGCGGTATCGTATTCGGTCCAACACCACGCAGCTATTCTTATAAATTACCTAAAAAAGTTCGCCGCTTGGCTATCAAGTCAGTATTGTCTTCTAAAGTAATCGACAACAACATCATCGTTCTTGAAGATCTGACTCTTGATGCAGTGAAAACGAAAGAATTCGCAGGCATCCTTAAAGGATTATCTGTCGAGAAGAAAGCGTTGATCGTCACTGCGGATGCAAACGAAACAGTTGCTTTATCTGCTCGTAACATCCCTGGAGTAACAGTTGTTGAAGCTAACGGTATCAACGTTCTTGACGTTGTCAGCCACGAGAAACTTCTGATCACTAAAGCAGCGGTTGAAAAAGTAGAGGAGGGACTTGCATAATGAAAGATCCTCGTGATGTTCTAAAGCGCCCTATCATTACTGAACGTTCTGCTGATCTAATGACAGAGAAGAAGTACACGTTCGAAGTTGATGTCAGAGCTAACAAAACAGAAGTGAAAGACGCTGTTGAAGAAATCTTTGGAGTGAAAGTTGAGAAAGTCAACGTTCAAAATTACAAAGGAAAATCTAAACGCGTTGGACGCTACACTGGTATGACTAGCCGTCGCAGAAAAGCGATCGTGAAATTAACAGCTGACAGCAAAGAAATCGAAATTTTTGAAGCGTAAATCTTAAAAAGAAGGAGGGAAATTCAAAATGGCGATTAAAAAGTATAAACCAACCAGTAATGGTCGTCGTGGTATGACTACTTCAGATTTTGCTGAAATCACGACTGACAAACCAGAAAAATCGTTGCTTGCGCCGCTTCACAGAAAAGGCGGACGTAACAACCAAGGTAGAATGACTGTTCGTCATCAAGGTGGCGGTCATAAACGTCAATACCGTATCATCGACTTTAAACGTGATAAAGACGGTATACCTGGACGCGTTGCTACAATCGAGTATGATCCAAACCGTTCAGCGAACATCGCTCTTGTAAACTATGCAGATGGTGAGAAACGTTACATTCTTGCTCCGAAAGGAATCCAAGTTGGTACTGAAGTTACTTCTGGACCAGAATCTGACATCAAACCAGGTAATGCTCTTCCACTTATCAACATCCCAGTTGGTACAGTTGTGCATAACATTGAATTAAAACCAGGTAAAGGTGGACAATTAGTTCGTTCTGCTGGTACTTCTGCTCAAGTTCTTGGTAAAGAAGGTAAATACGTTCTTGTACGTTTGAACTCAGGAGAAGTTCGTATGATTCTTTCTGCTTGCCGTGCGACTATCGGTCAAGTTGGAAACGAGCAACACGAATTAATTAACATCGGTAAAGCTGGACGTTCACGCTGGAAAGGCGTACGCCCAACAGTTCGTGGTTCTGTAATGAACCCTAACGATCACCCACACGGTGGTGGTGAAGGACGTGCTCCAATCGGACGTAAATCACCAATGTCTCCATGGGGCAAACCGACTCTTGGATTCAAGACTCGTAAGAAAACCAACAAGTCTGATAAATTCATTGTACGTCGTCGTAAAAACAAGTAACGGGGTTGTCTACGGTTCATTTAGGACCGTAGTTCAATCACGAAGGGAGGTTCCACAATGGCTCGCAGCTTAAAAAAAGGACCATTTGTTGATGATCATTTGATGGCTAAAGTCGAGAAATTGAATGAAACTGACAAAAAGCAAGTCGTAAAAACTTGGTCTCGTCGTTCTACAATTTTCCCACAATTCATCGGTCACACAATCGCTGTCTATGACGGACGCAAACATGTACCTGTTTTCATTTCTGAAGATATGGTAGGTCACAAATTGGGCGAATTCGCACCAAGCCGTACTTACAAAGGTCATGCTAGTGACGATAAAAAAACAAGACGCTAATGAGAGGAGGCTTTTAAATGCAAGCTAAAGCTGTCGCAAGAACAGTCCGTATTGCTCCTCGTAAAGCACGTCTAGTAATGGACCTGATCCGAGGTAAGCAAGTAGGAGAAGCAGTTTCTATCTTAAACCTTACACCTAAGGCTGCTTCACCAATTATTGAAAAAGTATTAAAATCTGCTATCGCAAACGCTGAGCACAACTACGAGTTGGACGCTAACAGCCTAGTGATTACTCAAGCATTCGTTGACGAAGGTCCAACACTTAAGAGATTCCGTCCACGTGCTATGGGTCGTGCGAGCGCAATTAACAAACGTACTAGCCACATTACAATCGTTGTATCAGAAAAGAAGGAGGGATAATCCGTGGGTCAAAAGGTAAATCCAGTAGGTCTTCGTATTGGCGTCATTCGTGATTGGGAATCTAAATGGTTCGCAGGAAAAGATTACGCTGACTTCTTACATGAAGACTTGAAAATCCGTGAATTCATCAGCAAGCGTTTGTCTGACGCGTCTGTTTCTAAAGTAGAAATCGAACGTGCTGCAAACCGCGTAAATATCACAATCCACACGGCTAAACCAGGTATGGTAATTGGTAAAGGCGGATCTGAAGTTGAAGCACTTCGTAAAGCTCTTAACAGCCTAACTGGCAAACGTGTACACATCAACATCCTTGAAATCAAAAGAGCAGATCTTGATGCTCAGCTAGTTGCTGAAAACATCGCTCGTCAACTTGAAAATCGTATTTCATTCCGTCGTGCACAAAAACAAACAATCCAACGCACAATGCGTGCTGGAGCACAAGGAATCAAAACAATGGTTTCTGGTCGTCTTGGCGGTGCAGATATTGCTCGTTCTGAATATTACAGTGAAGGTACTGTTCCGTTGCACACACTTCGTGCTGACATCGACTATGCTACTGCTGAAGCTGACACTACTTATGGTAAGCTTGGCGTAAAAGTATGGATCTATCGTGGAGAAGTCCTTCCAACTAAGAAGAATACTGCGGAAGGAGGAAAATAATATGTTATTGCCAAAACGCGTGAAGTATCGCAGAGAACATCGTGGAAAAATGCGTGGACGTGCAAAAGGTGGTACTGAAGTACATTTCGGTGAGTACGGTATCCAAGCTCAAGAAGCTTCTTGGATCACGAACCGTCAAATCGAAGCTGCTCGTATTGCTATGACTCGTTACATGAAACGTGGCGGTAAAGTTTGGATTAAAATTTTCCCTTCTAAGCCATACACAGCTAAACCTCTAGAGGTCCGCATGGGTTCCGGTAAAGGTGCTCCAGAAGGATGGGTGGCTGTAGTAAAACCAGGCAAAGTTTTATTTGAAATTTCTGGTGTGTCTGAAGAAGTTGCTCGTGAAGCTCTTCGTCTTGCATCTCACAAATTGCCAATTAAAACGAAGTTCGTAAAACGTGAAGAAATTGGTGGTGAATCAAATGAAAGCTAATGAAATTCGTGACCTTACCACTGCTGAAATTGAACAAAAAGTAAAGTCTCTTAAAGAAGAACTTTTCAATCTTCGTTTCCAATTAGCGACTGGGCAGCTTGAAAACACTGCTCGCATTCGTGAAGTGCGTAAATCAATCGCACGCATGAAAACTGTGATTCGTCAAAGAGAAATCGCTGCTAATAAATAATAATTAGAGGGGAGGCCCCGCAAACATGAGCGAACGTAACCAACGTAAAGTGTATCAAGGTCGTGTTGTTTCTGACAAAATGGATAAAACCATCACTGTTGTAGTTGAGACATACAAAAAGCATTCACTTTATGGCAAACGTGTAAGATACTCTAAAAAGTTCAAAGCACATGATGAAAACAACCAAGCAAAAATCGGAGACATCGTAAAGGTCATGGAAACTCGTCCTTTATCTGCGACTAAACGCTTTCGTCTAGTTGAAGTTGTCGAAGAAGCCGTTATTATCTAATAAAGTTCGGATTTCTTTTTCCGAAAGGAGGTAACATTAATGATTCAACAGGAGACTCGTTTAAAAGTAGCTGACAACTCTGGCGCACGCGAAGTACTAACGATTAAAGTTCTTGGTGGCTCTGGACGTAAGACGGCTAACATCGGTGATGTCATTGTTTGTACGGTTAAACAAGCAACACCAGGAGGCGTTGTCAAAAAAGGTGAAGTTGTGAAAGCAGTTATCGTTCGTACAAAGAGCGGAGCTCGCAGAAACGATGGATCTTACATCAGCTTCGATGAAAATGCATGTGTCATTATCCGTGACGACAAGAGCCCACGTGGAACTCGTATCTTCGGACCAGTAGCACGTGAACTTCGTGAAAACAACTATATGAAAATTGTTTCTCTAGCACCAGAAGTACTTTAATGAATACAATCCGCGACTCAAGGAGGTGCGATTAAATGCATGTTAAAAAGGGCGATAAAGTAGTGGTTATCTCTGGTAAAGATAAAGGTAAACAAGGAGTCATCCTTGCTGCTTTCCCTAAGAATGACCGTGTTTTAGTAGAAGGTATTAACCTTGTGAAAAAACACTCTAAACCAACCCAAGCTAACCCTCAGGGCGGAATTTCTGAACAAGAAGCGCCGATCCACGTATCAAACGTAATGCCGCTTGATCCTAAAACGGGTGAAGTGACACGTGTTGGGTATAAAGTTGAGGACGGAAAGAAAGTCCGTGTAGCGAAAAAATCTGGGCAAGTTCTAGATAAATAGTAAATAAGGAAGGGAGGTCTTTCTCATGAACCGCCTTAAAGAAAAGTATGTAAAAGAAATTACACCTGCATTAGTTTCTAAGTTTGAATACAAATCAGTAATGCAAGTGCCAAAAATCGAAAAAATCGTGATCAACATGGGTGTTGGTGACGCCGTTCAAAACGCTAAAGCAATCGATACTGCTGTTGAAGAATTAACGTTTATCGCTGGTCAAAAACCTGTCGTTACTCGTGCGAAGAAATCTATTGCTGGATTCCGTCTACGTGAAGGAATGCCAATCGGTGCGAAAGTAACACTTCGCGGAGAGCGCATGTACGATTTCCTTGATAAACTTATTTCTGTATCTTTACCACGTGTACGTGACTTCCGCGGGATTTCTAAGAAATCTTTCGACGGTCGTGGAAACTACACGCTTGGTATTAAAGAACAGTTAATCTTCCCAGAAATTGATTACGATAAAGTAACAAAAGTCCGCGGTATGGATATCGTTATCGTTACGACTGCCAATACGGACGAAGAAGCACGTGAGCTATTAACTCAAGTAGGTATGCCGTTCCAGAAATAATCAATGAAAGGGAGGCGAAATCGTGGCTAAAAAGTCTATGATTGCGAAACAACAACGCAAACAAAAGTTTAAAGTTCAAGAGTATACGCGCTGCGAACGTTGTGGACGTCCACATTCAGTAATTCGCAAGTTTAAACTTTGCCGTATTTGTTTCCGCGAACTTGCATATAAAGGACAAATTCCTGGCGTTAAAAAAGCCAGCTGGTAATCCCCATAAATGGGAAGGAGGTTATTAAATAATGGTTATGACAGATCCGATTGCAGATTTGCTGACTCGTATTCGCAATGCGAACATGGTACGTCATGAGAAGCTAGAAGTACCGGCTTCAAAAATCAAAAGAGAAATTGCTGAAATCTTAAAGCGTGAAGGTTTTATCCGTGACGTTGAATATGTAGAAGACAGCAAACAAGGAATTATCCGTATGTTCCTTAAATATGGCCAAAACAACGAACGTGTTATCACTGGTCTTAAAAGAATCAGTAAACCTGGTTTACGTGTATATGCGAAATCAAATGAAGTACCACGTGTACTTAACGGACTTGGAATCGCAATTATTTCTACATCACAAGGTGTTTTATCGGACAAAGAAGCCCGTGCTAAACAAGCTGGTGGAGAAGTACTTGCTTACGTATGGTAAAAAAAGTTTAAGATGAATGGAGGTGCTTGGTATGTCTCGTATAGGTAAAAAACTAATCGAGATCCCTTCAGGAGTTACTGTGACAAACAACGATAACACAGTGACAGTAAAGGGACCAAAAGGTGAACTAACTCGTACATTTCACCCTGATATGGAAATTAAAATTGAGGACAGCGTCTTAACTGTAAGCCGTCCGTCTGATCATAAAGAACACCGTGCATTACATGGTACAACACGTAGCTTAATTGCAAACATGGTTGAAGGTGTATCTAAAGGTTTCGAAAGAGGTTTAGAACTTATCGGTGTCGGTTACCGTGCAGCTAAATCTGGAAACAAACTTGTTCTTAACGTTGGATACTCTCATCCAGTTGAAATCGTTCCTGAGGCTGGAGTTGAAGTCGAAGTTCCATCTCAAACGAAAGTAGTCATTAAAGGTATCGATAAAGAGCGTGTGGGAGCTCTAGCTTCTAACATCCGCGCTGTCCGTTCTCCAGAGCCTTACAAAGGTAAAGGAATTCGTTACGAAGGTGAATTCGTTCGCCGTAAAGAAGGAAAAACTGGTAAGTAAGATCGCTTAATGTGAAGAAAGGAGTGACTCGGATGATTACGAAAACTAGCAAAAACGCTACTCGTCTTAAAAGACACGCTCGTGTTCGTGCGAAACTTTCAGGTACTGCTGAAAGACCTCGCCTTAACGTTTTCCGTTCTAACAAGAACATCTACGCTCAAGTAATTGATGATGTTAACGGTGTAACACTTGTAAGTGCTTCTACTCTTGATAAAGAGTTAAAGATCGAGAATAGTTCTGACGCTGCAGCTGCTACTAAAGTTGGCGAACTTGTTGCAAAACGTGCTGTTGAAAAAGGAATCTCTAACGTGGTATTTGACCGCGGAGGATACTTATATCATGGACGTGTAAAAGCTCTAGCTGAAGCTGCTCGTGAGGCTGGACTTAAATTTTAATAAAAGAAGGAGGGACACATCCGAATGAGTCGTATTGACCAAAGCAAATTAGAGTTAGAAGAACGCTTAGTTACGGTTAACCGCGTAGCGAAAGTTGTTAAAGGTGGACGTCGTTTCCGTTTTGCAGCTTTAGTTGTTGTCGGTGACAAAAACGGTCATGTAGGTTTCGGTACTGGTAAAGCACAAGAAGTACCAGAAGCGATCCGCAAAGCTGTTGAAGATGCGAAAAAGAATTTAATTGAAGTACCAATGGTTGGAACTACAATTCCACATGAAATCATCGGTCGATTCGGTGCAGGAAACGTTCTATTGAAGCCTGCTTCAGAAGGTACAGGAGTTATCGCTGGAGGCCCAGTGCGTGCGGTTCTTGAGCTTGCTGGTCTAGCTGATATCCTTTCTAAATCTCTAGGTTCTAATACACCGATCAACATGATCCGCGCAACACTTCAGGGTTTAAGTGAACTTAAACGTGCTGAAGACGTTGCGAAGCTTCGTGGAAAATCTGTAGAAGACCTGTTAGGATAAGGAGGGAACATTAATGGCAAATAAATTAGAAATTACCCTCAAACGCAGTGTAATCGGTCGCCCAGAAGATCAGCGTGTCACTGTTCGTACTCTTGGTCTTAAGAAAACAAACCAAACAGTCGTACATGAAGACAATGCAGCGATCCGCGGCATGATTAACAAGGTGTCTCATTTAGTTTCTGTTAAAGAACAATAAAACATTTTAATCGATAAGGAGGTGCCCAAATGAAACTTCATGAATTGAAGCCTTCAGAAGGTTCACGTAAAGTACGCAACCGTGTTGGTCGTGGTATTGGATCAGGTAACGGTAAAACTTCTGGTAAAGGTCATAAAGGTCAAAACGCTCGTTCTGGCGGCGGTGTACGCCCTGGTTTCGAAGGTGGTCAGATGCCTTTATTCCAACGTCTTCCAAAACGTGGTTTTACAAACATCAACCGTAAAGATTACGCGGTAATCAACTTAGACAGATTAAACAGTTTTGACGAAGGAACGGAAGTAACTCCTGAACTTCTTCTAGAGACTGGTGCAATAAGCAAGTTAAAAGCAGGAGTAAAAATTCTTGGCAACGGTAAATTAGAAAAAAAATTAACTGTAAAAGCCAATAAATTCTCTGCTTCTGCGAAAGAAGCTATTGAAGCTGCTGGCGGTACAGCCGAGGTGATCTAACTTGTTTAAGACAATCTCCAATTTTATGCGCGTGAAAGATATACGGAATAAGATTATATTCACTCTTTTAATGTTAATCGTCTTTCGTATAGGTGCTTTCATCCCTGTGCCTAATGTGAACGCCGAAGTTCTCCAGGCACAGGATCAAATGAGTGTTTTCGGGATCCTCAACACGTTTGGGGGCGGGGCACTTTTCCAATTCTCCATTCTTGCAATGGGGATTATGCCGTATATCACCGCTTCGATCATCATTCAGCTCTTGCAGATGGATGTTGTTCCGAAGTTCACTGAGTGGTCAAAGCAAGGAGAGGTTGGCCGCCGAAAATTAGCACAATTCACAAGGTATTTTACAATTGTTCTAGGTTTTATCCAGGCGTTAGGAATGTCATATGGATTCAACAATATGGCAGGAGGCATGCTGATTGAAAACCCAGGTGTTTCAACGTACCTCTTAATTGCGGTCGTACTCACTGCGGGAACAGCATTTTTAATGTGGCTGGGAGAGCAGATTACTGCTCACGGTGTTGGTAACGGTATTTCGATTATTATCTTTGCCGGGATCATCGCAGGTATCCCTCAAACATTAAAACAAGTGTACGCTCAGCAGTTTGTAGGTGGAGATGGACAGCTGTTCATGCAAATCCTGAAAATTGCCCTTATTGTCATTGCTATTCTTGTCATTGTTATTGGTGTTATTTACATTCAAATGGCAGTGAGAAAGATTGCGATTCAATATTCAAAAGGAACTGGCCGTGCACAAATGTCTGCTAGTCAAGCAACGCATCTTCCATTGAAAGTGAATCCAGCAGGGGTGATTCCAGTCATCTTTGCCGTTTCTTTCATTATTACTCCGCAGACGGTCGCATCGTTCTTCGGAACCAATAATGTGACAACTTGGATAACCAACAACTTTGACTATACTAAGCCAATCGGTATGACGATTTATGTAGCACTGATTGTTGCTTTCACATATTTTTATGCCTTTGTCCAAGTGAATCCTGAACAAATGGCTGAAAATCTGCAAAAGCAGGGTGGCTATATCCCGGGAGTTCGTCCAGGGAAAATGACTCAAGATAGAATTACGAGCATTTTGTACCGACTCACGTTTGTGGGCGCCATTTTCTTAGCCGTGATTTCAATACTTCCTATCTTTTTCATTCAATTCGCTGGATTACCTTCCGCTGCACAAATTGGCGGCACAAGTCTTCTCATTGTTGTAGGTGTTGCACTTGAAACAATGAAACAGCTTGAAAGCCAATTAGTGAAACGAAACTACCGTGGATTTATGAAATAAAACAGAGGGCTGGGCTCCTGCCCAACCTCTCTAAGTAAGGAAGGGGAAATCCGAAATGAACTTAGTCTTAATGGGGCTTCCGGGTGCTGGTAAAGGCACTCAGGCAGAACGAATTGTTGATGATTATGGGATCCCTCATATCTCAACAGGAGATATGTTCCGCGCTGCTATGAAAGAGGAGACACAACTTGGGCTCGAAGCAAAATCCTTTATCGATAAAGGAGAGCTTGTTCCTGATGAGGTCACAATCGGTATTGTTAGAGAAAGACTTGGCAAAAATGATTGTGAACAAGGTTTTCTTCTGGACGGATTTCCGCGAACAGTCGCTCAGGCTGAAGCTTTAGAAGACATTCTAAAGGACCTTGGCAGAACGATTGATTATGTCATTAATATTAAAGTCGATAAAGATGCATTGATGGAGCGTCTGACTGGCCGAAGAATTTGCAAAAATTGCGGAGCAACCTATCATTTAGTATTCAATCCACCTGCGAAAGAAAATGTTTGCGATAAGTGTGGAGGCGAGCTTTATCAACGTGCAGATGATAATGCAGAAACCGTTTCGACTAGACTTGAAGTAAACTTAAAGCAGACTGAACCTTTACTGAACTTCTATTCAGAAAAAGGATATCTTGCAAACATTGATGGTGCAAAACACATTAATGATGTATATGCAGATATCAAGGGCCTGCTTGGGGGATTAAATAAATGATTATCTGTAAAACTCCTCGCGAGCTTGAGATTATGAGAGAAGCTGGACGCATTGTCGCACTGACTCATGAAGAGCTGAAGAAACACATAAAACCAGGTATTTCGACAAAAGAATTGGATCAAATTGCCGAACGTTTTATTACAAAGCAGGGTGCAATCCCATCTTTTAAAGGGTATAATGGTTTTCGCGGGAGCATTTGCGTTTCGGTGAATGAAGAACTCGTTCACGGTATTCCTGGTAAACGGGTTTTACGTGATGGTGACATCATTAGTATCGATATTGGCGCAAAGTTAAATGGCTATCATGGTGACTCTGCTTGGACTTATCCAGTTGGGGTAATCAGTGATGAAGACCGCAAATTACTGGAAGTCACAGAGGAATCTCTATATAAAGGCTTACAGGAAGCAAAGCCAGGCGAACGTCTGTCGAACATTTCCCATGCCATACAAACGTATGTAGAAAACGAGAATTTCTCAGTTGTTAGAGAATATGTTGGACATGGGGTCGGACAGGATCTTCATGAGGACCCTCAAATTCCTCATTATGGTCCGCCCAACAAAGGCCCGCGGCTAAAACCTGGAATGGTGTTGGCCATCGAACCGATGGTGAACGCAGGCAGCCGATATGTGAAAACATTGGCTGATAACTGGACGGTTGTAACGGTTGATGGGAAAAAGTGTGCTCACTTTGAGCATACGATTGCGATTACAGATACAGGTTTTGATATACTGACTAAGATTTAGGTCTTCACTGAAGCCTTTCAGGCCCAAATCGGGCAGGTTGTCTGTATAGTCCAAAGGAAAGAACAAGATCAGTATACAGGTGTCATCGGCATGTTCGGTGGCTGCCATGTACTAATCGCAGACGGAGAAAAGCGTAAATTTCATTCTCCTAAGAAAAAATATCAATCATATAACCTTTTATGGTTGCGTATCTCCGGAAGTTCAGAACAGTATATTCAAAACAGGTCGGGTGATAGATGGACAATTGAGATAAACTCATTTGGACATTTGTCAGAGAGCAAGTTACTGATTTGAAGAAGGGAGAACACTTGAATGGCGAAAGACGATGTAATTGAAGTGGAAGGTACTGTAGCAGAAACTTTGCCAAATGCAATGTTCAAAGTTGAACTAGAGAATGGTCATACAGTTTTGGCTCATGTATCAGGAAAAATCCGTATGCACTTCATTCGCATTTTACCTGGAGACAAAGTTACGGTAGAATTATCTCCATATGACTTAACTCGTGGTAGAATTACGTACCGTTACAAATAAAGCAACTCCGGAAGAAGGAGGTTGGAAACACATGAAAGTGAGACCATCTGTTAAACCTATCTGTGAAAAATGTAAAGTTATTCGCAGAAAAGGAAAAGTAATGGTGATCTGTGAAAACCCAAAACATAAACAAAAACAAGGCTAATAACAAGGAGGTGCCCAAATCATGGCTCGTATTGCTGGTGTAGATATTCCACGTGATAAACGTGTTGTCATTTCTTTAACATATGTTTTTGGAATTGGTCGTACGACTGCGCAACAAGTCCTTAAAGAAGCAGGTGTTTCTGAAGACACTCGCGTTCGCGATCTAACTGAAGACGAACTTGGTAAAATCCGTGATATCATTGACAAACTTAAAGTAGAAGGTGACCTTCGTCGTGAAGTTTCACTTAACATTAAGCGTCTAATTGAAATCGGAAGCTACCGCGGAATCCGTCATCGTAGAGGACTTCCTGTTCGTGGACAAAACACAAAAAACAACGCGCGTACTCGTAAAGGTCCGCGTCGTACTGTAGCTAACAAGAAAAAATAAGTAAAGGAGGTAGTTAAAGAATGGCTGCTGCTCGTAAACAAAATACGCGTAAACGTCGCGTGAAAAAGAATATTGAAGCTGGAATCGCTCATATTCGTTCCACTTTCAACAACACGATTGTAACGATTACTGATGTTCATGGAAACGCAATTTCTTGGTCAAGTGCTGGTGCATTAGGATTCAGAGGTTCTCGTAAATCTACTCCTTTCGCTGCACAAATGGCTGCTGAAACTGCTGCTAAAGGTTCTATCGAACATGGTCTTAAAACACTTGAAGTAACTGTTAAAGGTCCTGGTTCTGGTCGTGAAGCTGCAATTCGTGCACTTCAAGCTGCAGGTCTTGAAGTTACTGCAATCAGAGACGTAACTCCAGTTCCTCATAACGGATGCCGTCCACCAAAACGTCGCCGCGTGTAATTTGTTTGTATAGATTTTGTGTCCCTGTCAATAATGGGTTATGATACAGTTATTTATGAGACGAATACACGACTCGTTGCCTGAGCACATACGGGACTAAACAATGAGGAATTTCGGATGGAATCTCATATGATTCTATTCGAGGTTTCGACGTTTTGAAGGAGGGTTTTATTAGATGATCGAAATTGAAAAACCAAAAATCGAAACGGTTGAAATCAGCGACGATGCCAAGTATGGCAAGTTTGTCGTAGAGCCACTTGAGCGTGGATATGGTACCACTTTAGGGAACTCCCTTCGTCGTATCCTTTTATCCTCACTTCCTGGTGCAGCTGTAACATCGATCCAGATAGATGGTGTCTTACACGAATTCTCAACGATCGAAGGCGTGGTTGAAGATGTTACAACGATTATCTTAAACATTAAAAAGCTTGCACTGAAAATCTACTCTGAAGAAGAGAAGACGCTTGAAATTGATGTACAAGATGAAGGTACTGTAACAGCTGCTGATATTACACACGACAGCGATATTGAAATTTTAAATCCAGATCTCCACATCGCAACTCTTGGCAAGAATGCGAGCTTCCGTGTTCGCTTAACTGCACAAAGAGGTCGCGGGTATAATCCTGCTGATGCAAACAAAAGAGACGATCAGCCAATCGGTGTGATTCCGATCGACTCAATCTATACACCTGTCTCTCGTGTGACTTATCAAGTGGAGAACACCCGTGTTGGGCAAATCACAAACTATGATAAATTAACACTAGATGTATGGACTGATGGAAGCACAGGACCGAAAGAAGCGATCGCTCTAGGTTCTAAGATTTTAACTGAACACCTGAATATTTTCGTTGGGTTAACTGACGAAGCTCAGCATGCTGAGATTATGGTTGAGAAAGAAGAAGACCAAAAAGAAAAAGTGCTTGAAATGACAATTGAAGAGCTTGATCTTTCTGTTCGTTCTTACAACTGTTTGAAGCGTGCGGGTATTAATACTGTTCAAGAGCTTGCTAACAAGACAGAAGAGGATATGATGAAAGTTCGTAACCTTGGACGTAAATCTCTTGAAGAAGTGAAAGCGAAACTAGAAGAACTTGGACTGGGTCTTCGTAAAGACGATTGACTAGTTTCATTGTGAACTAGGATTTTCGTGTGTTTTTTATTCATACAGCATTCTCTAACTAAGGAGGGGACATCACATGGCATACAGAAAGCTAGGACGCACTAGTGCACAACGTAAAGCAATGCTTCGTGACCTAACGACTGATTTGATCATCAACGAACGCATCGAAACAACTGAAACACGTGCGAAAGAACTTCGCTCTGTAGTTGAAAAAATGATCACTCTTGGCAAACGCGGAGATCTTCATGCTCGCCGTCAAGCTGCAGCTTACATTCGTAATGAAGTAGCTAACGCTGAAACAAACCAAGATGCACTTCAAAAATTATTCGCTGACGTTGCAACTCGCTACGAAGATCGCCAAGGTGGATACACTCGTATCATGAAGCTTGGACCTCGTCGCGGCGATGGCGCACCAATGGCTGTCATTGAATTAGTTTAATCACATAGCGTGTATCTAAGAAAGGGCGGGACAGTTCATAACTGGATCTATGCCCTTTTTTAGATACTACGGCTTTTTAGCAAGAAGCAAAGAAGAGGTTGAGCTGAGAGGAGGTCCGGTAGAGATGGGGAAGACATTAATTGACGTAAAGGACATTGTATTTCGTTATCACAAGGATGCGGACAAGCCCGCTTTAGATCAAGTGTCATTGCATGTGAATCAAAATGAATGGCTCGCCATTGTTGGTCATAACGGTTCAGGTAAATCCACACTTGCCCGTGTACTGAATGGGCTCATTTTACCGGATGCTGGAACGGTCAAGGTTGGAGAGATTGAGCTGAAAGAAGAGAGTGTCTGGGATATTCGCAAAAAGGTCGGAATGGTCTTTCAAAACCCAGATAACCAATTCGTTGGCTCAACGGTTCGTGATGATGTGGCTTTTGGTTTAGAAAATAACGGGGTTGAGCGGGAATTGATGATAGAACGTGTAGATTGGGCTGTCAAACAGGTCAATATGCAGGAGTTTCTTGATCAAGAGCCGCACCATCTATCAGGCGGGCAAAAGCAGAGAGTCGCTATTGCAGGTGTACTTGCCGCAAGCCCTGACATCATGATCTTGGATGAAGCAACATCGATGCTTGATCCGATTGGCCGTGAAGAAGTGTTAGAGACTGTTAGACTATTGAAGGAACAAGGGACGGTCACAGTCATTTCCATTACACATGATTTAGACGAGGCCGCCAAGGCAGACCGGGTCATTGTCATGAATGGCGGGAAAAAATTTGCCGAGGGAACCCCAGAGGAAGTATTTGAACTAGACGAAGAGCTAGTTCAAATTGGACTTGATCTGCCATTCTCCTATCGGCTGAGCAAACAATTGAAGCAGCAAGGTGTACCGCTTGCAAATGCCCATTTGACACAAGAAGGATTGGTGAAAGAGCTATGGACATTACGATCAAAGAATTAGAGCATCGTTATCAAATGAAAACGCCGTTTGAGCGTCTCGCTTTGTATGATGTCAATGCTTCCATTCAAGAGGGCAGCTATGTCGCTGTCATTGGTCATACGGGCTCTGGCAAGTCCACGTTGCTGCAGCATTTAAATGGCTTGCTCAAACCAACGAAGGGGAGCATTGCGCTTGGGGATACCATCTTACAAGCCAATAAAAAGCAGAAGGATTTAAAGTCACTTCGGAAAAAAGTAGGCATCGTGTTTCAGTTTCCTGAGCATCAGCTCTTTGAAGAAACGATCCTTAAGGATATCTGCTTTGGTCCGATGAATTTCGGTGTTCCTCAGGAGAAGGCAGAAGCAAAGGCGAAGGAAATGCTGAAGCTAGTTGGTCTTCCTGAATCCTTATTATCTCGATCTCCCTTTGAACTAAGCGGCGGTCAAATGAGACGTGTGGCGATTGCAGGTGTTCTAGCGATGGAGCCAGAAGTGCTTGTGCTGGATGAGCCGACTGCAGGATTAGATCCACGCGGACGTAAGGAAATCATGGACATGTTCTATGAGCTTCATCAAAAGGCAAACCTCACCACGATTCTGGTTACACACAGTATGGAGGATGCAGCTCATTATGCGGATCAAATGATTGTGATGCATAAAGGAACGGTGAAGGCGACAGGTACGCCGAGAGAATTGTTTGCCAATCGTACAGACATGTCTTCGTTTGGTCTCGACCTCCCAGAAACGATTAAATTCCAGCAGACTGTAGAAAAAAAGCTGGGCATTACGTTTCCAAGGCCGCTTCTGACCATGGATGAAATGGCAGAAGCCTTAACAGCTCTTTATCAGGAGGACACGACATCATGATGGATAGTATGATTATCGGCAAGTATGTGCCAGGTTCATCCTTTGTCCATCGTCTTGATCCAAGGACAAAGCTGTTATCAATTTTCTTTTTTGTCTTTATTGTCTTTTTTGCTAATAATTACATCACTTACGGGCTTTTAGGTGTCTTTACCCTCCTTGTGGTGATGGTTTCTCAGGTGCCGCTATACTTTATTCTCAAAGGAATGAAGCCGATCCTATGGATTGTCCTGTTTACCTTCATACTGCATATCTTCATGACAAAGGATGGCGCCTTGCTATTTCACTTTGGTTTTTTAAATATTTATGAAGAAGGTCTAAAGCAGGGGATTTTCATTTCTCTCCGTTTTGTCTATCTCATCATGATGACGACACTTCTGACGTTAACCACAACGCCTATAGAAGTGACAGACGGTATGGAAAAGCTGCTTCACCCATTCCGTAAAATCAAACTGCCCGTTCATGAGCTTGCTCTCATGATGTCCATCTCTCTTCGGTTCATTCCAACTTTACTAGAAGAGACGGACAAAATCATGAAGGCGCAAATGGCAAGAGGTGTTGATTTTACAAGCGGACCTCTTAAAGATCGCATGAAAGCCATCGTTCCTTTACTTGTCCCGCTTTTCGTCAGTGCGTTTAAGCGTGCAGAGGAACTGGCGACCGCTATGGAAGCGAGAGGCTACCGCGGAGGAGAAGGGCGGACGAAATACCGTCAGCTTGTCTGGGGCATGAAAGACACGTTCACACTGCTCCTATTCATCCTGTTAACAGCACTCCTTGTATTTCTGAGAAATTAGGTGATTCCTAGATGAAGGTCAAATGTACCGTATCCTACGATGGGACACATTTTAAAGGCTATCAGGTGCAGCCTGGGCAGCGGACTGTTCAGACGGAGATCGAGTCTGCTCTTGCAAGAATGCATAAACAGGATGAACTGATTCCGATTGTGGCTTCTGGCCGGACGGACAGTGGCGTCCATGCGAAGGGGCAGGTCATCCATTTCGACACGCCGCTCTCGATTCCGATGGAAAGATGGCCTTTTGCCCTCAACAGTCTCCTGCCGGATGACATCCGGGTTCTAAAGGCTGAGGAAGTGGATGAGTCGTTTCATGCACGTTTTAGTGTCGTTTCGAAGGAGTACCGTTATAAGGTCTCAACGGAAACGCACCAAAATGTGTTCACGAGACAGTATGCCTGCCACTTTCCTTACCGGCTGGATGCAGACAAAATGAGAGAAGCTGCTGGGCACCTCATTGGCACACACGACTTCACAAGCTTTTGTGCGGCCAATACAGAGGTCCAGGACAAGGTGAGAGAGATTTACACCCTCGAGTGGAAAAACGTCTCAGACGGGCTTGAAATGCGTGTGAGAGGAAATGGATTTTTATACAACATGGTGCGAATTTTCGCTGGAACGTTACTTGAAATCGGATCTGGTAAATTTCACCCTGATGAGATAAAAGCCATGCTTGCCGCCCGAAATCGCGAAGCGGCAGGCAAGACTGCGCCTAGTCACGGACTGTATTTATGGGAAGTTTTCTATGACAACTAAACCAGGTGTAACATGTTCTTGACACAGGAAGCAGAAAGTTATAAGATATCATATGGTATGTATTTCAACCCCACAAATAAGCCCCGGAAGACTTATCTTGTGTTTTGAAATAGAACGTAGCATTTGATTCAAGGAAAAATCATTGATTTATTTAGGAGGGAAACTCATGCGTACAACACCAATGGCGAACGCAAGCACAATTGAGCGCAAATGGCTAGTTGTTGATGCGGCAGGCAAGACTCTAGGTCGTCTTTCTACTGAAGTAGCATCACTTTTGCGCGGTAAGCACAAACCAACTTATACACCACACGTTGATACAGGTGATCACGTCATCATCATCAATGCTGAGAAAATCGAATTAACAGGTAAGAAATTGACGGACAAAATTTACTACCGTCACACAATGCACCCAGGTGGTTTGAAACAAAGAACTGCTCTTGAGATGCGTACAAACTACCCTGAAAAAATGTTGGAGCTTGCTATCAAAGGTATGCTTCCAAAGGGTCCATTAGGCCGTCAAATGTTCAAAAAATTAAATGTGTACCGTGGTTCTGAGCATCCACATCAAGCACAACAACCTGAAGTTTACGAACTTCGCGGTTAATTATAAGGGAGGTTAACAATTTGGCACAGGTTCAATATTACGGTACAGGTCGTCGTAAAAGTTCTGTAGCGCGCGTTCGCTTAGTTCCAGGTGAAGGCCGTATCGTCGTTAATAATCGTGAAATTACTGAATACATTCCATTCGCTGCTTTAATCGAAGACGTGAAACAGCCTTTGAACATCACAGAAACAGCTAACAGCTACGATGTTCTTGTAACTGTTCACGGTGGTGGATTCTCTGGTCAAGCTGGAGCAATTCGTCACGGTATCTCTCGTGCTCTTCTAGAAGTAGATCCTGAGTACCGTACATCACTTAAACGTGCTGGACTTCTTACTCGTGACCCTCGTATGAAAGAGCGTAAGAAATACGGTCTTAAAGGCGCACGTCGCGCACCTCAGTTCTCAAAACGTTAATCAATTTTATATTGTATGGACGTTTTACAAAGGTTTGTTACAAACAAACCTTATAAAAAAAGCATCAGCTTCGTGCTGGTGCTTTTTTTTGTGCTTTTTATGTGATAGATCATAACTGGTCTCTTCCTCTTGAATACGTATAAAATATGAGTATAGAAGTTTTTTGTTAAAAAAGATGGAGGCTGTCCTATGAATCTAACGACAGAAAGATGTCTCATTCGTCCATTTGCTGATGATGATTGGCAGGATGTCTATGCTTATACATCTGATCCGGTAGTGATGAAGTATATTCCGGAAGATGTATTTTCTAAAGTAGATGCGAAGGAATTTGTCAAAAATAATCGTCATGAAGATGCTAAGTATGTCGCTGTCCTATTAAAAGAAGATCATACATGCATCGGGCATATCGCATTTCATCCTTACTTTGGTGATCACACGTATGAAATTGGCTGGGTTTTCAATCCTGTATATCAAAACAAAGGCTATGCATCTGAAGCAGCCTATGCTGTACTGCATCATGGCTTTCACACAATGAATTTACATCGGATCATTGCCACTTGTCAGCCTGAAAATGTGCCATCGTGGAGAGTGATGGAGAAAATGGGGATGAGAAGAGAAGGATATTTTGAAAAATGTATCCCACAAGGAAATGAGTGGTGGGATGAGTTTTACTATGCCATCTTAAGTGAGGAATGGAAAACTTGATAAGTTTTCATGATATGAAGTAATTCGTCATTCCAAATATCCCTTGGCTTTCGCTATTGATATAATCAGATCAAATAAGCAGAAGAGGGGCGCCAAGCATGAGGATCTTTGATGCACATTTTCATATCATTGATTTTGATTTTCCCATTCAAGAAAACCAAGGGTATACACCCCCTAGTTATGTGGTGAATGATTATAGGAGAGAGACGGCTGATCTGGGGATTGTAGGTGGAGCCATCGTCTCAGGGTCATTTCAAGGCTTTGATCAAGGCTATTTGTTGAAAGCGCTAGATGAACTGGGGCCAGATTTTTGCGGCGTGACTCAATTACCTTTTACGGCAACTGATGATGAGATTGTTCATTTGGATCAACATGGGGTGAAGGCTTTACGTTTTAATGTGAAGCGTGGCGGTTCGGAGGATATTTCGAAGCTCGATTATTTTGCGAGAAGGGTGTATGAGCTGGCGGGATGGCATAGTGAGCTCTACATAGACGCTAAGCATCTCCCTGACATCTCATCTACGCTTGAACAGCTACCAGCCGTTTCGATTGATCATTTAGGCTTATCGGAAGAAGGTTTGCCACATTTGCTCAAGCTGGTTGATAAAGGAGTTCGGGTAAAAGCAACAGGTTTTGGACGTGTCGATTTAAACGTTGAACATGCGTTGACATCCATTTATCAAACGAATCCTGATGCACTGATGTTTGGTACAGACCTTCCATCCACAAGGGCGAAGCGTCCATTTGAATACGGTGATGTTGAGTTGATTCAACAGCTCTTTGATGAAAAAGCAGCTGATCACATCTTATATAAGAACGCGCATCAATGGTATTTTGGTCAATAAGTTCCACTTCAGTTCATAGGAGGTGTGTTCAATGGGGTTCAGTCAACTGACATTCAGAGAAGCCAAGCTGGATGATCTCGATAAAATCGTCTTCATGCTCGCGGATGATATGTTAGGTCAAAAAAGAGAGCGTTACACGCAACCATTGTTAGAAAGCTATATCGAAGCCTTTCATTCAATGGATGCTGATCCAAATATTGAACTCATTGTTGCGTGTGATCAGGAAGAAGCTGTTGGTGTTCTCCAATTAACCATGACGCCATTTCTTGCACATCAAGGAGGATGGAGAGCTTCAATAGAAGGAGTTCGTACGGCCTCGTCTCATAGAGGGAAAGGAATTGGCACGATGTTGATAAAAAAGGCTATTCAGCACGCAAGTGACCGCGGTTGTCATATGATTCAGCTAACAACAGACAAACAGAGACCAGATGCACGCCGTTTTTACGAAAAGTTGGGCTTTGAAGCTACGCATGATGGGATGAAGCTGCAACTGCCTCATGAATAAAATCATTAAGAAGCGGAGGGGATTCACAAACCACTTCTTTTTTTGTGCCTTTATTTCAAATATTTGTTATATTAAAGATGAGAATCTATAGTGGTTGGGAAAGGAGAAACATTTGAATAAAACAAAGGAAGATCTTTTGACATTTGTCACAAAAAACAAAAAGGACGTATCAGCGACAATCATTGAAAATGAAGATGTGGTATTAGATTGGAATGGTAATCAAAAAACACCACTTGCAAGTACGGTGAAATTAATGGTTTTGTTTCATTTTGTTAAAACCGTCTCTAGCGGTGACAGCAAGCTAGATGAAAAAGTGGCATTGGCGGACATAGAGCGGTTTTATATTGATAGAACCGATGGCGGTGCTCACACATACTGGCTGGAGGTCAACGATTTTTCTGAGCATGCAACTTTATTAGATGTTGCCAAAGGGATGATGCAAGTCAGTTCGAATGCTTGTACTGATTATTTGATTGACCGGCTCGGCTTAGATAAGATCAATGATCGGATGAAACAAGCGGGTCTTACAGAACATGATGAACTCATGCCGCTGACACCCAAGCTGTTGTGGCCAGCCTATGTATCTAATCATCGGCGGGATGCATTAAAGAAAATGAGCGGTGTAACTGATGAGCAATACAAATCTCTGATGATTGAGATTTTTAATATCATGAAAAATAACCAAGAGCAAAAAAAGGCGTTAGAAGAAAAATTGATGAAAAAGAACTTGTTAAGCTTGCGTATTCAATCATTACTGACGCAAAAGATGACAAAGTCTACAACGAATCAATATGCACATCTTATGAAACGTCTGCAGGATGAGCTGTTAACAACAGAAGAAAAAAGTCTTTTTAGCCAAATCGTACTGGGAGAAACATTCAAAAAGGAAACAGATCAATATCTTTGGTATAAAGGCGGAGCAACATTGTTTGTTTTCACAGCTGCTTTATATCGAAGAACAGAAACATCCTCTATATCCATCACTCTTTTTATCAATGATCCGAAAGCGAACAATTCTCACTGGATTGAGGAAGTATTCAATGAATTTATGCTTACTGCAGCAGTGGATCAACACTTTCGACAAAGATTGATTCAAGCTTTTACTAAATAATCATCAATAAAACAGAGGGAGATACCCCTCTGTTTTATTATTTCTTCATGGGAAACGTTTTGTATACATCTTGGCGTTTCTCTTTTGACTTCACAACTCCATCAACCAGTTCCTTTTGCCAAAGCGCTGCATCGTCTTGATACTCTTTAAATGAGTGAGGCAGCTTTTTTTCTAGCTCTTGTCTTTTAAACGTGACGGATTGTTTGTCGTTAGAGTTCATCTTGAGTGTCACTTGCTCAGCATTATCGATAAGAATAAAAAGTGCCAATGCGTTATATAAGTAGTTTTTTTCAATGGTATCCTTCTTGTCAAACCAAAATGTATCAAATTGTTCTTCTGTATCATTGGCATTTTCTTTCACGCCATATGTCACTTTTAGCTCTTTTTCATCTACGATTTCATACTCACGAATCACGTTACCTGGAAGATCTGATAAAATAGCGCCAATTGCTCCGTTGTCTCCAATATAAGAATTTTTGTGCTTAGAAAGCTGTTTTAATGATATGTCTTCTATTCCTTTTATATCGCTCTTCTGCTCGGTCGCGTGACTGCTGCATCCAGATAAGACGACTGTTAGTAGCAGTAGGATATACATCCACTTCTTCATGAATTTTGCCCCTTTTCCATTCTTTCTATATATAAGTGTTCATCTTATCACAATTTTCCAATCCATTAGCTCATTGATTTCCATTTACTGAACTGCATGTTTTGTTCAAACCAACGAACAATACAAAGAAAAAAGGAGTTCAGTCCATGGCAGAGGTTCTTTCATTTTATCAATTGAAAACAAAACGAGATGTCACGCTTGAAAAGAAGCTGTTGCGTACATTGTCTCTTCAACAGGTGACGGTCGCTTCCGAGAAATTCACGAAGAAGCTGTTCCCATTTGCAGATGATCCAGCTGGGATTATGAGTGATGGCTGCATCGATTTCGCCATTGAAGCTTTTTTAGCAGGTGGGAGATACGGTGAGTCGAGCAAGTACGGTGAATCGTTCGATGATATAAAGAAGCGGTCAGTTCATGAAGAAGATGAGCTGGTTGAGGAGCTAGCGGGGTGTTTGCAATCGTGGGGAAATATGTTCCGAATGGAGCGGAAGATGTCGTGTCTGTATCCATTTGCGAAGGATTTTTTAAGCATGTGGTGGCAGGAAGGCTTTCGGGAATCAGAAAAAAGGCATAAGCTTCGGCTGCATTAAGCATATTTCCAGTCCTTGTCCCATATCTATAAAATAATGGTGTATGGGAGGGACAGGGATGAAAAGAAAGCTGAAATGGACAGGGTTTTTAATCGGGTTTATTGTCCTCTTATTCTTATTCAGGTTTCAATTTCTAAATGATGATTCGTGGAAATCGTGGAACTTGCCTCTGAGCGGCAAGATCATCTATTTAGATCCGGGTCATGGCGGTCCAGATGGCGGGGCTGTAGGAGGAGAGCTGCTTGAAAAAGAGATTGCACTGGATGTATCCATGAAGATACGTGACTATTTGCAGGAGCAGGGAGCGCTTGTTCTCATGACCCGCGAGGATGATTCTGATTTATCATCAAAGAACACAAAGGGATATGCCCGGAAGAAAGCGGAAGATTTAAGAAACCGCGTAAAAGTCATCAATGAGTCTGAAGCGGATCTCTATTTAAGTATTCATTTAAATGCGATCCCATCGAACAAATGGAGCGGCGCGCAGACGTTTTTTTACGGAAAGTATGAAGAGAATGAAAAGGCAGCGAAGTTCATACAAGATGAATTACGCAATAATCTTGAAAACACAGATCGAAAGGCGAAGCGGATCAATGGCATTTATTTAATGCAAAATGTGACAAAGCCAGGAGCTCTTGTGGAGATTGGGTTTCTCTCCAATCCGAAAGAGGCCGGTCAGCTGGCAACACCTAAATATCAAGATCAAATAGCCGCCTCCATTTATAAAGGCATTTTAAGATATTTAACAGAGCAAAAAGAGCCGCCTGAATAAGGGGCTTTTTCCTTTTGAACGCAGGCAAACAGGACAGACATTGTAAGGATATGTATGATATACTTGGATTGTAAACGAATTCAATAAAGGGTGAGGTTCTGCTATGATCGGACAAGATGATGTGAGAAAACTAGTTGGGAAGATGGACGAACCTTTCCTTCATATACCGCTTGGTGAGCTAGATGCCATCAAGGAAATCAGCCTAAAGCCTGAAAAAGAGCATGTGAGCTTAAAGGTGGCTATTGCCAAAACGGGTACTGCTGAGCAGATGAAGCTGCAGCAAGACATCGTACAAGCCTTGAAAGCAGAGGGTGCTAACACAGTAGGACTTCGTTTTGAAGAACTGCCTCAGGAAACACTTGAAAGGTTTATGCCTTCACAAGATGAGGAAGAAAACCTGCTCAATTCTAAAAATCCGCCTGAGTTCTTAGCGATAGCGAGCGGAAAGGGCGGCGTTGGGAAATCCACCGTGTCTGTTAACCTTGCTGTAGCGCTGGCTCGTCTAGGGAAAAAAGTCGGACTGATTGATGCAGATATTTATGGCTTTAGTGTACCGGATATGATGGGAATCACCGTCAGACCAACGGTTAAAGGGGAAAAAATTATTCCTGTGGAACGCTTTGGTGTCAAAGTGATTTCAATGGGCTTTTTTGTTGAAGAAAATGCACCGGTCATATGGAGAGGACCGATGCTTGGTAAAATGCTAAATAACTTCTTCCACGAAGTCGAGTGGGGAGAATTAGATTACTTACTATTAGACCTTCCGCCTGGAACGGGAGATGTGGCGCTTGATATTCATACAATGCTTCCAAGCTGTAAAGAAATCATTGTCACAACACCGCATCCTACAGCTGCCTTCGTTGCTGCTAGAGCAGGCGCAATGGCACTGCAAACAGATCACGAAGTGCTAGGGGTCGTTGAGAATATGAGCTATTATGAAAGCAAAAAAACAGGTGAGAAAGAATATGTCTTTGGAAAAGGGGGCGGGGACAAGCTGGCAGAAGAGCTGCGAGTATCGGTCCTTGGTCAAATTCCTTTAAGACAGCCTGATTGGAATGAAGAGGATTTTGCTCCATCCGTCTATGATGCGAGTCATCCGACAGGAGAAGTGTATCAACACATTGCGAATAAAGTCATTGAACAATTAGCAGTAAAAGCATAATGAAAGCCCGAGTGGATGTATGTCCACTCGGGTGATGTTTAACTGCCGCTTTCTTCGCTGCCTTTTGATCCGGAATCACTGCTTTCAGATGCTGCTTTTTTAAGCTCATCTTCGAATTTCTTCTTATAAAGAGGACTGCTTAATGTTTCCGTAATAACTTTTTCTAAATGCTTTCTGAACTCTTTGCTTTTCACCAGTTCACCGTATTTCTTTTCCATTTCAGGATCCTTGAGAATATCCATCATCAATTGCTGATAGTCAGGGTCCTTCATTAACTGTTTTAACATCTTTTCATGCTGTTGCTGCATGGATTTTGCGAAAGTCTCGGCAAATTTAGAATCCTCAAAGACCTTCTTCCAGAACTCTTTGCCTTTATCAGAAGTCAGTGTTTTCTCTATCGTTTTTTTCACAGTTTGTTCATCCATTACCAAAGCTTCATTCATTGCCTCGTCATTTAATAACTGTTGAATGGCCTTTTTACCGTCATCTGTCTTCAATATATCGACGACCATTTTCTTTGTTTCGTCATAGTCCATATTAGATGAGGATTGGGTTTTGGGAGCACAAGCTGTTAGAGATAAAAGGAGAAAACAGCTCATTATACGCAAGATGCCTTTTGACATACTGTGGCTCCTTTCGTTACATGTCTTACTTTTAATATGAATGTTTCACGTGAATTTATACATAACAAAAATAGGGGTTGGGTCAATTCAATGAAAAGTCGGGATTTAGTTCGTTTCTTCTTCTCTGTGCTAGCTGTTGGAGCGGTCATTACAAGCGTGGTAGGCTTTGCGCTGGAGTGGGGGAAATATCAGAAGCTTTTTATATCGTTTGAAATACTAGAAATCGCATCTGTGTTATTTTGGTTCATTGGTGTGGGGATGATTTTTAGTGTCATTAGTCAGATGGGGTTTGTTGTCTTTTTGACGGTGCACCGGTTTGCGCTAGAGATATTCCGGTCACATTCTTTATGGAATACCATTCAGCTGTTTCTGGTGATCTTTGTGCTGTTTGATTTAGCTTACTTGCGATTTTTGTTTTTCGGGGAGAATGAATCATTTCTTCCATACCTATGGCTGCCTGTCTTTATCGGTGTGTTCGCATTGATCGTGGCGTACTTTAAACAGCAGCAGTCCTCTAAGAAAACATTTGTTTCCGCAATGTTTCTCATGGTTGTCATCACGTCGCTAGAATGGTTCCCGGCGCTCAGAGTCAATGAAGAGGACTGGCTGTATTTAATGCTATTCCCGCTATTAGGCTGTAATGCGTTTCAGTTATTAGCTATGCCGCGGTTTTCAAAGGCAAAAGCTACTTAACTTCCGATGACCTTGTTTTGGTATTGGAGATCAGTTCGCCAACCGTCACATTCTTTAAATTCTTTTCTTTGATTTGTTTCAAAATAGCTGGTAAGGCTTGAGCGGTTTGGGTTGCTGAATCTGAGGCATGGAGGAGAACAATGTCTCCGCTTTTCATTCGATCATTTACATTCTGAACAATCTGATCGACGCCTGGATTCAGCCAATCCTGTGAATTGACGCTGTAATGGACAACGGTATAACCGTACTGTGTGGCAATTTTTAAAGCTTTTTCGTTAAATTGCCCAGTTGGCGGTCTTAATAGTTGAATGTCATCTAGTCCAAGCTTTTGAAATGAATTTTGTGCCCGGACAAGATCTTGCTTGATTTCACTATCTTCAAGCTGGCTATAATTTTTATAAGCATAGCCAAGGCTGCCGATTTGGTGACCGTCCTCTCTAATTTGTTTGACGATATCAGGATGACGCTCAGCCCAAGAAGCAGACAGAAAGAAAGTAGCGTTCTTTATATCGTACTCTCGAAGGACATTTAAAATAGGAACTGCCTTCTCATCTCCCCAGCCGATATTAAAAGTAAGGGAGACATGTTTTGAGGAAGTCTCGCCTTTATAAATGGCTCGGGGTCCGTGTTCTGTTTTAAATACCGACAGCGGCGGTGCCTTTTGTACATAAAAAAAGGTTGCAGCTGCAAGGGCTGCTACAAGAATAATGACAACTTGCTTCAGCCGTTTAATAGGCAACACATATAATCGACTCAATTCAAACACTCCTGCCTTGTCCGAGATTGTTACTTGATTGTATGCAGGACAAGGGTTTGAGATGCACGATAAAACTATTTCAAAAAAAGTTTTGAAAAGGCATTGACCAATAGAAAGTTTTCGTGATATATTATTAATCGTCGCTGACACACAGTGACAAACATAAAACGCTTCGGGAAATAAACTTGAAAAAAGTTATTGACATAAGATGAAGCGAAATGTTATATTATTAAAGCCGCTAAGAACGGCGAAGATGATCTTTGAAAACTAAACAAGACAAAACGTACCTGTTAATTCGAGTTT
>NZ_JARVRK010000016.1:0-55209 GCF_030209735.1 Bacillus sp. lyk4-R2A-2
TATAAAAACTCGAATTAACAGGTACGTTTTGTCTTGTTTAGTTTTCAAAGATCATTTTCGTTATCGCTCGTAAGCGACTTTAATATCTTAACATTTCGTATTGGTTAAAGTCAAGAATTTTTTTCAATTTCTTTTTTTAACCTCGTTGCTGTTTTGCGGCAACGAATAATAATATACCACCTTGATTCTTTCCTTGCAATAGTTTTTTTAAAAAAAGTTTCATTTTATGAAAAATAAAAAGCGCCATAGTTAAAATGGCGCTTTAATTGATGTATTAGCGGTTTCTCATTTGTGGGAAAAGCAGTACATCTCTGATTGATGGAGAATTTGTTAATAGCATGATTAACCGGTCGATACCGATTCCTAGTCCGCCTGTTGGAGGCATACCATATTCTAATGCTTCAACAAAATCGTCATCCATTAGATGCGCTTCGTCATTTCCTTCTTCACGTTCTTTTAATTGAGCTTCGAATCGTTCTCTTTGATCGATTGGATCGTTTAGCTCTGTGAATGCATTAGCATGTTCACGGCGTACGATAAATAGCTCAAAGCGATCAGTGAAGCGAGGATCTTCAGGATTTTTCTTAGCTAATGGAGAAATCTCCACTGGGTGTCCGTAAATAAAGGTAGGCTGCACCAATGTTTCCTCAACTTTTTGCTCGAAGAACTCATTGATGATATGACCTACTGTCATGTTTTTCGTAATTTCAATTCCGTGATCAGCTGCATGCTGTTTCGCTTCTTCTATAGACATCTCCTGCCAGAAGTCTACACCAGTTGCTTCTTTGACCGCTTCAACCATATGGAGTCTTTTCCATTCAGGCTTGAGATCAATTTCATCTTCTCCATATTGAATCGTGGTTGTCCCTAGTACCTCTTCGGCAATATGAGCAATCAGGTTTTCAGTTAGGTTCATGATGTCTTTGTAATCTGCGTAAGCTTCGTACAGCTCGATCATAGTGAATTCTGGGTTATGACGAGTTGATACACCTTCGTTACGGAATACACGGCCAATCTCGTATACTTTCTCTAGGCCACCGACAATGAGGCGTTTTAAGTGCAATTCAATCGCAATACGCATATAGAGCGGCATATCCAGTGCATTATGATGAGTAATGAAAGGACGTGCTGATGCACCACCAGGGATGCTGTGCATAGTTGGTGTTTCAACTTCTAGGTATCCTTTAGAATCTAAGTATCTTCTCATAGATTGAATGATCTTGCTTCGCATGATGAACGTCTGCTTACTCTCTGGATTTACAATCAGGTCAAGGTAACGCTGACGATAACGTTGTTCAACATCTTTAAGTCCATGATATTTATCAGGAAGTGGGCGAAGTGCTTTTGTGAGAACCTCAAAGCTAGTCGCTTTAATAGAAAGTTCTCCTACATTCGTTTTAAATACCGCTCCTGTTACACCGATAATATCACCTAGGTCTGAGCTTTTGAATAATTCGTAAGCTTCTTCTCCTACACTATCTTTACGAACGTAGATTTGAATTTGTCCTTCTAAGTCTTGTATATGCGCAAAGCCAGCTTTCCCTTTTCCACGCTTTGTCATCATACGTCCAGCGATTGTCACTTGGGCAGACTTTTCTTCTAAGTCTTCTTTAGAAAACTCATCGTATTCTGCAATAATTTGTGCAGATTGATGAGAACGGTCATATCGTTCACCGAATGGATCGATACCCTCTTCTCTCATTTTATTCATTTTGTCACGTCTGACCTGGAATTGGTCATTTAATTCTTCGTTATTAAGCCCTTCATTACTCATTTATATCACTCCAATAATGTATTTTGCAGAGAAAAGCAGAAAAACTGCCAGTACATGCACTAGCAGTGAGCTACAAAAAGAAAGATAGTCTTATCCTACTTTTATACTTTGAAGCTCTTTTGCCTCGGCTTCGATCGTAAAGTCATCAAGAACTTGTACAAGCTCCGCTCTCGTTTCGCTTTGATTGATTTGATTTCTCACGTCCGCATTGCCTCGGACACCTTTTAAGTACCATGCTGCGTGCTTTCTCATTTCTCTGACAGCCACATGCTCGCCTTTTAGATCAATAAGTCTGTCTAAGTGAAGCTTGCACACTGACATCTTCTCACGTACATTTGGCTCTTCTTTCAGTTCACCCGTTTCTAAATAATGAACCGTTCGATAGATCATCCACGGGTTTCCTAGTGCGGCTCTTCCGATCATGACAGCATCTACACCCGTTTCATCAAGCATACGTTTTGCATCTTGAGGGGTTTTAACATCTCCATTGCCGATGACAGGAATGGAAACAGATTGTTTGACCTCTTTTATAATATCCCAATTCGCTGTTCCTTCGTACATCTGCACACGTGTCCGCCCGTGAAGCGCAACCGCTTGTCCACCTGCTCGTTCAACAGCACGGGCATTGTCGATAGCGAAGATATGATCTTCGTCCCAGCCCATTCTCATTTTCACCGTAACAGGTTTATCTACAGCATCTACAACAGCAGAGACCATTTCATAAATCTTGTTTGGATCAAGCAGCCATTTCGCTCCTGCATCACATTTCGTAATCTTCGGTACAGGACAGCCCATGTTGATATCGATAATGTCCGCTGTGGTATTCTGGTCTACAAACTTTGCTGCTTCAACGAGAGTGTCTTTTTCACCTCCAAATATCTGAAGGCTCAAAGGCTTTTCCCGTTCATCAATGTATAGCATACCCATTGTTCTTGCATTGTTGATCAGGATCGCCTTGTCACTGATCATTTCAGCGCAGACTAAACCTGCTCCAAACTCTTTCACTGTCAGTCTGAAGGCAGAGTTGCACACACCAGCCATAGGTGCGAGCACCACTTTGTTTTTAATGTCGATATCTCCGATTTTAAACATCATTTCCCCTCCTTTCTTCTTCAAGAATTGGCGAAAGTTCTTCCACCGTTATATTTAAAGCATCTGCTATTTGATCAACCAATTGGTTTGTTGGTAATCGATTGCCTCGCTCAATTTCTCCTAAGACAGAGACAGAGATGCCCAGTCTTTTCGCGAACCCTTCCTGAGTATACCCTTTTAGCTTTCGGTATGCACGAATTCTTCTACCCCACATATCTTTTTCCATATGCTTACACCTTCTTGGTCTGTTACGGCATTTATTTGTACTTCGCCGATTTCAGGGCAAATCTCACTCATCGGAACGAGAACGAATAAACGTTCGTACATTCTAGGATGTGGCACTACAAGCTGTTCTGTTTCAATATTTTCACGATTATAAAGTAAAATGTCAAGGTCAGCCGTTCGCGGTCCCCATCTCACTTCTCTTGTTCTGCCTAACTCTTGCTCGATTTTCTGAGTAAGTGTCAGTAGTTCATACGGACGAAGCGAGGTGGAAATTTTCACAGCCATATTTAAAAAGTCATCTTGGTTTTCGTAACCTACAGGTGTTGTTTCATATATAGATGAGATTGATTCTACTTGAACCTCTGGATGTTCGTGCAGTTTTTTGACGGCTTCTTTTAAATAGGTTTCCTTTTTCCCTATGTTCGAACCTAAAGCGATGTATGCGGTATTGTTCATGCGCGCGATCTCGTCATTTCAATGGCAACGGACTGATAGTGTCCTGGAATTGGCGGATCTGGTTTGATCACCTTCACTGTACATTCCTGAACTGTCGGGAAGTCCTTTAACACTTGGCTCGCAATTCTTTCTGTCAGTGTTTCAACGAGGTTGACTGATTCACCCTCTACAATGCTTTTGCAGATATGGTAGAGCTCTGCATAATTGATCGTCTCATTGAGGTCATCCGTTTGTCCGGCTTTACTTAAATCAAGTGAAGCTGTTAAATCCACACGGAACCGCTGTCCTAATTTATTTTCTTCTGCAAATACGCCATGATAGCCGTAAAATTCCATTCCATTTACATATACTTTATCGATGATAAGCGCCTCCTTTATTCAACATGGCATCCATCATTTTTGCCATTCTTGCGATTTCTTTTACATCATGTACACGAACCATCGCACTGCCTTTTTGAATCCCAAGGCAGACCGTAGCCCCCGTTCCTTCAGTACGTTCTTCCGGTGGCAGGTCTAAGACAGCTCCGATGAATCGCTTTCGAGATGTAGCTAAGAGCAGTGGATACCCAAGGTGACAAAAATGTTCGAGCTCATTCATCACTATCAGGTTGTCCTCTTTATTTTTCGCAAACCCTATACCTGGGTCTAATATGATCATGTCATCACGGACACCCGCTTGTTTCGCAATTTGAACACTTTCTTTCAAATCTGCGATCATATCTGAAATTAGATGTGTATAGTTTCGCTCTGGCCGATTGTGCATTAAAATAATCGGCACATTGTGCTTCGCTGCCACATGCGCCATTTGAGGATCTGCCTTCGCTCCCCATACATCATTGATGATGGAAGCTCCGGCTTTCACTGCTTCATCTGCCACATGGGCCTTATACGTATCAATGGAAATCGGTACATCCAATTCTTTTGTGATCTTTTCAATGACGGGAATGACTCTTGAAAGCTCCTCTTGTTCTGAGACAAACGCCGCTCCAGGACGAGTCGATTCTCCGCCTATATCAATGATATGTGCCCCGTCCTCTATCAGCTGCGCTGCATGAGCCAGCGCTTTATCCACTTGATTAAACTTTCCTCCATCTGAAAAAGAGTCAGGTGTGACATTTAAAATGCCCATGACCAATGTCTTTTCTTCATAACTAAGGGTGTGGTGCTTGGCTTGTATGATTTTAGGCTGTTTTATCACTTGTTGTGTCATTGTGTCCACCTACTCTTTATGTTCTAGACGTTCTTTAGTATATTGTGTTCTCAATTTCGTTGAGATGATCCGGCTGTTTTGGTGCAAGGAGATTTCCCCTATACTTCCGAAAGGCACAATCCCTTGAACAGAATTGGTCATCCATGCCTCATCAGCTGATAGCAAATGGGAGACCGGGTATCGCCCTACTTTTAGCGACGCCTCCATCGCTTGGAGTGTTTCGATACAATATCGACGAGTGACCCCATTTAAAATGCCTGTATCAAGTGACGGTGTATAAATCACATCGCCTTTTCGCCAAAATACATTGGAGGTAATGCCTTCTGCCACATCATTTTCTTTTGTTAAAAAGATGCCTTCTAACGACGGATCATTCCCCACTTCTCTTTTAGCCAGCAGGTTGTTCATATAATGATGAGACTTGAGGCGCCTTGAACCTTCCGGCGTATTTCTTCTCGTTTGAAGAATGGCTCCCTGCTTCTCATCTAAAATAGATTCGGGCCGGAATGGAGAGATCATGACAAACACGACAGGCTCTTCATAAGGATCTGCAGAAAATCCATTGCCTCTGCCTGCAGAAACATTGAAGCGAATTCTCGCATGACCACCGGCTATTTCGTTTTTATTTAGTAAGGTATGAATGATGTCGAGTACAAATGGTTTCTCTATTGTGGATTCGATGCAAAGGTCACGCAATGATTGATTGAGCCTTTCAAGGTGCCAATCTAACAGAAAGACTTGTCCTGCCAGGCTGGTAAATGTTTCGAATACACCGATGCCATATAGAAAACCATGATCAAAAGGAGAAAGAGTCGCGTCTTTCTCCTCTATATACTGACCGTTCAGATAAATGATCATGCGTTTACTTCATGCCCCTTTTTACGATAGGTTTCAATGAAATTTTTCAGCATTTCTTTTCCGAAGGACGTCATAATCGATTCAGGATGAAACTGTACACTTTCAATTGGTAGCTCTTTATGGCGAATGGCCATGAGCTCGCCTTCCTTTGTGCTGGCTGTTGCGACAAAGCACTCCGGCAGCGTCTCGTTTTTGACAATTAATGAATGATATCTCGTTGCGACGAGCGGATTTTGGAGTCCAGTGAAGACACCTTTTCCGTCATGAGCAATCTCTGACGTTTTACCATGCATTAAGCGTTCAGCACGAACGACATCCCCTCCAAAGACTTGCGCAATGGATTGATGCCCCAGGCACACACCGAAGATCGGAATACTTCCCGCAAAGTGCTTGATTGCCTCCATACTAATTCCCGCTTCATCAGGACTGCATGGCCCTGGAGAAATCATGAGAAAATCTGGCTTGAGTTCTTCGATTTCTTGAATGGTTACTTGATCATTCCGTTTCACAATCAATTCTTCTCCAAGCTCACCTAAATACTGGACCAGGTTGTACGTAAATGAATCATAATTATCAATCATTAATATCATGCTCTGCTCACCTCTAACTCAAAATAGTCTCTTCTTTGCTCAACTGTAATGCTTTTTTTACTGCATAGGCTTTTTTAATCGATTCTTTGTATTCGTGCTTTGGTACAGAATCGATGACGATCCCAGCACCCGATTGCATAAAGGCTTTGCCTTCAGTGCAGTACGCCGTACGAATGACGATGTTAAAGTGCATATCTTGATTGAATCCAAACCAGCCTATAGATCCAGTATAAAGCCCACGCCTTGTCGGCTCAAGCTCTTCTATGATTTCCATTGTTCTCACCTTTGGAGCACCTGTAATTGTGCCGCCTGGGAATACAGCTCTCATGACATCTACTGCATCACAATCATCACGCAGTTCCCCTTGTACGTTGGATACAATGTGCATCACGTGTGAATATTTCTCAATCGCCATAAATTCGTTCACTCTTACTGAGCCATAAGTGGACACGCGTCCAAGGTCATTCCGCTCAAGATCCACGAGCATCACATGCTCCGCGCGTTCTTTTTCATTTTCAATGAGCTCTTTTGCCAGCGCTTGATCCTCAGCATCGTCTTTGCCTCTTGATCTTGTACCCGCAATCGGTCTTGTTTCTAATTGAGTCCCCTTTTTCTTAATCAGCAGCTCTGGAGATCCACAAACAATTTGGAAATCAGGCGTGTGCAGATAAGACATATAAGGAGATGGATTGACTTGACGTAACGTTTTGTATAAATCATAAGGGTGGGTGTGGAGCTGTTCATCTTGTCTGATGGACAAATTCACTTGGAACACATCACCGCTTGCGATATATTGCTTAATCTTCTCTACTGCTTCTCCAAAGGTTTCTTCGGTAAAAGGTGCTGCTGGTACACATTCTACAGAAGGTTCATAAACAGGTGATTGCGCTGATTCTTTTGCAGAGCTTGTCCACTTTTGCTTCAAATCTTCAAGTCTTTGATGAGTGACACTCACAGATTCCGCTCCCTCTGTATGAGTAATCAGCCACAGCACGTTTTCTTCATGATCAAAGACCGCAACATCATTAAACACGAGAAAATAAAGGTCAGGTGTTTTCAGGTCATCAATGGACAGCATCTTAAAATGCTCGATATATCTAGCATAATCATAGCTTAAAAATCCAATCGCCCCACCTTGAAAATCAGGGTATTCCTCATTCGTTTCGGTTCGAAGGGTTTGGAACCAATCCGTAAACGCTCTAAATGGATCGCCTTCTTTGAACAGCACCTCATCTTGATAATGGATGGTTGTCATCCCGTCTTTTCCCTTCGCTTTAGCGATTGGGTGAATGCCAGCAATGCTGTATGAACCACCACGAGCACTTTCAAGCAGAACATGGTGTGTTTCGCCAGCAGTTAATTGTTCGTATCTTTTCAAGAATGCATCTTTCGTAAAAGGAATTTTGATGCCCATCGGCCTGCGTTGTGTCATGTTATCATCCTTTTTCATTTTCATTAATCTTATTGTAATGCAATCCAATTTATTTAGAAAATAGTATTTGCTTTCCATCTACAGATTTCATAAAAAAACCCCAGCAAATGCTGGGGTAATCGGTTTAATCAAATTGATAAAGAGGTGTGCTGAGGTAACGCTCCCCATTACTTGGGATAATTGCGAGAACCTTTTTCCCTTTACCAAGCTTCTTCGCTGTTTGAAGTGCTGCGTAAATAGCTGCTCCTGAAGAAATACCGCCAAGGATTCCTTCCTCTTTCGCTGCTTTTCTTGCAAGCTCAAATGCATCTTCGTTTTTCACTTGGATAATGCCATCATATACTTCCGTGTTCAAGATGGAAGGGATAAAACCTGCCCCAATCCCTTGGATTTTATGTGGGCCTGGCTTTCCTCCTGATAGTACAGGAGAATCTGTCGGCTCTACCGCATAAAGCTGAATCGACGGGATGGCTTCTTTGAGGACTTCACCAGCACCCGTAATTGTGCCGCCCGTACCAACACCTGCAATAAATGCATCAAGCTCGCCGTCAAACTGTTCAAGAATTTCTTTTCCTGTAGTACGACGGTGAATCTCCGCATTGGCTTCGTTGTTAAATTGCTGAGGCATGAAGTAACCGTGCTCTTCTGCCAATTCTTCTGCCTTTTTGATGGCACCTTTCATTCCTTCTGCACCTGGTGTTAATACAAGCTCTGCACCATAAGCGCGTAAAAGGTTGCGACGCTCCTGACTCATTGTGTCTGGCATCACTAGAATTGCGTTAATTCCTTTAGCTGCCGCTACCATTGCAAGACCGATCCCTGTGTTTCCGCTTGTTGGTTCGATGAGCGTGTCGCCGGCTTTTAAAGTACCTTTCGCTTCAGCATCTTCGATCATCGCTAACGCAATGCGATCTTTTACACTGCTGCCCGGGTTCATATATTCAAGTTTCAAGTAGACATCCGCACTGTCTTCATCTACTAAACGGTTTAATTTAACGACTGGTGTATTTCCTATTAGTTCAAAAACTGAATTTGCAATACGAGCCATCACTAACACCTCTATCTCCGAGTAATTTTATTGTATTAATATTAAATTATCAATTTCGAAAAATTTTGTCAATGCTTTTAGTCCTGCTCGCCATCGTAAAACCATGTGACTTTTGCTTCTTTCCACAGGGTTTTAACATTCGCCTTTTCACCTAGATCTTCCATGGCAATCTGCCTTTTGATCTGATTTTTGACTTCTTCATACGGGAAGGAGCGGCCATCTAATTTTTCTTTCAATTGAATAATGGCATACCCGTTTTTGGTCTCGATCGGTTCTTTTGTCCATTCATCTGGCTGAAGCTTTTGAGCTTCCTGTATGTATAGGGCTGGGATACTTTCTTGTTCTTCTGTCACAAACCCAAGATCTCCGCCATATGGAGAGGTGTAGCGGTCAATGGAGCGTTCAGCTGCCACCGCTTCGAAGCTAGATCCGCCTTTTAGATCCTTCAATACATTTTCAGCTTCGCCCTTTGTCTTCACGACGATATGACGAATACGGTATGAATCATCATATTGATATAAGTCCTTGTTTTTTTCATAAAAGGATTTCGCTTCTTTTTCGGAAACGACAGCATCTCTCGTTAAAAGCTGCTCTAATAATATTTGATAACGAATCTGTTCTGTCCAGTCCTTTTCACTCGTATGTCCATCTTCGTAGAAATTATTTGATACCGCTTTAAGCATCAACAATTCACGATTGATTTCTTTTGAGGACACCTCAAGCTTGTTTTCTTTCGCAAGCTGATCGACCACCTTCTGATTAATCATTTGCTCAAGTGTTGCCTTTCCATAGCGGTCTTCCATCTTCTTTAACCATTCTTGACGTGTCACCTTCTCTTTTCCAATCGACGCAATTTCTTCACCGCTCTTCCCGTTTGAAGAAGCCTGTGACATTTGCGACTTTGTTAATACATATGCAATGACAACGGCATTGATCATAAGCAACACGAGAATAAATGTCCATACCACTCTTGCTTTCAGTCTCATCTTTCGTCTCCTTTCCATTCTAAAAAGAAAACCCGCTGCTTAGAGCTTAGCGGGTTATTTCTTCACGTAGCTCTTCTAGCTCTTCTTTTGTAAATACATACGTTTCGTTACAAAAATGGCATTGAGCTTCTGCTTGTCCGTCTTGTTCAATCATGTCTTCAATTTCGGCTTTTCCTAGGCTGATAATGCCATTAGAAAAACGTTCTTTTGAGCAGTTACAAGAGAATTCGACAGGTACAGTTTCTAAAATTTGTGGTTTTTCTCCGAGTACTTCTTCTAAAATTTCTTCTGGTGCCATCCCTTTTTCAATGAGTTTAGAAATGGGTTCAATGGTTGAGAGCCGCTTTTCTAATCTTTCAATGACAGCATCTTCTGTTCCAGGCAGTAATTGAATGATGAAACCGCCTGCTGCAAGGATCGAGTTATCTGGATTGACCAAAACCCCTACACCTACAGAGGAAGGCACTTGCTCAGAAGAGACAAGGTAATAAGTGAAGTCATCTCCAATTTCACCTGAAACGATCTCCGTTTGTCCTGTAAAGTGATCTTTCAGCCCGATATCTTTAACAACACTTAACGTTCCAGATGTCCCGACTGCACGTCTAACATCCAGCTTGCCATGTTCATTTAAGTCAAAATGGACTTGTGGGTTTGAGACATATCCGCGCACCTGGCCCTTTGCGTTTCCATCAGCAATGATGGCACCGATTGGTCCACCGCCTTCAATTTTGACCGTTAGCTTATTTTCACCTTTCAGCATAGCACCCATCATGACTGTAGCTGTCATTGTTCTGCCAATCGCTGCTGATGCTGTTGGCCATGTATGGTGTCTTCTTTGTGCTTCGTTGATTGTATCTGTTGTGTTTGCAGCATATGCTCGGACTTTTCCGTCATATGCTAACGCTTTAACTAAGTAGTCCATTCGATTTTAAACCTCCTATAGTACACCGACACGATTACGTTCATAAATGAGTTGAAGTCCTTTTAATGTTAAGAACGGATCAACAATATCAATGCAGTCTGATTCATTTCCAATCAATGTGGACAAACCACCTGTTGCAATGACTTTCGGTGTTTGTTTCGCTTGCTGCTTCATCCGTTTCACTATTCCCTCGACTTGCCCAACATATCCATAAAGGATGCCGGATTGCATCGCACTGATGGTGTTTTTTCCAACAATGTGATCTGGACGAACAATTTCAATTCTCGGCAGTTTCGCCGCTCTTGTATATAAAGCCTCTGTTGAGATGGTAATACCAGGTGCAATTGCCCCACCCATGTATTGTTTTTGTTCATTGATATAGCAGTAGGTTGTCGCTGTGCCAAAGTCTACGACAATGAGAGGTGCCCCATATAGATGAATCGCCGCTACTGCATTCACAATTCGATCAGCCCCGACTTCCTTTGGATTGTCACACATAATGTTTAATCCAGTCTTCATTCCAGGCCCTACAATTTGGGGAGTTATGTGAAAGTACTTCTCGCACATTCTTTCTAATGCAAACATCATTGGCGGGACAACAGACGAGATGATAATTCCTTCTATTTGGTCAAACATCAGCCCGACATAATCAAATAAAGACCTGATGGCCATACCAAATTCATCTTCTGTTTTATGACGGCTTGTTTCAATTCGCCAATGGTAGTTTAGATCGCCATTATGATAAACACCTAAAACGGTATTTGTGTTCCCTACATCTATCACGAGTAACAACTTCATCACCACTTTGAATAGTTTCTCAAAAAGAGCATTTTTCGACTTTCTATCATACCATACACGAATTGAGTTCCATTTGTAAACAATTCGAAACCGATCCATTCAGGAATCGAAATAAAAAAAGCTGCCGATGATCCCGGCAGCTTTCACAGAAGGAGATTAGATCTCCTCATCTTCTTCTTTTTTCTTGATGTTCACTTTCACATCATCGTTTTTCTCTTCGTCATCTGCGTATACACGCTCTGGAAGCTTTCCAGTTTCGTAAAGAGATTTAATTTGCTCAGCATCTAATGTTTCAACTTCTAGAAGAGCTTGTGCGATGATTTCTAGCTTATCTTTATTCTCAGTGAGAATTTGTTTCGCACGTTCGTAGCTGTCCTTGATGAAACGCTGAATTTCTTGGTCAATTTCGTAAGCGATCGCTTCACTATAATTCGGTTCGTTGTTAAAGTCACGGCCAAGGAATACTTGACCTCCTTGTGCTTGACCGAATTGAAGTGGACCAAGTTTATCAGACATACCGAACTCTGTAACCATTTTTCTTGCAATGCCAGTTGCACGCTGGAAGTCGTTGTGAGCACCTGTACTTACTTCACCAAACGTAATTTCCTCTGCAACACGACCGCCGAGCAAGCCGACAATTTTATCAAGAAGCTCTGGCTTCGTTTGGAAATAACGGTCTTCTCTTGGAAGCATGACCGCATATCCGCCTGCCTGACCACGAGGAACGATCGTTACTTTATGCACCATGTCCGCTTCGTCTAGGATAAGACCAATGACGGTATGACCTGCTTCATGGTAAGCCACGATATTACGTTCTTTCTTCGAAATGACGCGGCTTTTCTTCGCCGGCCCAGCGATGACACGGTCAGTCGCTTCGTCGATATCACGCATATCAATTTTCTTTTTGTTATGACGGGCAGCAACAAGTGCTGCTTCGTTTAGTAAGTTCTCAAGATCTGCTCCAGAGAACCCAGGTGTTCTGCTTGCAATGGCTTTCAAATTCACTGTATCATCAAGCGGTTTGTTTTTCGCATGAACCTTCAGTACTTCTTCACGGCCAATGACATCTGGGCGGTCAACCGTAATTTGACGGTCAAAACGTCCCGGACGCAGCAATGCAGGATCTAGGATATCTGCACGGTTCGTTGCAGCGATGATAATAATACCTTCGTTCGCACTAAAACCATCCATTTCAACAAGAAGCTGGTTAAGCGTTTGTTCACGCTCGTCATGACCACCGCCTAGACCGGCTCCACGCTGACGACCCACTGCATCAATCTCATCAATAAAGATTAAGCATGGTGCATTCTTTTTCGCATTTTCGAATAAATCACGTACACGTGATGCACCGACACCGACGAACATCTCGACGAAGTCAGAACCACTGATGCTGAAGAAAGGAACGCCTGCTTCTCCTGCAGATGCTCTCGCAAGCAATGTTTTACCTGTACCTGGAGGTCCTACTAGTAAAACCCCTTTAGGAATTCTTGCGCCAAGCTCTGCGAATTTACGTGGGTCCTTCAGGAACTCTACCACTTCTACAAGCTCTTGCTTTTCTTCATCTGCACCGGCAACATCTTTAAATTTCACACGTTTCTTCTCTTCAGTGTAAAGCTTCGCCTTACTCTTACCAAAGTTCATAACACGGCTTCCACCGCCCTGAGCTTGGTTCAGTAAGAAGAAGAACAGGATAAAGATGATGATGAACGGAATGATGGTTGTCAGAACTTGCAGCCATCCATTTGTTTCAGGTGCTGGTTCTACTTTTACATCTGTATTCTTTAGTGCACTGTAAATCTGGTCAACACCTTGACCATCTGGAACATGGGTAATGAAGTATTCATCTTTCTTCGCGCCATCTAATTGACCACGAATTTCATAAACCCCTCTTACAGGCTGAATGGAGATACTCTCCACTTTTCCCGCACTTAGATTTTGCGAAAATTTGCTGTAAGACATGTTCTCAGGCTTTTGATTAGGGGATCCTAACCAACTGACTACCCCTATCACAAGTAATAAAATAAGTATATAAAAAATCGTATTACGAAAAACCCGATTCATTCCTTACCTCCTCCCACAGTAAGCACAACTATGTTCAATAGTATCATAGAAAATCATTCCAATACAACCAATAACCTCATGTATACGTATGCTGATTAGCCTTCGTAAACAGATGGTTTTAACACTCCAATATACGGGAGGTTTCGGTAACGTTCAGCGAAATCCAATCCATAGCCGACAACAAATGCATCTGGCACTTCAAATCCAACATAATCTGCTTTGATGTCTGCTTTACGACCGCTTGGTTTATCAAGCAATGTCACAATTTTTATGGAGTTTGCTTTACGGTATCGGAAAAGCTCTACCAGATAGCTCAAAGTTAACCCACTGTCGATGATATCTTCCATAATTAAAATATCTCTTCCCTCAACAGAAGTATCTAGATCTTTTATGATCTTTACTTCTCCTGAAGATACGGTAGATTTTCCGTAGCTAGATACATCCATAAAATCAAGTTCTAAATATGTATCAATGTGTTTGATCAGGTCTGCCATGAATGGAAGAGCCCCTTTCAAAACACCAATAGCCAGGGGAAATTTACCATCATAATCGCTGGTTAATGTTGCACCCAGTTCCTTCACTTTTTGCTGGATCTCTTCTTCTGAGATCAAAACCTTTTCAATATCTTGTTTCATGCTTTTGCTTGCCCCCTACAAATTTTCATGCTGTCTATATTGTAATACAATGAGATCGCTGTTTGTCATATCAATTTCTTCAAAAACGGATTTTTTCAGACCTGGGATCCAGATGATTTGATGATCCGAGTCAGTGACGATCGGCCAGCTGTCTCTTTCTGCAAGAGGCACTTTTTTATCAATAAATATATCCTTCACCTTTTTTGATCCATTCATCCCTTTAAGTTTCATTCGATCACCATTTTTTCGTGAGCGAATGATCAAAGGGAAACGAACTTGATCTTTTTGAAGCAAGAAAAAATGGTTTCCGTTCCGTGCATCCTTCGGAACATGATTTGATACCACGATAGACTGCCCATTTGGAAGGAAAAGCTTCTCTCCAAGCTCACCCTTTAAGTGAAGAGCATAAGACTGGTCTAGTACAAGCGATCGTTCAAAGGTAAACATACAGTAATCATAAGACTTGACAGCTTGTAAACCTTTTGGCAAATCTAATGATCCAGACGGTTGTTCGGTATGAGATAACCAGTCCAAAGTCCCTAGAATATGCTGGTTTGAAAACGCTGATTGAGTGTTTTCATAAAGATAGTTTAATATTAGTTGAATGCCTCTTCTTTGTAAAGGCAAAGGCAGGTCAAGCAAAGGCTTCGTTTTGATCTTAATTTGCTTAGGCGATTGATTCGTTATCACTTGATTCATTTGTTCCTTTGTTAATGCCTGCAAATATTGCTCATCTTCAGTCAGCATGTCACTTACAAACTGAAAGCTTTCATGTACATGAGGTGCCTCTTCTTTTAACACGGGAAGAATGTGTCTTCTTATCCGGTTTCTCAAGTAGTCATCTGTGTGATTGCTTTGATCAATGACATAGGGAATATGTTCTTTTTCACAAGCGGTCAGCACGTCAGCCTTGGAATATCCAATGAGCGGCCGAATCAGCCATCCATCTCGATAAGGACGTTTTGCTTGGATACCTGCGAGTCCTATTCCAACTGTCCCTCTCACAAGCCTCATCATCATTGTTTCTACTTGGTCGTCTCCATGATGTGCAAGCGCTAGAAATTGAGCGTTGTATTGCTCCATCAATTGACGAAAGAAAGCATATCTGCACTCTCTTGCAGCTGCCTGTTTGTTTAAGTGGTTTTCTTTTGCATATTGGGCAACTTGTATGCGGGCCGATTCAAAAGGAATTCCTTGCTCCTTGCAGTATGCCTCAACAAATGCCAAATCAGCAAAGGATTCTTCTCCTCTGAACATGTGATCTACATGGGCTGCAATCAGCTGAAAGGAACCTTTTCGACGTTTGTTTAGTTCGTGCAGTAAAAGCATGGAATCTGGTCCGCCAGAAACCCCGACAATGACTGTCGTATTTTCAAGGTAAACATCATGTTTTTTCAAAAATGATTCAATTCTATTCACAACTTCCTCCTCACAAAGAGCAGGTAATTTAAAGATATACATATCCTATCACTTTCAGTAGCTCCAAGCAAAGATGAAGCCTGCTTTTTTACAGGTCTATAGCAGGAACAAAACTACATATGCACAGTAAAGAGCAAGTACACTGCACACGATAAGAACAGTTTCAAAAAGCCCGCCTGATTTTTTGCGTACTGGTGTTCTTTTTGCTGCTGCAACTCTCGATCGTGAAGTCACCTGTTGATTTTGTTGAACAGCGGGCTTTTGCCCGTTTTTTTGCTGCTTCTTTTGACTCGCTTTTCTTGAAGCGATCAGCTGTCCTTCTTTCAGCATTGCACTCTTCATAGCCGCCGCTGATTGATATTTACCTTGTAGAGCAGCCTTTAACACCCGCTCATAACGCTTTAATAAAGGATGTCCTTCAATGGCTCTGTAAAGCTGCTTTTCCGGTTCTGCTCCTTTTTTGAATTCTTTCTTATACGCACAGTTCACCATCACCATACTTAAGGCAAACAGATCATAAGATGGCTCTGCCTTTCTTGTGCCGAATCCCCAATAGCCTCGATCAAAAAACTCGGTATACTCCTTGATTGCCCTGCCTGCTTTTGTCGTTCCCCCTACATCAATGCACCGGATCGCGGCCGGGGGACCTGACACGATGAGATTATCTGGCTTCAAGTCACCAAAAATCCAGCCTTCTTGATGTAAATGAGCCAGGTTAGATAAAAGTTGAACCATTAAAACAACGATCCACTCATCATCTTTTTGTTTTACAAATTCAAGTAGTAATGGGCCTCTGACATACTCCATCACATAAAAGGAACGCTTTTGAAGCATGCCGGGATAAATCGCATCATCCATATCATAAAAAGAAGGCCCCATGGTTTTCACAGGAGCCTTAGAAAAGGATTTTAACACATTGACTTCAGATGCAATGAGCATACTGTCATCACTCACTTTAAGGGCTACTTGACCATTTGGCGATTCGGCTAGATAGACAATACCGTTCGCCCCTTTTCCTAGCTCTTTTACGATGCGGTAATGATGGTGATGCCATTTCCCATGAATCACCGTGCCTAACGGAATGTTAGAAGCCGAATTCATCATGCTCTTCCTTTGCTTCAAGCAGCCCTTTACGTGAACGAACTGATTTGAAATGCTGGAGTGCTTCTCGAAGCGCTGGTCCAGTTGGAGTAATTCCTCCCGTGGTCAGTTTCGGGAAAATAGATGACAGTGAATCGAATCGAGGCGTCCAATTCAACACAATTTCAGCATCTGAGTTTTTCCCGGGAAATATACACATTCCAAACTGATTTTCACCAATTCTTGAATTTAAACTAATGGAGAGGTCAATGAGTGCTTCTTTAACGGTCGGCAGCTTCGGTTTCATACTTGCACTTGTATCAACAAGCACAAGTACTTGAAGGTGAACCGTCTCTCCTAACTCATCGACTACTTCCATCACTTCCCCGCGCTTATCAGGCGGAAGCTCTTCAATTTCAGTGTCCTTACCAAGGATTTGCTGCAATTCTTTATTCACAACACCTTGCAAGGTTTGTGTCATCGCTTTTTTTGTAACCATTTGTACCGTTTGAGATAACTGCTGGACGTAGACAACTTGATGAATGCCTCCGCCTGCTAGAGCAATCCCCTCAACTTCTTTCATTGCTTCATGATCGTGTCTGTTTTCCTCCATAATGCCAATGACATTGACTGTAATCCCTTGTTCCTTTGCCAATGAGGCAATCGCAAGTGGATCTTCCCCGTGATTTGAGCAGCCATCTGTAATCAATAAGATTTGGTTTACGTGACCTTTTCGCATCTTCATTCCTCCTGGGATCGTAACTGAATGCTTTATATCCCCATCATCGCCAGAAGAAATTCATATTATACGATATTTCAAGAAATCTCTTGTTTCTCAAGATAGAATGTACCAGTCGGAATGGATGCCCATTTAGGCGTATTGTGATCAAGCCTGATGACAACAACCGTCATATCGTCATCAATTTGACCCGATCTTGTTCGAATGACCTCTTCCATTAATAAATCAGCAATCTCTTGCGGATCTTCTGTTTTAAAGCTTTTCATTTTGCGTTTCACCCAGAGATCATGATTTTCAATATGCTTTGGTCCTTCGAAAATGCCATCACTCATCATAATCAGCAGATCTCCTGCCTTCATCTGTTCACTCACAACCTCCACTTCAAATTCATCAATAATCCCAATCGGTAAGTTGCTCGCTTGTACCTTCATCACCTGATCACCCCGTTTAATAAAGCTGGGTGTTGAACCGATCTTAAGGAATTTACAGCTCGCATCCTGTAAATCAATAATGGACAAATCTAACGTTGAATAGATTTCATCTGTCGTTCGTAAAGATAAAATACTATTAATGGTTTTAATCGCCACTTTTTCATTGATGCCTGATGCCAATATTTTTTCTAACAGCTTAATCGTTTCATTGCTTTCAAAATGAGCCCTTGCTCCATTGCCCATTCCATCACTAATAGCCGCGGCATATTTGCCCGCACCCAGCTCCATCATGCTGTAGCTGTCTCCAGACACTAATCCTCCGCCTTTTGCTGCATGCGCTACGCCTGTAGCCACTCGATATGATTTTGCAGAGCCAAATACAACGTGGCAATAGCCTGTTGGGTGCTCTGCACACTGCTCTGCTTTGACTAAAATCTGTTCTTCTAAAATATCTGAGAGCATAGGGGCGATGATTTTTTCACATTCACCATGGCCCTGGCAATATGGGATTCTCATTTCAATATCGACATTCCCCTGCTCCAAGCTATAAATTTCTACTTGCTGAATTTCAATTCCAAAGTGCTGAAGTGCTTCTATCATCTGCTCTTCTTGAATAAAATGCTGTTCTCTTTCCCGTTTTATTTCCCGGGAAAAATCCTCCATCACTTGTGAGACACCCATCAGCTGTTCAGCTACAAGGCGTCTGCTGTCTTGGACTTTTTTCTTCAGAGTCTGGTTGGCTTTATAGTAAGCGATCTCCTCTTCAATCAATTCCTCGACATGTTTTGATTTTGAGCAGTGCTGGCTAAATTTCTTCTTCAATTTCCGGTTTTGCTCGTAGGTTTTTTCATCAGATTCATGCATAACTTGTTTCATCAGTTCATAGGTTGTATCAAAGTTCTGCACCCAGCATTTATTTTTCTTATAGCACGTTTGACAGGATCGTTCTGTGATCGTACTTAAAAAAAGATCTACATCCTCTTCCTGTTTCTTTTCTTCAGGAATGGAATCGTAAAATGTCGCAAAACTCTCAGACAGCGCATGAAATACGTTAGAGAATTGGTCTACCTTTTTTGCTGTCACATCTCGTACTTTCCGGGCGTATTGTTGCTGTTCCTGTACATGCTCTACCGTACCAGGAATATATTTCGCTACCTTAGAGGTCACTGATTGTGGCGTGAGCAAGAAGAGCGCAACCGCAATCAATGATTCATATAGCGTGGTTATGAGTCCTGCTGATCCTTCTCCGTACAAGGAAATAAGTAAGGAACCCACAATTAAGCCAATGGCTGCGCCTGCTTTCTTCCCCTCTTTCAGCAATCCTCCTAATAAACCTGAAAAGGCAAGAAGACTCATCTGATAAAGGTTTCCGATGTTAGCGAGACCGAGAATTAACCCAGTCACGACACCCACTGTACAACCAATACTCGCTCCTCCAATAAAGGCAAAGCTCAGCACTACATATCGTGACAAAATATGCTCTGCCTGCATTCCTTGAAATGTGATGCCTGCCAGACCTGTTAAAACTGAGGCAATCAAAATCATAAAGCAAATAATTTCTTCAACCTTTAAGGAGTGTTTGATTTTCCTGACTGTAAAAATCGGCAGGCTTTGAAGGAAAATCAGTGTCAAAATGAAGGCAAGTCCTGCTTCGACACCCGCCATGACGTAATCGTAGCTTTGCACAGCACCTTGCTCTAGGTAAACAAACACTCCTCTGGTGATCAGCATTGACAGCACAATGACAACCGGCAATGTTTTCACTGGGTCTTTGATGATGAAAGAAACCACCTTGGACATAAGAAGGAATACGATCAGCGACGCAAACACAAACAATGCATTTTGAGGTGATATCGTCATGGCTCCAGCAAGTAAAGCGAGACAAGCAAGCATGGACTTATCTCTTTTGATAAGTAGCATCGAGCCAAAGAAAGGCAGAGCAAACGGCATAATTTCAGATAATATAAAGGCTCGTCCTAATAAAAAACCAAGAACGACATAAATAAACCCTTTATAGAAAAAAAGAGAATGCGTATGATGAAGAAACAGGTTTTTCATCTTTTTTAACCCTGCACTGATTCTTTCAAACCCCGCTCCTGTTAAATCAGTTCTTCTTTCTAGTTTTTCCATCTTTTCATCCCCCACCTGATATTCGTTGCTTGTCATTATAGCGAAGGTGAAAAAGAAATTTTGTCAAAAGAAGTTGTCGTTTCCATAAAACGTTCGACGCTTTATTCGTCAAAAAGGCATACTTTCATGAAAGTCGATGTCTTTCATCAGAATTTTACGAAGACACAAAAAAACAGCTTTCCTAAAGAAAGCTGTTTTCGAAGATGACCCGTACGGGATTCGAACCCGTGTTACCGCCGTGAAAGGGCGGTGTCTTAACCGCTTGACCAACGGGCCTTGCTTTTATGTTCTAATAAAAAGGATAGCGGCGGAGGGGATCGAACCCCCGACCTCACGGGTATGAACCGTACGCTCTAGCCAGCTGAGCTACACCGCCATAATAAAAATGCGCTAAGAAGCACAAGATCTATAATACAAAGGAATCGCTTGTCCGTCAATAGGAAGTTTTAAATTAAATGACGAAATCTCAAAAAATGTCGTATGGATCAAGAAAAAAAGCACCTGCGGACAGCAGGTGCTTTGTTGTGAAAGATATATAGAAAGCAGCAACAAGTTAACCTCTTCTTGCTCCGCGTCCCCCACGTTTTGATTCCGTGTTACGTTTTAAAGATGTTAAGCGGTCTTCACTATCTTTTAAGAATTTGTTCATTTTTTGCTCAAACGATTCCTTCGGACGGAAATCATTTCTGCTCGGTCTTGATTGTTGTTGTTGAGGACGATCTTTTGCTTTTTTAATGGACAAGCCGATTTTACCGTCTTTTTCAACGTTAATCACTTTCACTTCAACTTGTTCACCGACTTTTAAATGCTCATTAATATCTTTTACATAGTTATCGGCTACCTCACTGATATGAACGAGACCAGTTGAACCGCCTGGCAACTCCACAAAAGCTCCAAAATTTGTAATGCCCGTAACTTTCCCTTGTAACTTGCTGCCAACTTCAATCGACATAAAAAAAGTGCTCCTCCTTAGACTTATAAAAAAATCTCATTTGTTCAATTATACATAAACTGAATTTTAAGTGTCAACAAGGCTAATCGCTCTTATTGCCCACATCAAAGATTTTTTCGCCTTTTTTGGACATATAATAGTCTCGTCGTGCCAGTTCGAGTACGTATTCCTTGCTTTTCAGCTTTTTAATTTCATCAGAAATATCTTCCTGCTTTGTTTGTAATTGCTTTAATTCTTTTTCGAGCGCAACCTTCTTCTCTTCTTTTTCCTTTAATGAGGACGATTGCGACCAGAGGGCACTTGTCACCAAGACAGCAAACATGAGCACGATCACACCAAACACGGTAAGCCTTCTAAGGAGTCCACGGCGTTTGCGTTTTAAGCGTTGTGCTTGCTGTTCCATTTGTTTTTGGTAATCATTTTGAATTTGTGCGATATTTCTTTTTCTCTTGTTCAAGGTTGAAGGCCTCCTCTCTTACTTTGTCCAGAATTGTTTCCATTTCGTTTTGATGGTACCAGATAATTTCTTGGTCCCTTGTAAAATTCCTGCTCCTTTAGAGAAAAACAATCTCATTGATGTTCGCCATTTTTCGGGAATCCGATGAATAATGGTCACATTAAGTAACCAGATGAGCGGATAACAAACAATGGACAGCACCTTCCACACGAGCCGAAACGTAAAACGAACAAGACGTAAGAGCGAGTGGAACAAGAACAGTATAACACTTATGACCATTGTGACAATCCAACGGATCGGCTGGAAGACGATCGACATGACCAGCCTTTTAAGGATGAGAACGGTTTGATAAATACACATCGTGATAAATTTGAGAATGTTCATATACAGCTGTTTCATCAATGCCTGATACATCGAGAAACCTAGTGCAACGGCTAGAAAGATATAAAGCCTGAATTCTCCCTCATTTGTCAGCAGCAGAACATAAAAGAATAAGAGACCCTGTACCAGCCAAAAAAGGAGATCGTGTATAATCAAAAGCCATTTTGCTGTCTTTTCCCGATTCACAAACAGCTTGTACGTATCAAGCGATGCGCCCAGCCAGATGCCCATCGCTACCATCGAAAGCATCGTATAAAACTGGACTGTCAGCGTCATTTAAACAGCTTGCTAAAAAATCCTTTAGCTTTCTCCCCGTGCTGCTCATCTACATAAATTAAGTCAAAGACACGTCCTTTAATCGACACAACGCCTTTTTCGACGTCTAGGTTTTTCATTTGCAGATTTTCTCCACGGATAGCGAGAATCCCCATGACCGTCTCAAGCAGAAATTCTTCATTATCAAAGCTTTCCACCTGTTTGACGCCGGTAATATCTAAATGCTTTCTGTTTCGCATTGTGATATTGTGTTCCGCTTCTGATGACAGCTTCGTGCCTTGAGGTTGATTATAATATTGATTCATTTATACATCCCCCATATCTCATACTTGCATTGTTACTGCATTGTATGTGACAGGAGGATCATTTAGAACAAGCCCTATTCTGCTGTTTTTTCTTCTTTTAGCACAGTATACATGCCAGCGGCTTCTTCTTTTTTCGTTGTGTCCTTTAACTCGTTGACTTGAACCGTCACTAGTTTTTGACCAAAACGGATTTTAAGCTCGTCTCCTTCTTTCACATCAGAGCTGGCTTTCGCCTGTGTGCCGTTAATCGAAATTCTGCCTTGATCAGCGACTTCTTTTGCCAATGTTCTTCTTTTGATTAAACGGGACACTTTTAAAAATTTATCTAGTCTCATGTATGCTCACCTCTTTCTATACGTTTGGCATCGTTCCATAGATCGTCCATTTCCTCTAGCGTTAAGTCCTCTAATGAACGTCCCATGTCCTTTGCTTTTTGTTCGATATGCTGAAAGCGACGCATGAATTTTGTGTTGGCGGAAGCGAGCGCCGTTTCAGGTTCTAGCTGATAGAACCTTCCAATGTTGACGAGAACAAACAAAAGATCTCCAAATTCGTCTTTCATCTGCTTCGTTGCACTTTCGTCCGGCTTCTCTGCCACTTCAACGAGAAATTCCTGCTTTTCTTCTTCGTATTTGTTCCAAATATCTTTCACATCTGTCCAATCAAAGCCTACTTTGGCGGCTTTCTTTTGGAGCTTATATGCCTTTGTTAATGCTGGAAGCGTCGCCGGGATGGATTGCAACATAGAGGCTGCCCGCTCCGGCTTCTCCTGCTGCTTGATTTTTTCCCAGTTGACGACCACTTCTTCTGCTTCAGAAACATTTGTGTCGCCAAACACATGGGGATGTCTACGAATCATTTTTTCTGTGACATGCTGGATGACGTCATCAATTGAGAAAAAGCCGTCATCTTCACCAATTTGAGCATGAAGTAACACCTGCAGCATCACATCTCCGAGCTCTTCCACCATGTGGTCTGGATCATCTTCATCTATCGCTTCAAGCAGTTCATAGCATTCTTCAATTAAATAGGGTTTAAGTGACTCATTGGTTTGTTTTTGATCCCATGGACAGCCGCCCGGACCTCTTAATGTACGGATGACGTCACGGAAGGTGTCAAATTGTTGGTAAAGCAGCTTTTCATCTTGAATCGGAGGCACATAAACACTCGTTAAGTTATTTATCGACACATCTCGATCAAGTTCAAATAAAGGAACGGCAGTAATCTGTTCCAGGCTGCTTCCAGCCGCAGTCACAATATAGACTTCATAATCGTCTGGAAGCTTTTCCATCAGCGTGAGTTTCACATTCGAAGCGGTGAGCTGATCATATACCTGACAAATGAGGACATGCTGGGTCAATTTCAGATCGTCCGCTCTCATATCTCCTGCATCAACGAATTGGAATCCCTCGATGGGGTCGATCTGCAGGGAGTTAAACGTCGCATCCAAAAAGCTTTGTCCACCAGCAACGGACACCTCAATCCCGCGCTCTTGCTGCTGAGAAACTAATAGCTGGACGGTCTTTTCAGCGACAAATGGGTGACCTGGTACTGCGTACACAATCTCCTTTTCCGCAGCCTCTGTAAATAAAATTTCCGTGATTTCCTGATAGACCGAATCAAACTGATCGTGCTTTTCATAAATCTCATCAAAAAAGGTCAGCGATGGAACCTCCTGCATCAACTCTGCGGTAAGCGGGTGGTCCTGCGTTCTCATAAATACTTCTTTCGCCTGCTTCAGCTGCTTGTATACACCGAGCGTCAGCTGATCCATGTCGCCTGCCCCAAGACCGACGACGGTAATCTTACCTGCCATTTTGATTCCCTCTCATCTGTTTAAAATAAAAAATCTTTTCTCCTAATGGAATGAGTCTCCATTCCTCGTCCGTAAATACTTCTAGCTTAAGAATACTATATAAAAAGGCGAAACCACCAATAAAAACTGACGTCAGGCTCTCTAAAACGGAAAAAGGACGTTTTTCAAAGGGAATGACCCAAGAAAACAGTGCCTGATACCCTATTAAGACAATGGCCATGAAAGCGGCCGATAAAAGAATTTTCACTGGAAACAGCTCTCTCAACGAAATCCATCCTTTATGCCTCAAATAAACGGCATTGAGCAGAGCGGCAGCGAGAAAACCGCACACGGTTGACCATGCGGCACCGTAGATGCCAAATAGCGGCACAAGTGCAAGCGTGAGTATCCATTTCACTAGCACACTGAGAAGCACCACAACAGCCGGATACACAGTATGCCCAAGCCCTTGAAGTAAAGCTGCTTGCGTAATCGCAATCGATGTAAATGCGATGGAAATACAGAATATTTGCAGCGCATCGGTACCTAAATCATTACGAAAAAGCATGGTATTGACTGACGAAAGAATACAAATCAGCCCAACTGCGGAACCAATCCCTAAAACTGACGTGGTTTTAAACGATGTACGTACTTTTTGCCTGATCGCTTCATGCTCTCCATTCCTCATGGCAGCAGATAAAAATGGCACAAGAGAGGTCCCGATGCTAATGGCAAACACTGTCCCTAGCTGTAAAAACGGCTGCCCTCGGTCATACACACCTTTTGCCGCCTTTGCCGCGGCTTCACTCAGTCCCTCACTGCGCAGCAACGCATACAGATGAAAGGCATCAATCATTTGCATCCATAAAATGAGCAATCCGCTGACACAAATCGTGAATGTATACAGCACCAAACTCTTCAAAACATCCTTTTTCCGAAGTGTCGCCCGCTTGACTGTCATAGGTGCAGAAGACTGTTTTCGGTAAGTCAGCCAAAGGAAAAGAAGCAGTATAAGCGAGGCCGCGCTTCCCGCTATGGAGGAGAAGACTGCACCCGCCCCTGTTTCATAAAGCGAATAGCCGTGCCTGACGAAATAGAAGGATAAAACAAGCAGGACGCCTACCCTGATGAGCTGCTCAACCAATTGAGAAACAGCTGTTGGAAGCATCATACCGTCACTCTGAAAAACGCCTCTCAGCATCACGGTAAGCGGCAGAAATAAAAACACGAAAGCACTCATTTGGATGAGCAGGATTAATTGACTGTCCGCCATAAGGCTCGCAATACTGCCTGCTCCTATGTAAAGACAAAGAAATAAGACCAGGCTCAGTAAAGTGATATAGACCAAGGATACCCTTGTAATAATTCGTCGATTCTCCTCCCCATGCTCACTCAAAAGCTTGGACACCATGACAGGAAACCCTGTGGTGCCGAGCATGATCGCAATACCTAGGAAGGGGTACACTTGCTGATAAATATAAAACCCTGTGTCTCCTACGATGTTCTGGAACGGAACACGATAAACGGCACTTAGTACCTTTGATAACAAGCCTGCGATGGTCAAAATCACCGCACCCTGGAAAAGCCAATGCGGCTGATTCACAGCATTTTTCATGGATGACTCCTTTAAAAATAGATCTACAGTTAAACGCACTCATTATATCATACGTGAATGAAAAGCCGTTTCTTTCTAAGGAGTAGACGGCACATTTCTTGTTTTGTTTCATTCCATATAAAAAACGCCGACAAAATCAAATGATTTCATCGGCATTCTTTCGTTTCATCAAAATGATATAGAATTATTAGACCTAGTGTTCCATTTGACGGGCTAGGAAGCCAGCTGCTGTTTCTGCCGCTTTATGCTCCACTTCCCCCATTGAACGCTCTTTAGAAAATAAGACGACGGCGCCAATCGGATCTCCGTTTGCAACAATAGGTGCAATGGTATAAGCAGATACGTCATCATCAATACCATCGACAAGTTGAATTTCTTTTTTGCTTTCTTCTAATACAGAATTGCGCTGGTCCATTGTTCGTTCAAGTAAATCACTGATGGATTTGTTTAAGTACTCTTTTTTCGAACTGCCGGATACAGCAATATACGTATCTCGATCACAAATCAGGATGGAATGACCCAAACTGTCGAATAATGCATCAGCATATTCCTTCGCAAAGTCTCCTAGCTCACTAATCGGCGAATACTTCTTCAAAATGACTTCTCCATCGCGGTCGACGAAAATCTCAAGCGGATCTCCTTCCCGGATGCGCAATGTTCTGCGAATCTCCTTCGGAATAACCACTCTACCTAGATCATCGATGCGGCGTACAATTCCAGTTGCTTTCATTCACTGCTGCCTCTCTTTCGTTTGATGATGTGTTGGGTGAATGGAGCAAAAGCGTCCACTTTATGCAACATTCACCACTTGACCCTGAGATTAGTATCCGTCACATCAACCGTAATATACACGAGAGACAAACAAATTTTTATGAAGATGGAATGGTTTCTTTTTTCACATCTTGAAGACCCCGAAGCATATTCAGAACGATTTCAAGCCATTCCCCTGTCTTCTTGCCTTTCGTTTGGACAGAAATAATTAGCTTGCTGCCTTCCATTCCTAGGCCAATATCACGGCCATATTTACTGCCGAGGGCAAATAATTTTTGACCGTCGATTTCACTGCTTGCTTGCTCTTCAAGGGTGAGCCTGACAATGCCTTTCTCCATCTTGATCAGTTCGACACGTTCCTGCACTGCGTATACTTTCATCGTCGCAATCGTGAACAAGTCCGCCACTTCTTGCGGATATTCACCGAATCGGTCGATCATCTCATCTTGAAGCTCTTTTCGCTCTTCAATTGATCCAATCGCTCTGAACTGTTTATACATCTCGATCTTTTGCTTCCCATCCGAAATGTAAGTGTCCGGGATGTAAGCATCGATTTGCAGATCGATTTCCGGTTCGAATTTATCTTGAGCCGTTGTATCGCCTCTTCTTTCCTCAATGGCTTCTTTCAGCATTTGAGAATAGAGGTCGAATCCAACAGAATCAATGAATCCATGCTGCTGTGCACCAAGTAAATTTCCTGCTCCTCGAATCGTTAAATCACGCATCGCAATTTTAAATCCTGATCCGAGCTCTGTGAATTCTTTAATAGCTTGAAGTCTCTTCTCTGCTACTTCAGAAAGAACTTTATCTTTTCGATACGTGAAATAAGCATATGCGACCCGATTCGAGCGTCCTACTCGTCCTCTTAGCTGGTACAGCTGAGAAAGCCCCATTTTATCCGCATCGTGGACGATGAGCGTGTTCACATTTGGAATGTCGACTCCCGTTTCAATGATGGTGGTACTGACCAATACATCTGATTCACCTTCAAGGAAATTGATCATCACTGATTCCAGCTCGTTCTCACTCATTTTCCCATGTGCATAGCTGACTTTCGCATCTGGAACTAACATAGAGATTTCATCTGCTTTTCGTTCAATATCCTCGACACGGTTGTACAGGAAGTACACTTGACCACCGCGTGCTAGTTCTCGCTCAATCGCTTCTCTGACTAAAGCGCCATTGTACTCGACCACATAGGTTTGAACAGGGAAACGGTTTTCAGGCGGTGTTTCAATAACCGATAAATCCCGTACGCCAAGCATAGACATATGCAGCGTACGCGGAATTGGCGTAGCCGTTAATGTCAGTACATCGATATTGGCTTTCATCTGTTTAATTTTCTCTTTATGGGTCACACCAAAACGCTGCTCTTCATCAATAATCAACAAACCTAAGTCTTTATAGACAATATCTTTAGAAAGCAAACGGTGTGTACCAATAACCATATCAATCGTTCCATTTTTCAACCCTTTTAACGTTTCGGTTGTTTCTTTTCTTGTACGGAAACGGCTCAGCTGAGCAATTTTGACCGGATAGTCTTGGAATCGGTCCATAATCGTGTCAAAATGCTGCTGCGCTAAGATGGTTGTCGGCACGAGTAGAGCAACTTGCTTCCCGTCAGCAATCGCTTTGAAGGCGGCTCGAATCGCCACTTCTGTTTTTCCGTATCCCACATCTCCACAAAGTAGGCGGTCCATTGGACGCTCCCGCTCCATGTCTTGTTTGATTTCATGAATCGAACGGATTTGATCATCTGTTTCCTGGTAAGGGAACGCTGATTCAAACTGGTGCTGCATCTCATGATCAGGCGAGAAGGCATACCCTTTGCTTGCCTCACGCTCTGCGTACAGCTTAATGAGATCATCTGCGATGTCCTGTACAGAGGACTCTACTTTTTTCTTCACACGTTTCCAATCGCTGCCGCCTAGTTTGTACAGCTTTGGCTCTTTACCTTCTGATCCCACATATTTCTGTACCTGATCAATTTGTTCAACCGGTACATAAAGCTTGTCGCTTCCTTGATAATGAATATTTAAATAATCTTTATGAATGCCGCCGATTTCAAGCGTTTCAATTCCTAAATACTTACCGATCCCGTGGTTAATGTGCACCACATAATCGCCGACTTGAAGCTCTGAATAGCTCTTAATTCGCTCTGCATTGGTCAGCTTTTGCTTACGCGCCTGCTTCTTCACACGTTTCTTGAAGAGCTCGCCTTCTGTGATCACGGCAATTTTTGATAACGGCAGTTCAAAGCCTGTTTGCAGCTCACCTTGTAAAATATACACCTGCCCGCTTACAAGCTCTGCGTCCGGCTTGGCAAGAGCGGCTTCAATGTCATAATCATGTAAGACAGAAGACAGTTTGTCTGTCCGCTCTTCATCCGCACCTAAGAAGACAACTGTATATTGTTGTTTTTTGTAGCGTTCAATTTCACTTGCAAGCACATTCATCTGACCGTGGAAATTCTGCATTTGCTTACTAGATACATTGACGATATTTTGCGGATTTGTCTGCTGGACATGTCTCAGGAACAAGGAGTAGTACAGAATCGACCGCGATTGCTGATTGATCAGTTGTTGGAACGGGAAAGAAAGGGATAAATCATGAAGAATATTGCCTTCTTCAAGCAGGCTAATTGTCCAATCGGCTTCTTCCTGCTCAAGCTGTTCTTCCATCTCCTGAATCCTGCTAATTTCATCTAAAATAATAATCGTATCCTGTGAAGTGTAATCTAGCAAACTAGCAGGTTTTTCATAGAAATAGGACAAGTACTTCGTCATTTCCTGTGTCACGATACCTTCTAGCAGCTTCTCTCGATCAGCAGAAATATGTTGATGCAGCAATTCTTTTTGCTGGTCCGAGTTGAATTTCTTTAAGCTCTTCGCAAGTCCTTGATCAAGCTGTTCAATGGCTCTCACTCGTTCAGGCCCTCTCACAATCAGCTCTTTTGCGGGACCGATTTTAATTTCTTGAAGTGTTTCTAATGAACGCTGTGTATCCGAGTGGAACGTTCGAATTGAGTCTACTTCTGTATCAAACAGCTCAATACGAATTGGATGATCTTCCGTTAACGAATAAATATCTATGATTCCTCCGCGCACACTAAAATCTCCGGGCGCAGCAACCATTGACGTCCGGTCATAACCGATTTGTACAAGCTGTTTTGAAAACGCCTCCAAATCAATTTCTTCACCAAGCTTTAAATGGATCTGACTCTCCTTCCAGAGCTCAACTGGCGGAAGCATTCGACGCACCGCAGCAGCCGGGGTGACGATAATGGGGGTTTCTCCATTCGCCAGCCGGTTCAGAACATCTAGACGCTGTGCTCTGAGCTCAGGGCTTGCAACGGCAATTTCTGAAGCAATGAGTTCATTCACAGGATAAAGAAGGACCGAGCGATCTGACATCACACTGGCAAGATCATCTGTTACCTTCTGCGCTTGATACAAGTTGTGAGTCACAATAAACATTGGCCGCTTAAGTTCGTCTGATATAGCGGCTGTAAATAAAGATCTGACGGAGCCTGATAGTCCGGCGAGCAGCTGTTCTTTTAACCCTTCCTTTAGCCCATTAAAAATGGACTGAAAATCATCACTTTGTTTGATAAATGATTGTATATTTTTCATTTGGCTCCTCCTCCCTGCTTGTTTAAAACAGAAAAACGCTTTGGTCTATTATCTACACCAAAGCTTTTTATTGAATAAAGGTATGATACTGATGGTAATCAGGATTTCTTTCGAGCGCCTCTTGGCAATCCTCACAAATGGTTTGTACATGTAAATCACCATTTTCCCTATAAGAAATCATATCGTTTCTTTCCTCATTTGTTAAGTGATGAAATCCAAGTGCTTCACTTTGAACAGCGGATTCATCTAGACTGCCAACCTTTACACCACAGTGCCGGCAGTAATAATGCAAAGCCATACGTGATCCTCCCATGCTGAGATTTTATGATCAGTATGTGCTTTGCTTATCATTCTTATACCTTTTTGTTAAAATCATTCATCACTTCTAAAAATGGCTTAGTTAAAGCCGCCTCACAAGCTTCGACAGACGCCTGAATGGCTGATGCAATGTCAGGCTGCTCCTCTTCTGAAAAGCGTCCTAGCACGTAATCGACGACCTTCATGCCATTTTGAGGGCGTCCAATGCCAATACGGAATCGATCAAACTCAGGTGACCCTAAATGCTGAATCAACGATTTGATTCCATTATGCCCGCCAGCACTTCCTTTTGTACGCAAACGAATCCGGCCAGTTGGCAAATCAAGATCATCATAGATGACTTTCAAATGTTCAAGAGGAATATCATAGTAATCCATTAGCGGACGCACGCATTCTCCTGATAAGTTCATATATGTAAGCGGCTTTACAAGTAGAACCTTTTGCCCTGAAACAAACCCTGTTCCAAACAGTCCATTGAATTTTGACTGATTTAAAGGGATGTCCCATTTTTTCGATAATTCATCTATTGTCATAAACCCGACATTATGTCTTGTTTTTTCATATTCTTTTCCTGGATTACCTAATCCAACGAATGCAAGCATGAAACCAATAACCTCCTTTGTCACAAAGCACACGCCTAAAAAATGAGCCAATAGGATTGCCTCATGTAAAACGTATGAATTCTTTTCATTCTAGCACAAAAGACGCAACCGCGGGAGGGTTACGTCTCTAAATGACCAGTTATTCTCCATCGTTATCCTTTTCTTTAATGGCCTCAGGTTCTTTTGGTTCCTCTGCGCTATCTGGTTCAGGAACCTCTGATTGCTGAGGCGGTAAAATGGATGCCACGACTTCTTCTGGATCGTTATTCACTTGATATGATGACTGAACAGACAAATCAGCGACTGTTAGGACATCATTCACTTCTAAGTTTGTAATATCTGCTTCTATATGCTGAGGGATATCTTTTGGTTTCGCTGTAATGGATAGTTCAAATAGTGGCTGCTGAAGCACACCGCCATCTTTAACTCCTTTAGATTCGCCAATCAGTTGAACAGGTACATCCGCTTCAATTTCACGCTGTAAATCGACCACTTGGAAATCTGCATGGACAAGCTCATTTTTCAGCGGGTCTGTTTGTAATTCTGTGACCATCACAGATTTTGTTTCACCATTCACGTCTAGTGTGATGATTGTATTCTTCCCTTCATCACGTAAGGTCTTTAATAAATCGATGCTGTCTAGTGAAACAGCCAGGTTGTCTGTATTTTTTCCGTATATGACACCAGGAACGTGTCCTGAATGACGGATTTTTTGCAGTGTGGAACGTTTGAAATCAGTTCTTTTATTTGCTTTTAAAGTTGCCATATTCAGCACCATCCTATTTCATTTTTGTCACTACTCTCATAATTACCCATAACCGAATCATTTTAAACCTATTTGCTGTGAATGATGATAGCAAAAAGACCCTAAGCGGGTGCCTAGGGCCTTTTTTAATCAGAAAATTAGCTGAAAAGGTAGCTCACAGATTCTTCTTCATGTACACGGATGATGGCTTCTGCAAGCAAAGGCCCAACTGAAAGTGGAATGAATTTTCCAACTTTCTTGTCATCTGTTAAGTGAATACTGTTTGTCACAACTAATTCTTTAATTTTAGAATTTGTGATACGTTCTACTGCTGGTCCAGACAATACTGGGTGAGTACAGCAAGCATAGACTTCAGCCGCTCCATTTTCCACAAGTGCATTTGCAGCAAGTGTAATGGTACCAGCTGTATCAATGATATCATCGATGAGAATCGCCGTTTTGCCTTCAATGTTACCAATAATGTTCATCACTTCAGCAACGTTTGGCTTTGGACGACGTTTGTCGATAATTGCGATTGGCGCTTTCAGGCGATCTGCCATTTTACGCGCACGTGTTACACCACCGTGGTCAGGAGATACAACGACGATATCATTCAAGTTTTTCTGTTCGAAATAGTTTGTTAAGATTGGCACAGCCATTAAGTTATCGATTGGAATATCAAAGAAACCTTGGATTTGCGGCGCATGAAGATCAAGTGCAATGACACGTGTAGCACCCGCTGTTTCAAGTAAGTTCGCAAATAGCTTCGCAGTGATTGGCTCACGAGGTTTTGCCTTACGATCTTGACGTGCATATCCGTAATAAGGGATCACAATATTGACCGTTTTCGCAGAAGCGCGTTTTAGTGCATCTACCATAATGAGCAGCTCCATAATGTGCTCATTCACTGGCGCACTAGTGGATTGAATGACATAACAATCACAGCCGCGGATACTTTCTTCAATATTGATTTGGACTTCACCGTCACTAAAGCGTTTAACAGAGCTCTTTCCTACATCAACTCCGATACGATCGGCAATTTCTTTCGCAAGTTCAGGGTTTGAATTCAAAGAGAATATCTTTAAATTCGCATCAGCATAACGATTAGACATGGTAAACCTCCGGGTATTTGGATTATTTTTTATGAATATTTTTCACATAATCTTCTTTATTGACTTGTCTTGCTCTAGCAATAGACAATGCATCCTGCGGTACATCTTCTGTAACCGTTGAACCAGCTGCAACATATGCCCCTTTTCCGACAGTGACTGGTGCCACGAGATTAGAATTACAGCCAATAAAAGCGCCATCTTCAATCTTCGTTAAGAATTTGTTCTTCCCATCATAGTTGACTGTAATAGATCCACAGCCAAGGTTTACATCAGTTCCGACCTCTGCATCTCCAATATAGCTTAGATGAGATGCTTTGCTGCGGTCACCGAAAACCGTTTTCTTGATTTCGACAAAATTCCCGATCTTCACTTCATCGCCAATTTTCGACAACGGGCGAATATGAGCAAACGGCCCAATTGTCACATCGACTCCAACCTCACTATCGCAGACGACAGATTGCTTAATCACTGTGCGGTCTCCGATGATGCTGTCAACAATTTCAGTGTTTGGCCCAATAGTGGCGTCTGCACCAATTTTCACATTCCCTTTGATGACCGTCCCAGGATAAATCATTGTATCTTCACCGATCACTGCATCAGGTGAAATATACGTGTTCTCAGGATCAATCAAGGTCACACCATTCTTCATATGCTGATGATTAATACGTCGCTTCATGAATTGCTCTGCTTGTGATAGAGCGATACGATCATTGACTCCAAGTGTTTCTTCAAAATGCGGTGTTTGATATGCTGCAACCGTTTGTCCTTCATTCTTTAAAATTTCAATGACATCTGGCAAATAGTATTCGCCCTGTGCATTTTCATTCGACACTTGCTCAATCACACGGAAGAGATCTTCATTTGAAAAACAATAAGTCCCTGTATTAATTTCATTCACTTGACGTTCCGCATCATTCGCATCTTTATGCTCCACAATTTTCACGACAGCACCGGTTTCGTCACGAATAATACGACCATAACCTGTCGGGTCATCCGCATGTGCTGTTAAAATAGTGACTTTCGCTTGATGTTTTTGATGCTCGCTCAACATAGCTTCCATTGTTTCCGCTGTCAATAATGGCGTATCACCACAAATGACAATGGTTGTTCCCTTTTCCTGCGCAAGGAACGACTTTGCTTGCTTGACGGCATGTGCTGTTCCCAGCTGTTCTTCTTGAAGTGCATACTCACTTCTGTCTCCAAGCTGCTCTTTGACGTTCTCTGCTCCATGACCGACAATCGTCACTAGCTTGGCTAAAGAAAGCTTTAACGCTTCATCTGCCACATGCTCGACCATTGGCTTTCCGCAAACTGGATGAAGTACTTTGTATAGCTTTGACTTCATTCTCGTTCCTTTTCCCGCTGCTAAAATCACTGCGAACCGCTTATCCATTGATTGGCCTCCAATATCCCTATTATCCATAGAAAAATATATCCTAAATAAGGACTGATTTCAAGGATACATGAGGAAGTACAATATTTTTCTAACGGATGAAACATATAAGACACATGAGGAAAAACGCAAAAAAGACAGCATTTAAAAGAAAACATCCATTTTCTCTTAAAGCTGCCTTTTTAGGTTAACGTATCATTAAGAAGCTCCAGCTTCTTCATATTCAATTGTCTCTTCCTCTTCGCCTAAGCGATGATATTCATTTAATACAGCATCTTGGATTTTTCCCCGAGTACCTGAATTAATTGGATGTGCAATGTCGCGAAACTCTCCATCAGGCGTGCGTTTGCTAGGCATTGCAACAAACAAGCCATTGTTTCCATCAATCACACGAATATCATGAACAACAAATTCGTGGTCCAGCGTGATGGATGCAATCGCCCTCATGCGACCATCGGTATTCACGCGGCGTAATCTTACGTCAGTAACTTCCACAGTAGTTCACCACCTTTTCCCAATATAAAAGCATTACTTAGGTATTCAACGATTGTGGTGATTCTCCTGCTCTTTTTTTAAACTTTTTTTGAAATATCGGGATATTTATACATTTTTTGTCATTTTCGTGACGACGCTTACATTCTCTGCGCGAAAAAAAGACATCATGATGATGTCTTTTCCTGCATATGATGAAACCAAACGGCTTTAGTTACGATTGCCTGTTTACTTTACTAATGCAATCACTTCAATTTCTACGAGTGCATCCTTAGGAAGTCTTGCCACTTCCACACAAGAACGAGCTGGCTTATGTGTATGGAAATACTCACCATACACTTCATTTACTTCTGCGAATTGTTCCATATCTTTGATAAAAACTGTTGCTTTCACGACTGTTTCAAAGGAAGCACCTGCTGCTTCAAGTACGGCCTTAAGATTACGGAACACTTGATGAGTTTGTTCTTTAATATCTCCATTTACAAAGTCTCCAGCTGCCGTTAATGGAATCTGCCCGGAGCTGTAAAACATGTTATTGACAATAATCCCTTGAGAGTAAGGTCCAATGGCTGCTGGTGCATGTTTGGTTTGAACAACTTTTGTCATATCAATCTCTCCCATTCAACTACATGTTTATCAATGCTTAAGCTTTCGAATGAAAAAACTCGTGGAAATTGCCTTCATTGATCTCAATGATCTTCTGCTTCATATCAATGGTTGAAAGCTTTAAAAGCGATACATACTCATCAACGAGACGTTCATCTACGCCTTCATCTTCTAAAAGAACACCGATCCCTGCAACATTTGCATTAAATTCCTCAAGCAAATTCACCATGCCGTTAATGGTTCCGCCAGCTTTCATAAAGTCATCAATGATCAGGACATTGGATCCTTTATCTAAGCTCCGCTTTGCAAGTGACATGGTTTGAATTCGATTAGACGAACCTGACGCGTAGTTAATACTTACAGTTGATCCCTCAGTTACTTTATTATCTTTTCTAACGATCACAACCGGCACATTTAAATAACCCGCAACAGAATAGGCAATAGGAATACCCTTTGTCGCAACAGTCATGACGACATCAATCGCACGATCTGCAAAGATGGTCGCAAATAGCTTACCGATTTTCGCAAGGATTGAAGGATTCCCTAAAACATCGGTTAAATATAAATAACCGCCAGGAAGTACACGTTCAGGAGTCGATAGAGCTTCTCCGATATCGTTTACCACGTCGTCTGCTTCTTTTAGGTGAATCTTCGGAATATATTTCACTCCGCCAGCAGCACCAGGTACAGTAAGCAATGTGCCTATTCCCTGCTGTTCGAAGGTCTGTTTGATAATCGTTAAGTCTTCACTAATGGAGGACTTCGCAGATTGATATCTTTCTGCAAAAAAAGTTAACGGTACTAGTACGTGCGGGTGGGCTAACAAATAATTTGTTAAGTCCACCAATCTGCCGCTTCGACGAAACTTCATGAACTTACCCCCAGAACCCGAATAATTTATGATAAATATAACTTAATATACGGATTTAATCAAGGGCATTTTGTTCGCCGATCATGCGGACAGCGTATACTTGATCACAAAATCCTCTCAGTCCGTTATATATTCTTTGTACCTTCGATTCATATTGAATCAAGCCAAATACTGTAGGGCCGCTTCCACTCATTAAAACAGCGTCAGCACCGAAACGCTTCATCTGTCTTTTGATCATATCTACTTCTGGATACATCTTTAATGTCACAGACTCTAGAACATTTCCGAGTGAGCCGCACATCTCTTTATAATCTTTCGCTTCAATCGCTTCAATCATACGCTTTACATTCGGGTGTTCTACTTTGCTTGCGTCATATTGTCTATAGACTTCAGCTGTAGATACCCCAATCACCGGCTTCGCTAAAATCACCCAGCAATGCGGCGGTGTCGCAATATGCTGCAGCTTTTCTCCACGTCCTGTCGCTAGTGCTGTGCCTCCGTGTACACAAAAGGACACATCTGAGCCGATCTCCGCTCCAAGCTCAGCTAGTTCATCTAACGTGAGGTTCAGCTTCCACAAACGATTTAAGCCGCGAAGTGCTGCTGCTGCATCACTGCTGCCTCCAGCTAACCCTGCTGCGACTGGAATTGTTTTTGTGATGACAATGGATACACCTTTTTGAATACCGAACCTTGTTTTAAGTAATTTAGCCGCCTGATAAGCCAAATTACGCTGATCATCTGGCACAAATCGATTATGAGATGATACACGGATTTCATCCTTGTCCAGCTCCGTCAGCTCAAGTCGATCTGCAAGGTCTATTGTTGTCATCACCATCTCCACTTCGTGATATCCATCCGGTCTTTTTCCATGAACATCAAGTGAGAGATTAATTTTCGCCGGTGCTTTTTCTAAAATACGCAAACATTTCACCTACTTCTCCATCTAAACATAAGTATCAATATTGTATCACATTTGATCGATCTGATGAATATAGGCTTTTACGCTGAGCACACTGACTTTTTCATCAAAAAAAGCCAGAGACACCCGAGGTATCCCTGACCGTTTTTCTATCGTTGATTCTCATCCTGAGCCATGTGCTGTTGAGCTAATTCAATAGCACGTTTGACCATATTACCTGCGTCACGCGCACGAATCTCTCCCCAGCCTCCATTTTTGACGGTATCATAAAATCCAAGATCCTTCGCCAGCTCGTATTTGAACTCATCTGACATAATGCCTCGGCGTCTACCCAAACGAAACAGCCCCTTTAGTCGAGAATTCGAATCAGTGCCACCGCTTGTGTGGCTTTCTTATTTTGTATCGAATCCTTTCTTTTACCCCTTTCAAAAAATGGACAGACTCCCATTCAGAAAAAAAGGCAAAACAAAAAGCAGTAAACAAAAAGTTCACTGCCCATTAATAGGCGACTGAGCTAGCGGTATCATCGAACGTTAATTCGACCGTCTCAGTCAGTATATCTGCATAACTATAAGAAACTCTTTCAAACGAATTCTCATCTTGATCTAATTGAATCACAAATACAGAAGGGTACGTTTCAGCTAAAATGCCCGAACGCTCAATTGTTTTACGGCGGCCCCCGTTAGCCTTTAACGTCAAACGTTTACCTAAGTTACCATCAAGCGATCTTTTGATGTCGGACAAAGTCTTCGCCATTGCATCCACCTCACTGAGATAATTATACAACAACGGCCCGTTTTTGTCAAATAAAAATTAAATTATATCAACGAACACGAGCCATTGTCAACAAAATAATTTTGACAAACTTCTACCTTTTCTCCTCCCTATTTTTCTCAATTTCCGGTGAATTATGTATCCTTTTGCAATTTCTTTTTGAACATAAAAAAAACCAGACTGAAATCAGTCGGGTTATGTCGATTCATGATCTCTTTTATATGGCATACCTACCCTTAGAACACCCTTCGTCTCGATGCCTCCGAGCCCTTTTTCTCTTGTTAATGTATTTCGGAGCACATCCCACACGTTGATTCGATCTACAAATGGAGTAAAGCTGATCTTCGCAACGATATAGACGGGGTCGAGCGCATGGATATTCACACGGGAAGGCGAGCTCGCAAAATTGGCACCTGCTTGGATCAATGATTCGAAATGAGATTGACAGGCACCAGCAAAGATCACAAGCTGATCTAAATGAGGGATTTTCCGTCTGGCTTTTTGAACCGTTTCAACGAAATGCCGAGAATGACGATATGCACTGATATCATGTACGCCGCCCTTTTGCTTGGAATACGCATCATGTCCTGTGATAACCAATATATCTGGCCGATATTGATCAATTAACGAGTCAATCATGCTTGGCATTTTCTTCTCATGGCAATGCACCCCATACACAGGTACACCAATTCGTTCATATACATCTAAGCATTTCTTTAAGTATGAAGCATCTCCATCTAAATGAAGGACCTTTCCAGGCATGTGAAAATACTGCTCCTGATGCTGATATTGTCCAGAAGTATAATACTCTTGTTTTTCCCGCAGCAGCTGATAATCCTGTCTTAGTAAATCGAGCGATTCATTGATTTTTCTTTCGTCATTTTTCTCTCTAGTCAGCTGTTCCTCTTTTTGAACCTTGACGAGATCTGACAACTTGGCATCAGCAATCAGCCTCACTTCATTCCCATGCAATATGGCGGTGGCTTCGTGCTGATCGGTCTCATCAATTCGAATAATTCGAAACAAAATATCCATTTGATAGGATGCCCTTGTCACCATATCTCCTATTTGAAATTGCATGCTTTTCACTCCACAATCAGGCTCATATCCTGTTGGTATCGTCTTGCGCTAAATATGTTCGCTTTCATGGTGCTGTTCTTTCTAGCCTATGCCCGAACAAACGAAGTGGTGAAAAACAAAAGAAAAAAGCCCTTAAGACAGGGCTTTTTGTAAAACATTCGCCAAACGGGCAAATTCCTCAATGGATAATGACTCGCCGCGGCGCTTTCCATCAATGTCTGCTGTTTGAAGTGCTTCTTCAATGATCGCTTTATGTTGCTTTCCATCAGGTAAGTTGTTCATGAGATTATTCATCAATGTTTTTCGGCGCTGACCAAAGCTCGCACGGATCAATTGAAAGAAAAACTCATCATTTTCTACTGAGACAGCAGGCGTTTCACGAACGGTCAGCTTGATCACAGCCGAATCGACATTTGGCTGTGGAACGAAAACCGTTTTAGGCACAACCATCACCGTTTTCGCTTCCGTATAGTATTGAACTGCGATAGACAGCGAATTGTATTCCTTTGATGAAGGGACAGCGGCCATACGATCTGCTACTTCTTTTTGCAGCATGACTACAATCCCTTTCAATGGAAGGTTTTCTTCAAGCAGCTTCATAATAATCGGTGTCGTCACGTAATATGGAAGGTTGGCGACAACCATCACTTCTTTACAGTCAGCAAAATTTTCCTCGATGACCTTTCCCACATCTGCCTTTAATACGTCTTGATGAATGATCGTAACATTATCATATGGAGAAAGTGTATCGTTTAAAATGGGCAATAACCGCTGATCGATTTCAAACGCGGTGACTTTCTTTGCACGCTTAGCGAGCTGCTCGGTCAATGCACCGATACCAGGCCCAATCTCAATCACGCCGGTCTCATCCGTCACCTCTGCGTGATCGACAATACGATCGAGTATATTTGTATCAATTAAAAAGTTCTGCCCTAAGCTCTTTTTAAAAGAGAAACCGTATTTCTTCAGTATTTCCTTCGTTCTGATGGGTGTCGCTATATCTTTATTCATCGGCTTCCTCCTGCATGACGGTCTTTAAGGCCGCAATAAAATCATGTTTGGTTATTTGGAACATGTGAAGGCGCTTATGCAGCTGCTTCGCATTGGTATATCCTATATTTAATAGCACACCTAGTCGTTCTCGGCGGCGTTTCGATGATTCGCCTCCGATTAGGCCTGCGTCAAATAAGTCATCTAATGTAATGTCACTTTCCGTTACTTCCATTTCCTCATGGACATGGGCAAGGCATTCCCGAATACTGTCCAAGGAAGCATGCTCGACACCAATTCCTTTGTCCCGCTTCGCCTTCGCAAGATGTTTTGGCAAAAATGCGTGCTTACAGCCAGGAACCGCTTCTGCGATGGTTTTCCGGATCTTCTCCCCAGGGAAATCAGGATCAGTTAAAATAATGACCCCTCTCGTCTCCTGAGCAAGACGCACTTGTTGAATAACTGTATCGCCAATGGCTGATCCGTTTGTTTCGATCGTATCTGCATCAACTGCCATCTTCACTCTCGCAGTGTCGTCACGACCTTCCACCACAATGATTTCTTTGATTTTCATGTATTCCTCCGCTTGCAAAAACAATAAACAATTTTTGGTTAAAAAATGAAACCTTTCTTGCTGTTTTTGCGTCTAATTAATTAGAAAACAGTGCTTCTATTATAACCAAAAAAACAGAGGGTGCGCAAAGCCCTCTGTTCATATAAATGATTTGATGTGTTTATTTGAGTACTCTAATTTTCACTCGTTTATTTCCCCATTGATAAGCTGCCGACTTATTTGGGACGAACACATCAATTTTATTCCCTTTTATAGCAGATCCAGTGTCTGATGCAACGGCATATCCATAGCCTTCCACATACACTTTAGAGCCTAGCGGAATGACACTCGGATCAACTGCTATGACCTTTGCACCTGGATTTGATTTTAAATTATAGCCAGTTGACGTTCTGCCCGTACATCCAGCACAGCTCGCTGTATAGGCTGTCGATGCCACATAAAATTCTTTTCCTGACGATTCATTGCTTCTTGAAACGGCAGGTGTCGCTTTAGGCTCTTTTTGGGACTCTTGTGTACCAATGGCCACTAAACGATCCTTGCTATCTTTTTCAGTCACTTCTTTAATCAATTCTTTAGACACCACTTTGCCGTTTTCTTTCACAATGGCATAGTGCTTCTTCAATTTACCTTCTTCACCTTTTTTAAGCACCTTCTCTTTTCCTTTTTCAAGAGAACGATCCTTTTTATGTTTGGTATCAAAAGCAATTTTCTCTTCCACTACATCGGTGACTTTTTCCACCCGAGTGATCTGGATATCTGCGCTTTTATTAGAAATGTGACTATGTAACGCAGGTTTGATCTTATCGTGCTTCTTGAGCTTCAGCTCTTGTTGCTTTAAAAAGTCAGCGACCGTAGTCGAAGTGGTCCACACTTTTTTCTCTTTTCCTCCATCATTTACGCTGACCTGGAAGGCCTGCTCAACCACAAGATCCATATCCTTTTTAATCTTGTTATTCTTTCCTGGAGTTACTTGATCGTGCTTCCCAATATCTATCTTCTCATTCTTCAATAATGCTCCAACCGTCTGATCTGTTGTCCATATCGTTTTCTCTTTCCCATCTAGGGTCAGATGAACCGGTATAGCCGCATCATACACAATGTTCATGTTGTCTTCAATCTTTGTATTTAGACTTGGAGAGATATGATCCTCCGCCTTGGTCTTTATTCCAAGGTCTGAAAACAGCTGTGCTACTGTCTCTTCATGTGTACGAATTGTCTTCTCTTTACCATTGATTGAAATGGTAATAGACTGCTTAGTGAGCTCATGCGCACCGTAAGCCGTCCCAGTTCCAGCTAAAAGCAAGCAAACAACTAGTAATAAAACCTTGCCTTTTCCTAGCTTAACAGAAAACAGATTTTTCATTTTTTGTACGATGAAAAACGCCTCCTTCTCCTCGGAGAGATTATATAGAGTATCTCAAAACCTGTCAACCCTTCCACCCACTGTACAAAAATGCTCGATTGTAACCCTATTATGGGAGATTAATGGAAGGAAGGGAAGAAAGACTTATCGACAACTTATCCTATGAAGAGGCGTAAACGTGTAGAACATTTTCGTTATGTTTCACAAATGGACAAGCTTAAACAAGGATTGACATCATATACTGTCAGTTTATACCGAAAACTTTTTTCGCATTTTTTGTGGTCAATTCAGCAAGCTCTTCAAAGCTTATTTCTCGTAACTCCGCAATTTGTTCTGCGATATATTTCACATAACTTGGCTCGTTGCGTTTTCCTCTAAATGGCGCTGGTGTTAAGTATGGGCAGTCTGTTTCAATCAAAAGTCGGTCACTTGGTATGTCTTTGACAACTTCCTTCGGTTTTTTGGCATTTTTAAATGTCACGGGTCCACCGAATGAAATATAAAAGTTCATATCCATACACGCTTTTGCGATTTCTAGGCTGCCAGTAAAGCAATGCATAATCCCTCCAACTTCAGCCGCTCCCTCTTCCTTTAAGATCGTCACGACATCTTCCGTTGCGTCACGATTATGAATAATGATCGGAAGATTCACTTCCTTCGCAAGAGCAATTTGACGTCTAAAGACTTCTTTTTGCACATCTTTTGGCGACTTGTCCCAATAGTAATCGAGACCCATTTCTCCAATTGCAACGACTTTTTCATGTTGAGATAATTCTTTGATCCACAGCAAATCTTCATCTGTCATATCGATGGCGTCGACTGGGTGCCAGCCAATGGCTGCATAGATGAAATCATACTCTTCAATTAATTCCATTGCTCTCGTAATTGTCGGGCGGTCAAACCCTACCACTACGATTTTTTCGACTTTTTCACTCTTCGCTCTTTCGATCACCTGCTCTAAGTCTTCATTATATTGTTCCGCATTTAAGTGGGCATGTGTATCAAATAACATCGTTGATTGCTCCTTTCGACAATTCTTCTAAAAAACAAAAGGTGTTCGACGAAATGTTACACGTGGAACACCTTTGTTGATTTATAAAATTTTTGTTCCATTTGCTAGAGATTGATCCACTTCAAGAACCTGCAATTTCCCGCTAGTTTCTCCAGTTAAAATCATTCCCTGGGAAATTTCCCCTCTGAGTTTAACTGGTGTGAGATTTGCTACACAGACGAGCTTCTTCCCTACTAATTCCTCAGGTTGATAATGCTTGGCTATCCCTGAAACAATTTGTCTCTTTTCAAATCCAAAATCAAGCTGCAGCTTTAAGAGACGATCTGCTTTTTTCACTGGGGCTGCTTCCAGTACCTGTGCGACTCGAAGATCAACTTTTGAGAAATCATCAAAAGCAATTTCTGCTCCTAGCTCAGGTAATTCTGTTTCTACTTTCTCTTCTTCTACCTTTGGTGCACTTCCCTGCATTTTCTCTTTAATATATGCTACTTCTTCTTCAACCTCTAAACGCGGGAACAAAGGCTCGCCTTTTTGTACCGTCGCTTGTTGAATCGCACCGAAAGATAGAATGCTATCCCAGCTTTTAAGCTTCTCTTCTTCAATGCCAAGCTGGAAGAAAATTTTCTCAGGTGTTTTCGTTAGGAAAGGCGTTAAGAGCACTGCTGTGATGCGGAGTGATTCTGCTAAATGATACATCACAGAATGCAGCTCTTTTCGTTTTGTTTCATCCTTTGCCAGCACCCAAGGAGCTGTCTGGTCAATATATTTATTGGTTCTGCTGATTAATGTCCAAACATTTGAAAGAGCCACAGAGAATTCAAGGTTTTCCATCGCTTCTTCATAGGCTTTGACTGTTTGCTCAGCTACTGCTTTAAGCTCCTCATCAAACTCATTAACTGGACCCTTATAGCTGCTTAATGTACCGTCAAAATATTTTTGAACCATCGCAACTGTACGGTTAAGCAAGTTACCTAAGTCATTGGCAAGGTCATAGTTTACACGTTCCACGAATCCTTCTGGTGTAAACACACCATCCGCACCAAATGGTACTTCACGAAGGAGGTAATAACGAAGGGCATCAAGACCGTAGCGATCTATTAATGTGACCGGATCTACTACGTTCCCTTTTGATTTAGACATCTTACCATCCTTCATCAACAGCCAGCCGTGTGCGAAAATTTGTTTCGGCAGCGGCAGATCGAGTGCCATCAGCATAATTGGCCAATAAATCGTATGAAAACGAACAATTTCTTTCCCTACGAGGTGCACGTTGGCAGGCCAATATTTTTTATATTTTTCATCCTGATCAGTTCCGTAACCAATCGCAGTTAAATAGTTGAACAACGCATCAATCCATACATAGATGACGTGCTTTGGATTGTTTGGAACTTTAATTCCCCAGTCAAAGGTTGTTCTTGATACAGCTAGATCCTCTAAACCTGGTTTGATGAAGTTATTGATCATTTCATTCTTTCTTGATTCAGGCTGAATGAACGTTGGATTCTTTTCGTAATAGTCTAGTAAACGATCCGCATACTTACTCATACGGAAGAAATATGATTCCTCTTTAATTAATTCGACAGGATGTCCGCTGTCAGGGCTTTTCCCGCCAGTGACTTCTCCTTTTTCATTCCGCTCAACATCCACAAGCTGTGTTTCCGTATAGAATGTCTCATCAGGAATACTGTACCAGCCTTCATATTGGTCTAAATAAATATCGCCTTGATCAAGCAGCTTTTGAAACACTTGCTCAATGATTTTCGTATGTCTTTTTTCTGTTGTACGGATGAAATCATCATTGGAAATGTCGAGTTTCTTCCATAGTGATTGAATGTCTGCTACGACAGGATCTAAATACTCGATCGGTGTGATGTTTTGTTCTTCAGCTTTTTGCTGAATTTTTTGTCCGTGCTCATCTGTACCCGTTAAATACATCACATCATAGCCTTGAAGACGTTTATAACGAGCCATAGCATCCCCTGCTACTGTCGTATAAGCATGTCCAATATGTAATTTTCCGCTCGGATAGTAAATAGGTGTTGTCAGATAGAACGTTTTTTTCTTTTCCGGCATGTTGGAACCTCCTGCGTGTGTGTAAATGTCAAAAACTCCCGCCCAATGGACGAGAGCGGTTATCATCATTACATGAAAATGTGTTAGATCCATTTATTAAATTTTGCACTTGTGCTTTCTCTATGATACCATCTTAGCCTTTAAGATCAAGCATATATACATAGAACAAGATGAAATGATCGAAAAAGATGAGTTTTTCGAAAAAAACGACAAACCTGTCGACATTTTGTCGAATATTGTCGTATGAAATCTATCTCCAGATTTACAATTGGCTAATTTAGGGCAAAAGTCTTGTTAATCTGAACTCGTCATTTCTCATATTTTCATAGAAAAAAGCCGCAAAATCCTTATAAATCAGTAGTTTCAAGGTCTTTTGACTTTAAGAGTCATATTTTACAAACAATAGTAAACAAAATGATTGACGATTTATGGAAACCTTGTTATGCTATGAATGTAAGGAATTTGTCGAATAATGACGAAGATAATATTATATTAAGAATAAGAACTCTTTGGGAGGAGAATGAAGATGAAATCTACAGGTATTGTACGTAAAGTTGACGAATTAGGGCGCGTGGTGATTCCAATCGAACTTCGCCGTACTCTAGGAATCGCTGAAAAAGACGCTTTGGAAATTTATGTTGATGATGAAAAAATTATCCTAAAAAAATATAAACCAAACATGACTTGCCAAGTTACAGGTGAAGTATCAGACGATAACCTTAAACTTGCTAATGGTAAATTAGTTCTTAGCCGTGAAGGTGCAGAGCAAATCATTAACGAAATTCAAAACCAACTTCAATCACAAAAATAAGTTTGATATAAAGAAAGGTTCTTGCACCGTTTGCAAGAACCTTTCTTTATTGTTCAATATGATAGGCATCGTATATGGTGCGCTTTGGTACACCGCGTTCGACGGCTGTATGTTTAATGGCTTCCTTCGACGTTAATCCTTCCCCTATGTAATGGATTACGTGTTCCTTTTCAGATAAGGACTTCCACCAGACATCTTCATTTAGCTCTTCTTCATCTTGATCGTTACCTTGTACGACTAGACAGAATTCACCTCGGATTTGATTCTCTACCGCCCATATCAGCACAGACTCTAAATCTCCACGAATAAACTCTTCAAATTTTTTCGTTAGTTCTCTCGTAATGGCGATATTCCGGTTGCCCCACACTTCCTTCATCAAAGTCAGCGTTTCTTTTAACCGATGAGGCGCTTCATAGAAAATGATTGTTTCTTGACGCTTCTTCAAAGCTTCGAGCTGTTTTTTCTTTTCCTTTTTTTGTCGGTCAAGAAATCCATAAAAGAAAAATGGCTGCGGCGTGATCCCTGAGGCAATGAGTGCTGTAAGTGCAGCATTTGCTCCAGGTAACGGAACGACATAACCGCCGATATTCGTAAAGTCACGGACCACTTCAGCACCTGGATCAGAGATCGTCGGTAAACCAGCATCGCTCACGAGTGCGATGTTTTTTCCTTCTTTTAACCATTCGATCAACTTGTGGCCGCTACTGTCTTTGTTATGCTCATGATAACTCGTTAATGGCGTATCAATTTCATAGACATGACAAAGTTTTTTCGTTTGTCTTGTATCCTCTGCGGCAATATAGTCTACATCTTTTAATGTTTGTATGGCTCGAAACGTCATATCTTCTAAATTGCCAATTGGGGTTGGGACGAGATATAGAATGCCCATATCTGATTGACCATCAAAGCTTTTCTGTGTTTTCATGTGCCGCCTCCTTTTCAATACGCATTTCTTCTATATAAAGATCCTTCTTTTTCCGTGTCCACGTTTTGAAACGATATTCTTGCTGCATGGCTTCTCTTTTGGTTGCAAAACATTCATGATAATACAGCTCAACTGGCCGTCTTGCTCTTGTATACTTTGCTCCCTTTCCACTATTGTGGGTCGTCAGTCTTTTTTGTAAATCATTTGTATAACCTGCATATAGGCTGCCGTCTGCACATTTCAATACATAGAAATAATGATTATGCTTCTCCATACAGTATCGTCCTGATTTCCTCAGTATACTCTTGATCATCTCCATAAACAAAAAGAGGCGGGAGAATTTTCAGGTCTGGTTTTCCATCTTTTATCCCCTCTACTAAGATGGTATTGGCTTCCTTACCCTGTTTTGGATAAACAAATTGAATTCGTTTTGGCTCAATTCGGTACTTCTTCATCAATTCCACAATCTCAAGCAGCCGTCCCGGCCGATGAACCATCGCCAGTTTCCCTCCTTGCTTCAGCAGCGTGGAAGAAACGCGAATGACATCTTCTAATGTACAATGAATTTCATGCCGAGCAATGGCCAAGTATTCATTCTCATTGATTTCTTCTTTAGAAGGTGTCTTAAAATATGGTGGATTACATGTGATGACATCTACTTTGTGATTGCCGTAGCGTGCTGGCATATCATTCAGATCGCCATGAATCAGTTCTATCTGCTTTTCAAGTTGATTATACGCCACACTTCTTTTTGCCATATCAAACAGCCGCTCTTGAATTTCGACCCCAGTAATGGAAGCCTTAGATCGAGTCGAAAGCAGCAATGGCACAATGCCATTTCCCGTGCAAAGATCAATGATCTCTCCTTTTTGGATGGGCACATACGCAAATTTTGCTAATAACACTGCGTCCAATGAAAAGGCGAAAACCGTTTTACTTTGAATAATTTTCATATCTTCGGCGAGCAAATAATCTAATCGTTCATCTTCTCTTAACGAAACCATGATGTATCCTTTCTTTTCCTGTGAAAAAGGCTTCCGATTCAGCGGAAGCCTTTTCTCATTTTTTATTTAAAAATGACAGACAGAACAAACAGTCTCCCTCTTTACGTATGCTTCCATAATGTACATTGCAAATATGGAAGCCCTCCTGATATAACCGAGCCAGGTTATCATGACCTTCTCCTATATCAGAATGACCTGGTTTCTGAGCAGAATCATTCTCTGTCTCAGACGATTTGTCCCGATCGGACTGATCCAGACGTTCACGCAAGTGCTGATTCTCCATCTGCAGCTGATGATTTTCTTCAATCACTTCACCGATATGATTTTTCAAATCACCTAACTGGCGATAAAGAGAACCAATTTGTTCTTCTAAATTGATCACCGTATCAAATAGTTCCTTTTTATCCAAGGTGGCACACCTCGTTACTCAGTTGTTTGTGCAGATACAACGCCTTCTTGTAATAATTCTTCCCAAGTATATTCTACCACTTTTTCTTGCCCGGTTAATTCAACTTGCAAAATTCGTTCTAAAATGTTGAGCCCTACTACCTTTGCAGAGCCACTAGATGTTTGAATCGTTTCACCGATATCCGGCAATTGTTCTTTCGCTGTTTCATACTCATCATTCTCATATTTCAAGCAGCACATCAAACGACCGCAAAGCCCTGAAATTTTCGTGGGATTTAGCGACAGGTTTTGATCTTTTGCCATCTTAATGGATACTGGTTCAAAGTCTCCTAAGAATGTCGAACAGCAAAGCATTCGCCCGCAAGGTCCTATGCCACCCAGCATTTTTGCCTCGTCTCTTACACCAATCTGGCGAAGTTCAATTCTCGTTTTGAAGATCGATGCAAGATCCTTCACTAGCTCACGGAAATCTACTCTGCCATCCGCTGTGAAGTAGAAAATGACCTTGTTTCGGTCAAATGTAAATTCAACATCAACCAGCTTCATTTCAAGACCGTGTTCACTTACCTTCTGAAGACATGTATCAAAGGCTGTCATCGCTGCTTCTTTGTTTTCCTCAACGATGAGTCGGTCTCGTTCGTCTGCTACACGAATCACCTTACGCAGAGGAAGAACGACATCGTGTTCATCTACTTTTTTATTAGCGATGACCACTTGTCCGTACTCAACTCCTCTGACCGTCTCTACAATGACACAACTATCATTTTCTATATGAAATCCATTAGGATCGAAATAATAGATTTTGCCCGCTTTTTTAAAGCGAACACCAATTACGTTGTACAAGCTTATCCCTCCTGCAACATCAACACCAATTGCTCCATCAGCCCTTGGGCATTCACGTTGGATTGAAGTCTCTTTTTCGCTTCTAATACAGCAAGGATCTGGTTCGTCACCATCTGCTGTGTGGAATGCAGCGCGTGCTGCTTCATTGTCTGGAATAAGTCTTGATAAATGACTTTATCTTCATTTCCTATTTGAATCGACAATACATCACGATATATAAATAAAAGCATATCCAGACCTGTTTCTTGAAGGTCTTTCTCTTTGAAATAAGGCATCCATTGATCCTGTATATAAAAAAATGCATGTTCTTTTCGCTGGTGTAAGACTTCATACAATTTTATCACTTTCGCTCTAGACTCTGCAAACTGATCATTTCGACTTAATTCGAGTGCTTCTGCTAAATTGTTGGTTAAATTCGACAAAAGCCTTGCAAGATGCTGAGATACGCCTTCTTGTAATAGCTGCTGCTCCAAGGATTGTGGCTGCAGCGGCTGAAAGCTGAGCATCTGACATCTTGAAATAATCGTATCCAACATTTTATGCGATTGCTCAGTGATTAAAATTGCCATCGTTTCCCGGTTAGGCTCCTCTAGGAACTTTAATAAACTGTTCGCAGCATTAACCGTCATTTTGTCCGCATGAAGAATGATATACATTTTTCGGTGAGATTCCACACCTGCTTTTGTAAATTCCTCTTGCAATGCCTGTACTTGCGCTTTCTTAATTGATTGACCATCAGGCTGCACGAGATGTAAATCGGGATGGTTACCTGACTCAATCCTCTTGCAGTTTTGACAGGATTCACACGGTTTCACTCCTGATTCCAAGCAAAAAAAACTCTTAGCCAAAAGCATCGCAGCATCCCGCTTACCAGTACCCTTTTTTCCTTCAAATAAGTAGGCATGCGCAAGTCGATCTTTATCAATACTATTAAAAATCAGCCGCATGACGCGCGGCTGCAACTCATTCATGTCATCCCAGCTAATTGCCATGTTATCACTCTCTATGTGTAAAGGTTAATCAATAAACCTTTTATTTCTCCAATACGTTCAAGCAAATCAATAGATGGCTTCTCTTGGTCCATCATATCCTCTGTTAATTCAATCAGCTTTTCATCTAATGCTTTGACTAAAGCGAGTGTACGCGTGTTGCCATAAATGTCAAAGCTTCTTGATGTTTCTATATTTAACCCATTATCGACTGTCTCTTTCACAAAGCGCTTCACAAGACCTTTAAACCTAGCCAAGTCCTTTAAGTTTCGTGACTTTGTCAGCTTTTTACCGAACACTTCGATATCACTCAGCATAACCGTCAGCTGCTCTAAGCGCATTTTGCCGCTTTGCGTCTCCATCGATGCTTTAAAGGAGGCAGATGTCTGGCTTCCTTTCATGCCTTGGAGTTCACGCTTTTCTAAAAGCAGCCGCATATCTTGATTAATTTTCACAGCAACCCATCCTTAGAATTGATGAAATTGTTCAACTGGCAGAATAAAGACAGTAGCTCCACCAACTTCAACCTCAACAGGGTATGGTACATATGAATCTGCGTTACCACCCATTGGAGATACAGGTGCAATCATTTGATCACGTTTACGGCAATTTTCTTTTATAAGCTGTAACGCTTTATCCACTCGGACATCATCACAACCAATGATAAAAGTCGTATTCCCAGACTTTAAAAACCCACCAGTTGAAGCTAATTTTGTCACGCCGAATTGATGTTCAGTCAATATTTTCAACAACTTGCTGCTATCTTGGTCCTGTACAACGGCAACAATTAATTTCATTTGATTGGCCTCCTTTGTTTTAGGCACAGGTGACATGCCGATGTCTTCCTCTATATTATAACAACGATTGGGAATGAGGTCATTTTTGATTTTTCTTTAATGTGTCCTGAATCACTCGAAGTACTTCTTCATAGACATCTTGCATTGGCTGAGAAGCATCCACTACATGGAATCGTTCTGGTGATTGCGCAATAAGTAGTTCATAGCCTTCTCTGACCAACTGGTGGAAATTCAGCGTCTCCATGTCTAATCGATTCTTTTCTCTTCCTTGATTGGCGTGAATTCGCTTTAGCCCTTCCTCAGGTGTAATGGAAAAGTAAATCGTCATTTGCGGCATCGTGCCATCAATAGCAAAGTCGTTAATTGATCTGACTTGGTCAATTCCAAGCCCTCTCGCATAGCCTTGATAAGCAAGAGAGCTATCAACAAAACGATCACACAAGACTGTCTCTCCACGCTGCAATGCCGGTTCTACCTTTTCAGCCAAATGCTGCCTTCTTGCTGCTGCATACAGCAATGCCTCTGTTTTCGCGTCCATTTTTGTATTTTTTTCATTTAAAATGACTTCACGGATCTGTTCAGCAATGTCAATCCCACCCGGCTCGCGTGTCGCCATCACTGCATATCCTTGACGTTCCATTTCTTCGTACACTTTTCGTATCACTGTCGTTTTTCCGGCACCCTCTGGCCCTTCAAACGTAATAAACATACCACTCATAGTGTCTCCTCTTCTATATAAACATATAATTTTCTCTGATGAATGACCTGACTTGCTTGAATATGAACCTCGTGACCAAGCAAGCGGCTTAACGCCTCAATTTGTTCTTTTTCAATACGCTCTCCCTTAATCATCAAAGGAATTCCAGGTGGATAGGGAATAATGGATTCTGCACTCATCCGGCCTGCTGCATGTTCAAATGGGACAGCCTCTATGTCTTGATTTTGTACATCAGTCTCAATAGATATCGTCTCATTTTGGATATGTTTTTTTCCTTTGAGCAATGAATCACTTTGCTTAAGAGCCTGCTCGATCCGCTTGAAAGGAACGTTCTGCCTCTGTTCTAAGCTAAGTACAAGTAAAACCTGATGTTCGTCCGCAAGCTCTGGATGAACATCCACTGATTCAAGCACCTGCTTTAGTTCGTAACCAGTCAGTCCTTTTGTTGATCGAATGACGCATTTTAAAGGATCGGAATGTAGCGAGTCAGGTTCAACCACTTCAAGATGGGTCAGACGGTTGAACTGATCTTTCAGCTCTGTCAGTTCTTTCATGATTACATCCAATGTCCCTTTTCCTTTGATCTCCTCGACATAAGCTCTTGCTACATCTAATGAGGCCATAATTGGATAAGAGGGCGAACTACTTTGAAGCATCGTGAGCAAGGTTTTCAAACGCTTCGCATCGATTCGGTCCCCTTGAAGATGAAGATAGGAACCCATCGTCATTGCCGGAAGGGTTTTATGTGCTGATTGTACCACCACGTCCGCTCCATAGGAAAGAGCAGATGGAGGAAAGGCACCGGCTAAGACAAAATGCGCACCATGTGCCTCATCAACCAAAACAACCATACCTGCTTCATGACACATGTGAATCAGCTTTGATAAATCAGCTGCGTGTCCGTAGTAGTTCGGATAAGTCAAAACGATTGCCCGGCAATGAGGATGTTTTGCTATGGCTTTTCTCACTGTATCATCCGTCACATGTGTTGGAACGTGCAAGTGTGCGTCTATCTCAGCGTCTATCAAAATAGGCGTTGCCCCTGCAAGCTCGATCGCATGAAAGACAGACTTATGGCAATTACGCTGGACAAAAATCTCGTCTCCCGTGCGGCATGCTGTCATCACCATCGCCAAATTTCCGACTGTTGTGCCATTCACAAGGAAGAAGCTTTGACCTGAACCATATAGCTTAGTCAATAAATGTTCTGCCTCTTGGATGACCCCAGTCGGGTGATGAAGATCATCTAGGCCTTCAAGCTCCGTCACATCCAATTGAAGGATTGAAGCATAGTGAGACCGTGCCTCATCAAAAAAGACATCTCCATTGTGATGTCCTGGAACGTGAAAAGAATAAGGCTTCTTTTCCGCATGCTGTGCTAATGCTGTATATAAAGGTGTTCTCAAACAAATCGACCCTTTTCACTTTAACGATATCTTAAGTCTATTATAACGTTCAAACAAGTGAACCGAAAGATGGTTTCTCATTCCTTTATTGGATTCGCCAACTGCTGCTCTGCCTCATACATTCTGCTTTTCAATTGAGCTCGCTCTTGGCTTCCATGCTCTTTCACCTGTAATGTTTCCTGTAATGTTTCAGCTAATTGACGTTGAACCTTTTTCAACGTATCTATAGGGGCTAAAGATGCCTCTTCAAGAATCTGCCCCTGCTGTTTCGATACATTTTCATATGTTTTTTGGATTCGGTTCTCAAGAGCTGAATTGGCCCGCTGCTGAATATGTGTTAATGCAATCGACATTTGGTTGATCCATAGAGGAATAGATGCTGAAACAGTTGATTGAATGTGATTGGCCAATGTATGATTCGTATGCTGGATCATCCGAATTTGAGCATTACATTGCAATGCAATTTGCCGGCTTAACAGCAAATCATACTTTCGTTCCTTTAGTCTCTCCACATACTCTTCTTCATTGACTTCTTGACTCATCAATTGCTCCTCTAACGTCCGTTCAACAGAAAGTTGCGTTTCTGAAAGAGGCTGCTGCTCTAACGTTGTCATTTTCGCTTCAACTGCGGCAACCTGCATCGTCATCTCTTGAAAATATGTTTGATTTTCTTCAAATAAACGCTCTAATAATATATGATCCGAGATTAATACACCTCTTGCATAACGAAGCCTTGCGGACAATCTCTCGATCTGTGATTTTGCATGTTGAAATCGTGATATGATCTCCTGAATAGATCGCTTATCCCGTTGAAACCATTTCAAAAAAAAGCCCTGTTTCTTTGGCACTAAATCCTCAGGCTCCACTACTTGCAGCTGCTGCAAAAAGGCTTCAAGCACGTCTCCTATTTGATCGATATCTTTTTTCTCAACATATTTCATCATCTGTTGTGATTGTTCCAATAGTCGTTCCTGCACACGTGTACCATAGAAAAGGAGCTTTTGCGGATTTTCAGGGATCTGCTGAGCTCGCTGCACAGCTTCTTTTTTCTCTTCATCAGATAAGGTATCAAACACCCGAAACTGAAGATCTGTATTGGAGGCAGGTGATGTTGTGGCGCGATCTTCCGGTTTCATCGAGTTTGACTCCTTTCATCTATTTCTTCATCATTTTATCAGCTACTTCAAGCTCAATATGAAGAGCCTCTATATCTCTTCCTAACACTTGCTGCAAATCATTCGTCAATTGCTTTTGCAGCTCTGTCAATGTCACTCGGGTTTGGCTCAATGTCATTTCCAGCTCATGACTACGATTAGGCTGATTATACAAGAGTGCATATTTCTCAGTTAGTTCAACGACAGAATCCAAGCTTTCAAAATAAAAACGCTGTGCATCATAAAATCGATTAGGCTCTTTTTTTGTTATTGTATAGATTCGTCGTGCAAGCCGAAAAACTTCATAATTATGTTTGATCGTTTGTACGTTTTTCACAGCAAATAAAGCTTTTTTTAAACGCACAAGCTTTTGTCCTGCTTCTTTTAAATGCTGTTTGATATATACATAATCACTACGAGACAGTCCGTGTTTCTTTAAAAACAATTGGAAAGCAGTCCATCTGCTCCCCACAAACATCACGCCCCACCCAATCATCGCATACAGTATCGATAATCCAACATGATGATGGAAAACCCCTATACTGACGGTTAAAATCACAAGCGAAAAAAAAGTAGAGAGGATGGCCCATATAAATGTATAAAAGATTGATTTCATGTTCATCGACTCCTATGAATAATCAGGCTCTCTGTTTATCTTATTATGAATTACGGATGATGTCCAAACTAAGTTCCAAAAAACAAGCCCAATCCTTCATAGCTCATAAAAAAAGACCATCTAGTGGTCTATGAATACAAAGGCGGCGTATGAAGATTTTTAAGCTTTCTCACATAATCGGAATAGCTAGGATCCGAGGTCGATGTAGAAATTAACTTTCGCTCACAGTCGCGGCACAAAAACTGATGATATAAATAAATTCCCTTTGTCTTTTTCTCTTCACAAATCAAACAAATCGCTTCTCGCTCTTTTTTGCTCATTGTGACACCTCCACTTATAGCTTCAGTATGCCCTAGCGCTTTCAATTGTATACAAAATTAAGAATGTTTCAGATGGTAGTTTAGTATATGTATCCATGTCAGATCGGGTGTTTGTTCCTTTTCTTAAAAAACAAAAAAGACCAGTTCCGTATGGAACTGATCCTTATACAAGCTTGGCGGCGTCCTACTCTCACAGGGGGAGACCCCCAACTACCATCGGCG
>NZ_JARVRK010000011.1:0-42769 GCF_030209735.1 Bacillus sp. lyk4-R2A-2
AGCATCTGACTTTTAATCAGAGGGTCGAAGGTTCGAGTCCTTCATGGCTCACCATTGTCACGCGGGTGTGGCGGAATTGGCAGACGCGCTAGACTTAGGATCTAGTGTCTTTATGACGTGGGGGTTCAAGTCCCTTCACCCGCATTGTTTTTTCAAACAGTGCACTTATGAATATATGAGCACATCATACACGCGGTCGTGGCGGAATGGCAGACGCGCTAGGTTGAGGGCCTAGTGGGTGAATAACCCGTGGAGGTTCAAGTCCTCTCGGCCGCATCTAAGAAACCAAAGGTGGTAAACCTTTGGTTTTTTAATTTTTTATCACTTTTAAATGAATTTGTCCATTTACCTTAAGTAAGTGGACTTTTTTAATTATCGAGGTTCAACTGTAATCTTAAAAATGACGTAATTATCGTTTATATCATAGGCATAAACCAACGCCGTGCCAAGTGATGAGTAAGAAGATACGACACCACTAGAACTAATGCTAATAAGGTGACTGCCAGAGATGATTTCCCATCTTGTATAGCCATACAGCAATCCAACGTTTGAGTTTCTTAGCATATGGAAATCGACCGTTCCAATTTCATTTGTAGGCTTTGCTATATTGTGAATTTTTGCAGGTTCTTGCGCAGAAGCTTGATTTGTTAAAGCTGGAAGAGCTAATGAAGAAATTGATAATACTGAAACAATTAATCCCTTGTAAAGTTTATTCATAATACTTCCCCCTAAGTTTGATTTTGTTACAAATCTATCATGACATGTGAAATATTTGAAATTTATGGATTGTTTGTGAAAAGGAAATAAGGAGTAATGTGGTCTACTCTATTCTGGACATGAAGTTTAAAAATAATCTGAAAAAGGAGTTTAATACTATTAATATGTCTCATGTCTTATGCAAGGATAACAGAAGGACAGAAGCAATGGTTTATGTAAAAAAAGTATTTCTTTGGCTCAAGGTCTTTATATAAAAGAAGATAAGCATTTGTTGGATCAGTGTTTTGCGTTCTTTAAAAGTAGACAAATGCATGGTGATATTGAAAATTTTTGCATTAGAAGCAGCTGAATACTTTAGAAGAGCTGGAAGATTTGAAATGGCTACCAAGCATGTACCTCTTACAACAGAAAAATTGAATAATGTCATGCCATTTGATGGTTTATTTGTTATCAAGTAAATTTATGATACGTTTTCCTCGTCCACCTCCAGTTTCTAAGGAATGATGAGCTTTGGCAACATCAGATAAAAGATAAATGCTATCAACAACTGGTCTGACCTTGTTGGAATCTACATAAGATGCTAATTCTTTTAAAAGTTCATTTTTGGGGTTTGCGCTGAATGTGCGAACTCTACGAGAACCGAAAGTAGTTGAAGCTAATATATATATGAAAGACGAAAAACTAGGAAATCCAATAGTAACCATTCTTCCGTTCTTTGTAAGCAGGCGCCTATAATGTTTGAGGTCAGTTCCAACTGTGTCCATGACTACATCAAACTTTTTAAGATCAGTAGGATACGTCTTTTTATAATCAAGTACTTCGTCTGCACCTAGCTCTTGAAGAAAAGTGAGATGTTTTTCGTTTGCAAGAGCAGTTACATGAGCACCTAACATTTTTCCAATTTGAATCGCAATGCTTCCGACTCCTCCACTTGCACCACGTACAAGTAAATTTTCGCCTCTTCTAAGTTTAGCTTGATTTTTTAAGGCAATAATTGCAGTAGCACCTACGCCAGGCAATGCCGCGGCTTGTATGAGATCAATCTTTGTAGGAGTTTTAGATATTTTCACAGGTGATATAGCTACATATTCAGCGGCACTACCAATTTGGCTCCTGAGATTCATAGGAAGAACTCCCCACACTTTATCACCTAATTGATAACTTTTTACGTTCGATCCTATTTCAACAACCTCTCCAGAAAAATCTGCCCCTGTCCCTTTAGGGAATTGATTACCCGTTAATAGTTTCAACTTGCCTGATCGAAACAGCGTATCCATAGAGTTTACACTCGACCCATGTACACGAATGAGTACTTCTCCAGACTCTATAACAGGTTTTGATATAGAATCTTCAAAAAGAACATTCGGTGATCCATATTTAGAATATTGTGCAGCACGCATCTGTTCATTTTTCATTTACTCACTCCATCTCCTTGAAAAAGTATTAACTTGAAGGGTTTTATAATCAATTTTGCTCTCTATTACATGGATGACACGGTTTACATATTTGATTATAATAAATGGAATTGATTTAACAAGTACGCAATATAAACTGCTTAAGGAAGGAAAAACTGACTAAGGGGTGGATAAAATATGACTGAAAGTGAGCTGAATAAAGCGATAGCTCCAGCGAGTTATGCATTAAATATATTAGCGGGAAAATGGAATTTAAAAATCTTAGCTGTACTATGTAGTTACAAGGAGATTCGATATAATGAGTTAAAGCGTAAAGTGTATGGAATTACAGGAACAATGCTCAATCAATCATTAAAGGACCTGATTGAAAACGGAATTGTTCAACGAGTTCAGTATAATGAAGTTCCATCAAGAGTAGAATATTCATTGACTGGGGCAGGACTAGAGCTGATCCCTATATTTGAACAACTTCTTTTATGGGGCGAAAACCAATTAGAAAAATCAAAGTCATAATAAAATCCATCTACGTGAGAAATTCGTTAGGGAATCATAGCATAGCTTCCTAACAAAGATTTTATTCACTTTAAGCTATGATGAAGAAAAACAACAAAAAATCTTGAGATTACTAGGGAAGCGCTAGAAAAGGGGATGCAAATACATGTCAATTTATCATAAAGTCATTGGAGAAGGATTTCCGATCGTTATATTGCATGGTTGGACACTTGACCATCAAGTGATGTTACATGCATTTGAACCGGTATTTGAAAAACAAAGCGGTTGGAAGAGAATATACATAGACTTACCGGGTATGGGACGTTCCGAGCCGCATCCATCTATTCAGAATTCTGATGATATGTTAGAAGCGGTATTGCGTCTTTTGGACGAAATGATCCCTGATGAACAGTTTATTGTTTGTGGTTATTCGTATGGAGGGTACATAGCTAGAGGTATTGTTCATTCACGCCTAGAAACCGTTCGTGGATTACTACTTGTGGCCCCAATGACTATACCTGTATTCGATCAAAGAGTCGTGCCAGAGAAGACCGTTCTAAAAAGTGACAGCAGCTTGATATCACAACTCTCTCCAGAGGAGACGGATGAATTTTGCTCCATGGCAGTTGTGCAAGGAAAACCGGAATGGGAGAGGTTTCGAGATGAAATTTACCTTCCTTCTAAACAAACAAATCATGAATTCATCAATAACATTCTTCAAAATGGATATGGCTATACCTTCGACATTTCATCTGAATTTCAGTATCCCACGCTCATTATCACAGGGCGTCAAGACAATGTAGTTGGATATCACGATGCGTGGCGGCTGATCGAAGACTATCCAAGGGCAACCTTTGGAGTGCTTGATATGGCTGGCCACAACTTGCAAATCGAACAACCCGATGTATTTAACTCATTAGTTCATAACTGGTTAATCAGACTTGAGTCGGAAAATGTGTAGTTGTACACTTTTGTATAAATAGAAGTTTTCTTGATTCGGGTTCATGGCTGTATTAATGATTTTTATAGTTTCTAAACGAAAAAGTCCACTCAACTTAAGTAAGTGGGCTTTTTGTTTGAGTTATCTTATAATAAGTCGTTCTAATGGATCGAAAGGCTTCAATTAGGTTGTGCTGAAATTTCCAATTAAACAACGAAATAATAAGGTGGGGTTGAGCTTATGCTTGGATTGCCAAGAGGGGAAGTTTTTTTAGTTCCTTGGTCTGCTGAATGGGGCAAAGAATTTGAAAGGGAAAAGAAACGAATAGTAGAGGTCATTGGGCAGTACACGGTGAATGTGCATCATATTGGAAGTACAGCAGTAAATGGTTTGAGTGCGAAACCTATTATTGATATTGCGATTGAAATAGATCATTTTCTTGACGGGAAACAGTGCGTAACAGCTTTGCGAAGGCTTGGTTATTCATATAGAGGGACCAATGTTTTACCTGAAAGACTCTATTTCAACAAAGGAGAACCACGTACTCACCAAATCCATATGTATCAAACAGGCAATAGATATTTACTCGAACAGTTAAATTTTAGGGATTTTTTAAGAAGTGACGAATTAGTAAGAAGTGAGTACGAGCAGCTCAAATTGAACCTATCTAGTTTAAATAAAAATGACAAACGCAAATATGCCGATGGAAAAACTAACTTTGTTCAGTCGATTTTAGAGAGAATTTAGATAAAGATTTCTTTTCGTGCTGAAAAAAACTGATTTTATGCACAAAGGAGAGTTTCTTCTTTTTAACCAAAACCAACATTCTTCTTTAACATAGCTAAATGAACGTTTCATCATTAAATCTCTGTCTTATTTGTGTTACAATAGCACATTTTGTGCTCTTTTAAATCCTAAATTGCAATTATTTCCGAATCATGTTACAATAAGATTAATTATTTTTGTTCGGCGTAAAGGATAGCATGAAGAAAGACTTTTCGTCTTGAGGATACTTTGGGCAAGGATAGTATAATACATTGTGTGATAACGCACTAGGAGGCAACAAACATGGAACAAGGTACAGTAAAATGGTTTAACGCAGAAAAAGGTTTTGGATTTATCGAACGTGAAGAAGGCGACGATGTATTCGTACATTTCTCAGCTATCCAAGGTGACGGATTCAAATCTTTAGACGAAGGTCAAAAAGTAACATTTGACGTAGAGCAAGGTTCTCGTGGAGCTCAAGCTGCTAACGTTCAAAAAACTGCTTAATCTTCATTTTTTTAAAACAGGTTCTCTGTAGAGAGCCTGTTTTTTTGTGCTTTCATTTATTTCTTCAATAAAAAACCCTACTCAGCGTACAAGTAGGGAGATGTTACAAGGTAATCGTAAAAAAATTCATGCTTCAAAGGTTTATCAACAGTATAGCATATTGGATTTACAATATGCGGAATTTGCCTAAATAAATTCTTTTTTCTTTCATTAATTGAAGGGTGGGTCAGAGAACTTGAATTCAAAAATGGTGAGGGATGCCCAAAAGACGGCAGAGTTCTTAACAGAAACTTTTGATTTGTTTTTCTGTAATCCCTTTGATGACCTCTAATTCACTTAGCAAAAATTCATGGGCATCATCTAGCATTTTCTTTTCACTTGCATTTAGTGCTTTCTCTTTTTTCATACGCATCAGGTCACGTACAACTTCAGCACCGTCTTGGATGCTACCCGTTTTTATTTTGTTTGTATTAATTGTATGCCGTTCTTTCCATGTCGGTATTTGATCTGATTCGCCATGCTGGAAAATGTCCATCACATTGTTTAATGCCAGTATATCTGTAACAGGTCTAATGCGTGAACCCGATATTTTCCGTGTTGGAATCATCACTTTCATATGACTGATTGACATATTAATCACATAATACTGTTGTTTTTCATCAGAAAATTCTTTTTCTTCTATGGCTTCAATTATACCTGCTCCGTGCATTGGATAAACAATGTTATCACCAATTTGAAACATATCATCCGCCTCCATATCATGTATCTACTTTAAGGGTACCACACTTAGAGATAAAATAATCAAATTTTTAATAATAACATGTTTATTTATTTTTTGTCAATAAATTTAGTTCTAAAAAAAAAGAGATGATTTCATGAAAATGTTGGATGATTTTTGAATATATCCTCTAAAATCTCACTACAAGAAAAACAGGATATCACCATTAAAAAAGACCAGCCATTGAGCTGGTCTTTCCAGATAGAATCCGATCATAATGTCGAAATATCAATGACAAACCGATAACGCACATCACTTTTCAGCACACGTTCATACGCTTCATCAACTTGACTTGCGTTAATCACTTCAATTTGTGGTGCGATATGGTGAGCAGCTGCGAAATCGAGCATTTCTTGTGTTTCTTGGATGCCGCCAACGAGTGAACCAGCAATGCTACGGCGGCCGGAAATTAATGAAAAGACATGGAATTGATCTGGATTAGGCGGTGCACCGACATTCACTAAGGTTCCATCCACGCGAAGTAAGGATAAATAGGCGTCTACATTGATATTGGCAGAGACTGTATTGAGAATGAGGTCATATTGACCGGCTAATGTTTTAAATGTATCGGGATCACTTGTGGCAAAATAGTCTTTTGCACCAAATGACAGTGCCTCTTCTTTTTTATTCATAGAGCGGCTCAATACCGTGACTTCAGCGCCAAGTGCACGTGCGAATTGAATGGCCACATGACCGAGTCCACCCATCCCGACGATGGCCACTTTTTTACCCGGGCCTGCCTTCCAGTGCTTTAACGGAGAATAAGTGGTAATGCCAGCGCAGAGAAGAGGACTTGCGGCATCAAGGGATAATTGATCTGGAATGCTGACGACAAAGCGCTCTGTCACGACAATCTTCTGACTATAGCCGCCATAAGTTGGTTCTCCGTCATAATCAATGCTACTATAGGTTTGGACGACTCCTTTCGTGCAATATTGCTCGTCTCCGTTTTGGCAATATTCACAGGTGCCGCAGGAATCAACAAAGCAGCCAACGCCTACACGGTCTCCAATCTGAAATTTCGTCACAGCATCACCGACAGCCGCAACAACTCCAGTAATCTCATGACCCGGAACCATTGGGAAAATACCGCCGCCCCATTCATCAAAGGCGCTGTGGATATCTGAATGACAGATTCCGCTAAATTGAATATCAATTAAAATATCATGTGGACGAAGTGCTCTTCGTTCAATGGTTGTCCGTTCAAAATTCGCTTTTGCATGTGAAACACTTAAAACGTTTGATTGGTGCGTCTGACACATTCTGGATCATCCTTTCAAAAGTAAGATTCTGTTCTACTTCTATACTGTACGTCTTAAAGTGAACTCTAAGTCAATAGAGAACCCTCTTCAGGCTTTTCAACATCCTTAAATAAAGAATTGAGCCAAAAGCATCTTGCGTTCTCTATCAAATTGGAGATGATGAGAAGAAGGAATTTCATTTTTCATAAGGTGAAAGAAGAAGAGAAGGGTGAAAACAATGAAAATAGCACAAGCCGCCAAGCAGCTCAATTTATCTACTGCTACGCTCAGGTACTATGAGAATATTGGGTTAATTCGACCGATCCGGCGGGATGAAAACGGTGTTCGTGATTATGCAGAAGAGGATATTCAGTGGATTGAATTTATAAAATGCATGAGAAATGCGGGTCTCTCAATTGATGCACTTCGAGAATATACGGCTTTATTTATCGAGGGCGAGGATCGTACCCTGTCCTCGCGGAAAAGTATTTTGGTCAATGAGAGAGAAAGACTTGTAGAAAAGCAAAAGGAAATTGAAGAGACGATTAAGCGGTTAGATTACAAGATAGAAAGTTATGAAGATATTATCCACAGTTATGAACAAAAGCTCGTTCATCAACTAAAAACCAATTCCATTTGAATGAAGAAAAACCTGTGACAAGTCACAGGTTTTGTAATGTGGTTATCTTTTTGTGTAACGCACCCAGTTATAATGCGCATGGAGTGGTGTAACACCGTTATAGGAGCCGAGCCATTCATCGACACCTGCACCATTCCACAGGTTCATCATAATTTTTCCTGGGGTTTGAGGGATTTGAGTAGTGGCAGTATGTTTTAATTGTCCGTCCACATACCATTTAATCGAGTTAGGCTGCCAGTCAAATGCATACGTGTGATAAGAGTTTGCTGCATCAAAACCAAGGTTGACGATTTTTTCATGATTTCCTACACCATTGGTATAGTAGTTAAACTGAACCTTTGTCGTATCTTTTCCTAGAAATTCGATGTCAATTTCATCCCAAGGCGTACCATCAGTCGGTCCTGTATAAGTAAAGAACGAAGACACGATCCCAACATTTTTGGCTGGTTTCATACTGACTTCATAAAGCCCGTAGCCATATGTTTGAGTGGAACGGTTTTCTCCGCAGTCAAACTTATTATAGGAAGGACTTGTGAGCGATAATCGCATTTCCCCTAACGACGTCATGGAGACATTATTTGCACGCCACGTACAGTTAAACATGTTTCCATTCGAGTACCCATCGGCTTTTTGCCATAACCCCGTATTATAGTTGTTAAAAGGCTCATAAAACGATCCGCCTGTTTGGGCCGAGGCACCCGCAGTAAATGTGGACAAACTCAAGACGATTCCAGTGACAAGCAGCATTAACATTCGTTTCACACGGTAAGACATGTAGGCATTCCCCTCTCTTGTTTTGAAAGCGTTTTCTTAATTGATCATACATGATTCTCTCGAAATGGAAAATCGGTCTAATATATGATATTAAAGAGGATATTTTACTAGACTCTTCTATTTTTTTATAGGAAGTTATGAAAGAAAATGATCTTTTTCAGGCGATTTACTAAAGAATGATTGACAAAGCGGACAGTTGTCCGTAAGATAATACCGGTACAATTGTCCTAATGAAAATCAAAAAGTTTTGATTGAACACATAGAGAGAAGTGCAATATGGATGAAGGTAAAGAAGGTGAAGCATCATGGAAAAGGATATTGGGAAGGAAATTGAAGAAGTCGCTTTTACTTTGTTTCAGGAATTTGGCGTGGAAAATGTCAGCATGCATAAAATTGCCAAAACAGCTGGTGTTGGGCAGGGTACTCTTTATCGCCGTTATGCCAATAAAAGTGATTTGTGCCTTTCGATCCTTGGAGAAAGATTTGAACAGCTGATCCCTGCTTTGCATCTTTACTTGAGCAAAATCAGTGACCAGCCAGTTCGTGAACGTTTGCGTTATGTGCTCGAAGAAATTCATCTCATTGTCGGTCATCATTTAGACTGGATTCGGATGCTTACGATATCTGGGAATTTAGAGCAGACAAGCAAAGTGTATGACTGTCATTACAGTCAATCGCTTAGGCAAATGATTCGTGATTTGCTAGAAGAAGCAGATGAAAAAGGGGAAGCGAACATACAGGATATTGAACTGACGACACTTTGTATGTCCTCTCCGATGACGCCTGAACTGATGTTTTATATTCATGAATCTGGTTATTCAATCGAAAAAATCGCTCAATTCGCTGCAGAAAAACAGATTTTATCTGTTTTCAATAGACATTGAAGTGGCTCATTTCTGACCGTCCTTACTTCCTATGATTGATTTAAATTGAAAAAGAAAAGGAGCCAACCTACTATGAACAAACAGCAAGCAGCAGCTTCTCATATTCGAACGCTGCCCATTATTATCTCATTTATCACAGCCGGTTTTATTGGCCTGTTCAGTGAAACGGCACTAAATATGGCGCTGAGAAGCTTAACGTTAGACTTTGGAATTGAAGCGACGACAGCTCAGTGGCTGACAACAGGATATTTATTAACACTTGGTATTCTCGTACCAATTTCAGGACTCATTCTTCAATGGTTTACAACAAGACAGCTTTTCATGACATCGCTCGTCTTTTCGATCATTGGAACTTTTATCGCAGCAGTTGCGCCAGTCTTTAGTATTTTAATGGTGGCACGTGTCGTACAGGCAGTCGGAACAGCATTGCTTCTTCCATTGATGTTCAATACGATTTTGGTAATCATCCCGCCTCATAAACGAGGTAGATCTATGGGGATTATAGGTCTTGTGATCATGTTTGCACCAGCTGTTGGTCCAACAGTCTCTGGCCTTATTTTGAAATCGCTGACTTGGCATTGGATTTTCTGGATTTCACTTCCGCTATTAATAGCTGCACTCGTCTTTGGTTTTATCTTCATGCAAAATATTACAGAACCAACAAGACCGAAAATTGATATCTTATCGATTGTGCTTTCAACCATTGGTTTCGGAGGAATTGTGTATGGCTTTAGTAGCGCCGGTGAAGGCGGCGGCTGGAGCAGTATGCATGTGATCGTGGCAATTGTAGTAGGTGTCATTGGGATTCTTGTATTCTCTCTCAGACAGTTGAATATGAAGGAACCGATGCTGAACTTAAGCCCGTTTAAATATCCGATGTTTGTCATTGGGTTACTGCTGATCTTAGTGTGTATGATGGTGATGCTGTCTGCTATGATGATTTTGCCATTGTATTTGCAAACATCCTTGGCACTAACGACCTTTACAGCAGGTTTAATGCTATTGCCAGGTGGAATTATCAATGGTCTGCTATCTCCAATCATGGGTGGTTTATTTGATAAGTTTGGACCGAAATGGCTTGTGATTCCAGGGCTTGCGATCGTCGCAGCGACGATGTTAGGTTTCACCAATCTAAGTGTGAATACATCAATTGGATACATTGTGACTCTTCATATTACATTAATGGTCGGCATCGCGATGATCATGATGCCTGCACAAACAAATGGATTAAATCAGCTGCCGCCAGAGCTATATCCGCATGGTACAGCGATTATGAATACATTGCAGCAGGTGTCAGGAGCCATTGGTACTGCGGTCGGTATTTCAATCCTTTCATCAGGAACCCGCAGCTTTATGGAAAATGTGGCTGATCCTGCAAATCCGATGAACAAGCTGCTCGCCTTTACAAATGGCGTCCAGCATGCATTTATCTTTGCTGTGATCATGACAGTCATTGGTTTGATCATCGCTTTCTTCATTAAACGAGTGAAGGTAGAACAGCAAGTTTCATAAAACAGATGAAAAGCACTGAGGACTTAGCGCCGCAGTGCTTTTTTTATTTTCTCAATGCTTGTTTCAAAGAGGGCGAAAATGGGGAGATAGATAAAAAGTGAACCAATGTGAATGTGCTGCTGATTCAGTAGAAGGAAAAGAGGAAAAAGAAACGAATGAGTTAAGAAGAAATAAATAAGACAGGAGACTGAGATCATGAACTTAGAAGAACAAATCAAAATCGCTGAGTCATTACGTCAACCATCTGAAGGTTCATTACCGAGTCAATCGGAACTAAAACCAGTCCATCCACCTGAAGTGAACAAAATGGAATATGACATTCCAACAAGTGCTGGCGAAACAAAGGTATGGGTATTTAAGCCGGTCAACACATCAAAGCAGTCGCTTCCTGTTTTTGTGAATTTACATGGCGGAGGATTTATTCTAGGCAGTGCTGAAATGGATAACCACTGGTGTCCGGTCATTGCAGACCGAGCCCAATGTATCGTCGTCAATGTCGAGTATCAGCTTGCTCCAGAGCACCCTTTCCCAGCCGCTCTTCATGAATGCTACGATGTGCTGAAGTGGCTGTATGAACACCCTGAGGAGCTTCAAATAGATCCTAATAGAGTAGCCATTGGCGGACATAGCGCAGGAGGAAACTTGGCAACGGCTGCTTGTCTCTTAAATATTCAAAAAGGGAACCAACTCCCGATTGTCTATCAAGTGCTTGATTATCCGCCACTTGATTTAGCCACTGATCCAGCACAAAAGCCAGCGTTTGAAGAAGCGATCCCAGTTGAAATGGCGAGGCTCTTTAATGCCTTCTATCTGCAAGGCCAAGATCCGCGCAATCCGCTCGTTTCTCCAATCTTTGCCGATCGTTCATCCTTGGCACAAATGCCACCAGCTCTCGTTATCACAGCTGAAAGAGATTCGCTAGCTCAAGAAGCCGAACAATATGCTGAGAAGTTAAAAGAAGCAGGGATAGACGTCACGTACAGACAGTTTAAAGGAGTCCCTCACGCCTTCACGCATGCCGGAGATTTAGAAATAGCTGAAGAAGCTTGGCATCTCATGAGTGATCAATTGAAGAAGGCATTTGAATAAGAAAGAAGCATTGATAGAAAAGCACAGAACCCAGCGGGTCTGTGCTTTATTGTTGTGAAGTGAATGAAAAAGATCAGATATGTGCCTTCATTGTCGATATAATAGAAAGATAGAAGACGACTTAAAAAGGAGCGAATCTAATGGAAAAAGAGAATCTACAGGCATTTTGCCTTTCTTTAAAAGGAGTCACCCATGATTATCAGCCAGAATGGCAGGCAGATCGATATCATATTGGTGGAAAGATGTTTGCTATGATGGGCGGGGATGCGAATCGAAAGCCTGTGATCACTTTAAAATGTGACCCTCAACGTGCTGAAGAACTAAGAGAGATGCATGAGGGGATTATTCCGGGCTATTATATGAATAAGACTCATTGGAATTCCATCTACCTTGATGCAGACATTCCAGCTTCATTTGTAGAGGAGTTAATCGAACATTCCTACCAATTGGTTTTTCACAAATTAACAAAAAAATCTCAACATGACATCCTCCAACATGATGAATGAAGATAGACAAGCTAATCACCCCTGTGATTCTCTTCAAAATTGACTAGAGCGAAGTGCTGTCGTTATAATTTAACTAGTTAGAAGACGTTCATAGGGGGATATAAAATGAGCTATACAGTCATTACAGGAGCAAGTTCAGGTATTGGATATGAGGCGGCACTGGCCTTTGCAGCACGAGGCAAAAATCTTATTTTAGCTGCACGCCGGCTCGAGAAACTCCAAGAACTGAAGAAGGAGATTCTTGATCAATATCCCGATATCGAAGTAAATATACAGTCTGTCGATTTAACCGACATGGAGCAAGTGTATTCATTTTATGAATCATTGGCTGAATATGAGCTCGACACCTTCATTAATAATGCAGGATTCGGCCATTTCGGCTCGATAGGAGAACAGGATGTAAGTAAAATTGGAGATATGCTTCATCTGAATATCGAAGCCTTAACGATTTTATCCACTTTATTTGTTCGTGATTATGAGCAAGTAGAAGGGGCTCAGCTGATCAACATTTCTTCAAGAGCGGGCTATACAGTCGTCGGCAATGCCGTCACCTATTCGGCCACAAAGTTTTACGTGAGTGCCTTTACAGAAGGACTGGCACTAGAGTTGAAAGAAAAGGGAGCTAAGTTACAGGCAAAAATATTAGCACCTTCTGCAACAGAATCGGAATTTGCAAAGCGTTCATTAGATGTAGATCAATTCGAATATGAAGGCAATATCAAGAAATATCATACATCAAAAGAAATGGCAGCTTGTCTGCTCGAGCTGTATGATCATGAGAAAACAGTCGGTATTGTTGACGGCAAGACATTTGATTTTGAATTGAAAGATCCGATTTTTTCACATGCTGGTCCAAGTATGAAATAGAAATGACACATCACTGAGGGAAGATGTCCTCGGTGATTTTTTTATGGCATGATTGACTGTGTGGTAACCACATGGTTTAGACTATGTACACAAGGAGGGAATCTAGTGACGTATGTAACAAGTGGAGAAGTATGTAAGCTATTAAACATCACAAAGTATACGCTTCGTCATTATATAGAACAGGATCTCGTCCGCCCTGCGAAGGTCGCTCAAAATGGATACCAATTATTTGATGAAAAAGAAATTTACACCCTTTATCAAATCCTCTTCTTAAAAAAGGCGGGGTTTTCTTTAAAAGATATCAGCGAGAGCTTTTCGAAAGAACCCGGTATGACTCTGTCCTATCGAGGTATGCTGGATCAGGTCGAGAAGCAATTACAGGAATTGAGCGAAGTGAAACAGCGTCTGGAGCATATGCTGTCGATTCAAAACAGCCTTCAGCTTAATCAAACAACGACTCAAGATCGGCCAATTCGTTATTTAAAACAGATCCCAGATCATCTTCTAAAGACTGAAACAGAGCTCGACTTTAAACAAATCGTTCACCAAAAAGAGCTGGATCTGTCTCTTTTTGAGGAGAGATATTATGTGATCAAACTGCAAGATGACTCAACCATTTCTTATTATGTATCAAATGAACAGGATTACGATGTGAGACTGGATGCTGGTTCTTACGCGGTCAAAAGTTTTTTAGCCGGGGATGAAAAGAAAGTCATTGAAGAAATTGAGGCTTTTCTACACGAAGCTCCGTTTGACCAGCCTTCTTATATGATCTTATATGAGAATGTACCAGTCTCTGTCACGTACCAAGATTCCATGGTGTACACAGTTGAACAGAGAGCGGGGAATAGAAATTGAAAAAAAGGATTTGGCTGATCATCGCTGCAGCGGCATTCATTTGTATCACAGCATTTGTATTTTATGAAAACAGCTTTGCTATGAATGAAAAGGAAGTCGTCATGGAGACTGCGGATGGGACATTATCAGGTATCGTCACAACACCTAAGAAGGAGTCAATAAAAGGAATTGTCCTTTTTGTACACGGAGATGGTCCACAAAATGCCACATATGACGGAGGATACAGACCTTTAATGGAACGCTTTGCAAAGCAAGGCTATGCGTCTATATCATGGGATAAGCCCGGGGTGGGTCAATCAGAAGGAAACTGGCTGCATCAATCCATGGATGATCGTGCAAAGGAAGTAGAGAATGTGATCAAATGGGCGAAGAAAGAGCCTAATCTTCAATCAAAACAAATCATCTTATGGGGAGCAAGCCAAGCGGGCTGGGTGATCCCAAAAGTAATGACAGATCGAACCGATATCACAGCCTCCATCCTTGTCGGGCCTGCTGTCAATTGGATGAGACAGGGAAGGTACAATACACTTCAAACATTAAAAGAAGCGGATGCATCTCAAGAACAAATTCAAAAAACAATCGAAAAAGAAGATGAGCAAAACAAATTATTAGAAGAAGGCGCGGCATTTCGCACATATCAAAAGAAAACGGACGATCAAGAGATGACAAAAGATCGATTTGAATTCATACAAAAGAACATGAAAGCCGATGCCACTTCAGATATCAAGCGCATCCAATCACCGATCTATTTGGTTTTGGCACAAAATGACCGAAACGTAGATTCCGCTGAAACAAAAACGATCTACGAGAAAGAAGTAGCACCTCAATGGTTGCATATTCAAACAATAAGAGATGTAGAGCATTCAATGCTGAATCCGCTCATTCATCATTCAAATACTCTGATCACATTAGCAGCGATCGCCGCACCGAAAGACTTCCTGCTTAGCCAAGCGTACTTGGATCATTGTGAACATATACTTGAGCAGCTAAAAACACCTTCACATTAGGTGTTTTTTTCATGCGTTCTTTGATAAAGCAAAGAATCAAAGATCCAGTAGATGAGACTGCTCATGATAATGATAGGTATAGATACTGAACTCCCAATACCATCGATCACAAAAAGCATGACAACCATTGCGATCAGTAAATAAGCAGCAAGATAAAGTGGATGGAAAGCCTTTGGTTGCAAAGAAAACAACAACTGCAAAGGAACCGCAAAGACGAAATAACAAACAAAAAAGATGGGAACGTAAAATACCATGAACGCAGGCTCTCCCTGAATCGGTGGATAGAAGCATACGAACAGACTGAGTAAAATCGAACTAAGGAATAGTGTTATTAGGATTTTGTGAAATAATTGAAGCTTTTGCAATATGTAAACTCCTTTTTGTAAAATTTACTATATTTTATCATAAATTGATGATCTAGCATCGTTTACTGTTAATAATTGAACAACCTCAATATTACCTTTTTAAAAAAATAGGTATTTAGATATAAAGAAATGATTGTGATAATGACCTTTTTTCCTTTATTTGGTTCTGTATCTTTCGCCTCATGCTGATGAATGAAGGAATGGTATAAAGTAAATCCTATAGAAAGAGACCTAGCTTTGAATCCATCATATTTAAGAAAAGAGATGATCGAATGAACGTAACAAAATGGTTAGGTGCTGTCCTTCTTTCAGTTTTATTAATGTCGACAGCAGCTTGTGCCAATACAAGTACCCAAGAGAAAAATCAAAGCGAAAACGAAACCGCATCTAAGGAATCAAAGGACAAAACGACAGCCGTAGAAACAGGGAATAAGTCCTTGTCTAATATTAAGGTATTAGCGACAGGCGGGACGATTGCTGGCAGTTCAGACAGTGATACAGATACGACAGGATATAAATCTGGTTCACTTGGCATCGATAAAGTCATTGCTTCAGTTCCTCAGCTCAAGGATATTGCAAACGTAACAGGTGAGCAGGTGGCGAACGTAGGTAGTGAAAATGTGGATGATGCTCTTCTTTTAAAATTAGCTAAACGAGTGAATAAACTCTTAAACGATGATCAAGTCGATGGGATTGTCATCACACATGGAACAGATACACTAGAAGAGACCGCTTACTTTTTACATTTGGTTGTCAAAAGTGATAAACCAGTTGTAGTCGTTGGCTCAATGCGTCCAGCATCTGCTATCAGTGCGGATGGTCCGCTAAACTTGTATCATGCTGTCAAAATTGCCTCTACAAAAGAAGCAAAGGGCAAAGGGGTCATGGTCACATTAAATGACCGAATTGCATCAGCTCGATTTATTACAAAGACAAACACGACGACAACCGATTCCTTCAAGTCTCTTGAGCAAGGCTACATTGGAGAAATTGCTGGTGAAGTGGTTTCCTTTTATAACGAACCAACAAGAAAACATACGTCTGAAAGTGAATTTGATGTATCAAAAATAAAAGAATTACCACAAGTCGATATTTTATACGGCTATCAAAATGATCAAAAATACATGTATGATGCAGCAGTAAAAGCAGGAGCGAAAGGCATTGTCGTTGCCGCAGCCGGAAATGGAACGATGTCAACAGAAGCCATCAAAGGGGCAACAGATGCCGTAAAGAAAGATGTAGTCGTCGTGAGGTCAAGCCGTGCAGGAAATGGGATTGTGACCCATGAAAAAATGGATGATGAACATCACTTTGTCTCATCAGATTCATTGAATCCACAAAAAGCTCGCATTCTGCTTATGCTCGCTCTAACGAAGACAAAAGATCCAAGTAAAGTGCAGACATATTATGAAAAATATTAATGAAGAAAGGGACCCGAAGCTTCGGGTCTTTTTTATGCGTGCTCCTGATGATGCTCTTTTGCACGTGTTTTTAAAGAGAGTAAAATATCTCGCCAAATATCGTCTACATCTGTAAGAAAATGTCCCGCTTCATCGATATAATAGGTTTTGACGTTTGGAATGCTAGGCGCCATTTTTTCTATTTCGGCAAAAGGAGCCATCGCATCTTCTTTTCCATGCCATACATCAACAGGGATTTGTATATCCTTCATATCAAATGCCCACGGACGCGAGAGCAAATCTGGTTCATGAATACATTCATCCACCGATTGACGAGTGGCTTCGTGTAAATGTGTCATCATCATCTCTAATTGCTCATCGGTTTGAAGAAATTGACGGTCCCATGGATGTAAATGCTTGTTCCCGTTTTTGGCCAGCTTCTTAAATTTCTCTGGTTTGTTCTCAATCATTTTTTTCTGAGAACGGTAGCTTGCTTTCAATAGCCAAGGGAACTTCTTACTGAGGAAAAAAGCCAATTTGTTTTCTTTGAGCATACTTTTAGGCGGTTTTCCGTCCTGAAATGGCGTTGTACTTGAAATCAGAGCGGCTGAAAGGACTCGGTTCGGCAATTGATAAGCACAGCCAGCAGCGAATGCGCCGCCTCCAGATACACCCATCACTGAAAAATGGTGAACGCCAAGATGATCTGCGACTTCCAACACATCTTTTGCCCAATCTAAAATCGTACGTTCAGGTTGAGGGGTAGATAAACCAAATCCTGGTCTGTCTAAACAGATGAGACGAACACCGAGCTCTTTAGAAATGGGGTCATCATCTAAAAACATCACTCTTGATCCAGGAGTTCCATGAAAAAAGAATACTGGAAACCCTTCAAGATCCCCGTATTCACACAAACCAATATGACGTCCATCTTGTAAATGAATACTATCCATACTTTCATCCCCTTAATAGTTTATCTAACTTAAATGTCGGAGAAAGAAACACCGGATTAAGGCGTTTCTTTCGCAATCTGATAGATTTTTTCGTATAGAGACAATAATGTTTTTAAATCTTCTTTTGGAAGCTTTGCATAGTATTTTTGAATGAGGTGCAATTGAATTTCTTCTGTATTCTTGTGAAAGTCATGACCCTTTTCAGCAAAATCAACAATGATTTCCCGCCGGTTATGTGGATTAATTTCTCGTTTGACATAGCCAAGTTGTTCAAGCTTTGATACAAGCTGGCTGGCGGCACTTGCCGAAATGGAAAAGTAATCAGCTAGTTCGTTGATTGTTCTTGTTTTTGTCCGTAATAATTCAAGTGTCAGCTCTTGTTTGGCTGATAAATCTGCATATTCATGTTTTAAAAATCGTTGATACTCTTCTACGTAGATGGAGCCTAGTGCATTCGAGTATTCAATGATTTTTTTACTGTAATGAATGATTTCTGCATCCAATGACATCACCTCTACTCCATTATAGGCAATGTTTATAGTTAAGTGAAGTTAAATATTAAGGTAATTTAAATGAGGAGATGGCATGAGTGATTGTTTCGACGACTTTTTCATTGTATTTTGAAAAAGATCCATTTATAATAAAAAAATAAACCAACTGGTCGGTTTTGAATTGTCCTGATGAAGAAAAGCAAGATAGAAGGGATTGTAAAAGATGACAAGTACACAAAGCGGGGCTGAAAAGAGCGAGAAGACGAAGCGAAAAATCGTCACCGCTTCACGTGATTTATTTGCAAAAAAGGGGTACTCAGAAACATCTGTGCGAGATATTCTAGAGGCGGCTGAAGTGAGTAAAGGCAATCTTTATCACCATTTTAAAGGAAAAGAGTTTTTGTTCCTTCATATCATGGAAGAGGATCACCTCTTGATGATGGAGACGTGGCATCAGGAAAAACAAACGATGCACCAGGCCATTGATCAGCTCGCAGGATTTGCAGAGCTGCTCAGTCAAATGGGCATTAACTACCCATTAATGAGAGCAAGTGAGGAATTTTGTGCAAGTGCCTTTACATCAGACGAGGTCATGGAACGGCTGAACAAGATTGACGCCGACTTTGATGATGTGATGAGAGACATCATACTTGAAGGTAACAAAGATGGCAGCTGGTCGATCCAGCATGTCGAGTCAACGGTGAAAATATTATTATCCGTTTTTTACGGATTAGACGTGTTGTATAAAAATGATCCAATCGAAGAGAAAAAAGAATTACAAAAACAAGCGATCTCATTGATTATTCACGGAATCAACCATCATGAGTAACAATTGAATCAATAAAGGGGAAACAAACATCATGCAAAAACCGATTCGTGAGCAAAAAGCTGTACTCGTTATTTTATTAAGTAACATATTTATTGCCTTTTTAGGCATTGGTCTTATTATTCCTGTCATGCCGCTATTCATGAATGTGATGCATCTAACAGGGAGTACGATGGGATACCTTGTGGCGGCGTTTGCTGTGGCTCAGCTCATTGCATCACCTATTGCAGGGAGATGGGTAGACCGCTATGGAAGAAAGATTATGATTGTGTCAGGACTATTTCTATTTGCGTTATCAGAACTCGTCTTCGGTCTTGGGACACACGTGTATGTGCTGTATTTTGCAAGGCTGCTAGGCGGTATTAGTGCGGCATTTATTATGCCAGCTGTGACTGCTTATGTCGCAGATATCACGACCGTTCAAGAAAGATCAAAGGCAATGGGATATGTATCAGCGGCCATTAGTACCGGCTTTATTATCGGACCTGGGATTGGCGGATTTATTGCAGAATACGGTGTACGCCTGCCATTCTTCTTTGCAGCAGGGATTGCCTTTATAGCCGTCATTTCGTCTATGCTTTTGCTGAAGGAGCCATTAACAAAAGAAGAGCGAGCGAAGCAGATGGATCAAGTGAAGGAATCGACCTTCTTTAAGGATTTGAAAAAATCGATCCATCCAAGCTATCTCATCGCTTTTATCATTGTGTTTGTCCTCGCGTTTGGACTGTCTGCGTATGAAACGGTCTTCAGCTTGTTTACAAATCATAAGTTTGGTTTTGGTCCAAAAGATATTGCGGTGATTATTACGGTCAGTTCGATTGTGGCGGTTATCATCCAAGTGCTGGTTTTTGGGAAACTCGTAAATACCCTAGGGGAAAAAAGAGTCATTCAGCTCTGCTTGATTGTCGGAGCGGTGCTCGCTTTTGTTTCAACTGTCGTCTCAGGATTTATGGTAGTCCTCATTGTCACATGTGTGATTTTCTTAGCGTTTGATTTATTGCGTCCAGCATTAACGACCTTCTTATCAAAAATCGCTGGCAATCAGCAAGGATTTGTCGCAGGGATGAACTCTACCTACACAAGCCTTGGTACGATTTTCGGCCCAGCCCTTGGCGGGATTTTATTCGATCAAAATATACATTTCCCATTTCTATTCGCAGGTGTTGTCTTATTTCTCGGATTAGGCTTAACCCTTATTTGGAAGGGGAAGGCGACGGTTGTATCTAATTAAGGGCTCTAACTAGGGCTCTTTTTTTGTTCCTGTGGATAGAGTATTGAAATAATCACAAGGTCACTGTTGATGAGGTGTTATTCATGTTAACATGATACATATTTTACCAAAATGCTAGAGGAGGATTTTCAATGCAAATTAAAGAGATTTTTTATATTCGGTGTATCTCGTGTTTGAGTGTTGTGCTCATTCATGCAATAGCCATTTTATCTAGCCCACAATCATCATCTATTCTTGTAGCACTACTCATGTTCAGTACACCGAGTTTTGTTTTCATTTCTGAGTTTTTATTGGCGCATTCTTATCCAAATGGTACACCTAAAGGATTTATGTGGAAGAGAGTGAAAGCCATCTTTTTCCCATTTGCATTTATTGGGATTGTTGATGGGTTTTTGTATTCTGCATCGTTAAATGGAGGGGCAGCTGACTTCTTTAAAAGAGCTTCAGCAAATGTCTTATTGGGAAATTATATTGGTTATTTTGTTCTGATTATTTTTCAATTTTACTTTTTGCATATGTTTTTTCACAAAATGGCTAAGCGTACCTCAGCCAAATGGGTATTGCCGATCTCCTTTATCATCACAGTTGGTTATTTAAGTGTCATGAACCTCGTCAAAATCCCACAACCTCAATTACCTAATCCAATGTTCGGCTTAGAATGGATTCCATTTCCAGGTTGGTTATTCTATTTTTGTTTAGCCTATTATTGTGGAGTGAATTATCAGCAGTTTATCACAAGACTTCATCAATTTAAGTTTGCCGTGTATGGACTTGTTCTGATTTCAGCAGTGACCCTTCTAAGCAATACATATGTAGGCTTTTTCGAGCCTTCTTCTAAGAGGCCAGATGTTGTTCTTTATACAATCAGTATTGTCTTCTTATGCTTTCTCTTGTTTTCTAAAGTAAAAAGCGTTCCATCTTTCGTAGCTGTCATTAGTCAATATTCATTCACCATCTATTTGCTTCACGGGTATTTTCTAGGTATCTCTGTGTTACTATGGGGACAATTAAAAGATTATCCATTCTTTGTGGGGACATTCATAATATCAGCACTTGCAATTGCTGGACCTATCCTATTGTCTCGGTTAGCAAATCATTATAAATATGGCTATATGTTTGTCGGTAAAATCAACAGAACGAGACGAAAAACAGTCGCCTCATAAACGATTTAAAGGGGATCTTAAGAAGATGCCCTTTTTTTGTTGCCTAAAAGTACAGTGCTTTTTGCCCAAAAGTACAATTTTAATCGATCATCTCATTGCTTAGAATAAAAAGATGAAGTTCATGAAGTTGAAGAAAAAGGAGTAAGTGAATGGCAAAATTTTTATATCATTTAGGAAAAAGTGCTTTTTCTAAGCCGAAACGGATGATTATCGGTTGGTTACTTGTTTTAGTAGCTGTTGTGGCGGCAACAATAGGGACAGGTGTTTCATTTAATGGAGATATGTCGATTCCAGGAACAAAGTCAGAAAAGGCAATGGATCTCTTGGAGAAAAAGTTCCCAGCAGGTGATGATGGCGGGACCATTCGTCTGATCTTTAAAGCACCTAAGGGCGAAACATTAGAAACAAAAAAAGTAAAAAATAAATTGAACGAAACGATCAAAGAAGTCAAAAAGGATAAAGCAGTCAAGCAAGTGACGGATTTATATCAGACATTTGCTATTAGTAAAGATAAGAAAATAGGGTATGCGGATATTACATACCGGGTGAAGGCGGGTGAGGTAAAAGCATCCTCAAAAGAGAAAGTATTAGATAGTATTAAGATTTCAAGAAAGGCTGGCATCCAAACAGAATTAGGAGGCTCCGTCACATTCTCAGAAATTGAGGTAGGCGGGATTTCGGAAGTCATAGGTATTGTCATGGCCTTCTTTATTTTAGCCTTTACCTTCGCTTCATTATTGATTGCAGGACTACCGATCTTGACGGCTGTCATTGGGTTAATAATCGGCGTGATGGTCATATTAATTACCTCAAACTTTGTTGATATGTCTGCATTTAGTCTTACATTAGCTGTGATGATTGGACTTGCCGTAGGAATTGATTATGCATTATTTATCATTTCTCGATATCGACAGTTATTAGCAGAGGGTTACGAATTGAAAGAAGCAGCTGCTAGAGCTGTTGCTACAGCAGGCAGTGCTGTATTGTTTGCAGGTGTCACCGTCGTGATTGCACTATGCGGACTTGTATTAGTCGGTATACCATTTTTAGGCGTTATGGGTCTTGTAGCTGCATTCATGGTATTATCAGTTATGCTTGTGTCTCTGACAATTGTTCCTGCGATACTAGGGATTCTTGGTGATAAAGTAAGCCCTTCAAGAAAGAATAAATGGTTCTCTAAATTACAATCTCAACAAAAAGAAGAAACAACAGCTTGGGGAAGGTTTATCAAAAAGTATCCAGGTAAAATCATCCTAGGTGTCATTGTATTGACTGGTCTATTTAGTTGGCCAGCACTTCATATGGAGTTGGGTCTTCCTGATAACGGTATGAAGGGGAAGGAAACAACTGAACGCAAGGGCTATGACCTGTTAGCAGAAGGGTTTGGCAAAGGGTTTAATGGGCCACTGGTTGTTATCATTGATGCCTCCCATGCAAATAACGCAATGAAATCTATTGAGAAAACAACAAAAGTATTAGAGAAGATGGATGGCATCAAACAAGTGGCACCGGCTGTTCCTAATCCATCGGGTAAGTACGCCATGCTGACCATCTTACCGAAAAGCGGTCCAGAAGATAAGGCGACAAAGCAATTAGTCAAAGATATACGAAATGAATCTAGTCAGACTGCTGCAAAGTATGATACGAAATTACTTGTTACTGGTTCTACGGCAGTTAATATAGATATTTCAGATAGACTCAGTGAAGCGTTACCGAAATTTGCAGGAGTCATTATTGGATTTGCTTTGATTTTGATGATTCTTGTGTTTAGATCCTTCCTTGTTCCATTAAAAGCGGTTTTAGGATTCCTTATGACATTGACCGCTACACTAGGTTTTTCAGTCTTTGTTTTACAGGATGGACACCTTGCGCCATTGTTTGGAATACCAGCAAATGGCCCATTGTTAAACTTTATGCCTGTACTAGTGACAGGAATATTATTTGGTCTTGCAATGGATTATGAAGTCTTTTTAGTCAGTCGAATGAGAGAAGATTTCCTTCTATCAGGTGATGCGAAAAAGTCCGTTGTATCAGGTTTGAAGCACAGTGGAAGAGTAGTGACTGCCGCAGGCTTAATCATGATCCTCGTCTTTGCTAGTTTTATCTTTGCAGATGACTTGATCATTAAAACAATGGGATTAACGTTGGCATTCGGCGTTCTGTTTGATGCATTTGTCATAAGAATGACTTTTATCCCAGCTTGTATGATGCTGATCGGACGAGCTGCTTGGTACTTACCCAAATGGCTCGAAAGCTGGCTTCCACGTATAGACATTGAAGGTGAGTCTATTTCTCAGAAAGATGAGAAAGCAGAGAAAGAAGAGAAAGTGATTTAGTCACTAATAGTCTTACATGGTATGATTGATGATACCGCCATTACCTCGATAAAGGGTGGGCGGTATTTTTTGAGTGAATATGAGGCTCGGATGGTGATTATTTATGGCGAAACGACGGGTAGACCCTTTTAATGAAATGATCTATTCGCGGATTCCAACATTATTATGGGTCATTCTTGTTTATATTGCAGCAATGATATTTCAGTTTATAACCACCCCAATAGCAATTTCTGGCCTGTTTTTTTCTGCACTTATTGCCATACATCTGATTCTGCATTGGTGGGCATTTTACTGGTTTCAGCAGAATCCATGGGTATATTTTCTGATTCAAGGAATTGTGATTCTACTTTGTGTTTCAGTCATGCAGGCGGCTTCCCCTGTGATCTTAATTGGTCTGTTACCGGTACTAATTGCGCAAAGTATTGGGGTATATTATCATACATTGAAGGTGATTTTGACAGGGCTTAGTTTTTATGTCCTTTTTTTTCTTGCCCTTATTTTGGTCAATGATACAGATGATTTGACGGTATACATTCCTATTTTGTTTTTGATTCTGATTGTAGTCATCGCATACTCCATTTTATTTTTTAGACAAGTCAAAGCTAGAATTCGTACACAAACATTTTTAAAGGAACTTGAATTGGCACATCAACAAGTGGAAGAGCTGACACTTGCAAATGAGCGTCAAAGAATGGCGAGAGATTTACATGATACCCTTGCACAAGGACTGGCAGGTATTATTATGCAGCTAGAAGCGGCCCATGCACATTTAGAGAATCAGAATGTTGAGCGTGCTCAAAGCATTATTAAAGGTTCAATGAGCCATGCGCGGACGACATTAGGTGAGGCGAGATTGGTCATTGACGACCTTCGAACATATAGCCAGGATCAATATGACTTAGCTGATTCTGTGAAAGATGAAGTGAATCGGTTTATGACGGCGACGAATATTCCAGTTCATACAAAAGTGGCTGTCTCCTATCAAGTGTCACCTTTTCTCATCGAACATACCGTATACATTGTCAGTGAATGTTTGACGAATATTGCCAAGCATGCCAAAGCAAGTAAAGTCGAATTGATGATGGAGCAAAAAGGTGATCACATCTCCTTGCAAATCACAGACAATGGAGTGGGTTTTAATGAGAAAAAACAAGAATCCACTTCCGGGCATTACGGTCTAATTGGTATGTCAGAACGTGCCCGACTGCTTGATGCACAGCTACACTTAAAAAGTGAAAAAAATGAAGGTACACAAGTGACGGTAACCATACCTTTGAAAAAGGAGTAAAAACAATGTCTTATCAAATTGTGATTGTCGATGATCATTTTGTTGTTAGGGAAGGGTTAAAATTAATTCTTGAGACAGATCAACGATTTGATGTTGTTGGTGAAGCTGAGGATGGGGCAAAGGGGTTAGATGTCTTGAAAGAGAAGGCTCCAGACCTTGTATTACTTGACCTCAACATGCCTAACATGAGTGGGCTTGAGATGCTAAAAGAGATGCAGTCTCTTCAATTAAAAGTACCGGTCCTGATTCTCACTACCTATAACGAAGAGAAATTAATGATTGAAGGGCTGCAACTTGGAGCAAAGGGCTATCTTTTAAAGGATGCCAGCAGGGAAAATTTATTTTATACAATTGAAGCAGCTATCAGAGGAGATATTCTTCTTCAAGCAAACGTCGCTGCTAAGGTATTTGAATCAACAGAGCATCAAGTGACTCCGAACCATTTGAAAAAAGAAATAAACATGCTGACTGAAAAAGAGATGCTTGTCTTGCAAGCAGTGGCTAGAGGATTTCGAAGTAAGGAAATTGCATTTGATATGGGGATTTCTGAGAGAACTGTCAAAGCTCATTTAACAAATATTTATCAAAAGCTGGAGGTCACTTCAAGAGCGGAAGCAATTAAAGCAGCAGTAGAATTAGGGATGATTCATTTTTAGAGAGAGCGAATGATCATATGAGATGATGACAAGAAACATTGCTCTGTTAAGTTTCAGCGTCAAGTGATTTATTATCTCTTCCACTGCGGTTTCAGTATGTGTAGGAAAATGAACTCTGCCTACATAAGTAATGGTACGATCTTTGACCCGGCACTTGGCGGCATATTATCCGATCAAAATATTCATGTCCCATTTTTATTCGCAGGTAGGCTTACCCCTTATTTGGAAGGTGAAGGCGACAGAAGAGACAGCAGCAGAATAATGAATGAAGAAGTAAGAGACCTTTTAAACGAGGTCTCTTTTTTTAAGACTGCGGCTTCAGGTGTTTTAATGCCTGTGCCATGTGGATGGTTGATGACGTTTACTTATGTCATAACCTTTTCTTGTTTCTAAATAAAACCAAACCCTCATTCATAAACCTCCTTTCACAATGAGCATAGCAATAGAGGAAAGCAAATGAGAAAGAATTTTATTAGTTGCAAAGAGTCACTGCATGCGCGCATTTTTTTATATATAATGGAAGGAAAGAACATGTTTGGAAAAGGGGAGCGCCATGCATCTTTTGGAAAAGCAAAGGACAGCATCGATAAAAGAAGGGATTCGCCAGATCGATCCGGCATATCCAGTGTTTGTAGATGCGGTCATGGATGGTTTCATACAAGGGAATCTTTATGTAGATGATGCAGTGCACCCTCGTATTTATTTTCTCGAAACAGCATGCGGCATTTATTATGTTGCAGGCAAGAGAGAAGAAGAGCTGTCACACTTCTCGGCGTTTATTGTGGATATTTACGAAAGGCAGAAAAGACAAAACGGCCGATTTACCATATTTTCAGCGAATCAATCGACAGATGTGATGATGAAAAATTGTCTTGGATCACATCTGAAAGAGATGGAAAGACATGCGTACGTTTTTTCGCAAGCACAATCTTATGTTTCTGCGTCTCATCCAGGCTACAGAGTAGAGCGGACAAAAGAACAGGTGATCAATGCAAGCAGGGCTTTCACGCCTAGCTATTACGAAGCCTATTGGGGGAGACCGGCGCGCTTTCTATCAAAAGGAATCGGAGTTGCCATCTTAGATGGTGAGAACGTGGTGAGTGAATGTGTCTCCATTTTTTCAAGTGAAGATCGTGTAGAGATAGATATTTGGACAGAAGAAGCCTACCGGGGGAAAGGTTTAGCGCAGCTGGCGGGTCAGCATATGATCAAGAGTTGTCTTGAAAATAAGAGGACACCGCATTGGGATTGCGATGTCCATCACCTAACTTCGATCAAACTGGCAGAAAAGCTAGGCTTTCAGCGGACAAAAACCTATCGATTGTTTTACAGCTCATGATGAGAAGGTTTTGAGATACCAAGCATCCATTGCAGAATGCTCAGAGCCTTCAATCGGCTCTGAAAGAAGAGAAAAGCCATATCGCTGATAAAGGCCGGTGGCTGCAGTTAATTCCTGGCGGGTTTCTAAATAACATGCTTCATAGTATGTAGAGGCATATTGCAGCGCTGTATCCATCAGTTTTTTGCCAGCACCTTTTCCTTGAGCATTTGGACTCAGATAAAGCTTTTGTAATTCACATATTCCGTTAGTAAATGGAGCAATGCCTACGCCGCCCAGAATATCGCCATTCTCTTCAGCAATCCAATAGGCTGCATGAGTCAATGATTGATAGTATTCGAACAGCTGGTCAAGGTGGGGATCAGTGTAGGCGGTTCCTTCAATCGCCAGATTCGCCGATTCTAGTGACTGGCGGATAATCGCTGCGATATACGGGTTGTCTTTTTGCTCAATGGGTCTCATGTTCATTGGAAGTACCTCCATCGTCATAAAATAAAAAAAGAGAAAGTGAGTTGAAACAACATGTTTTGGCTGCAAACCGCTATTTTTACAATCGTTGTATTGTGTCTCTCATGGTGGGCAGGGAAAAAAGGCAGAAACCGTCATGCGGGTCTGATCCTCCCTATATGCTTTATTCTATTTGGATTGGTTTTATTGATAGCCAGTTTCTTCATTGGCAGATGGGAAGGCATGGCGCTTAGTATATCAAGCGTCTCTATCGTTCTCTCTTCCATGATTTGTTTGATCATCGTCACAGCGATTCAAATTTTAAAAAAAGATGTCCCTTCTTAAGCAGGGGCATCTCCACTGTTCATCTGATTGTATTCTTCACGAAGGATGCCCATGATGATCACATCTGAGTAGGTACCATTGAAATAAAGCGCTTGGCGCCTTTTTCCTTCATATTGAAATCCGGCTTTCTCATAGCTTCTGAAGGCTCTCGGATTGTGGGAAAAGACTTCGAGCTCAAGGCGATTGAGTTCTAATGTCTCAAAGGCGAATGCTTGAACCATTCGGACAGCTTCGGTGCCATAGCCTTTTTGGAAATGTTCTGGTCCATGAAGCGCAATGCGGAAGCTTGCCGTATGATTGATTGGATCAATATCCACAATCGCCGCATCCCCAATCATTTCTTTCGTGTCTAACAGACAAATGGCGAAATCTCGTCTGCTGTCATCTTGTAAAAATCGGGTGTAGGCTGAACGAATTTCTTCTAGTGTGAACGTTTTTCGTGTGCCAGTCATGTAAAGTGTTTCTTCATGCTGGCATCCTCTTTGAATACCCGGATAATCCTGTTCTTCAATCGGTCTCAAAAATAAGCGGGTCATGACGGATCACCCTCCTCTATATATCGAGATATTTCAATTAAATTCAGATCAGGATCACGGATATAAACAGATTCAACCGGACCTAATGTACCTGTGCGCCTGACGGGTCCCTCTTCAATAGGAACTACTTGCTTGCGAAGGTGCAGCAGCAAACTGTCCATATCTAAATCGGTGATAAAGCACAAATCACTAGAGCCTGGAAGTGGGTGAGCCGCTGCCGGCTCATATTCATGACCAGCTTCATGAAGATTGATCTTCTGTAAACCAAAACGAAGCGCTTTACGGCCTTCTCCAAAGGTTTCTTCCTTCATTCCTAATACGTTTGTATAAAAGCGAATGGTGTCCTCCATATGTTGTACAGTCAACACGATATGATCAAGTCGTCGTATCATCAGTTTCTCCTCCAAGTATGATCATTGATTGAACTGATTTTATTATATCATTACTTGAAGAGGATACCTTAGTGAATCACGGTGTTGAAGGCATGAAAACGGATGATGAAAAATCCATATATACTTTGTCTTTCCTTTCTGATACAATTAAAATAGAATATATGTTCTCGTTTAAGATAAGGGAGTGATGGAATTGAGTCAGAAAAGGAAGCTGCTTTTTTATGGGGCAATGAGTATCGATGGCTATTTAGCGAGAGAGGATCACAGGCTCGATTGGTTAATAGGAACAGAGGGCGAAGAAGAAACGAGGTATGATGACTTTTATGCGTCAGTTGATACGCTGATCATGGGGCGAAATACATATGAGCAGGTTCTACAGCTGTCACCAGATGAGTTTCCTTATGAAGGAAAGACATGTTATATCATGTCACGTACTTTACAAGACAGTTTGAAAGGAACCCATATCATTCGTGAAGATATCTTATCTTTTATGAAAAAATTAAAACATGAAGAAGGTCAGCATATCTGGATTGTCGGCGGCGGGGAACTGCTTCAGTTTTTCATAAAAGCAGGATTGGTTGATGAGCTTTATCTTCAAATTGCTCCTGTCATGATTGGTAGAGGCATTCCCCTGTTTTCCCCAGCGGATATAGAATCCAGGTTTTCATTAAAAGAAGTCAAACAATACATGCAGATAGCTGAATTGCATTTTGTCTTAAAAGAAGAAGATCACTGATTTGAGGTGGTCTTTTTTTTATGAAACAAACTCGTTGACAATGATATATCCTAGTGTTAGGATAAATTTATCCTAGTTTTAGGATTTCTTAAAAAGGGAGTAGTTGCCATGGTGCAGCATGAACATGAATTAGACTTAAGGCTATTCCGCGTGTGGATGAAAGCCTATCAAGCTCTTTTTACAAATATTCAAACAGACATTGAACGTTATGATATCGGATTTGAAAACTTTCAGATCCTTGAATTGCTCTATAGTAAGGGGCCACATCCCGTCCAAAAAATCAGCGACATCCTGTCAATCCCAAGTGGAAGTATGACATATGTCGTGAACAAACTAGAAAAACAAGAGCTCGTGAAAAGGCAATGTGCGCCCTCTGATAAACGTGTATTTCATGTATTACTGACGGAAAAAGGAAAGCAATTGTTTGACGACATTTTTCCTAAACACACAGATGTCATTTCACAAAACCTATCCTTTATTGAAAAAGAAGAAAAAGAACAGCTCATTGAATTATTAAAAAAAGTCGGTTTAGGTGCAAAACAACTTCACGAAAAGGGGAAACAAGATGACTCTCAGCTTTGATACATTGGTACGTGAAAGACGATCCGCATCAAATTTTTTGCCAAATATCTCGATTTCGAGAGAAGAGCTTAACAGCATTTTTGAAGAGGTCAAAATGGCACCATCTGCTTTTAACTTACAGCACACACAATATGTCGTCGTCCAAACAGAAGGTCTTAAAGAACAAGTAAGAGAAGCTGCATTTGGACAATATAAAGTGCATTCTGCCTCAGCAGCGATCATTGTACTGGGAGACCCAAAGGCTTATCAGCAAGCGGCGAACATTTATGAAGGTCTGAAAATGCTTGGCATTTTAAACACACAGCAATACGAAGAAATGGTCAGAGAGACGATGAGCTTTTATGAACAGAGAGGAGCGGATTTTCAGAAAGAAGAGGCAATCCGCAATGCTTCATTATCTGCGATGCTGTTTATGCTCGCCGCCAAAAACAAGGGCTGGGACACGTGCCCAATGATCGGCTTTGACCCTGATGTCATGAAAAAGGTGCTCAACATCGATTCGGATTTGGTTCCCGTGTTAATGATCACACTAGGAAAAGAAAAAGTAGAGAGCAGACAACCGAGAGGCTACCGAAAGCCAGTCTCTGAATTCGTAACATACTTATAAGATAGGGGGTTCCACTCATGGAACTAGGAATTAGTACATTTGTAGAAACAACACCTGATTTTCAAACAGGAAAAACAGTCAGTCACGCACAGCGTATTCGAGAAGTAGTCGAAGAAATTATTTTAGCAGATCAAGTTGGCCTTGATGTATTTGGCGTAGGTGAGCATCACCGTGAGGATTTCGCTGCATCGAATCCCGCTGTTGTCTTAGCGGCTGCGGCAACACAAACAAAGAATATCCGCCTGACAAGTGCAGTGACAGTCCTTTCATCAGCAGATCCTGTTCGTGTCTTTCAGGATTTTGCAACGCTAGATGGACTATCAAACGGGCGTGCAGAAATTATGGCAGGCCGTGGTTCATTTATTGAATCATTCCCGCTCTTTGGCTATGACCTTGATGACTATGAAGAATTATTTGAAGAAAAGCTTGATTTGTTGCTCAAATTACAGCAGTCTGAGCGTGTCACATGGAGCGGAAAGCATCGCCCAGCTATTCAAGATGTCGGCGTATATCCAAGACCTGTTCAAGATCCGCTTCCAATCTGGATCGGCAGTGGAGGAAACCGTGAATCTGTCGTACGTGCTGGATTATTGGGACTGCCTTTAGTACTTGCCATCATTGGCGGAAGTCCTAGACAGTTCGCACCGCTCGTTCAGCTGTACAAGCAAGCGGCAGTGCACGCTGGACATGACCCAGAGAAATTAACCGTGGCGTCACATTCGCATGGATTTGTTGCGGAAGAAACAGAACTGGCAGCAGACCAATTCTTCCCTTCCACACAGCATGTGATGAATACGTTAGCAAGAGAGCGAGGCTGGGGACCTTATACTCGTTCTACATTTGATGCAGCGAGAACGTTAGAAGGCGCGCTGTATGTAGGAGATTCAGATGCAGTGGCAGAGAAAGTGATTCACCTAAGAAAAAATGTAGGAATCACGCGTTTTATGCTTCATGTACCAGTTGGTTCAATGCCGCATGATCAAGTATTAAAAGCCATTGAGCTATTTGGAAAAGAAGTCGCTCCTAAAGTAAGAGAAGAGGTTGCTCGCTGGGAAGCAGAGCAAGCATAACGAAAAAGGTCGATCAAGTGAATAGGCTTGATCGACCTTTTTGATGCTTAAGGATCAATGACACAAGGTTTCACTGTAGGGCATGAAGCAGCAGAAGCAAGTGGTGTGGTCGTCAAGGTGAAGAGAAAAACAAGTTGAAAACAGATGAGCCATTTTTTCATGAAATCACCTCCGTTCACAATTGTTTGACGGAATGAGATGAGGATAAAAGCACAGAAGTATAAAACACTCTCTATCCAACATAAGACAATCATATCATAATTTTCAAAAAAATGAAAAAATATCTTATATAAGTACTGAGTTATGGTATGGTTATTATGTTCTACAAAAAAAGGGAGGGATTTTTTTATGAAAAAGGTCATGTCTTCTGTTTTAGTTGGAGCAATTGTCTTAACGGGTGCTGGGGTCACAACTGCTCCAGTGGAAGCAAAGGAGCAAACAAACAGTGAAATAACGGCTCAGGCCAGTCGAACTGTTTCAGTAACAAGAACATATACGACATCAAACATCCCAGAAAGTATTGTATATGCAGAGGATGGCTGGGTCGGTATTTTAAAACAAACCTCTATTAAAGAATTGGGATTAGGAAAATATAGTGTCACATTTACTGGAACAGTGGTACGCGATCCAGGATTTAATTAAATAAAATGCAAAGCTGACAGGTGGACAAGCCTGTCAGCTTTTTTCATGAGGATAATAAAGAATCATTTGCAGCCGGACCATTTGTTCTCCGGTTTGTTTATATGCATGCGTACGGTCCGCTTTAAAACGAATGGAGTCGCCGGCGTTTAAGCTGTATTGCTCATCTCCAATGGATATATCAAGCGCTCCCTCAAAAACGGTAATCAATTCCTCTGTCCCGCCAATGTGTTCATTTGCATGCAGCGACCCGCCAGGATCAATTTCTACTCGGTACACTTCAAATTTCCCCCGGTTATCAAAAGGAAAAGTCGTATATACGCGATATCGCCCATCATCTTCCATTAAAATCTGTGCATCTTCATTGCGTACTACTTTGATTTCAGGCTGTGGTGCGTGAATGAGCTCACTAAAAGATACCTTTAATCCGTTGGCGATTTTCCATAAAGTCGTGATGGTAGGGGTTGATTCTCCTCTTTCAATTTGTCCAATCATGGTTTTGCTGACACCTGTTAATTCTGCCATCTTTTCGAGGCTTAATTTCTTTTGGTCTCTAAGAAGCCTCACATTTTTAGAAATAATCGATTGTACATCTTCCATGAAAAAAACTCCTTTCTCTATTTACTTTATAAAGACCGAACGTTACAATAAAACGTAACATACGCAATAAAGTAATTAAAGTCTTAATAACGTACAAGGGAGGCGGCAACTATGATTCTTTCTATGTTGATCTATGCTTTTGTGAGCAGCTTTACCCCAGGGCCAAACAACATCATGGCCATGGTCTTTACGAATAAATATGGGGTCAAGCAAACATTTCGATTTTGTTTAGGTGTGGGTATCGGATTTCTCGTTATTTTGTGTTTGAGTTGCTTCTTTAATATCATTCTTTATCAAGTGATGCCGAAAATAGGCTGGGTCATGGCGTTCATCGGAGCTGCATACATGATTTATTTAGCGGTCAAAATCATGAAAAGTAAAGGCGGGGATGACGAAACACTTGATCGTTACAATCATTTTGTCCCTGGTATGATGCTGCAATTTATCAACCCAAAAGCGATTTTGTATGGATTGACTGTGATTTCAACATTTGTTTTGCCATATGGACAATCGAATATGCAGTATGTCATATGGACGCTGATTCTCGCACTTATTGGATTTCTCGGTACATTTAGCTGGAGCCTATTTGGCTCTTTGTATAAGCGCTTTTTGACTGCTTATGAAAGACCGTTCCAGTATGTCATGGGGCTGCTTCTAATATACAGTGCGATTTCAATGGTATGGGGTTATGTGATGTAAGTAGTCAGAAGCTTGGCCGCTGCCTGCCCATCACAACAGTATTGTAATAAAGTCCATCTGCCAGACGTTTATCATTTTTTAATACCCCTTCAATCAGAAAGCCATGGTGCTCATATAACCGAATGGCTTTTTGGTTCGTTTCTAGCACTTGAAGTGACATCTTCTGGATGCCTTGCTGATCAGCCCAGTCAATAGAAGCGGCTAAAAGCTCTTTGCCAATGTGATAGCCCCAAACATCCTTTTGAATGGCGACCCCAAAAGTCACTTTGTGAGCAGAGCGCTTGAGTGAATGTCCCTCACATCTGGAGAAACCAACAATTTCTCCTTCAATATCAGCGACCAAAAATAAATGCCTGCTTTTTTTGGTATCATCTTGAATCAACACCTCAAAATCTTTTTCATGAAGAAAGGCTTCGCCTGGTTCACGGTCTAAATATTCTGTTTCACCATCAATTTTCAGTCTGAGCGCTGATAACTGCTTGGCATCGCCAATTGCAGCAGACCGAATACGATAGGTCAAGTCACGAACGGTGAATATGTTTTCAGAGATAATCATAGAACACCAACCTTTCTTTCCATTATGTCTATCATACCTGAAACGTGTACATAGCAGGTGAAAGCTTTTAAGTCTGTCTTATAGATCATTATTTTTTAATCCAGCTGACCCTGGCTGGATTTTCATGATTTAGACTGAGAACTTAAATAGGCTTCTCTCACAACTGTTAAAAAGTGGTCAGCGACGGTTGATGTTTCATCTTGTCTCCATGAAACATATAAATTTACTTTTGGTGTAGTTTCTTGGATTTTTCTATAAACAACCCCTGAACGTTTTACGCTTTCTACTGAGGATGGAACCACAGAGATTCCCATTCCTGCAGCAACTAAATTCACAATCGTATGCATTTGAATAGCTTCCTGAACTACGTTTAAACTTATGCTGTTTTCCCAAAAGTAGCTGATAATTAAATCATAAAAAGCTGCACCTAGATGACGTGGGAACATGATAAATGGTTCATTGGCTAATAAATGAATTGGAACTTTGGGAAATGAAGCTAAAGGATGATTTTCTGGCAAAACCAAGCTTAATGATTCCTCACAACAAATTTCTGAGGTAAGTATCTTATTATTTTGGTTAGAACGAATAAATCCTATTTGAATTTCTTTCTTATATAGTGCTTTTAACTGCTGTTCTGTAGCCATTTCACATAAGACAAGATGGATGTTAGGGAAACTTTCTCGAAACCTTTTAATAATATCAATCACAATATCAGTAGAATCAACGAAGCCGATCGTCAAATGACCTATTCTTCCGTCATCTGCAAGCTGTGTTGCTTTAATCGTTCTATCTACTTGAAGAAGCGTACGGCGGGCTTCTTCTAAAAATACTCTCCCCGAATCTGAAAGTTCAACCTGTCTTCTCGTTCTATGAAAAAGCGTAACACCTAACTCTTCTTCTAATTTGCGAATTTCCTGACTTAATGGAGGCTGTGCCATTTTAAGACGTTCAGCTGCCCGGCTAAAATTTAGTTCTTCAGCAACCATGATAAAATAACGTATTTGTCTCAGATCCATTTTTTATGCCCCCTATAAATTTCAACATTGCTTATTGTGTTTTTTTAATGGAAATATTTTTAGTTATATAATATATATATATATTTATCTTAATATATATATTATACATATTAACGGCCTCTTTTTATAATGAAAGTATTCTTTCAAAAGGAGGGCATTATTATGGAGTATAGTAAACTTGGAAATAGTGGATTAACAATTAGTAAACTTGCATACGGAAACTGGATTAATCATGGTGGTAAGATAAATGAAGAAACTGCCCATGATTGTGTGAAAGCTGCTCTTGATGTTGGTATTACGACGTTTGATACTGCTGATGTTTATTCAGACACCAAGGCTGAAGAGATACTAGGCAGGTCTTTAAAAGGGATCCGGCGGGAGAGCATTGAACTATGTACAAAAGTATGTCATCCAACCGGTACTGGGAAAAACGATAGAGGATTATCACGCAAGCATATTTTGGAAAACTGTCATGCCTCTTTGCGACGTTTACAAACGGATTATATTGATATTTACTATGCACACAGGTTTGATCCAACTACACCTCTGGAAGAAACGATGTTAGCTTTCGCAGATTTAGTAAGACAGGGGAAAGTGAACTATATTGGTGTAAGTGAGTGGACAGCAGAACAAATTACTCGAGGGGCAGCGCTTGCACGAGAGCTAAAAGTCCCCCTAATTGCCAGCCAACCTCAATACTCCATGTTATGGAGAATCATTGAAAGTGATGTAATACCGACCTGTCAGCGCGAAGGACTTGGCCAGGTAGTATGGTCGCCTTTGGCCCAGGGAATCCTTACTGGAAAGTACCTCCCAGGAAAATCACTTCCGACTAATTCGCGTGCTAACTCACCTGCTGGAAAACCCTTTTTTAAAAACCTTGCTCAACGCTGGATGAATAATAATACCTTAGAGGCGATCCAAAAGCTTAAGCCCATCGCACAAGAGGTTGATCTTACTCTCGCTCAGCTTGCAATAGCATGGGTACTGCAAAATCAGAACGTTTCTGCAGCAATTATCGGTGCATCTAGTCCAGAACAGGTGAGGGAGAATGCTTTAGCATCTGAGGTGAAAATTGAAACTGAGATGATGAATCAGATTGACGAAATTCTAGGTGATCTTGTTGAGTACGATCAGAGTAAAACAGGTTAAAGCTTTTAAGTCTATCTTATAGATCATTATTTTTAATCCAGCCGACCTTGGCTGGATTTTCTTGTTGCTGTAGTTTCTTGGATCGCACACTCAGATGTTTTGTATCTGTGAAAAAGGCTAAATGAATAGTATCAAACGTGGAGGTGGAACAAATGAGTGAAGAAAAAGGACATATGGATAAAGCGAAAGGAAAAACAAATCAAGCCAAAGGTCAATTGAAAGAGAAGCTTGGCGAAGCAACAGATCATCAAAACCTGAAAGCAGAAGGGAAAAAGGATCAAGCCAAAGGAAAGCTTCAAGATAAAAAAGGGGATTTGAAAAATCACCTGAACCAGTAAATCCGAAAACACGGCATTGCTTCATGTCTCCATCATGACATGTCTTTCATCAATAAAATGAATAGATGTGTGAAAAGAATTGATTATACGCGCTCGCTATCATCATGTAGACTTGAGACAGAAGACATGATCAAGGGAGATGGTTGAGATGAAGCAAGTGTGGGAGAAAGTTGACGAGTATATCACAGACAAGTTGATTCCTAAAGATGATGTTTTGGAGCAAGCTCTTACTCATAATAAGCAAGCAGGACTGCCAGAAATTGATGTGTCACCAGCTCAAGGGAAAATGCTTTATTTATTAGCAAAAACCAAGAATGCAAAGCGCATTTTAGAGATCGGGACACTTGGTGGATACAGTACCATTTGGTTGGCGCGTGCTCTTGAAGAGGATGGAGAACTCATCACATTAGAGGCTGTCAGCCACCATGTACAGATTGCGCAGCAAAACATTAGTAGAGCGGGCTTATCGGAACGGGTGAGCATTTTGCAAGGAAAGGCATTGGATACGCTATCTCAGTTAAAAGAGAGGGATGTGCTTCCATTCGATTTGATTTTCATTGATGCAGATAAACCGAACAACCCGAAATATCTAAAGTGGGCGTTACACTTCTCAAAAAAGGGAACAGTCATTATTGCAGACAATGTCGTCAGAAATGGAGCAGTCCTTCATGACTCTGATGGGGATGAACGAGTGCAAGGAACTCGTGAATTTTTCAATTTACTCAAACAAGAGTCAAGAATAGAGGCAACAGCCATTCAAACTGTTGGTGAAAAGGGTTACGATGGATTTGTATACGGAATCGTAAAATGAAACAAAGCTTAACCGCATGCGGTTAAGCTTTTTCTTTTAAAAAAACCATCTGGCAGTCCCCATCAGCATGACGCCTACAAGAACAGTAAGTGATAAGCTCTTTGTCCAAACAGCGATCACGACGGTAGGAACCAAGACAGCAAGGTACATCCAGTGAATGGTGACACCTGTTGTGGTATGAATGAACAAATGCTCTGCAATTAAAGCCGTAAAGATACAAATGGGAATAAACGATAACCACTTGAGCACCACTTCAGGCAGCTCGATACTTCGTACAAATATAAAGGGAACGACCCTTGGAATCACAGTGACAATCATACAGCCGAGAATGAGCCACATCATAAAACTGCTGATCATTTATCTGTCACCACCCCAATGGTTGCGACAATTATGGTGGCTAATAGAACAGCCACGTGTGATGGAACAAAATGAAGCAGGACAAACATCGCAATGACCATATACAAAACAAGTGACAGGCGATGGGTTAATTTACTTTTAGGCACAGTTTGCAAAGAAAGAACCAGCAGTGCAGCAAACATAGCGGAAAGAGCAAAATCAAGACCAAGTGCTTCAGGATTTGAGATCCAGTGTCCAAAAATGCCGCCAAGTATACAGGCAGCAATCCAGCACAAATAAGCCGTTATGTTCAGCCCGTGCATCCACCGGTTATTCAGCTTTCCATGCTGAGCTAATTTATTCATGGCTACGCCAAAGGATTCATCAGTCAGCAATAGACCGAATCCAATATTTTGTTTTAAAGAGTAGCATGTAAAATGAGGAGCCAGCGTCAGGCTTAGTAATAAATGACGCAGATTCACAATAAATGTAGTGAGAATAATAGCGGAAAGGGGGCTTCCCGTGACAAGCAGTGCACAGATAATAAACTGTGAAGCACCTGCGTAAATAAAGATTGCTAGAAGCGCAATGTCCCATAGGCTCAACTGTGCGCTAATTCCAACAATTCCAAAGGCAAACCCGATACTCATATAACCAAGCAGGGTTGGCACACAATCTTTTATTCCCTCGAGAAATGGTTCATGTTCCGTGCTGGGAATATGTTTTTTAGCTTCAATATCCAACGACCTCTACTCCTTTTCTGCGTGACGACCTATAGTTTTACTTACTATATGAAAACGAATTTAGCATGTCAATATCCCCTTATCTTCTATTATATAAAGAAAAAAGGTGTAAAAAGGATTGAAGTCATCCAGAATCTGTTATAAAGTATCAGAAAATAAAAAAATTGGAGTGACGACAATGCTGTGCAAACCTTTGTTTGAACATGATGTTCCAAATGCCCTCCGTCCATAACGGAGAGTGATCTCCGTTTGTGGATATGGTATTCAAAATATCCAATAACGGAGGGAAAATGATGAATGAAAAATATATAGGCGCCCTTTACCTAGCAATCGCAGCAAGTATTTGGGGCGGCATGTACGTTGTTGTCAAAGTAACAGTAGCGGTTGTTCCGCCACTTGAACTCGTCTGGATGAGATATGCTGTAGCAGGAGTCGTGTTGGTGATCACCATTTGGCGCTTGGGCTATTCCTTTCGATTAGATAAAAAAGATATCCCCCTTATGGTGTTGATTGGGCTGATCGGAAATTTCCTTTCAATCGTGACCCAAGAAATTGGGACGATGTATACCTCTGCACAAATGGGGGCTGTTATTACATCTGCAACTCCTGCGTTTATGGTGCTGTTTGCTTTCTTTCTATTAAAAGAAGCCATGACTGTTCGAAAGTGCGCATCCATCCTGCTTGCTACAGCAGGTGTATGGCTCATGATTGGACCAGTTGCAGTACAGACAGATGAATTTGTCGGTGGTCTTTCATTGGTCTTCGCTGCTTTAACATGGGCGCTGATGTCTGTTTTGCTCAAACGTGTCCCAGGAAAGTACCCTCAGGTGGTGACAACCACATATGCGATCATCATTGCATTCATTGTTTTAACACCGCCTGTATTATTTCGTTTACCTCACCTAGATGTGGAACAGATGGCAAGGCCGGAGATTTGGGGCGGTATTCTTTATCTAGGCATCATCTCAACAGCTCTAGCATTCTTTTTATGGAATAGAGGGCTTCAATTAATGGATGCCTCAAGCGGCGGTTTGTTCTTTTTCTTTCAACCGATCGTAGGTGCCGTTCTTGGCTGGCTGCTTTTGGGAGAAGAAATGGGATTACGCTCATTCATTGGCATTCTATGTATCTTTGCAGGTGTCTATACTGTGCTGCGTCAAAAGGAATAAAAGAAGATGTCCCTTGTAATAGGGGCTCCTCTTTATAAATGAGAGATTGAGAGAGGATGGAGGGAAATAGGATGATACAATTTCCACAATTACAAAAAGGACAAACAATTGGCGTCACAGCACCTTCCTCAGGTGTACAGCCGTCTTTGCATGACATGTTTCAGCTCTCATGCGAGCGAATGAAAAAAAGAGGCTATGATGTCATATGTGGAGATACGGTATGGCACCAGGAAAAGGCAAAATCAGCTCCTGCCGTAGAACGAGCAAAGGAGCTTCAGTACATGATGACCTGTGATGAGATTGATCACATCATCCCGCCATGGGGAGGGCAGCTTCTGATGGAGGTGTTAGAGCACCTTGATTTCTCATCGATGCAAAAAAAGTGGATTCTTGGTTACTCGGATACGAGTGCGCTTCTGCTGGCGTTGACATTCAAAACAGGCATTGCCACTGCGCATGGGCCGAACCTAGTAGATCTTCAGGGAGAAGAGCTTGATCAAACAACTGTCATGTGGGAAGAAGTACTTTCAACAAAAGGGGAAATGGACATCAGCCAATATTCTTCATCTATGTATCAAAAGGAATGGCAGTATGACAATCCGATTGAACATGTTTTTCATTTAACAGAACCGACCGCATGGCATACGGTTGATCGACAAGAAAAGATGGTAAAGGGGAGGCTAATGGGCGGCTGTATTGATGTCATACGCCACTTAGCTGGGACGCCTTTTGGAGATGTCAAAGCTTTTCAAAAAACATTCTTAAAAGATGAACCAATTCTCTGGTACTTTGAAAACTGTGAATTAAATGCTGTAAGCGTGAAGAGATCGCTTGTTCAATTGAAACTAGCAGGATGGTTTGACCATTGTTCAGGTATTATGTTTGGGCGAAGTGCAGTAGATGTGCCTGTGGAAGGGTATCAGTATCATGATGTATATGAAGAATTACAAAAGGAATTACAAATCCCTATTTTTTATGATATAGATTGTGGGCATGTCCCGCCGCAAATGACGCTGATTAATGGCGCATATGCAGAAGTGCAGCTGCAACCTCAAGGCAAAGCGGTCCTAAAGCAAGCATTTTTATCATAAGAAAAGGAAAGGGGAAGCCCTTTCCTTTTGTTTTCTTTTCAGCGTGATAGAAAACCTTTGAAGTCTAGGAAGGACGAGTACCGGAGCGGAGCGAATTTGACATTCGTGAGCACCGGAGCGCAGGACTGACAACGAATGCGAGGGTTTGTCTACACGCAGAAGGAAAGGGGAAGCCCTTTCCTTCATATAACACTACATTCCTTTTGTTTCTTCACCTGCTTTTGGAACTTCCCAAGCAGACTCGCGGAATACTTTCTCCCATTTCGATACGACAATACATGCAACGGCATGACCTGGAACATTCACACCTGTTCGAGCCATATCCATAATTCGATCGACACCGGCGATAATGGCGACGCCTTCTGCTGGAAGACCTACTGCATGGGCGGTCGCCAAAAGGACGACGAGTGAACCGGATGGCACCGCTGCAATCCCTTTACTCGTTAACACAAGAACAAGCATCATCAAAAGCTGCTGTGACAAACTCATGTCGACACCAAACGCTTGTGCAAGAAACACACAGGAAACCGATAAATATAAACTGGACCCATCACAATTGAGAGAAAGACCAGATGGAATGACAAAGGAGACAATTCTTTTCGGACAGCCGTATTTCTCCATTCGTGACATAAGCTGAGGAAGGACGGTTTCTGTACTTGTAGTAGAGAAGGCAACCAAGAACAAATCCCAAATCATTTTTAAAACTTCGAAGTAGTTAAAACGGAAGATCAGTGCGACCAGAGGGAACAAAGCAAAGAGAATAATGAATAATCCTAAAAATACAGTCCCAACAAGCTTCATCATCGGGATTAATAACACAATGCCATATTGACCAACAGAAGCAGCCATTAATGCAAGCACTCCAATAGGTGCTGTCACCATGACCATCTGCGTTAGCTTAAACATAATTTGTGCCACTGATTCAAAGAAGTTGAGAACAGGAGCGGATGCCTTACCGATACCGCTTGCCGCTACACCAAATAATATGGCGAAGAAAATGACAGCTAGTAAATCATTTTGAGCCATGACATCGACGATATTCGTTGGAATGATATCGAGTACCATTTGTTTAAAGTCGACGACTTTCTGCGTATAGCCGTCTAATTCACCAATATCTTTCTTAGCTAATTTAGAGAAGTCAAGGCCAACGCCAGGCTTTAGAACATTAGCCAGCAATAGACCAATTCCTAGAACGATGGTTGTGATGACCTCAAACCAAATGATCGTCTTTAATCCTAGGCTTCCCATTTTCTTCATACCACCACTGCCGGCTGCACCAATAACAATGGTAGAGAAAACGATAGGAACAACAATCATTTTAATCAACCTGATGAATCCATCTCCAATTGGCCTGAGAGCCATCCCGAAGTCAGGAAAGAAATGGCCGATAAGAGCTCCTATCACCAAAGCGATCATGATTTGAAAAGCGACGAACTTTTTCATCATCTCCTACCCCCTTTAAATGCTTGGAAAATTTTAAGAATTTTCCAATAAATAAAAATTCTATGTGACCATGTTTTGTCCTCCTTTGGATTTAGAAAGATTTTATTTAAGAATCATTGGAATTATGAAGAAAGGGAAGAAAATAGGGCTATTGCATTTCTATTTATCTAAGAAAAAACGACTTCTTAAAAAACATGAAACTTTTTTAGAAAAATGTATTGACCCTTTTATGTGATCCATGGTATATTTTTATTCGTCGCTGATGACGTATTTGAAACAAAGACATTCAAACACATGCGACAAACAAATCTCAAAAAGATATTGACTTGATAAAAACGATATGTTAAGATAATTAAGTCGCCTGATTAAGCGCCCGTAGCTCAATTGGATAGAGCGTTTGACTACGGATCAAAAGGTTAGG
>NZ_JARVRK010000014.1:0-18100 GCF_030209735.1 Bacillus sp. lyk4-R2A-2
CCGCCAAGCTTTTCTAAGGATCAGTTCCATACGGAACTGGTCTTTTTTGTTTTTTCTTCTAATAGCATCATGATATAAGCTGGGAACTTCTCTTCGGCAATCTCCATGTAGCGTTCAATCATGACGTAATCATCGCTAATGTATTGAGACAGCAGCTCGTACCACCATTCAGTTTCGTAGCGGGCAATCATACTGAGGTTATACATTAATAAGTAATGACTGATGATCTCAGGAATCCCTAAAAAGGAATCACGCGTTGACGGAATATACCATTGATCCATTTCTAAATCATAATGAAGATGAGTAGCCAGCGCTGGGTTTTCTTCTAGAGATACATCAAACGTCAGCTTTTTCGCTTCTCTCTGTCTGAGTTTCCAACTTGTATGAAACTCAAAGTATTCAATAAAGCGTTCAGCAGACATGTTATAAAGCAATGGAATATGATCTTGAATCATCATCCCATTGGCCTTTTCCACTTTCACTAATGCTGAGGGCTGTTTTTGAAAATCTAGAATATGACTCATTTCCGGTATCTTTGAAAGGAGATGAATCATCGTAAATCGCTCATCTTCAATTCCATTTAAATGAAATAGATGCTTTAACACATGCATGCATAGTCCATTTCGTTGAATTTTCACCTCATCTTCACTAAAACGGTAGTGCTGCTTCTTTCTCTTTCTCGATGTTACACCATGGGCCAAAACAGAGGTTTGAGAAGGATAGTGAGGATCAACTGTCAGTAAACAGGCCTTTAGTAACTGAGCCATTCCATAAAACAATAAAATGGGCTTCAGTTCGAGTGGAGCGATAGCTGCCTGTTCATAGAACGTATGGCCATGCTTTAAAAAATAAATAAACCGTTCACAGTTTTTATAGGCTTGCTGGTTTGCATCTTGAATGTTCCGTTTCTCATATTGTTGATATAGAAACTTTTGGGAAGTTTCGAGTGAGTAAAAACGTTTTAAATCCTTCCATCCTGAACTTTTCATCTTCTTCCTCAACTCTCTTTATATTTTCTAAAAATTGCAACTGTTTGTTGCTTCCTTGACATGCTGTTTGCTAGTTGATAATCTACATATAATATTTTGCCGAAAAGAGGGGGATTTACTAATGTGGGAAAGTAAATTTTCAAAAGAAGGTTTGACGTTTGACGATGTTTTGCTTGTTCCAGCTAAGTCTGAAGTACTTCCGCGAGATGTCGATTTATCAGTTGAGTTAACAAGCACATTAAAACTAAACATTCCAATTATCAGTGCAGGAATGGACACGGTGACTGAATCACAAATGGCGATTGCAATGGCACGTCAAGGTGGTCTTGGTATCATTCATAAGAACATGTCTATTGAGCAGCAAGCAGAGCAAGTGGATAAAGTAAAACGTTCAGAGCGCGGCGTTATTACAAATCCATTCTTCTTAACACCTGAGCATCAAGTCTTTGATGCAGAGCACTTAATGGGTAAATACCGTATTTCAGGTGTACCGATTGTAAATAACATAGAAGATCAAAAGCTTGTCGGTATTATTACGAACCGTGACCTTCGATTTATTTCGGATTATTCAATGAAGATTAGCGATGTGATGACAAAAGAGGAACTTGTGACAGCTTCTGTCGGTACGACGTTAGAAGAAGCTGAAAAAATCCTACAGCAATACAAAATTGAAAAATTACCTCTTTTAGATGACGAAGGAACGTTAAAAGGTCTCATCACCATCAAAGATATTGAAAAAGTGATCGAATTCCCTAACTCCTCTAAAGATGCACATGGTCGTTTAATTGTTGGTGCCGCTGTTGGTGTCACTGGCGATACAATGACTCGTGTAAGAAAATTAGTCGAAGCCAATGTGGATGTCGTTGTCATTGATACGGCACATGGTCATTCACAAGGTGTTCTAAACACTGTATCGAAAATCCGCGAAACATATCCTTCTCTTAATATCATTGCTGGTAATGTTGCAACAGCCGAAGCAACTAAAGCATTGTTTGAAGCAGGAGCCGATATTGTGAAAGTCGGTATCGGACCAGGATCTATTTGTACAACACGTGTTGTTGCAGGCGTTGGTGTACCACAAATCACAGCGATCTATGATTGTGCAACAGAAGCAAGAAAACATGGTAAAGCTATTATTGCAGATGGTGGAATTAAATATTCAGGTGATATCGTAAAAGCTCTAGCATCTGGTGGACATGCTGTAATGCTTGGAAGCCTTCTAGCTGGTACATCTGAAAGCCCAGGAGACACAGAAATTTTCCAAGGTAGACGCTTCAAAGTTTATCGCGGTATGGGTTCAGTCGCTGCAATGGAAAAAGGAAGTAAAGATCGTTACTTCCAAGAAGATAATAAAAAATTCGTTCCAGAAGGTATTGAAGGCCGTACACCATACAAAGGACCAGTCGTTGATACAGTGTATCAACTCGTTGGCGGTATCCGTTCTGGTATGGGCTATTGTGGAACACAGGACTTACGCTCTCTTAGAGAAGATGCACAGTTCATTCGTATGACTGGTGCAGGACTTCGTGAGAGTCATCCACATGATGTACAAATTACAAAAGAATCACCAAACTACACAATTTCTTGATAAATTGTGACAGTTAAATTACATTTGACAGGGTCTATGACTCTGTCTATTTTTTTTGTCTTTATTGTGATAAAATTTATACTGTTGTGTTGAAATAAGCCCTTGTGGATTAAATATATATGAAATATGTCGAAAAAAGATGATAACGGAGGTATGACGATTGAACAGCAAGATATTGAAACAGCTTATGGTCTCTATCCTTGCACTGGCATTGATTGTGACAGCATTTACACCAATGTCCAAAGCAAAAGCAGCTGAAGAGCCATTCAATGTGAATGCGAAAGCAGCGATCCTAATTGAAGCTTCTACAGGTAAGATCCTTTATAGTAAAAACGCAGAGCAAAGACTACCTATTGCAAGTATGGCAAAGATGATGACAGAGTATCTTTTACTAGAAGCGATTGCTGAAGGCAAAGTGAAATGGGATCAAACGTATACGCCAGATGATTATGTATACGAAATTTCTCAGGACCGCAGTTTATCAAACGTTCCTTTGAGAAAAGATGGCTCGTATACAGTGAAAGAACTTTATCAAGCAACGGCTATTTATTCGGCAAATGCAGCAGCAATTGGCTTAGCAGAAGTGATTGCTGGATCAGAATCGAAGTTCGTTGAAAAAATGAACGCAAAAGCAAAAGAATTAGGTTTAACAAACTACAAATTCGTGAATGCAACTGGACTAGAAAATAAAGACTTACATGGCAAACAGCCAAAAGGTACAGGTCCTGATGAAGAAAGTGAAGTATCTGCGAAAGATATGGCATTGCTTGCACAGCATCTCATCAAAGACCACCCAGAAATTCTTGAAACATCAAGTATTGCGAAAACAAAGTTCAGAGAAGGCACAGACGATGAAATGGACATGCCTAACTGGAACTTCATGCTTAAAGGACTTGTGAAGGAATATAAAGGTGTAGACGGTCTGAAAACAGGTTCTACAGATTCAGCTGGTTCTAGCTTCACAGGTACCGCTAAGCAAGGTGACATGCGTGTCATCGCAGTGATCTTGAATGCAAAAGGTAATCTTCATACAGCACGTTTTGACGTGGCGAAAAAACTGTTCGATTATGCGTTTAAAAACTTCACGATGAAAGAAATGTACAAAAAAGGTCAACAGATCAAAGGACATGAAAACATCGAAGTCGACAAAGGCAAAGACAAAGAAGTACCTGTCGTTACAAAAGAAGCTTTCTCTGTGCCGGTAAAAAATGGCGACGAAAAGAGCTTTAAAGCAAAAGTAAATATCGAGAAAACAAAACTCGAAGCTCCTATTAAAAAAGGAACGAAGGTAGGCATGCTGACGACTTCTTATTCTGGTGATGAGAAGGATTACGGCTATTTGAATAAAGATCAATCAGGTGTTGAGCTTATAACGAAAACAGGCGATGAAAAAGCAAACTGGTTCATCCTTGCAATGCGTGGTGTAGGTGGATTCTTCGCTGGCATTTGGGGCGGAATCGTTGACACAGTAAAAGGTTGGTTCTAATAAAAAACTGCTCTCTATGCATGAGAGCAGTTTTTTTATCGTTAAAAGAAAAGCGATTGTTTGTGATTTTGAGGAGTGGACAAGGCTTGCTGAAAAATACCACATAACTTTTCCACTCCCTCGGTCAGTGCCTTTTCATTCACATAAGAAAAGCTGAGGCGGATATAGTTTTGTTTCGGCTCTCCAGGATAGCACACAGAGCCAGGCAGAAAGGTGATTTGCTGTTTACGTGCCTCATGCAGCAGTGCACGTGTATCAACCCAGGAAGGAAAGCTAAGCCACAAATTGAGCCCACCCTGAGGAATTTGCCACGTCACATCTTTTGGTGCGTGCTTCGTTAACACATCTATCATTAAATCACGTCTCACCTTCAAGGCGGTTCTCAGCTTTTTCGTATGATCAATCATTTTCTTTGAAGTCAGAAATGGCAGAATGGCTTTTTGTGTGAGAAGAGGGCTGCCTAAATCATTATTGGCCTTTGCAGCTAATAAACGATTAAATATCGAGCCTGAAGCAGTGATAATCCCAATTCTGCATCCTGGAGCAAGTGTTTTACTTAAACCTCGTAAATAAATGACGTGTCCATCATGATCCAGACTTTTGATAGGTGCAGGCGGCTTCTTTTCGAAATATAGCTCACGATAAGGATCATCCTCTACAATCAGACAATCAATACTTTGAGCCAGTAAGAGAAGTTGTTTTCTGCGTTTCATTGACATACTGGCGCCTGTTGGACTGTGAAAAGTAGGAATCGTGTAGATGAGCTTTGGTTTATATTTATCACAAATGCTTTGAAGCTGCTTCATGTTCATTCCTTCATGATCAACCGGGACTGTAATAATTCTTGCCCCTCTCCCCATAAAGACATCAATGGCGCCTGGATAGGTCGGTGCTTCCATGACAACTACATCATCAGGACCGATAAACGCACGTGCGACCAGATCAAGCCCTTGCTGAGAACCACTAGTTACTAGGATATTCTCAGAAGTTGAAGGCACATCCAGCTTTTCTAAAAAAGACTGAATGACCTGCCGAAGCTGAAGATCCCCTTGAATTTCCCCATACTTTGACATGATTTGAGGATGTCTGGCTAGGACATGCTGCATTTCTTTTTCTAAATAACGGTTCGGCAAAAGCCCTGGATCGATCATAGAGGAAGAAAGGTTGATCGCTTCTTCGACATAGTGATACTGAGCAAATTGAGATCGTGGTAAATAATCCGGAATGGATAACTGCCAATCAAAAGAGGTAGCTGACGGAACCGGAATCTCTGACTGCTTTTGCAACTCATCCACAAACGTTCCTTTTCCTTGCACAGTCGTTAAATATCCGTCGTCCTTCAGCCGAGTGTATGCCTTTGCTGCCGTGACAAGACTCACATTCAACTGCTTTGCCAAATCACGTACAGTTGGCAGCTTATCTCCCTGTTGAAGCAAACCCGATTGGATATGATCAATGATTGAAAAGTAAATCTGATTTGAAAGCGATGTATCAGAATGTCGATGGATATCAATATGCATGAGAAACCTCCATTGAGTGCAAAATTGTTATACATGAATTTGAATTGTTATAGTTGCATTATAGCATGTAAATGACACTTCAAAGAAGGAATGACATATTTTTAGCAGGTAATCGTTTATATACAAGGGTTTAAGCTATTTTTTCGGCTGATTGAATTGTTATACTATTCTCTTTATTGTTATACTGTCTCGCTTGTATGATAAAGGGGTAAATCAATCGAATTGACAAATGGGAGGAAACTATTGTGAGCAATAAGGGAACTGAACGAGTGAAACGTGGAATGGCAGAAATGCAAAAGGGTGGCGTCATTATGGATGTCGTCAATGCTGAACAGGCGAAGATCGCAGAAGAAGCAGGTGCGGTGGCAGTTATGGCACTAGAACGAGTACCAGCTGATATCCGTGCAGCCGGCGGTGTTGCCCGTATGGCAGACCCAAGAATCGTAGAAGAAGTACAAAATGCAGTAACGATTCCAGTCATGGCAAAAGCACGTATCGGCCATATCGTCGAGGCTCGTGTTCTTGAAGCACTTGGTGTTGATTATATCGATGAGAGTGAAGTGCTGACGCCCGCAGATGAGGAATTCCATTTAAATAAAAATGAATACACAGTACCTTTTGTCTGTGGTTGCCGTGATTTAGGTGAAGCAACCCGTCGTATCGCAGAAGGCGCTTCTATGCTTCGTACAAAAGGGGAGCCTGGAACAGGCAACATTGTAGAAGCTGTCCGTCATATGAGAAAGGTCAATGCTCAGATTCGTAAAGTAGCATCAATGAATGAAGATGAACTGATGACAGAAGCGAAGAACCTAGGAGCACCGTATGAATTATTGCTTCAAATCAAAAAAGATGGCAAGCTCCCTGTTGTTAACTTTGCAGCGGGAGGCGTTGCGACACCAGCAGATGCTGCGTTAATGATGCAGCTTGGAGCAGACGGTGTATTTGTTGGATCTGGTATTTTTAAATCAGACAATCCAGCGAAATTTGCAAAAGCAATTGTTGAAGCAACGACTCACTTCACAGATTACCGTCTCATTGCAGAGCTTTCAAAAGAGCTTGGAACAGCCATGAAAGGAATTGAAATCTCAAATCTACTGCCAGAAGAGCGTATGCAAGAGCGTGGCTGGTAATTAAGGGAGCGCAAACGAACATGCTAACAATTGGTGTACTAGGGCTTCAAGGAGCCGTGAGAGAGCATATTCAATCGATTGAAGCTTGCGCTGCAGAAGGGAAGATCATCAAACGAGCAGAAGAGCTAGCATCTGTGGACGGTCTTATTATCCCTGGTGGAGAAAGCACGACGATGAGAAGACTCATGGATACGTACCAATTCATTGAACCGATCAAAGCGTTCGCTGCAGAAGGGAAACCGATTTTCGGAACATGTGCCGGTTTGATTATGCTGGCAAAGCATATAGAAGATCGAGACGATGCTCATCTTGGACTGTTAAATGTATCTGTTGCACGGAATTCATTTGGCAGACAGGTAGACAGCTTTGAAGCAGATTTAGAAGTAAAAGGACTGGATGCGCCGTTTACAGGAGTGTTCATCCGTGCGCCTCATATCATCAGCGCAGATGAGAGCGTAGATATCATGGCTGAATATGATGGCAGGATTGTGATGGCGAAGGAAAACAATATCTTAGGCTGTTCTTTTCATCCAGAGCTGACAGACGACCACCGGTTAACACAGCTGTTTGTTGAAATGGTGAAGTCCTATAAAACGAAGCTCGCTGTATAAAACGGTTGAAAAGAGATAAAACTTATAGTACATTAAAATCACAATCAAAGATCGAAAAAGCGTTGACGGGAAATAGTAAGAAGCCCCTCTTTCTCAGAGAGCCGATGGTTGGTGCGAATCGGTGAAAGATGCAGTCTGAATCCATCCTTGAGCGAAATGCTGAAACACGTGAAGTAAGCATTTACGGTGATACCGTTACAGAGGAAAGAGGAAAGCATGCTTCTGCATGTTTTCAATCAGGGTGGCAACGCGAGAGCTCTCGTCCCTTTCATGGGATGAGGGCTCTTTTTATTTTTCGATAAAAAAAGGAGTGTTATACATGCTGGATATTAAACAACTGCGCACGGACTTTGATCAAATCAAAGAAAAATTAGCACACCGAGGCGAAGATTTAGCGGATTTTGATAAGTTTGGTGAGTTGGATCAAAAAAGAAGAGAACTAATCGGAAAAACAGAAGAATTAAAGAGCCGAAGAAATGAAGTATCACAGCAAGTGGCTGTTCTGAAAAGAGAAAAGAAAGACGCCGATCACATTATTCAAGAAATGCGTGAGGTAGGAGATGAGATTAAGAAGCTGGATGATGAGCTAAGAACAGTAGAAGAAAGCTTGCAGCACATCTTATTCTCTATTCCGAATATCCCTCATGACACTGTACCCGTTGGGGAAACAGAAGATGACAACGTGGAAGTGAGAAAATGGGGCGAACAGCCGGCATTCTCATTTGAGCCAAAGCCACATTGGGACGTAGCGGATGAACTAAACATTCTCGATTTTGAACGTGCAGGAAAAGTCACAGGAAGCCGTTTCGTTTTTTATAAAGGGCTTGGCGCACGCTTAGAGCGCGCACTATACAACTTTATGCTCGATTTGCATGTAGATGAGTTTGGTTTTACTGAAGTGCTTCCACCTTACATGGTCAATAGAGCGAGCATGACAGGAACTGGGCAGCTTCCAAAATTCGAAGAGGATGCTTTTAAAATCCGTGAAGAAGATTATTTCCTCATTCCAACAGCTGAAGTACCTATTACTAACATGCACCGTGATGAAATAATTGAAGGGGAACAGCTGCCAATCAATTATGCAGCGTTCAGTGCTTGCTTTAGATCAGAGGCTGGATCTGCCGGCAGAGATACACGCGGACTCATCCGTCAGCATCAATTTAATAAGGTAGAGCTTGTGAAATTTGTAAGACCTGAAGATTCTTATGAAGAATTAGAGAAACTAACAAATCAAGCAGAAAAAGTCCTACAGCTATTAAACCTGCCATACCGTGTCATGAGCATGTGTACGGGAGATTTAGGATTCACGGCTGCGAAGAAATACGACATCGAAGTATGGATTCCGAGCCAAGATACGTATCGTGAAATTTCTTCTTGCAGTAACTTTGAAGCATTCCAAGCAAGACGTGCAAACATTCGATTCCGTCCAGAGCCTAAAGCCAAGCTAGAGCATGTGCACACATTAAATGGATCTGGTTTAGCAGTAGGAAGAACCGTGGCGGCCATTTTAGAAAACTATCAACAAGAGGACGGCACTGTGATCATCCCTGAAGTACTGCGTCCTTATATGGGAAATAAAGAAGTCATGAAATAAGATGCCGCTATGGCATCTTATTTCTTTTTCCCAAAAGTCCTACAGTTTTCCTAAATTTAGCCGATAGAAATACTAAAAGCTTCTAGGAAAGAAGGAATAACCTTGAATAGGCTTGACTATTATGTTGAAATGGCTCAATTAATTAGAAAAGTTCTAGATGAAAGTATCCTTTTCGGCATCACTGATACAGAGAAGGTGCTTTGTTACTATCCGTCTAAAACAATAGATTTTGGCATGAAGGTTGGGGATCCATTGAACCCAGAAGACCAAAACGTGGCGACGACATTAAGAGGACAAGAATATGACGGTCATTTACCAGAGTCTTTATATGGTTATGAAATTGCAGTAAAAGGTTACCCGATTTTTGATGAAAATAGAAAAGTAATTGGCTCTTTTTTAGTGGCATTTTCACATCATCGTGAAAAGAAATTAAGTGGTTACATGGAGCATATCAATGATGTAGCGAAAGAACTTCAAAGTGGAATTGAGCAAATTGCTGCGCATTCACAAGAGCTGGCTGCCACAAGTTTAGAAATAAGCGAACAGGCAGGAAGAGCGGAAGAGAAATCTGCAAATATTGAAGAAGTCGTCAAAACTATTGGCGGGATTGCTAGACAAACCAATTTGCTAGGCCTAAATGCTGCAATTGAAGCAGCAAGAGCAGGAGAGAATGGAAAAGGGTTTGCTGTAGTAGCTGATGAAGTTCGTAAATTATCAGATGGCTCAAAGGAAGCGGCTGAAACCATTAATACCTTCTTAAAAGAGATCCAAGACAGCATTGGCACTTTGTCTGAAAACATCTCACAAATCAGCAGTTCAACAAATGAACAAGCAAAACAAGTGACAGACTTTACGAAAATTATTGAATCATTAAATGAGTTTAAAGAAGAGATGAATCATTTTATTGAAGAGATTAGACAGGATACAAAATAGATCAAGAGCAGCCGTCGATGGCTGCTTTTTTATGGGCAGATTCTCATGCCAAAATAACTTATTGAAATTTTTTTCGAAAAGATGTTGACTTGAAATAAATCGATATGGTATATTAATTCTTGTCGATACGGAGGAATACCCAAGTCCGGCTGAAGGGATCGGTCTTGAAAACCGACAGGGGTGTCAAAGCCCGCGGGGGTTCGAATCCCTCTTCCTCCGCCATATTGATTTTTTACCTTAGTTGAATTGAAACGCAAGCATAAAAATTGGAATTGTCAAACCGCTGCATTCGCGAAATGCAGCGGTTTTTTTATTTTGTTTTAGAGCGATTTTTTTGAATAACAGAAGCTATTTCATGAAGAATGGGATCAAGTGAGCTTTCATCATGAAGTAAGTCGTAATCTTCAATGTTAATTTTAATCACTGGGCATAAATCGAATTGTTCAATCCATTCCGTGTATCGAGTGTACATTTCTTCCCAATAGGCTCGATCCGTTTGAGTTTCCATCTCTCTGCCGCGTTCCTCAATACGATGTAAAATGTGATTTAAATCCCCGTGCAAATAGATGAGAACATCAGGGTGAGGGAAGTAAGGTGTCATCACCATCGCCTCGAATAGACTTGTATACGTTTCATAATCTACTTCAGACATCGTACCTTTGTCCGCATGCATTTTTGCGAAAATGCCAGTGTCCTCATAAATTGAACGATCTTGCACATACCCTCCACCAGATTCAAAAATCCGCTTTTGCTCCTTAAAACGCTCAGCTAGGAAATAGACCTGTAAATGGAAGCTCCATCTTTGGAAATCTGAATAAAAGGGCTCTAAGTATGGGTTATCATCTACTTTTTCAAGAGAGGTTTGAAAGCCGAGCTTGTCCGCTATTGTTTTAGTCATAGTTGATTTTCCGACACCAACAGTCCCGGCGATTGTGATCACTGCATCCTTTGGTATTTCGATATTGTTCATAGCACTTGCTCCTTTATGTTCTGTACAATTTGCTGGTAATCTTGCTGTGAGGAAACGAAGTCTGTATGATCTCCTTCAATTGTAATGATAGGAAGCTCTGGGTCAGTCTGTTTTAAATGTTCAATGGCCAGCTCATAATCTTCAATGAGTGTTTTTAAATAAGCCGGGTCAATGTCTTCTTCAAAAGAGCGTCCTCTCATCTGTATTCTTTCAAGTAAGGTAGGAAGGCTCGCTTTTATATAGATGATGGCATTTGGTTTAGGAAGATCATCTGTTAGCAGGTGATAGATCTTTCTGTATTTGTCCATGTGCTTTTTTGATAATGTTCTTTCTGCAAATATCATATTTTTATAGACATGATAATCAGTGACAATCGGCTGCTGTTGATTCACATAGGTTTCTTGAATAGATTCTAATTGTTTGAACCGATTGCATAAAAAGAACATCTCAAGCTGAAAGCTCCATTGTTCCATATCTTCATAAAATTTATCTAAGAATGGATTTTCTTCTACAATCTCTTTTACTAAAGGAAATTGAAATTCCTTCGCAAGCATTGTAGCCAAAGTTGTTTTTCCGGCTCCAATTGGGCCTTCCACTGCAATAAAAGGGGCAGGATACATAGGCGTTCTCCTCTATCTATAAAGTTGTCAAACCAATGTATATTGTACCATACCCCTGCCGAGAGATAGAGCGAACGGATTACGATGTCGTTCTTTTTTCAATATTGAATTGATCTGATAATAAGAGCCAATTTTGAGGGAAGGATAGACCTAATTTCCAATAAGCAATTCCGTTCAAGTTTAACTCTTTGATGAGGTTGAACTTTGCTTGAATTGATCTAGCGTCTTCGAACCATACCTCATGCTCTTTATTATTGGCATCTGTATAACGAAAATAAGGTGCTTGTGCTGTTTCGTCATATAGAATGGAGGCATTATTATTTCTAGCAATTGCAATCGCTTGTTGGGGACTGACAGCTTTAGCAATAGGGCCGCCTTGAACGTAAGGAAGCGTCCAATCATAGCCGTATAAGTTCTGGCCCATAACAATTTTATTTGCTGGAACAACGGTCAGTGCATATTCAATGACTTGGCGGACAGGTCCAATGGGAGAGACTGCTTGCGCAGGGCCGCCGCTGTATCCCCATTCGTAGGTCATTAATACAACATGATCAACGATCTTCCCAATGGCTTCATAGTCATGAGCTTCATACCATTTTCCCTTTTGCTGACTACTTGTTTTAGGGGCAAGTGCAACAGATATTGTCCATCCTTCTTGATGGAAGCGGGTTGTTGCCTCTCTTAAAAATTGAATGTAGGCATCTTTATCAGCGGGACGTAAATATTCAAAATCAAAATGGATTTCTTTTAATTGATACTTTTTTGCAACACGAACGATTTCATTTAAAAATGTGGCTTTGACAGATTGGTTATTCAAAAGAATTTGCCCAAGTTCATCACTGAATTTATCATTCTCTAGGTTAGTCACCACCATGGATAAAACGGTTCTGCTCTGAGCGGCTATTTGAGGTAGCTGATCTAACGGTGGTTCTTTCAGTGTTCCATCTCTTTGCGCTTGAAAACTAAAGGCGCCTAAATGCGTTAAATATGGAGAGGCCTCTCTAGCTGCTTGTTTTAAGTTTTCACTGACTTGATTTCCCCGTGGTTCAATGTAAGCATTCGAGTTAATGTTCCTTTTCGGTCTTTGAGGAATATAGAGCAAGAAGCGAATAGGAAGTATCGCTTCAGGCCGTATTCTATTCACACGTGCCAACTCTTCCACTGAAATTCGAAATCGTCTTCCAATTTGATAAAGTGTGTCATTCTGTTTGACCTCATAAAATTGACCTCTAATTGGAATGACAATTGTTTGTCCAATGACGAGTTGATTTGGTGTTTCAATATCGTTGGTACGGATGATTTCATTGACTGTTGTTTTAAAACGCATGGCAATTTCGTTTAAAGTATCTCCTCTTTTGACAACATAAATTTGAATAGTCAACGCCCCCTTTGTTATTGCTAACAATTTATGAGGGTTATGGATAAATCATGTTTGATTTTCATTCGTGATCTCTTTAGCAGTGGTGATTTTTGCTAGTAGAACGTTCTCCATCATCGTTAAAGCATATTCGTTGTCTCTGTCGTCATTTGATGCGATACAATCTTCAGGTACAATTAAGTTGTATTCTCGCATGTATGCGTCATTTGCAGTGAACAGAACGCAAATGTTTCCTGCAATTCCGGTCAAAATGATGTCTTGTACACCTAATTCATTTAAGAGTGTCTCTAATGCAGTTCCATAGAAGGCAGAATGCTTCGGTTTAATTAAGAAGTAATCATCTTTAGATGGTGCCATTTTCTCTAAAATAGGGGCGCTTCTTTCATTTTTGCATGTTTCCATCACAGCTTGAATATCTGCCTTCCAGAGACCATAGTGGTCGTTGATATAGATGATCGGCCAATTTTCCTTGAAAGCATGATCTTTAAGAGCTAAAATCTTATTGGTCATTTGCTCTGTTTTATCAGCGAGCACATGTCCCATTTCAAAATCAAAATTATTAATCATGTCGATAATAAGCAGTGCCTTTTGGTGCTTTGACAAAGTAAGACCCCCTTTAAAAGATTGTGCTAATATGTTAACCTCAATATCCTTTTAAAAAACATGAAAAGAGAGCCGTGCTATGACGAGAGATGAACAGTTTATGCAAGAAGCTATTTCTGAAGCCTTAAAAGCAGAACAAATAGGAGAAGTACCAATCGGTGCCATCATCGTTGTTGATGACCAAATTGTGAGCCGAGCTCATAATTTAAGGGAAACAGAGCAGCGTTCAATTGCACATGCAGAATTACTTGCCATTGATGAAGCGTGTAAAACGACTGGAAGCTGGCGTTTAGAGGATGCTGTACTTTATGTGACGCTTGAACCATGTCCTATGTGTGCGGGAGCGATTGTCCTTTCTAGAGTGAAAAAGGTCGTTTTTGGTGCATACGATCCAAAAGGTGGATGTGCAGGTACTTTAATGAATTTACTGGATGATGAACGGTTCAATCATCAGTCTGAAGTCATTGGTGGTGTACTTGAAAATGAGTGTGGTGAGCTGTTAAGTCAGTTCTTCCGAAATCTCCGTCAGCGAAAGAAACAAGCCAAAAGTAAATGAATGGATGTCGTTTGCAATTTCGGCTATAAGAAGGTATACTTATGTCTGCGTCACTAACAATTTAATATTCATTTTGCCGTGCTAAGCGGGGAGGTAGCGGTGCCCTGTACTCGCAATCCGCTCTAGCGAGGCCGAATCCCTTCTCAAGGTTCGTTTACTTCAAGGTCTGCCTTAAATAAGTGGTGTTGACGTCTGGGTCCTGCGCAATGGGAATTCATGAACCATGTCAGGTCCGGAAGGAAGCAGCATTAAGTGAAACCTCTCATGTGCCGCAGGGTTGCCTGGGCCGAGCTAACTGTTTAAGTAACGCTTGGGGTAGCGAATCGACAGAAGGTGCACGGTAAATCAATATTAAATGTAACTCATCTAGTTAATCTAGGTGAGTTTTTTGTTGCTGTTTAAAGAATAGTTCAGCTGCTTTGTTTATACAAATAGCCAAAAAATCTTTTTAGAGTTTTTTTGTTTTTTATTAATCGCAGTGGGAACTAGTGTTCCTCGTGGTGTGGCAGATCAATTCGAAAATCTAGAAAACAGGTTTTTGGTTCATAGAAAGTAGAAAAACTATAGTTGAAATCATCATTTTCGTTTATTAGAAAATAAAGGTGTGCTTTTGAATTGATCGGTGCATCATGTATAATAAAAAAGATGATAAATGGAGGAGGGCGTATTTGTGAGTTATCAAGCTTTGTATCGAGTGTTCAGACCTCAAGTTTTTGAGGATGTTGTTGGACAAGAACACATCACAAAAACGTTGCAAAATGCCCTTTTGCAGAAGAAGTTTTCTCATGCTTACTTATTTTCAGGTCCTAGAGGAACAGGTAAAACAAGCGCTGCTAAAATCTTTGCGAAGGCAGTGAACTGTGAAAAGTCACCTGTGAGTGAACCTTGTAATGAATGTGATGCCTGTAAAGGGATTACAAACGGCTCGATTTCAGATGTGATCGAAATAGATGCTGCCTCAAACAACGGAGTAGATGAAATCCGTGATATACGTGATAAAGTGAAATTTGCTCCTTCGGCGGTTACATATAAGGTTTATATTATAGATGAAGTACATATGCTCTCTATCGGGGCGTTTAATGCCCTCCTTAAAACGTTAGAGGAGCCGCCCGCTCATTGTATCTTTATTTTGGCTACCACAGAGCCTCATAAGATTCCTCTTACCATCATATCTCGTTGTCAGAGATTTGATTTTAAACGAATCACGACAAAAGATATTGTTGGAAGAATGCAGAAAATTGTAGATGCAGAAAGCCTAAATGTCCAAGAGGGCTCGCTCGAGATTATCGCTAGTGCAGCTGATGGTGGTATGCGTGATGCACTAAGCCTCTTAGATCAAGCAATTTCATTTAGTGGTGAGCAACTGACAATTGATGATGCGCTGCTCATTACAGGAGCTGTTTCTCAGCAATTCATTAGTCAGCTAGCCGAAGCAATTTTTAATCAAAATATTGCCGTGGCGTTAGATACCTTAAATGAATTACTTCAGCAGGGGAAAGATGCTGCTAAATTAATAGAGGACATGATTTTTTACTTTAGAGATATGCTGCTTTATAAAACAGCACCAGATCTGGAAGGGGTCCTTGAAAAGGTAAAGGTCGATGAAAATTTCGTGACGCTTTCGGATCGTGTGACACCTCAATTTCTATATGAAACAATTGAAGTGCTGAATAAAAGTCACCAAGAAATGAAATGGACGAATCATCCAAGGATTTTCTTTGAGGTAGCTGTTGTCAAGCTATGTCAGTCAACGGCTGGAATACCACAAGCTCATGCTAACGCTGATTTAACGACGCTAACGGATAAAATAGACAGGTTGGAACAGGAGCTATCTAGGATAAGAGCTGAGGGTGTGCCAATGTCTCATTCTCATCATCCTCAAGAAAAAAAGGAAGCACCTCGACCACAAACGAGTAACAAAAATGGATACCGTGCACCTGTCGGTCGAATTCACGAAATTCTAAAAGAGGCAAAACGTCCAGAGCTAGAAAAAATTAAAGGTAAGTGGGGAGAACTCCTTGCCCACTTGAAACAGCAGAATAAGGTGTCTCACGCTGCACTATTAACGGATAGTGAACCAGTTGCTGCTGCTACTCATGCCTTTGTTTTAAAATTCAAGTTTGAAATACACTGTAAAATGGTTGCTGAAGATAAAAGTGGTGTTCGAACCAACCTTGAGCAGCTATTAGAGTCTATGTTAGGGAAAAGAGTGGAATTAGTTGGCGTTCCTGACGCTCAATGGGGTAAAATAAGAGAAGAATTTTTAAGAGATCATCAGCCGGATGAACAGGCAGATGGTCAGGGGACTTCTGCTGAAGAGGATCCATTGATTGCAGAAGCAAAGAAGTTAGTAGGAACCGATTTAATAGAAATTAAAGATTAATAAAAATGAAAGAGAGTGGTGTTCATATGCGCGGTGGAATGGGAAATATGCAAAAAATGATGAAACAAATGCAAAAAATGCAAAAGGATATGGCTAAGGCTCAAGAAGAGCTTGCAGAAAAAGTCCTTGAAGGTACAGCAGGTGGCGGTATGGTCACTGTAAAAGTAAATGGACAAAAAGAAGTTGTTGATGTAGCAATCAATGAAGAAGTTGTTGATCCAGAAGATATCGATATGCTTCAAGATCTTGTACTTGCAGCGACAAACGATGCATTGAAAAAAGTTGATGAGTTAACAAATGAAACAATGGGTCAATTCACAAAAGGAATGAACATGCCAGGTTTATTCTAGGAGGAATAACTGAAGATGCAATATCCTGAACCAATATCAAAGCTGATAGACAGCTTTATGAAATTGCCAGGAATCGGACCGAAAACCGCGGTCCGTCTGGCTTTTTTTGTTCTTAGTATGCAGGAAGATGTCGTACTAGATTTCGCGAAGGCGCTTGTTAACGCAAAGCGTAATTTAACTAATTGCTCGGTATGCGGCCATATCACAGATCAAGATCCTTGCTATATTTGTGAAGATACAAGAAGAGATCAATCTGTTATCTGTGTAGTACAAGATCCAAAAGATGTGATCGCAATGGAAAAGATGAAAGAATACAACGGCTTATATCATGTGCTTCATGGTGCCATTTCGCCAATGGATGGCATTGGCCCAGAGGACATTAAAATTCCTGACCTGTTAAAAAGATTGCAAGACGATCAAGTGACAGAGGTAATCCTTGCAACGAATCCAAACATTGAAGGAGAGGCTACAGCCATGTATATCTCTAGATTGTTGAAACCATCAGGAATTAAACTCTCTCGTATTGCTCACGGACTACCAGTAGGTGGAGACTTAGAGTATGCGGATGAAGTCACACTGTCTAAAGCTCTAGAGGGCAGACGTGAGATGTAGGAAGGAGAAGTACGGTACATGGGTTTTCTTCGCAGAAAATCAATTCGAAAAGAATTCGATGAGAAATTAATTCAACAGCTTTTTAAGCAAAAGGAAGAATGGAACAGACAAAAAAAGCTTGTCGCAAATAGCGTTGATCCTTCACCGGACATTCTATTCGAATTAAAGCTTGCTCAAGCGAAGTACTTTTTCTATCTAAGAGAAGCGAAAAAGAGGAATTTACGTTTAAACAACTGGAGATAGCAGGTCTATTTTACATAGTCCTCTCATATGCTTGTACTATTCATATGAAGAGGAGATGAGAGGATTATGGAACCTGTTATTGTGATCGGGTCAATTTTGCTTGCTGTATTATTGTTGTTTATGTCAGGTGTTCAAGCGAACCCCATCAAATGGTTAGGGCTGATCGGAATAAAGTTTGTGGCAGGTGCTCTTTTTTTATTTTGCCTCAATCTATTTGGTGAGAGTCTAGGATTACATGTCTCTATTAACCCTGTAACAAGTGGAATCAGTGGTCTATTGGGCATCCCAGGCGTAGCAGCTTTAGTCGTAATTGAAAAATTTATTATTTAATGAGAAATATTGTTGACTTTGATCCCTTATGGTGGTAAATTAATATACGTCGCTGATGACGAAGAAACGAAATAACATGATAACAAAAAAGTTGTTGACATCAACAATTTAAATATGGTATGATGTTCTAGTCGCTTCTGAAGCGGTAAACAAGTTCTTTGAAAACTAAACAAGACAAAACGTACCTGTTAATTCGAGTTTTTA
>NZ_JARVRK010000015.1:0-3130 GCF_030209735.1 Bacillus sp. lyk4-R2A-2
GACCTGGGTGGCCTATGCCCTGGCGGGCTTGTCGTGCGGTGTGGTGGGCGTGGTGCCATCGGTCATGGTCGGGCTGTTCCCTGCGCAGATTCGCGTATCGGGCATTTCGTTCACCTACAACGTGGCCTATGCGCTGTGGGCCAGTATCACGCCCTTGGCGCTTATCGCACTGATGCCATGGTGCGGATTTCGGTGAACGTGACCGAGCGTTTCGCTAATACGTGACCGGTGCTTCCACCCCGGTTGCGCGGGTTCTGGATTGTAATCGCATCGGTCACGATGCGGCTTGTTCCTCGGCTTTTTTTCGGCGCAGCGACTCGCCTTTCATCGTCAGTCGGTAGGCGTTGTGCACCAGGCGGTCGAGGATGGCATCGGCCAGGGTCGGGTCGTTGATCCAGCCGTGCCAGTGCTCGATGGGCAGTTGGCTCGTCAGGATGGTGGAGCGGCTGCCAGCGCGGTCGTCGATCACCTCCAGCAGGTCATGCCGGGCTCCTTCCTCCAGCGGGGCTAGCGCCCAGTCGTCCAGCACCAGGACGTCGACCTTTGCCAGCTGTTGCAGGGTACGGCCGAAGCTGCCGTCGCCATGAGCGATGCGCAGTTGTTCCAGCAGGCGCGGGGTGCGCAGGTACAGGGTGCTATAGCCCTGGCGGCAGGCCTGGTTGCCCAGGGCGCAGGCCAGCCAGGTTTTGCCGGCACCGGTCGGGCCGGTCAGCAGCAGGTTGTGCTGCTGGCGGATCCAGTCGCCACTGGCCAGGGTGGCGATCAGACGCTCGTCCAGGGCGCGTCCGGAGCGGCGGTCGAGATCTTCCAGGCAGGCGTTGGCGTACTTGAGCTTGGCCTTCTTGCGCAGCCGTACCAGGCGCTGGTTGTCACGCCAGGCCAGTTCGCGGTCGAGCAGTAGGCCGAGGCGTTCATCGAAGCTCAGGCTGTGGCTGGCCGGCAGCGTCCATTGCTCTTCCAGGGCGCGGGCCATGCCGTCCAGGCGTAGCTGGTGCAGTTGATTCAGGGTGTGTTGCGGCATCATCGAACAGCTCCTGTTGCGGGGGTTGGTAGTAGTCGGCGCCACGGACGTTCTCGTGGTCGCCGGGTAAGGTCGTTTCGGCGGCACGCTGGGGCAGCGGCTGTTGATCCAGGCCTTGCTGGAGCAGGTTGCGCACGCTGCGCCCGGTGAAGGCGCGCAGGTGTACGGCACGTTCGGCAGCGGCTTCCAGGCGTGCATTGCCATAGCGCCGGGCCAGCGAGAGCAGGCCGAGGCAGGCGCGGTAGCCCATCTCCGGGTGCGGCTTGTGGGTCAGTTGGTGATCGATCAGTTGGCGCGTGTAGGGGCCGATCCGCTCGCCCCAGTCGAGCAGGCGTTGCGGCGTCCACTCACGATGCGCCTGGTGCGCTGCGGGCATGTGTTCGCGCTGGGTACTGTAAGCGCCGCGTCGCCCCAGCAGCAGGTGGCTGGCCACCCGCCGGTTGCCATGCAGCACTTCCAGGGTGTGTGCCGTCAGTCGCACGTCCACGTTCTGCCGGGCCAGGGCGGAGGGCACGCTGTAGAAGCTGCCATTGACCTCGATGTGGTAGTCGATGCTGACCTTGCAGCGCTTGAAGGTGGCGACCTCGTAGGGATGCACCGGCAGCGCTCGCAAGGCCGGGCGATCCAGACGCTCGAACCAGTCGCGCCGGCAGCCATCGAGCCGCTTGAACGGGCGCCGATTCAGATCCTCCAGCAGCTCGGCGATGGCCTGGTTAAGCGCATGCAGGCTGAAGAACTGCCGATGGCGCAGCCGCGCCATGATCCAGCGCTCGACCACCTGCACCGCCACCTCGGCCTTGGCCTTGTCCTGAGGCTTGCGTGGCCGTGCCGGCAGGATCACCGTCTGGTAATGACGCGCGCACTCCAGCGTGGCCCGGTTCAGGCCCGGCTCGTAGCGATCCGGCTGGGCGACCAGGGCGCGCGGATTGTCCGGCACAACCATTTCCGGCACGCCGCCAAAGTAGGTCAGAGCCTGGCCCAGCGAGGTCAGCCAGTCCACCTGGGTTTCGCCTGGCGTCGCGCAGGCATAGGTGTAATTCGAGGCGCCCAGGGCGGCGACGAAGATGTGCGCCCGGCGCACTTCGCCGGTGGCCGGGTCGACCACCGGCAGCGTCGGCCCGGCATAGTCGATGAATAGCTTCTCGCCCGCACGGTGCAGCTGACGCATCGAACGTTTGAGCGTCTGGGCGTAGCGCCGGTAGTGCTCGACGAACTGGGTGTAGCGGTAGGTCGGCTGGCCCGCATGCGCGGCGAGATATTCCTCCCACAGCAGCTGCAAGGTCACGCCCTTGCGTCGCAACTCGCGGTGGATGCTCAGCACATCGGGCAGCACTCGCTCACCGCGCGGCTTGTTCGTCGACGTCGGTGCAAACAAGGCGGCCGCCAGCGCGGCCTCGTCCATGGCCACCAGCGCCGGCCAGTCCAGCCCGGCCACCCGCGCCGCCGCGATGTACTTGCTAACCACGCCCTTGGACAGCTGCAAGGCACGGGCAATCTTCTCGTGGGACAAGCCGGCCTCAAACTTGAGGCGCAGACATTCTTTGATGTTTCGCATGGCTACTCGCGGCGCCGCCATCTTCCTCTCCCGAAATCGGTCGAGGATGGCGGCGCATCAGGTCATGCGCAACGAAGGGGAAGGCTTTCGCTAAGTCGTGACCGGCGATTTCGGTAAGCCGTGACCACCTGTTTCGGAACAGGCGGAGAATCGGTCACGTTGCTACCGAAATGAGCGGTCACGCGTTAGCGAAATGAGCGGTCACGATCAACCGAAACGGCCGGTCACGGTGCTCCGAAATCCGCACACCGGCGATATGGAAGCCGAAGCCGCTGGCGTTCTTGAGCTGCTGTTTCCAGCTTTCGTGCTGGCGATCCAGTTCGAAGTAGACGAAGCCGGTGTGATGGGGGAGATGCCGTGGGGTAACGAGTTGGGGAATGAGCGCTACGCCGGGCATCTGCAGGTGTACGAACTGGTGCAGTTGCTCTATGGAGGTGACCTTGCCCTGCTGTTGGAACTTCCTGCGCAGTTCTTCGCCCGGCAGGTCGGCCCGCACGGCCAGAATGAAGGTGGCATCTTCAAGCAATCGGCGCTCATGCAGGGTCGCCGTGAGC
>NZ_JARVRK010000017.1:0-2254 GCF_030209735.1 Bacillus sp. lyk4-R2A-2
ACCCGACAAGGAATTTCGCTACCTTAGGACCGTTATAGTTACGGCCGCCGTTTACCGGGGCTTCGATCAAGAGCTTCGCTTGCGCTAACCCCATCAATTAACCTTCCGGCACCGGGCAGGCGTCACACCCTATACGTCCACTTTCGTGTTTGCAGAGTGCTGTGTTTTTAATAAACAGTCGCAGCGGCCTGGTATCTTCGACCGGCATGAGCTTACGGAGCAAGTCCTTCACCCTCACCGGCGCACCTTCTCCCGAAGTTACGGTGCCATTTTGCCTAGTTCCTTCACCCGAGTTCTCTCAAGCGCCTTGGTATTCTCTACCCAACCACCTGTGTCGGTTTGGGGTACGGTTCCTGGTTATCTGAAGCTTAGAAGCTTTTCTTGGAAGCATGGCATCAACCACTTCGTCGCCTAAAGGCAACTCGTCATCAGCTCTCGGCCTTGAAATCCCGGATTTACCTAAGATTTCAGCCTACCACCTTAAACTTGGACAACCAACGCCAAGCTGGCCTAGCCTTCTCCGTCCCTCCATCGCAATAACCAGAAGTACAGGAATATTAACCTGTTTTCCATCGACTACGCTTTTCAGCCTCGCCTTAGGGACCGACTAACCCTGCGTCGATTAACGTTGCGCAGGAAACCTTGGTCTTTCGGCGTGGGTGTTTTTCACACCCATTGTCGTTACTCATGTCAGCATTCGCACTTCTGATACCTCCAGCAAGCTTCTCAACTCACCTTCACAGGCTTACAGAACGCTCCTCTACCGCATCACCATAAGATGATACCCGTAGCTTCGGTGCATGGTTTGAGCCCCGTTACATCTTCCGCGCAGGCCGACTCGACTAGTGAGCTATTACGCTTTCTTTAAAGGGTGGCTGCTTCTAAGCCAACCTCCTAGCTGTCTAAGCCTTCCCACATCGTTTCCCACTTAACCATGACTTTGGGACCTTAGCTGACGGTCTGGGTTGTTTCCCTTTTCACGACGGACGTTAGCACCCGCCGTGTGTCTCCCATGCTCGGCACTTGTAGGTATTCGGAGTTTGCATCGGTTTGGTAAGTCGGGATGACCCCCTAGCCGAAACAGTGCTCTACCCCCTACAGTGATACATGAGGCGCTACCTAAATAGCTTTCGAGGAGAACCAGCTATCTCCGGGTTTGATTAGCCTTTCACTCCGATCCACAGGTCATCCGCTAACTTTTCAACGGTAGTCGGTTCGGTCCTCCAGTCAGTGTTACCTAACCTTCAACCTGCCCATGGATAGATCGCCCGGTTTCGGGTCTATACCCAGCGACTAAACGCCCTATTAAGACTCGCTTTCGCTACGCCTCCCCTATTCGGTTAAGCTCGCCACTGAATATAAGTCGCTGACCCATTATACAAAAGGTACGCAGTCACAGAACAAAGTCTGCTCCCACTGCTTGTACGCATACGGTTTCAGGATCTATTTCACTCCCCTCTCCGGGGTTCTTTTCGCCTTTCCCTCACGGTACTGGTTCACTATCGGTCAGTCAGTAGTATTTAGCCTTGGAGGATGGTCCCCCCATATTCAGACAAAGTTTCTCGTGCTCCGTCCTACTCGATTTCATGACTAAGAGATTTTCGTGTACGGGGCTATCACCCACTATGGCCGCACTTTCCAGAGCGTTCCACTAATCTCAAACCAACTTAAGGGCTGGTCCCCGTTCGCTCGCCACTACTAAGGGAATCTCGGTTGATTTCTTTTCCTCAGGGTACTTAGATGTTTCAGTTCCCCTGGTTCGCCTCTTGCACCTATGTATTCAGTACAAGATAACCATCTTATGATGGCTGGGTTCCCCCATTCAGACATCTCTGGATCACAGTCTGTTTGCCGACTCCCCAAAGCTTTTCGCAGGCTACCACGTCTTTCATCGCCTCTGACTGCCAAGGCATCCACCGTATGCGCTTCTTCACTTGACCATATAACCCCAAGCAATCTGGTTATACTGTGAAGACGACATTCGCCGAAAATTCGCACGTCGCTCTTACGAGCAGAACTCACAAATTTTACCTTAGCCTGATCCGTTACCAGTGAAAGTAACGTTCAGTCTATCTTTCTATCACATACCCAAATTTTTAAAGAACGAACTAGTCAAAGACTAGAAATCAACATTCACCATCCAACCGATGGAATGCTCATTTCTAAGCTCTTACTTCAGAAGCAGTAGTGGTGGAGCCAAGCGGGATCGAACCGCTGACCTCCTGCGTGCAAGGCAGGCGCTCTCCCAGCTGAG
>NZ_JARVRK010000009.1:0-1648 GCF_030209735.1 Bacillus sp. lyk4-R2A-2
GGGAAACGGATTTGCCTATTTCCCAGCCTAACTGCTTGGACGCGGATATCCAATACCGCGCTTACCCTATCCTCCTGCGTCCCCCCATTGCTCAAATGGTGAGGAGGTGGTACAGGAATATCAACCTGTTGTCCATCGCCTACGCCTTTCGGCCTCGGCTTAGGTCCCGACTAACCCTGAGCGGACGAGCCTTCCTCAGGAAACCTTAGGCATTCGGTGGACGGGATTCTCACCCGTCTTTCGCTACTCATACCGGCATTCTCACTTCTAAGCGCTCCACCAGTCCTTCCGGTCTGACTTCACAGCACTTAGAACGCTCTCCTACCACTGTTCGTAAGAACAGTCCGCAGCTTCGGTGATACGTTTAGCCCCGGTACATTTTCGGCGCAGAGTCACTCGACCAGTGAGCTATTACGCACTCTTTAAATGGTGGCTGCTTCTAAGCCAACATCCTGGTTGTCTAAGCAACTCCACATCCTTTTCCACTTAACGTATACTTTGGGACCTTAGCTGGCGGTCTGGGCTGTTTCCCTTTCGACTACGGATCTTATCACTCGCAGTCTGACTCCCAAGGATAAGTCATCGGCATTCGGAGTTTGACTGAATTCGGTAACCCGGTAGGGGCCCCTAGTCCAATCAGTGCTCTACCTCCGAGACTCTTACCTTGAGGCTAGCCCTAAAGCTATTTCGGAGAGAACCAGCTATCTCCAGGTTCGATTGGCATTTCACCCCTACCCACACCTCATCCCCGCACTTTTCAACGTGCGTGGGTTCGGGCCTCCATTCAGTGTTACCTGAACTTCACCCTGGACATGGGTAGATCACCTGGTTTCGGGTCTACGACCACGTACTCATGCGCCCTATTCAGACTCGCTTTCGCTGCGGCTCCGCATCTTCTGCTTAACCTTGCACGGGATCGTAACTCGCCGGTTCATTCTACAAAAGGCACGCCATCACCCTTTAACGGGCTCTGACTACTTGTAGGCACACGGTTTCAGGATCTATTTCACTCCCCTTCCGGGGTGCTTTTCACCTTTCCCTCACGGTACTGGTTCACTATCGGTCACTAGGGAGTATTTAGCCTTGGGAGATGGTCCTCCCGGATTCCGACGGAATTTCACGTGTTCCGCCGTACTCAGGATCCACTCTGGAGAGAACAACATTTCAGTTACAGGGCTGTTACCTTCTTTGGCGGGCCTTTCCAGACCTCTTCGCTTATATCGTTCCTTTGTAACTCCGTATAGAGTGTCCTACAACCCCAAGAGGCAAGCCTCTTGGTTTGGGCTGTTCCCGTTTCGCTCGCCGCTACTCAGGGAATCGCATTTGCTTTCTCTTCCTCCGGGTACTTAGATGTTTCAGTTCCCCGGGTATGCCTTCTCATACTCTATGTATTCAAGTATGGATACTACTCCATTACGAGCAGTGGGTTTCCCCATTCGGAAATCTCCGGATCAAAGCTTGCTTACAGCTCCCCGAAGCATATCGGTGTTCGTCCCGTCCTTCATCGGCTCCTAGTGCCAAGGCATCCACCGTGCGCCCTTTCTAACTTAACCATTTCTTACTTTAGAAAGAATCACTATGTGTGATGAACTTTGCATTGCATTCAATGTGAATGTATTACTTATTGTTATCTAGTTTTCAAAGAACA
>NZ_JARVRK010000019.1:0-1543 GCF_030209735.1 Bacillus sp. lyk4-R2A-2
GCCCAGAGCCGCCCCCAGAGCTTCTCCGGAATGGAATCGGCCATCCTTGAGGAGATTCAACAACTTCAGCATGCGCGTCTCGACTTCGAATGAGGCTGGCATGATAGCCATGGGGGATTGCCTTGCATAGGACAAGGGCTTGCGATTGGGGGCAGCCGGGTGCGCTGCACAGCTCCCGCTCAGATACCAGACCGCCGGCCCTCGCGCCCTTCACAGGAGCAATGCCGGCGGGTTTGTCTGAGACGCAAAGACAAAACCCCTACCTGCATACGCAGATAGGGGTTTTGCGAAATGAATCTTGACGATGACCTACTCTCACATGGGGAAACCCCACACTACCATCGGCGATGCATCGTTTCACTACTGAGTTCGGGATGGGATCAGGTGGTTCCAATGCTCTATGGTCGTCAAGAAATTCTGTAGCCAGAATGTCCTGTTGGACAGCCCAGCGAATTCGGATATGTGATGTTTGTGATGCGTTGCGAACTTTCGGTTCATGTCATCTTCACCACCGCAATCTGCAGAAGCAAATTGCTTGGGTGTTATATGGTCAAGCCTCACGGGCAATTAGTATTGGTTAGCTCAACGCCTCACAGCGCTTACACACCCAACCTATCAACGTCGTAGTCTTCGACGGCCCTTTAGGGGATTCAAGATCCCAGTGAGATCTCATCTTGAGGCAAGTTTCCCGCTTAGATGCTTTCAGCGGTTATCTCTTCCGAACATAGCTACCCGGCAATGCCACTGGCGTGACAACCGGAACACCAGAGGTTCGTCCACTCCGGTCCTCTCGTACTAGGAGCAGCCCCTCTCAAATCTCAAACGTCCACGGCAGATAGGGACCGAACTGTCTCACGACGTTCTAAACCCAGCTCGCGTACCACTTTAAATGGCGAACAGCCATACCCTTGGGACCGGCTTCAGCCCCAGGATGTGATGAGCCGACATCGAGGTGCCAAACACCGCCGTCGATATGAACTCTTGGGCGGTATCAGCCTGTTATCCCCGGAGTACCTTTTATCCGTTGAGCGATGGCCCTTCCATACAGAACCACCGGATCACTAAGACCTACTTTCGTACCTGCTCGACGTGTGTGTCTCGCAGTCAAGCGCGCTTTTGCCTTTATACTCTACGACCGATTTCCGACCGGTCTGAGCGCACCTTCGTACTCCTCCGTTACTCTTTAGGAGGAGACCGCCCCAGTCAAACTACCCACCATACACTGTCCTCGATCCGGATAACGGACCTGAGTTAGAACCTCAAAGTTGCCAGGGTGGTATTTCAAGGATGGCTCCATGAGAACTGGCGTCCCCACTTCAAAGCCTCCCACCTATCCTACACAAGCAAATTCAAAGTCCAGTGCAAAGCTATAGTAAAGGTTCACGGGGTCTTTCCGTCTAGCCGCGGATACACTGCATCTTCACAGCGATTTCAATTTCACTGAGTCTCGGGTGGAGACAGCGCCGCCATCGTTACGCCATTCGTGCAGGTCGGAACTTACCCGACAAGGAATTTCGCTACCTTAGGACCGTTATAGTTACGG
>NZ_JARVRK010000018.1:0-1467 GCF_030209735.1 Bacillus sp. lyk4-R2A-2
AGCATACAGAGAGCGTGTTGAAGGCACTGCTAAGCATGCCGGATGCCGAGGTGAAACGGTTGCGGGTGGCCGGGGTGATCTAGCAGGTGACGGCGGCTATGAATAAGCGGGGGGCGGCAGCCCCCCGCTTTGCTTTTGATTTATATGAAATTAAAGGTTGACGCGGTTTCGAATCCCCTTATAATGCGCCCCACTTCCAGCGACATCTGAACGCGAAACTCCTTGAGATTCAATGAGTTAGCCAGTTCGGGTGGTGCTGAAAGGGCTGCGATCGAATAGATCGACGGCGGTTGAGAAGAAGGTTGACAGCGTGTTGAAACGCTGTAGAATTCGCCTCCCGCTACGAGAGATCGAAGCGAGTCAAGTGGTTGAAGTTGAACGAGTTTCTCGAAACAAACTTCAAAATAAACGCTTGACAGGCAGTGAGGAAAGCGTAGAATGCGCGCCTCGGTTGAGACGAAACACTCTTAGCCAAACGCTCTTTAACAAATCGAATCAAGCAATTCGTGTGGGTGCTTGTGAGTACGGACTGATAGTCAGAAAGATTATCAGCATCACAAGTGACCATGCGAGAAATCACATAGTCATTTGAGATTGCTGAGCCAAGTTTAGGGTTTCTTAAAAACCCAAGCAGTATTGAACTGAAGAGTTTGATCATGGCTCAGATTGAACGCTGGCGGCAGGCCTAACACATGCAAGTCGAGCGGTAGAGAGAAGCTTGCTTCTCTTGAGAGCGGCGGACGGGTGAGTAATGCCTAGGAATCTGCCTGGTAGTGGGGGACAACGTTTCGAAAGGAACGCTAATACCGCATACGTCCTACGGGAGAAAGCAGGGGACCTTCGGGCCTTGCGCTATCAGATGAGCCTAGGTCGGATTAGCTAGTTGGTGAGGTAATGGCTCACCAAGGCGACGATCCGTAGCTGGTCTGAGAGGATGATCAGTCACACTGGAACTGAGACACGGTCCAGACTCCTACGGGAGGCAGCAGTGGGGAATATTGGACAATGGGCGAAAGCCTGATCCAGCCATGCCGCGTGTGTGAAGAAGGTCTTCGGATTGTAAAGCACTTTAAGTTGGGAGGAAGGGTTGTAGATTAATACTCTGCAATTTTGACGTTACCGACAGAATAAGCACCGGCTAACTCTGTGCCAGCAGCCGCGGTAATACAGAGGGTGCAAGCGTTAATCGGAATTACTGGGCGTAAAGCGCGCGTAGGTGGTTTGTTAAGTTGGATGTGAAATCCCCGGGCTCAACCTGGGAACTGCATTCAAAACTGACTGACTAGAGTATGGTAGAGGGTGGTGGAATTTCCTGTGTAGCGGTGAAATGCGTAGATATAGGAAGGAACACCAGTGGCGAAGGCGACCACCTGGACTGATACTGACACTGAGGTGCGAAAGCGTGGGGAGCAAACAGGATTAGATACCCTGGTAGTCCACGCCGTAAACGATGAGTGCTAAGTGTTA
>NZ_JARVRK010000013.1:0-1390 GCF_030209735.1 Bacillus sp. lyk4-R2A-2
AAGGCTGAGCTGTGATGGCGAGCGAAATTTAGTAGCGAAGTTCCTGATTCCACACTGCCAAGAAAAGCCTCTAGCGAGGTGAGAGGTGCCCGTACCGCAAACCGACACAGGTAGGCGAGGAGAGAATCCTAAGGTGATCGAGAGAACTCTCGTTAAGGAACTCGGCAAAATGACCCCGTAACTTCGGGAGAAGGGGTGCTTCTTAGGGTGTTAAAGCCCCGAGAAGCCGCAGTGAATAGGCCCAGGCGACTGTTTAGCAAAAACACAGGTCTCTGCGAAGCCGTAAGGCGAAGTATAGGGGCTGACGCCTGCCCGGTGCTGGAAGGTTAAGAGGAGCGCTTAGCGTAAGCGAAGGTGCGAATTGAAGCCCCAGTAAACGGCGGCCGTAACTATAACGGTCCTAAGGTAGCGAAATTCCTTGTCGGGTAAGTTCCGACCCGCACGAAAGGCGCAACGATCTGGGCACTGTCTCAACGAGAGACTCGGTGAAATTATAGTACCTGTGAAGATGCAGGTTACCCGCGACAGGACGGAAAGACCCCGTGGAGCTTTACTGCAGCCTGATATTGAATGTTGGTACAGCTTGTACAGGATAGGTAGGAGCCTTGGAAACCGGAGCGCTAGCTTCGGTGGAGGCATCGGTGGGATACTACCCTGGCTGTATTGACCTTCTAACCCGCTGCCCTTATCGGGCAGGGAGACAGTGTCAGGTGGGCAGTTTGACTGGGGCGGTCGCCTCCTAAAATGTAACGGAGGCGCCCAAAGGTTCCCTCAGAATGGTTGGAAATCATTCGCAGAGTGTAAAGGCACAAGGGAGCTTGACTGCGAGACCTACAAGTCGAGCAGGGACGAAAGTCGGGCTTAGTGATCCGGTGGTTCCGCATGGAAGGGCCATCGCTCAACGGATAAAAGCTACCCCGGGGATAACAGGCTTATCTCCCCCAAGAGTCCACATCGACGGGGAGGTTTGGCACCTCGATGTCGGCTCATCGCATCCTGGGGCTGTAGTCGGTCCCAAGGGTTGGGCTGTTCGCCCATTAAAGCGGTACGCGAGCTGGGTTCAGAACGTCGTGAGACAGTTCGGTCCCTATCCGTCGCGGGCGCAGGAAATTTGAGAGGAGCTGTCCTTAGTACGAGAGGACCGGGATGGACGCACCGCTGGTGTACCAGTTGTTCTGCCAAGGGCATCGCTGGGTAGCTATGTGCGGACGGGATAAGTGCTGAAAGCATCTAAGCATGAAGCCCCCCTCAAGATGAGATTTCCCATTCCGCAAGGAAGTAAGATCCCTGAAAGATGATCAGGTTGATAGGTCTGAGGTGGAAGCGTGGTGACACGTGGAGCTGACAGATACTAATAGATCGAGGACTTAACCTATATTCTAATGTGAAG
>NZ_JARVRK010000006.1:0-892848 GCF_030209735.1 Bacillus sp. lyk4-R2A-2
TAACACTTAGCACTCATCGTTTACGGCGTGGACTACCAGGGTATCTAATCCTGTTCGCTCCCCACGCTTTCGCTCCTCAGCGTCAGTTACAGACCAGAGAGTCGCCTTCGCCACTGGTGTTCCTCCACATCTCTACGCATTTCACCGCTACACGTGGAATTCCACTCTCCTCTTCTGCACTCAAGTTTCCCAGTTTCCAATGACCCTCCCCGGTTGAGCCGGGGGCTTTCACATCAGACTTAAGAAACCGCCTGCGAGCCCTTTACGCCCAATAATTCCGGACAACGCTTGCCACCTACGTATTACCGCGGCTGCTGGCACGTAGTTAGCCGTGGCTTTCTGGTTAGGTACCGTCAAGGTGCGAGCAGTTACTCTCGCACTTGTTCTTCCCTAACAACAGAGCTTTACGATCCGAAAACCTTCATCACTCACGCGGCGTTGCTCCGTCAGACTTTCGTCCATTGCGGAAGATTCCCTACTGCTGCCTCCCGTAGGAGTCTGGGCCGTGTCTCAGTCCCAGTGTGGCCGATCACCCTCTCAGGTCGGCTACGCATCGTCGCCTTGGTGAGCCATTACCCCACCAACTAGCTAATGCGCCGCGGGTCCATCTGTAAGTGACAGCCGAAACCGTCTTTCATCCTTGAACCATGCGGTTCAAGGAACTATCCGGTATTAGCTCCGGTTTCCCGGAGTTATCCCAGTCTTACAGGCAGGTTACCCACGTGTTACTCACCCGTCCGCCGCTAACATCCGGGAGCAAGCTCCCTTCTGTCCGCTCGACTTGCATGTATTAGGCACGCCGCCAGCGTTCGTCCTGAGCCAGGATCAAACTCTCCGAGGTATGCAGGATGCATATCACACATGCGTTGCTACACGATGTAGCGAACTTAGCATGTGATCATTTCCTGCCTCGTCAGCGTTTGACTGACTACCTATGATGTTTCATAGGATTTTTTATAAAAACTCGAATTAACAGGTACGTTTTGTCTTGTTTAGTTTTCAAAGATCATCTTCGTCGTCTCTCAGAGGCGACTTTATTAATATAACATTCTATCAAGATAAAGTCAATAACTTTTTTCTTTATGTTATTTAATAACCGCGCTGTTTTAGCGGCGAATACAAATATAACACCTTTTGAGAGAGGAAACAAGTATTTTTTCTAAATAATTTATTTTTTCTTATCTCTTCCTATATAACCATACAAAAATTGATTGTCACAGGAATTCTCTATTGTTGATCCTGAAGGTCTTTAGTATATTTATAATAGAAGAAAACTAAATAACCGCAGGGGGAGCTTTGTGCTGAGAGTGAACACTCGTTGTTCTGACCCTTTGAACCTGTCAGTTAATACTGAAGTAGGAATGTGGATTCAATTGAATACATGTGGTGTATTCAACTCGATATGTTTTTCTATGAATAACATACTCATCCTTACACGGTCTCTCCTTGCTCAATTCATGAAAAGGGAGATTTTTTTATGCAGCAATCAAATCAATTGGTACGACTGATGGAAATCGCAATTATGACTTCACTTGCACTAGTATTAGATTACTTATCAGGTCTCTTTTTAAGAATGCCGAACGGCGGATCTCTTGCGCTGATTATGATACCCGTCATTCTTATGTCTATTAGATGGGGAATATCAACCGGGTTTATCATTGGTGTGCTTATTGCAGGCCTTCAGCTGATGAATGGCCCTATTATCGCTACACCAGTTCAAGGATTTCTCGATTATTTCGTCGCATCTGTTGTCATTTCCCTAAGCGGCCTCTTTTCTGGATTGATTAAAAAAGCCATTCAGGATCAACAGCGAAAGCAGCAATTCTTTTATATTATCTTATCTGTATTTGTTGCAAGTTTCTTCAGACTGTTGACGTTCTTTATCTCTGGTGTTGTTTTCTTTTCTCATTATGCACCAAAAGGAACACCGGGTTGGGTTTATTCTTTAATTTATAACAGCACATATATGGTTCCTTCATTTATTATTTGCAGTATCGTTCTTTGCATACTCATACCAAGTGCATCTCGTTTGGTTTTTCCTCACAAAAAATAACTGGCTGATTTCAGCTGGTTATTTTTTTATGCATAAATTGCCGCTCTATGGAATCTATTAATAGTAGAAGATTTCATGTTGGAGGTACGCCAATGAACCCTTACTCCATTATGCTGTGCTGTTATATTCTCAGTCTTGCTTATTTTTTGGCAGGTTTCTATGAAGCTTTAAAGATAGCAGGAATAAAAGGAAAAGTAGAAGCTTCTCCTCTTATCTCTTATATGCTTTTAGCTATGCTTTTCACTTTTTTCTCTCATTATTATTGGAAGCTGACGATTTAATTCGGTGTAGATGGTCATTTAATACAGGCAGCTCCCACCCATACCCTATTTCATCATGCTTCTCGCCAGCCAGCTCGAACTGGCTGGTAACGACAAAATGAGGTTGAAGCTTTTGATAAAAATGCTTTGCCGAATTTTGTTCAAATACCCACAGCATGATATTCTGATACCCTTTCTCTATTAAATAGCTCACTCCTTCTGTAATTAAAGCGATACCTGCTCCTGATTTCTGTTTCTCTTGCAATAAATAGATCGCATAAAGTTCTCCATCATATGTTGGATAGCGCTCATCACGTTGTTTTCCAAAAGAAGCAAAACCAAATACCCCCTCGTCATCTTCTGCGACAAACGTCCCTTCAAGTGACCTTCTTCTCCAGCTCTCTTCTCGATCTTCTATATTTAAACCATCCAAATAATCCTGATTAATAATGCCTTGATAAGTCGTCTGCCAGCTCTTCACATGTATTTCGGCAATTTTAGGAATATCTTTTTGTACAGCATGTCTCACCTTCATCCGCGCCACTCCTTCTCACTGTTTTCATCCTATCTTTATTATGATAAATTCCTATTTCCTAAAATTCAATCAATAAAGGATATTCGTTGACATTTTGTCAACACACCTTTATATTGGGTACGACTTCTTCTATAGAAGAGTTGATACATCATACAAAGGATGGCGTAAAAATGGATTCTAAAACAACTGAGCTTGGGACTCTTTTAAAGGAAAGATTGCAACAACGTTCTTTATCTTTAAGAGAGCTCAGCACATACACAGAAATTGATAAAGCGACACTGTCTCGAATCATAAATGGAAAAAGAAAACCAACTTTGAATCATCTGCAGCGACTTTCAGATTCTCTGAACCTATCATTAGATCAACTATTAGCTGCTGCTGGGTTTCCAATCAAAAACGAAAAGGTACATAGTGATACGTTCATACAAACGGTCGTAGAGATCGAAACAACACTGAAAGATCAGGAGGTCTACGACGGTACATTTAGTCAGGCCAAATTGAAACAAAAGCTAAACGAATATGAGACCTATAGCCAAACAAACAAGGGAAAAGAAACGATCTCTGCAAAGTTTGAGAAAAAGATGGAGGCGGTAAACGGCGCCGGGCCATTCCTTCAGCATTTGAAAGACATGTACAGTTTATTTATAACCGGACGAGGTTCTTCTCGAGAATTAATGCTGATGGGAGGGGCACTCCTTTATTTCATTATGCCTGTTGACTTAATACCAGATTATATTTTTCCGATCGGCTACATTGATGATGCTGCGGCTGTGAAAATCGTCATAGAGCAGCTGACAAATAGGTAACAGGAAAAGAAGCTATGAAAAAACAGTACAGCATTGACTTCGTACTTTTACTCACGGTGATTTGTTTATTTGTCATCAGCCTAATAGCTGTATATAGCGGATCAGGACAGTATGAATCGCAGGATATGTTTTATTTCGTCAAAAGACAAATTTTCTGGTATATCGTCGGTTTCGGTCTTATGGCCGCTGCTGCATACTTTGATTATGAACTTCTTGAGCGTTTATCTTTTCGGTTATTTACAGGTGGTATTTTTCTCATTATTCTTGTGCACTTTTTCGGAACGAGTCAAAACGGATCCCAAAGATGGATCAGCTTCGGTTCAATCAAAATTCAGCCATCAGAGTTCATGAAAATTTTTGTGATCCTGCTGCTAGCGGCTGTCTTGAACCAATACAAGCATCAGCGATTTTCGTTTAAAGAAAGCATCATTCCTACAAGTAAAGTCGTTTGCTGGACCGTTGTCCCTTTTTTCCTCATCTTAATTCAGCCTGATTTAGGGACAGCGCTCGTGATATTATCTATCGCCTTTACACTGATGCTCGTGTCAGGAATTTCCAGTAAGATGATGACCGCATTAATGGCTTCTTTCCTTGCACTTCTTTCATTTTTGGTCTACTTACACAACGAACACTTTGAGCATTTCACAAAAATCATTAAGCCACATCAGCTTGATCGCATTTATGGCTGGCTCTCCCCCGATGAATTTGATTCAACATACGGGTATCAGCTGAAACAATCGATGCTCGGTATTGGATCAGGTCAATTATCAGGAAGCGGTTTTACAAAGGGGCATCAAGTACAAGGCGGTAATATCCCCGAAGCGCATACGGATTTTATCTTTGCCGTCATTGGTGAGGAGTTTGGTTTTATCGGCGCCTCCCTTTTGATGTGTTTGTACTTAATGATGATTTACCGAATCATTCATGTGGCTATGCATGCTAATACGCTTTATGGTTTGTACATATGTGCAGGAGTCGTTGGGCTGATCGTGTTTCAAGTTTTCCAAAATGTAGGGATGACAATCGGTTTAATGCCTGTGACAGGACTCGCGCTTCCTTTTATCAGCTATGGAGGCAGTGCGCTATTGACGAACATGATCGCCATTGGCCTCGTGTTTAGTGTCAATATCAGGTCATCATCCTATATGTTTGGAGACAACTGGAATTGAAAATGATGGCATTTCTTCTATCTCATCTCAAAAAAGTCGACCTCGTTCTTGTTGGAACAATTGTGTTCCTCTGCTTATTTGGTTTACTGATGGTGTACAGTGCAAGTTATCCTTTAGGAGAAGTGAAGTATGAGAAGGGCAGCTATTTCTTTATTAAACAATGGCAATGGCTCCTGATTGGGGGATTCTTTTTTTTCATTGCCGCTCTTTTCCCCTATCAGATTTATCGTAAATGGATGAAATGGCTTGTCATGCTGTCATTGCTATGTCTCATCCTAGTCCTGATTCCTGGAATTGGTGTTGTCAAAAACAATTCACAGCGGTGGATTCAGCTGGGCTCTCTTATGCTCCAACCTTCTGAAGCTGTGAAACTAGTGATGGTGATCTATTTTGCCTATGTGTACGCGAATAAACAGCCGTACATTACATCTTTTAAAAAAGGCGTACTGCCGCCACTCATCCTTTTAAGTCTTGTTTTTTTATTAATCTTAAAACAGCCTGATTTAGGCACAGCTGTGTCTATTTTATTAAGCTGTGGCATCATTTTATTATGCGCTGGGTTGAAAACGCGCCATTTCATTTTGCTAGGATCGACTGCCGTAGCATGTATCACTTTTTTTGCAGTGACAGCTCCTTACCGTTTGAAGCGGCTGACTTCTTTTCGTGATCCTTTTCAGTATGAAGATGGGGATGGCTATCAGCTGATTCATTCGTATCTCGCAATGAATTCCGGCGGGCTGATAGGGAATGGCTTAGGCGGGAGTATTCAAAAGCTAGGCTTTCTTCCCGAAGCGCATACGGATTTTATTATGGCCATTATCAGTGAAGAGCTGGGCATTATGGGGATTTTGATTGTGATAGGTGCATATCTATTCATCATGTATCGCGCAATGCGAATTGTGCAGGCTTTACATGACCCTTTTGGAAAACTGTTAACGATTGGGCTTACGTTTCAAATCATGCTCCAAGCAGTCTTTAATTTAGGCGCTGTCTTTGGTCTTCTTCCGATCACAGGCATTCCGCTTCCTTTCATTAGTTATGGTGGCTCCTCCCTAGTGTTCATGATGATATCTGCTGGTATTCTCGTAAATCTTTCTTCATATGTAAAAAGGAACCCATATAGGGCACATGCCAAATAGACACCTTCTGATGGAAGGTGTCTATTTATTTTATTCTTCTATTTGAGTATCAGCGATCTCTTTTTTTCTTGGCTGTTTGATTTCATTCGTTAGTTCCTGAATGCTTTGCTTCACATTGCCTTTGCCGGAAAAGTTCTCAATAATTTCTTTGACATCAATTCCAGAGGATGCTTTCAGGCTTTCTTGCAGACTGGACATAAGGTTTGTAGCATAGCCAGTGACTTTATTGGCACCGCTGCCTTCTCCGTTACCTCCCGTATCCACAACCGTAATTTTATCAATGTTAGAAAGTGGTGCAGATACTTGCTTCGCATATTCAGGAAGCATTTTCACAATCATATCAAGAATCGCTGCCTGACCATACTGTTCGAATGCTTCAGCGATTTTCTCTTTCGCTTCGGCTTCCGCAAGTCCTTTCAGTCTAATGACTTCTGCCTCTGTTTCCCCTTTTGCACGATCAGCTTCCGCTTTGGCAAGCCCGTCAATTCGGACTTTCTCAGCTTCTGCTTTTGCCATTGCTTCAATGCTGTATTTCTTGGCATCTGCTTCAGCGAGGCGTTTCGCTTTTTCCGCCGCAGCTGACTGCTCAACCGCATAACGATCCGCATCTGCTTTCTTTTTCACTTCAGAATCGTATTGACGCTCACGACGCTGAATCTCTTTTTCTTCTAATTCAATTTGCTTCTGACGTTCAATGATTTTTACTTGCATTTCTTGTTCAGTTACGTGCTGACGATTACGAGCTGTTTCAAGATCGTACGCTTGGTCGGCACTTGCTTTTGCTGTATCTTGTTCACGTCTGAATTCTGCTCTTTTCAGCTCATTGATCTTTTCTGCTTCAGCGATTTCAGTGGCACGCTCAAGCTCAGATTTCTTCGCATCTTTATCTGCTTCTGCACGTTTGATACGTGTTTCTTTATCTGCTTCTGCTGTTGCAATATCTGCATCGCGTTTCACTTGGGCAATTCTAGGTTTACCTAGTGATTCTAAATAGCCATTTTTATCACGGACATCTTTGATTGTAAACGATACAATGACAAGACCCATTTTCGCTAGATCTTGAGAAGCGACACGCTGTACTTCTTGAGAAAATTTCTCTCTGTTTTTATAAATCTCTTCAACTGTCATTGACCCTAAAATGGAGCGAAGGTGTCCTTCTAAAACTTCTCTCGCTTCGTTTTCGCGGTCTTCTTTTGTTTTACCTAAAAATTGCTCTGCAGCAGTAGCAATTTCTTCAATCGATCCGCCGATTTTAATGATGGCTGTTCCGTCCGCCATGACTGGTACACCTTGTTCAGTATAGACTTCAGGTGTTGAAACATCTAGCTTGCTAGATAGTAAGCTGAGCGGCTCTGCTTGTTGAAAAACAGGGAGTACAAAGGTACCTCCGCCTCTTACAATCTTAATCTTGTTTCCACCTTCATCCACGTGGACATTTTTACTTCCGAGGTAACTTCCTGTGACGATTAACGCTTCATCTGGACCTGCAGTCCGGTATTTCGAAACAAATACACCAATAAGTGCAATCAGAATCACAAGCACAATTCCAATGATTATCAAAATGGTTGTTCCTGGCATAGCATTCCCTCCTAGATTTCTTCATTTGGTATAACTGATAAGACGCCTTTGTTCACTTCGACGACCAGTACCCGAGTTCCATATGGAATCTCCTCTTCGTCGAAGCTGACGGCAGGCTTTGAGATTTTCCCGCTATTACTAATTAACAGCACTTCTCCAAACCCGTCTTTTGGAACAGATACAATGATCTCTCCAGTTCTTCCTTTTAAGTCGGCCTCCGTATATGAGAGAGATTCTTCAGCAGAGGAAAGCGGGACTAAGACAAATACATTCAAACAGGTCACAAGAACCACTGCGAGGATGGCAGATAAGACTGCGCCAAGTCCACTTCCTACAATTGCTGTTTTTTCAGAGATAAACCCTCCAGCCGAGAAAAAGGTAAGAAATGCGAGGATTAATGTTGGTTGAAGGAATGGAACAGGAATCGCTTCAAACAATCCATCAAATACATCGCCGAAAAAGACGAAAACAAGTGTCAGGATTCCTGATATCATCAATATGTATAAATACAGCGTCTGAAGTGGCAGCCCGAACACATCCATCTTCCTCACCCTTTCTTCATGAAATGAACAGCCTTTGTTTCATTTAGACCATGCTCACCTCCAATGTATTCCTTCTAACAGGTAATACGAACCACTTTTGTAAAGGTTTCAAATTTCCTCACAATTCTTCACAGGAATTCGCCGATAGCTCAAGAATGATTGTCATGTACCAGTATGTTAAAATTTGATCTTGAGGTGATGAAAATGAGTTTATTACATGATGCAAGACAAGAATTGTGGCAAGAGCTACAAGGTTTGAACGAAGAGCAATTGAATCAAAAATTATCTGATGATACTTGGAGTATTCAAGAGGTGGCAGATCATTTAAAGAAGATGGACCTCGTGGCAGCAAAACATCTAGCTGCTGAGGGAAAAAAAGCACCGATCAAAGAATATGAGCCAAAGCCGGTGGAAATGGCAGAGGATCGTTCTAGAAAAGCGACTGCGCCTAGTATTGTTGAGCCTGAGCGCAAGCATGTGACACCTACACATTTAAAAGATGAGCTCGATACAGCCCGTGAGCAGCTCAATCAAATTCTATCAACGTTTACTGAGGATGATTTCAAACGCGTCATTGCACACCCTGTGTTTGAAGAGTTATCGCTTAAGCAATATCTTGATTTTATCGGCGCACACGAAAAACGCCATATCCATCAAATCAAAGAAATTAAAGAACAGCTATAAGACATAAAAAAGACTCCCTTTTGGGAGCCTTTTTTCATTGTTACACTGTTTTAGGTGTTAGATCAAAACAGCGAGCATAAATCCAGTTGTACGCTTTTTCGTTTAGATCTCTTGGGTTTCCAATTGTTTGCGGATCTTTCATTGCTTCTTTAGATAAACGGTCAATCATATCTTTTGATACACCTTGTTCTTCTAATGAAGGAACTTCTAGGTCTTCCACTAAATCATACATCCAGTTCACTGCTGCTTTTGCGGCTTCCTCTGTTGACATTCGGCTAATATCAATTCCAAATGCTTGCGCAATACGAGCAAATTTTTCGGGATACCCTTTCCAGTTATACTCCATCACCGGTCCCATCATTGCTGCGACACACTGACCATGCGCTACAGGAATAATGCCTCCGAGTGTTTGACTCATCGCATGTGCAGCTCCAGCTGATTCGCTTCCATAAGAAAGCCCGGCAAGCATTGCAGCTTGTGCCATTCCATACCTGGCTTCTAAGTCCTCACCATCGGCAAAGGCACGGCGAATATAATGAGCTGCATATTCAATGGCCATGAGCGCGACCGCATCTGTAATAGGCTGAGCAAATTTCATTGTATAGCATTCAATGGCGTGTGCAAGTGCATCAATTCCAGTCATTGCCGTCACATGAGACGGCATGGATACATGTAGCTCTGGATCAATGACTGTGAGGTGAGCTGCAATGAGCGGGCCACCTGTGTTGAATTTGAATTCTCTTTCTTCATCTGTAATCACTGCCCACTGCGTGACTTCTGAACCTGTACCAGCTGTTGTCGGAATAGTGGTTAAAGGCGGGATTCTGTTTTCAAGCGGTTTTTTCCCCTCTGCCGCTTCGTAATCAAGGACTGAGCCTTCATGCGTCGCTTCTACACCGATCGCCTTCGCTGTATCCATTGAGCTTCCGCCGCCTACTGCGACTAATCCATTACAGCCTTCTTTTTCATATAACGCAGAGCCTTCATTCACTAAACGGACTGGCGGGTTTGGCTCTACTTTATCAAATAGCACCACATCGATTTGTGCTTCTTTTAATGAAGCAATCACTGGATCTACCACGCCCGCCAGGTAAATACCTGGGTCTGTTACAAGTAATACCTTTGAGACACCGTATGCTTTTACTTCTTCCCCAACATGTTTCACTGCACCGATGCCATGTTTGATGACAGTCGGAATTTCAAATGTATGGAATTTCTGCATGCTTTCAATTTTCATATTTAATGTCATATAGAATCTCCTCCAAATGTGTGATTTTTATTGAAACCAACGAATCGCTTCAGGTTTTGTATTACGATATACATGCTTCAGTTCCGTATATTCCTCAAGCCCGGTGCGTCCTAATTCACGTCCTAGACCTGATTGCTTATATCCACCCCAAGGTGCTTGAGCGAAATAAGGATGGAAGTCATTGATCCAAACTGTGCCTAATCTTAATTGACGAGCGACTCTTTCGGCCTTGCTGATATCAGTAGACCACACGGCTCCTGCTAATCCATAAATCGTATCGTTTGCCAGCTCAATCACTTCTTCCTCTGTACGAAAGGATTCAACTGTCAATACTGGGCCAAAGACTTCTTCCTGGACAATCCGCATCTCTGACGTGCAGCCTGAGAATATCGTTGGCAAGTAGAAGAACCCATTTGAAAGCTCCTCTGCGTCCGGTCTTTTTCCGCCTGTTTCTAATTTGGCGCCTTCATCTAACCCAATGCTGACGTATTTTTCTACTTTTTCTCGATGCTCAGCTGAGATGAGCGGGCCGCTTTGGGTTTCTTCATCAAAGCCGTTGCCTAGCTTGATTTTTTTCGTGCGCTTCACCAGTTCTTCTAAAAATTCAGCATGAATGGATTCTTCCACTAGCAAACGTGAACCTGCTGAACACACTTGCCCCGCATGGAAAAACACAGCATTCATTGCCTGGTCAACCGCTACGTCTAAATCAGCATCTTGAAACACAATATTCGGATTTTTCCCGCCGAGCTCAAGGGCGATTTTCTTCACATTCCCACTGGCTCCCTGCATGATTTTCTTACCTGTTTCAATACCGCCTGTAAATGAAATCAAATCGACTTGATCATTCACAGCAAGCTCATCACCAACCGTTGCACCTGGCCCAAGGACTAGGTTCGCAACCCCTGCTGGAATGCCTGCTTCTTCCATGAGTTTGAATACTTTGATCGTGGTGAGTGGTGTAATTTCACTTGGCTTTAATACGATTGTATTCCCCGCCGCTAGAGCAGGAGCGATTTTCCAGCTTGCTTGAAGCAATGGATAGTTCCATGGAGTAATTTGCCCGCATACACCGACAGGCTCTCTGACCAATTCGCTTTTAGAGTTCGGAATTGGGGATGCAATGATTTCCCCGCCATCTTTGTCGGCAAGACCGGCGTAATATTGGAACACGTTCGCAATATCGTCCATGTCTGCTTTGCTTTCCTCTACTGTTTTACCAGTATCAAGCGATTCTAATTTGGCTAGTTCATCAAGATCACGTCTAATCAATTCAGCAATCTTAAACACCATATTTCCTCTTTCAAGTCCAGGCAAGTTTGCCCAGTCACCTTGATCGAAGGCTTTTCTCGCTGCCTTAATGGCTAGCTGCGCGTCATTTCTTGATCCTTCACTGACTGTCGCGATCACTTCTTGATTAAATGGATTAATGATATCCCGCGTGTCGCCACTTTTGGCGCCAACCCATTGTCCATCTATAAATAGTGTTTGACTCATAGAAGGAACCTCCTCTGATTCTCTTTGGTAAGTTTGTTAAATAAAAATTTAACGTTTTGAACATAATTAACGTATCATGTTCAAATTTTTCTGTCAAAGGGAGATATGCTTCATTTTCTTTTGACATTTTGCATTCTTTCGTTAACATATAGTCCATAAAGATTTTTTTGAACGTATTGAATTCTCTTAATAGAAAGCAGGGACAGGATGAAAAAGCAGGAACAGCCGCAAGCAGAAGAGCGTATTTTAGCTGCTAAAGATCTAGTCATTGATTCCATAGCTGAAACGATGGATCTCTATGGAATTACACGAAGTGCTGGTATTCTTTATGGGACCATGTATTTAAATGAGGAAATGACGCTGGATGAAATGCGTGAAGAGCTGCAAATGAGCAAGCCAAGTATGAGTACGGGTGTGAAAAAGCTGCAAGACATGAATATTGTCAAAAAGACCTTTCACCGAGGACGAAGAAAACATAGCTTTGTTGCTGAAAAAGACTTTTTTAAGTTTTTCATGAACTTCTTTCCACAAAAGTGGGAACGAGAGGTCGAGGTCAATTTAGCGGCGATAGAAGAAGCGCAAGTCCGGCTTCAAGAGGTGGCTCGTGATGATCAGTTGGAGGAACATATAAGAGAGGAAGCGCAGCAGCTCATAGAGCAGCTTGAAAGCTCAAAAGCCTACTATGACTGGCTGAGACGCTTAGCAGACTCTGTTCATTCAGGGGAAATCTTTGACTATATCCCGATTGATCAGAAAGAAAAATAGACGATGTGTGTGCGTTTTAAAGCTTGAATTTTACAGGAGGATTGATTATAATAAATTAAGTCGTAACACATCGGGGCATTAGCTCAGCTGGGAGAGCGCTACGCTGGCAGCGTAGAGGTCAGCGGTTCGATCCCGCTATGCTCCATACGAAAAACCATTCTTGAGAAATCAAGGATGGTTTTTTTTATGTATATATTTCTTACAGCTCTGTTTGTTCTTTGTTTTTTCTTAAGCCTAATATCTTTATGATGCGGTACGCGATCACAGAAACATAAGCCGTGATGAGAATGATTGTGTAAGACACAGGATAATCACTCGTCATTCCGTGATAAATGAAATAGATGAGCAGCACTGACAGCATGATGACTTGGAACAGTTCCTTTTTCATTTTACTCTCCCCTCATGATAGTGATTCGGTCGATTATATCACAAATGATGTCATTTTTTGCTAGCTATCAGCAAGGGAAATTCCATTCACCTGCTGATAGCCCTTTATGAATGATTACTTTTTTAGCAATTGTTCCATTTTGTTCTTCGTCTTCGGACCGTAAATCCCGTCTGCCGCTAGACCATTCATGAGCTGGAACCGCTTGACCGCATTCGCTGTTTTCGGTCCATAATAGCCATCAACTCCGTTGTTTTTTGCCCCTTTGTCCGGGTAGAAATAGAGTGAGGATAAGGCTTTTTGCACGGCTATGACTTGTGATCCTTTTGTTAAGGGCTTGGTTATTTTTAAGATGCCAGATGGCAAGATATCTAACTTTTTAGATGTACTTGTTTTAGATTTTATCGAGCCATTTGCTAATAATTTTTCAACAGACTTTGTCTTAATTGGCTTTTCAGAAACTTCATTTGATATAAATGACACCAAGAAAGGTCGTTTACCCGCTTGAAGCTGCGTTAAAGTCAAACTGCCCATCATTTCAAGGTGTGGGTAGTCCTTAAAACTCTTCCAGTCTCCACCCCACGAAAACCCTAGTGATTTTCCGATTTGAGCTACTCGACGCCATTTTTCGTTGACTGTCCAAAGTGCTTTTTTTCCATCCGCACTTAATAGAACGTAATCGATCGCTAAACCATAGTTGTGATTTGATTGACCACCTTTAGCGTTGGTGACAATCTTCCCAGGAGCGGTACGACCTTGAGCGTAAAGCTTGTTTTGTTCTGCAAACGAACGGTAGCCAGAAGTAATCTGAACAAAGATACCTTCTTTATATGCTTGCTTGATCATTTCAATCGCACTTTTTTTTACAACCCTGTGAATGCCGGAACCCATATTTCTAATGGAACGGTCGATAAGAGTTTGCAATCCAATTTTTTCAGCCATGTTCTTTCTTCTCCTTTGATTAGTGTATTGAGCATTAAAAAAGCCCCTGCTAAGGGACTTAGAAATTTGTATTTTTTTCTTCTGCTTTTGGTTTTAATAAAGATGTTAATTTTTTGATTGTATTATATGGGGAAGTGATGAACCAACTGACTGCCGCAAAAAGATTGGAGCCTAGACAGCTCACAATGATAAATGCTAATGCGAAATAAAAAACAAGTTGAGTATCTCCGCTCCATTCATTCATGAATTCAGTCTTTCTTAATATAAACACAAAAACAGGATGGAACAAGAAAATTCCTAGTGAATAATCCCCCCACTTTGTCAGAATGCTCTTCTTACTATTTACTGCGATAAGAACAAGCAAACATATCCAAGCTGACAAGAGATAATGAAGGAGCATTTTCATTAAATAACTTTCATCATGAGCCAAAAATCGTTTTATTCCAAAGCTGCCACGAAACAGCCATTCTAAGTTTGGTGTGTACTCAATCAATAAAATTGTTAATGATCCCGTTACTATGAGTAACACCTTTGCCATTGAGGGTTTTATAATCTTATAAACAGCATTCAAGCTTTCCTTTGTCATAAAAAAGCCAGCAAAAAAGAAGGGTGCAAATGAAATTGTCCTTTGATAACTAAGAGTGTAAGATGTAAAATTCGGATAAAGCTCTTTCACTGTATTTACGATCACACCTGTGTACTGGCGTGAAATAAAACAGACAATGAATATAATAATAAAGATACTTAATTTCCCTATTAAACTTAGTCTTAACTTTGATAACCCCCAAGCTAGTGCATACCAAAAGAGCATACTTACGATATACCACAAATGAAATTGTGGCTTACCATAATGAAACGATAGGGTTTTATATTCTCCTATAAAATAAAGAAACCAGTCAAAAAACGACTGAAATATAAAGTATAAAAGAAATAGATTAATCATTTTACTTACTTTCATTCTTTTAGCTAAATACCCACTGATAAAAATAAAAAGTGGCATATGAAAAGCGTAAATAAACACAAAAAGCTGATAATAATTCTGCTTATTGAGTTCTATTAAGTGTCCGAAAACAACTAGAAAAATCAACAAGCCCTTTATATTACTTAATTTTAAATCTTTTTCTAACAACTGGCTTCCCTCCAACTCCAATTTTAGGATATATGAAGAAGGAAGCCAGCGCAACTATACATTTATTTTGTTAGCCCTCTTTGTTTCAGGGTATCTTTTTGTAATTGACCTTTGTAGGTCACATAATTGTTTTTAAACCAAGCGATAATGGCTGTCACCATCGTAAAAATGGTGGAACCTGCTACATATAGTGCCTCACCAGCGGTTTGTACTTGCTCCTCACTAATCGGCAGCACCGTCTGTCCAAACATGACAAGCGTTTGATTGATGAGCGCAATAAAAAGAAGCACTGTGCGAATCACAGTGCCTTTGTCGAATGTCTTCATGATTTTTCCTCCTATTTTAAATTCCGTTCAATTTTGTCGAGCTTGTCGATCACAACATCATATTTCTCACTAAACTTTGCTAACACATCATTTTGCGCCTCGATTTGTGCATTAAGCTTGTTTTCTCGTTCCTTTGTTGTGTTGAGAACATAGAACAGAACCCAGCAAAAGAGAACGGCAAAAGGACCTTGTGTCATTAAGTTTTGGACGACATCTACTTCCATTGGAATCACCTTCTTCCCGAAATAAATTACCCACATTGCACCAATTTGTCCATTTTGGATCTGGATTGTAACTTACTTTTTACCATCTTAATTGAGATAAGGTAACGTAAGCTGTTCCAATAGTGATGGTTCTGCCAGTATTTTTGGGAGTAATATAAAATGTTAACTTATCTCCTGCTTTAAATTTTTGTTGAAGGAACATCACATAGACACTGGATGAAATAACTGGATTCCAATTTCCAAAGCGTTGATATTCTGATCCATTCACGTAGCATGAGATAATACTATCTGATCCAACCGGAATATTCGTACTTGTCAAATAAAGTCTTATTAAATATAAGCCGTTATTTTTCAAAGTAATTTCAGACCGTGAACGATCATATTCGCCCAAATCATCTGATCTTGTATCTCCAAAAAGGAGTTTTGTTGGAATATTTTCAGATGCTACAGTTGTAGAATTATTCTGATCATACGAATCAACAAAAGAAGTATTTGACATATCCTCCACTGTTAATATCCGTTTCCAGCCTCTGAAAATCCCATCTGTATGAGTCGTTCCGTACCAATGACTATTATCATAGCTTCGACTCACATGAAATGTTTTGCGGTTATTTCCCGTTTCTATAATATCTACATTAAACCAAGAAGCATCGGTCGTTGATGGCATATTCACTGCGTTCGTTCCAGAGACATAATAAAAGCCAGATGGCAGTGTTAATATATCTGTACCAGTAGGGATAAGCATTCTATTTCCATTCGCCTTCAATAACGGATGCTCGTTCAACCTCTTCCATCCGCTCCATTCTTGCTGAGTACCGGTAACATCTGTCGTGGATCGATTGATGTACACATCACCAGTATTATTTGCCCCAATAATCCAGCCATAGGTATTTTCACTAAAGACTGATAAGGCTCTCATAGAACTTCTTGTCGGCAAATCAGGATGTGCTTCGTGGATATACCAAGAATGCACGCCTGGTAATTTGATGAGTTTATCCAAAATACTAGGATCGTTTGCATTAATTCTTTCGTATGCTCTTCCATCGTCAGCGGTAATTTTAGATAGTTGTCCTGCGTCCCATTTGTTTTTTTCGTTTTGACTAGGTATTTGCAGCCAATTGATCGCAATGTCATTCACATGATAGGAAAAACAAAATGCATTGCCTGATGTGTCAATCGCGATTCCTACGCCAATATTATTTTGACCCACAAGCTGAAAGCCTCTTAATGCAGCATTACCTATAGCAGGAGAATCGACTACTCCAGAACCACCTGGGGCATAGAAAGAGCAGGCACCTAACGATTTAATTCCGTTATAAATACTGCCGCCAGCTGGAATATTGACCAATTGGGATCCGTTATCATTCGTCATTTTATATAACTGAGATTGATTCCATTTCTTCTTTTCTGTTTCAGATGCGTGTACTCTCGCATCATTTGTATGTTTTAAGAACTGCTCTATTAATCCATGATCATTTTCAAGAAGTACTTTGACCATGTCATTAAACAAATCAGCATGTGCTTTATCATTTACTTCAAAAGGTTTTGGTTGTTTTATTTCCATTCAGTTTTCACTCCCTTGCTTTGATGCTTGGTTCCACTTCTTGGTAGCTGCTCTAGAGTGAGCATCCTTTGCTCATATCCTGTTTTTAAATCTTCCATTGAACAATCGCCTAGTTCCACCGCTTGTTTGACCAATTCAGGAGTCACCCATTTAAAATACAACGCCATCACCCAATAATTCATGATTCACGCTCTCCTTTATATAAAAGGATCTCATTTTTTAGCGCTTTTATTTCGTTTGTTAGATGATCACATTGATGTTCAAGCTGTTTTCTTATGAGCTTTTCTTTGGCTACTTCTTGTGCTAGATAATCTAGCGGAAGAGGCGGTTGATAACTTGGATTGATTTGAGATTCGTCCCACCATTCTTTCAATTCTTTTGCCGTTGGCTTTGGCACATCTAGATGCCACTCGTTAATGTAAGAACCGTCTCCATCATTTCTAAGTTCAAAGTCCTTTTGCGGATCCGCATCGGGGTATTTATACTTAATGGCTTCATATAAAATCATAGAATCCTCCTATCCTCTCAGGAAATTTCTGCCGCCTACTTCTGTAATATCAAAATAGTTGTACCAGCCTGAATTTTCAGATACATAACGACTAACATCTCCGTCATATCCTGCATACATGTAAATTTCTAAATAATCCCCTTTATTAGCCGGTACATTCGCAGCACCATAAAGTCCCATACTAAAGCTCAACGTATCAGATGGGCTGGTCGGGCTCTGTCTTTGATGTGCAATATTTTTATACCTTTTTCCATTTAAATAGATCGATAATTCAAAGTTTGCGTATCGTTGAAAGGTTTCAATATAAACACCTGCATTCACTGAATACATTCCGTTTTCAGGGCAGATGAAGCGATTATTTTTGATGTCAAAATTGTTATGACTGTCTTTTATCTTTCGATTAAAAAGGATTTTTTGATACTCACCTTTGGTTAATAACTGTTTTCCAGTTGTACCTATATTGGCATGACAGAATCCAGAGAGCTTATGCCAGTCGGTCCAACCAGATCCAGTCCACCAATGACGGCACCACGTACCTGTGCTATCAAAATAACTGCCCGCTTCGTTTCCAGTCCCATAGTAATATTGAACAAATCGAAAGTTACTATATTTTTCATTTTTCACAAAGCCAAATCTCGTAGGATATCCGGTATCATTCGCTTGTCCAATATCCATGAACGTAATGCCATTAGGATATTCCTCACCGCTGACTGATGCATCTTGAATGGCTTGATCGCCTGTTAGTTTAAATAAGCTTTCATTTGTGATTCCTTCTATTTGTAGCCTGAGCGCATTGTCATTCTCTACTAGAGTGTCGACCATCCGGTTAAATAAGTTGGCATGTGCTTTGTCAGAGGTTTCAAACGGTAAAGGTGATTTGATGTCCATTTCATTCCCCTCCATTAATAAATATCATCAATCTCAAAAACAAATTCGATGTCGCCGTCTTTTTGTTTATCTGTCATGGTGCGGATGGCGGTGAATTTGCCGGCTTCGTCGACAAGTGCTAGTTCGTTGATGACTTCTCCTGCAAGTTCTCCTTCGGCGATCGTGCAGGTGTAGCGGATTTTTGCTGGTTCCATGAAGGTAAACGAATCAATCTCTTTTTGGACGAGTTCTTTTTTGAGTTTTTGTTCAGTGCCGTCTAGTGATATCGGTTTCCCATCCTTCGTCCCACCATTTCCAAATGCCATTTTGACGACTTTTGTGAGTTTTGTTCCTTCGGCTCTTGCCTTTGCCATTTGTTGACGTGCATATAATGTTGTTACGGTTAATTGATCAGCCATTGTGATCCTCCTTATAGTTCTATTTTTTGAGAAGTAGCTGCTAGCATTTTTGATCCGTCGAGCGGAACAGATCCGTCGAGAATCCAGTAATGATCCTTAATCAGTAAGCTGCCGCCCTGTTCAGTTTGGACATGTACTGGCAATCGGAACGTCATTTTCTTCTTGGTTTGATGCTGGAGCTGATTTTTTATGCGTAAAGTCAATGCCGCTCCTTGCTTCGTTTCATGTACCGCTCCAGTCATAACATAATTCATTCGGTATGTGTTCTCTGACTTATGCTGAAGCGGCATTCTCATCTTCAACGAATGCCGAAAACGAGCAGGTACATCGGTTGTCCCTCGTGTTCCGCTCAGATAAAACGACCCATTTAATACAAATTCACCATTGAGTAAAATCGGGATATGATCGAAAAAACCCACTCTGCTTCGCAGTGTGAGCCTCCCGTGATGATCATTTATTTCATGTACATCGGTATGATGAAATGCAGTGAACGTATAGGCCAAATGAGCTGGCTTTAACGTTTCAAGTATTTCTACAATATATCTAGTGTTTTGCAGATCATCTAGATTCACACGTAAGGCGAAATGGTAGCGATTGGTGGTCAGACGGATGATGGCACTTGGATTTTTGAGAAAGCGATTCACCGATTTCTCTAAAGAAAGATACGTGATCGGTGGAATGTTTGACATCATATTGAGTAAGCGTGCTCTGCGAAGTTCAATGGAATCATCTGATTCTCGCTGCACCTTCAGCATTCTTTCCCATCTATTCAATCCCCATGTCGCTGTCAAAGGGAAGAACTGATCCGTTAAATCGAAAATGGATTCATCCAATTGCTCAAACTCTGGCGCTTCTGTTTTGAGCAGGTGATCAACTTCATAAATCTCTGTAAAATATGGCGGCAAGTAGTTTTTCATTTCATCCTGTTTGCTCAATAACCTTCACCTGCCTCAGACGCGGTATCTCAATGTCCTGTAATACTAAGTTTTTTGACTCCCCATTCAATAACACGTTTGCATAATCTGATACACTTTCTGAATGGTACAGAATGTCATTTAATGCGGACATTCGAATGGTACTCTTTTCAAATGCAATTGATTTCAACAGCGCTTTGACCTTTTCTTCTATTTCTTTCTGCGCTCCTTCAAGGGTCCAGTCCATTTGAAGTTCGACGGCTACTTCTATGTCAATGTCCAGCCATTTGGCGCTTTCGACGGTCGCTTTTGAACCGATAGGCGCTTGCCCTTCTCCTTCGCCTGGTACTGGGTCGATATATTCCTGTACTCTTTTAACAAGCAGATCTGATGCAACATCTAGATTGCCGTCTGTGATGACAATCTTGACTGTTCCTTCTCCATTCCAAAGCGGGAATACCTTCGCTCTGCCAACCCCTGTCACTTCCTCAGCCCATTTTTTATAATGCGCCTTGTTGGCACTGACAGCCTCCCGCCTAGCACGTATTAAGTAGCGATCATATAACGAAGCGTCATCTTCTTCCTCTTGTCCGGGTATTACCAAATCTTTCATGATAATTGATTCAAGCCCCGGGATTGTATCAAGAGATAGTAGCGGCTGATCTGTTAATTGACCATTGCCGATCCTGCCAGGTGTCTCGCATTCTAGCGTGCCATCGTTCGAATATTGGAAATAGACGTCTTCAATAAAAAACCGTGAGCCAGCTGGGATGTTGATATCCTCCGGCTGAATAGCTGCGGACCAAACCGCTTTAGTCGCTGGTTTTCTTTCAATTCCTACTTCAGCGGCCCGCCGATCTAGAAACTCTCCTTGTGCTGTATCTGCAAAGACCAGCTCGAATACTTGATCAAGCCAAATAAAGGACTGGGCCAGTTCAGCAGCAGCAGGTGCCAAGGCATTCCAAATGACGCTGTTTTCTCTTTTATCTATGTCATCTGGCAGTCTGTCTAGCATTCTTTCCATTAATGCTTCATACGTTTGTTCCTCAAACATCGCTCTCCATCACCTCCTCTATTTCTAATGTGCCTTCATCTGTGACTATAGCTAGCTTGACATGAAACGAGTCATTTTCCTTTGTGACCTCTATCTCTTCAATATGATCAATCCGTTCGTCCACAATCAATGCTTCCTCTAGCAGCCTCGGAATCTCCATTTCTTTGTATTCATCCGTGGCTTCTGTATCCGTCAAGAGCTCCTGAATTTCAGTGCCAATGTCGTGGCTGTAAATAGGATGTGCATACCGCTCTGTCCTAAGTGTCATATAAACGAATTGACGAATTGCTTCAATGCCTGAAATGGTTTCACCTGTCAATCTGCCAGTTTCAACATCTATTCGATACGTAGTCGAGGTTTCCACCTCTTCGTCTTCTTCTGTTTCCTCAATTTCTTCCTCTGGTGAAAGTGCCACGTTCATCACCTCCCTTACAATTTGTCGATGATGTAGAAGGATTGCCCTCCTGCCATTGCCAGCACCATAATGCTGTCTCCCCTTTTCAGTTCATCATCCTCACCCTTATTTAGGCGCTTTGGCCAAATCAGTAATTCTTCCGGGATGATTAGCTTATGGTTTTCATTTAACCGGATGCTTACAGGAGAAACTGCCGTGACTTCTCCAATCACCAGATCAATTGGAGAGGCGGCGTCTACAGCATTCACTGCTAATCGTTTAATCGCTTCACTTAACCTCACGCTTGATCACCCTTTGGAATGGAATTTTTCTCAACGACATCAATTGTCATGGTGTGTTTCACCCCACTGAATTCATGTTTGTCCTGATCGATCCAGTACGTTTTTTTTACGTTGATTTCAGGGATTTTCAAATAGATTGGAAGACCGCTTTGCAGTTCAGGAATGCCTAGCGCTTGGATGCTTTTGACTTCTTGTTTCACACCTTTTTTCTCTGCCAGCCGTACTTTGGCTCTTTTTTGCAGCTGCGGCTGGTTGATTTGCCCTGTAACCGTCTCAACATGCTGTAAAATACCGTATTTACTCTGACCTGCTTTATCCTGTTCGACCACTACAACCTCTGATTTGCTACCTTTTTTCTTATTTTTCCCCTGTTCATCCGCAGACGTGCGCAGCTTGACACGAGTGGCTGTTTCTTCAATCGAGGTGCTGTACTGATAGCCAATGAGATTGACACCTGATTCAATGACCCATACGTCCTCTGGATCTGGCCAAGCTCTCAGCCCCATCTTTCCTTTAGCAGAATAGATTTGATAGTTTCTGCCGGTTTGCCGCTTTGTCTCTTTTAATGCTTTCAGAATCATGTCATATAGGCTCGTATCGTTTTTAAACACTAGTGATTTTATGACATGACCTGTATTGGCGATGGAGGTCATGGGAATTTGAAAGTCAGCTCCAATCCGTCTCAAGATTTGATCTGCTCTTTGTTTTGAAAAAACATAGACATCTTGGTTTTTCACCAAATATTGAAGCATGTCGTATGCGGTAAAGGTCAGTTTCCCTTCAACAGGCGTCCTAGAAAACACAATGCCTCTGAACAGCTCTTTTCCTTTCCATTTAAAAAGAACCGTGTCCCCTTCTGAGACACGGTAATATGTTTGACTCCCTTGCTTTGTGATAATATTTGCTTGAATAGAGCGAGGGGCTTGATACCTTTGCCCCTGAAGTGTCACACTCTCTGTGACAAGCTCATACATGGTGCCGCTTCTGATGGCAAAAAGCTCGATCAATGCCAGCCCCCCTATTGTGGTATTTTTAACCTTTGTCCAGGGAAAATCCAATGCCCCGGCTGCTTAATATTGCGTTTGCTACGTTTAATCATCGCTAATTTATTGGCATTCCAAATACGTCGCCATTTTGTACTGTCGCCATAAAACCTGCCTGAAATAGCCCATAGCGTATCCCCTTTTTTGACGGTGTACATTTTTGGCGGTGTTTTTGAAGGCCTTTTCTTTTTTGTTTGTTTTGCTTTTTTCTTTCGTTTAATTTTCCTAGGTGATGCGGTTTTGTATTCCTTTAACTCGATCGTAAATTCACGATCGCCAATATCATATGATCCTTCTTTATGGGTGAAGCTTTCAATGCTGCACGTCATATTGATTTTTGTCCCCGTTACAATCAACCGCACAGACTTCTTTGAACGCATCATTCGTTCTATTTTCGCTATCGCATTCTCCGGTGATGGAATGCTTTTATATTCAGCAATTGGCGAATATTTCTTAGGAAATAATGAAGTGAATGATACTTGCTTAGCCGATGGGACATCAATAAAGGTCAGTTCTCCAAAAGAGGCAACCTTTACCGTTTCATTTTGTACGTTATTTGTGATTTCAAGTTCGGATGGAAGGACAGGGAATCGCAACTTGTCCTTTCCTTGGGAAATCCACAATTGATACACTGATTTACCCATCAATCACGACCCCCTTCGTTCCTGTATGAAGCTCTACTTCCAGTTCATCTACGAGCATTTGTCTAATTTTTTCGACAAGCGATTGCTGATCTTGTCCATTATGGAAATGCTGGTCCCCATTGAATTGAATGGTGATTTGCTTATTACTTGACGATGCTGTACGACTAGAAGACTGAGCTGAGGTGACTTGCTGCATTTGTGATTCTGGTAAAGGAGCAGACGCATTTGCTGGATCATATACTTGCATTCCAAGTGCCTTGGCTGCCTGCGTTAATAAATACCTTCCGCGTATGCCTCTTTCTTCTGGAATGATCCATTCGCGTTTGTTTCCTTCACCAACTCTAGCAACCTGCTCCTGAGTAATCAGTCCACCATTTGCGTAGCCTTTATAAGGCCCGCCTCTTCTCATACTTCGTAATCCCGGTGTATTGAAGACTGTTCCATATCTGCCCTTAATGTAGTTAATGGCTGCTACGGCATTATGAATTGGGTTCCAAATGTCATTCATGCCTTTGCCTTTATTGGAGTTAAACGTCGTTCCAATTGTTTGCATTAAGCCTTTAGAAGGCGTTCCCTTCTTGGCGTTAGAATCCCATAAGTTGATTGCTCTCGGATTTCCATTCGATTCATGCTGCGCAATGGTCATCAGACCTGGCAGCCAGTTCATCGATGTGCCAGTTGCCATGAGAGCTGCCATGAGCCATTGCTGAACACTAAGACCTGAAGCCCCCATACCGCTGAAAGCTCCAATTAATGAACCAGCCTGATTTTCAGCAAACTTTTTCACATCAACTGAGTCGAGTCCTTTGACGACACCGATCGATGCGAATTTCCCAAGACTCATCATGACGCGTGAAGGGGAATGAATATCTAATTCCTCTCTAAACGCCTGCTCTACTTTCTTCGCCATTTCTTTGGCGGCTTGTGTGACTTCACTTGCTTTTGAACGCATGCCACTGTTAAAGGCATCCATCATTCCTGAGCCCCAGCCTGGTGATTCTTGTTTTGCTTGTAGAAATGGTTGTTTGATGTGCTGATCTACGTATTGGCTAGTACCAACTGAAGTGGCATTTTGACCTGTGGCAAAACCACTAACCGTTCCAGAACCCCAAGTTGGCGATGCTGTCATCACTTGTTGATATGGTGCTTTTACACGACTTTGCAAAAAGCTATCTGTTCCTGTTGGTGTCATCTGCTGACCATTCGCAAAAGCAGCAACTGTTTGCTGACCATACTTATTTGAGTCTGAGGTCAATTGACCAAAAGGCTGCTGAATATTCTTTTGCTTCCATTGATCAAGTGTAATCATTTTTTGATTTAATCCTTGTTCAAAATCCTTATTAAATTGCTCGCCTATGCTGGAGGCTTGAATGTTCCCAGTCATCGAGACCGATCCGTCTATTGAACCGACAGAAGATGATGAAGCTACTGCTGTAGGAGCTGGAGAGCTTGATACTTGATTTCCAGCTGCTCCGCTTGGCATAACAGACATCCCAAGATGAGAAGCAGCCTGAGCAAGCAGCATCTTCCCGCGCCCTCGGTTATTTTGAGTTGGAATGACAAATTCGTTACCTGCTTCACCGACCCATGATAAGGTTGGCTGGGTGATATAGCCGCCTGTGGCTTTTTTATCAGGGTCTCCAAAGACATGTTTCAATACAAAATCAACCCCACCGCCAGCCTTATTAAACAAATCTTTGACCCACCCAAACGCTTTAGAAAACCCATCACCAATAGCTTCTGCTACTTTTACAATCGGCTTTTGAATGTTGTCCTCAAACCATTTGGATAATCCATCCCATATATCTGTCACCACTTTATACGCTTCTTCGAACTTTTTCCCGAAACTGTCTTTAATGGTTCCTACGGTATCTACAAGTGGATTCCACACATTTTCCATAAACCATGACGATACAGCTCCAAAGATTGATTGTATCTTTTTCCATGCATTTGATAATGCTGTCCAAATCCCTGTAGCGACTGTAACAACTGTACTGCTCAGTGGTGTCCAAACGTTTTCAATAAACCAACCTGCAACTGCACTGAACGTTTCTTGTATCCATGTCCAGGCATTGACTAGACTTGTCCAGATGGTTGTTGCTACCGTAACGACTGTGTCGCTGAGCGGTGTCCATACGTTTTCGATAAACCAGCTTGCAACTGCACTAAATGTTTCTTGAATCCATGTCCAGGCATTGACTAGATTTGTCCAGATGGTCGTTGCTACTGTAACGACTGTATCACTTAGTGGCGTCCATACGTTTTCGATAAACCAGCTTGCAACTGCACTAAATGTTTCTTGAATCCATGTCCAGGCATTGACTAGATTTGTCCAGATGGTCGTTGCTACTGTAACGACTGTATCACTTAGTGGCGTCCATACATTTTCTGTGAACCAAGCCGCGACTGTTGACCAAACTTCGACAATTTGATTTTTGATTTCAATGGCTTTTTGGCCAATCTTTTCAAATCCGCCGCCATCAAACCATTTTCCAATTGTTTCACCGATAGATTCTCCGCCCATACTTCCAGCGATGCCGCCTACTAGACCGCCGATGGCTGTACCTATCCCTGGGACTACGCTTCCAATAGCTGCACCTGCTGCAGCACCTGCCATTCCGCCGGCGATGCCGCCTCCAGTCGTACCAATCTTTTCACCAGCATTCTCTTTGTTCATACCAATTAGATTTGTTGCACTAAGTACACTTCCTAGAATAGGTACTTTCTTTAATAATTTTCCGCTCCCTTTACCTATACTTTTCATTGCATTCCCTAATCCACTTAACCCCTTGCTACCTTTCACTAAACCCGTAAGTCCGCCAGCTGAAGCTGCGATACCCGCACCTTTCCTTAGTCCAGTAGGGATTTTTCCAAATAATTTACCTGCATTTGTTTTCAGTTTCCCTAATCTACTTGGAGGTCTTCTATTCATTTCGGCCCTTGATGTAGCATTTGGATTTCTTGTCTGTCTTGGTGAGCGACCATTTCGATTTTTAGTTTTAGTAGATCCTCCCCTGCTTAAACCTCTTGCACAGCAGGGGCAACAACTATTGCGAAACAAGCCTTTTCCACCTCGCGACTGAGGTTTCGTTTTGGGAGCTGGATTTGATGGTGTTGATGTTGGTGCTGTTGTTGGTGCTGTTGTTGGTGCTGTTGTTGGTGCTGTTGTTGGTGCCTGAGTGGTACTTTCACTTGATTGATCACTTGCACCTAAGAACCGATCTAATACATTAGTCACCAATTGATCTAGTTTTTTTTCAGGATTAAATTTAATTTTCTCTTTAATTCTTCCGATCACATCTTGCTTGTACTCTTCTATTTTATTTTCAACCCAAGGAAGTGCTTTTTCATCCCAAAACTTTCTAGGACTCAATTTTTCCTTCACTTTATCTGCAACGTCACCTGCATATTTTTGAATTTCACTTAATCCCTTATTGGCAAGGTTCTGGAGCCAGCTCTGTTTAGGATCTTCTGTTTTCACTGACGGACTAACAGCCTCAGGTTCTTTTTTTATGTTTTGTTCTTTCACAACCGACTCTGCTTGATCTCGTTTTTTCAACTTACTCTTTGCATTGTCTTGAACAGACACTCTAATTTCGTGTTTAGACATCGTCAAGCTTTTGAGCGTCTTTTTGATTCGTTGAATTGCAGCGGTGGCTTGGTCAACCATGTTTAATCTCATATAGTACGTTCTGTTCATGAGCTGAAAGATAGATTTTTTGATTGATGACATTTTACCTGACAATTGATCGTTTAGTTTAAACGTCAGCATAATGGGGCTTGTTCCCGCTTGCTTTAAACGATTTATGCTCGATTTAATGACATCTAATCCCTTCGCTTGAATGGATATGACCAATTGATTCGGGAACATATTTAACTGATTGTTTAATGCTTTAAGATCACGATAGATTCCTTGATCCAGTCTCATGGAAATCACTGACATTTTCCGAAGCGATAAACTAAAGTTTCTTAATTTCTTGTCATCTATATCCAGGTTTATTTTCACCGGTTTTCTAAATGGTTTGAGCTGCTTCTCAAAGGTTTGAAATCGTTTTTGTATGCGCAGCAGCTTCTTCGATACTTTGTCTTCTAATTCAAATCGTGCAGTGAGTTTCGCCAATTATTTCCCTCCTTTCTTTGCTTCTTTTTCTAGCATGTCGAGTTTGTAGCTGATGAGTCCAAATAGGAGTGCTTTGAATGGTCTTGGTGATTCGTATAAATCTAGGAGTTCAGATGGGGAATAGTGAAGCTCGTGCATGGCGTAATATAAAAACACGGCTTCCTTATCCCCATCTTTTATTAGTTTTTTGCTGCGTCTTCTAAATCTTCAATTTCGTCTTCGAATCCGTTGATTTCAATCGCTTTGTTTAACCAGTTTGCGTATTCACCGCCGACAGATAATACACGTTTTGCGACTTCAACTGGATCTTGTGTGCTGTAGGCTTCTCTTAATTCCTTCGAGCGGAAATCTGGATAAATAGTCGATTCAATGGCAATTCGTGCGTAGAAACGCTGGCTGTCTAAGTCCTTCACGCGGCCTCTGCCTTTGACATTCTTGAAGGTCGTATTTTCTTTTTCCAGTTCATCAATGCGTTCAGTTGTAATGGCTTTAAAGACAAAAGGGATGACATTCCCTTTTTTATCAACAAAACGCTTAGAAATTGGTACTTTGACCTCTTCCGCTTCTACTGTTTGTCCTGGCATAAAAAATGAAAGATCAAATGTTTGTTTTTCGCTCATGTTTAAAAACTCCCTTTGTTATGTTTTTTTGAATGCAAAAAAGCACATCCATTTTTTGAATGTGCTTTCCAATCTTTTCATGTATAATCTAAATTGTACAATTGAACGGCTTGCTCAAGGGTGTCTGGCTCATCCCCGATAGGAAGGGGGTGATGCCAATGTCAACATTTGAAGCGATTTCCCTAATGCTTTTATTCGGGATGTTTATCTTTACTTTGTTGACGTATATAGACAAAAAATAGACTCCCCTTGAGCTTTGGACGGTTGAAGGGAAAGTCTATCCTTAAAAACTATCTAATTGATAAGCCAGCCCCTTGAGGGCCAAATTGTACATTGCCGGGATGTTGACGCATCCTGGCTTCTTTTTATTTTATGCAAAGTACTTTGCATGTAAACATATTTCTAAAAAACTTTTTGGGGTTACACAGTAACACTTTTGTAGCTACTCTGTAACTATGAAAAATTATACCATATCGTTGAATAAAATAAAAATAACATATATTTTCGTCATTTGTATGCCTTTTGTTCATTAAAAGGAATTCTTCAGCTTTTCAGGAAGATCAAAGTCCTCGAACGTAAACGGAACTTCTTCTTCAAGTGCCTCTGAATCGACGTCCAATCCAGCAATTTTAGCCGAATCAAAGTTGACATCGAATAACGTCACACGCTCTGTGCCTCGGCCTGATGATTTATCATCAATCACCGCTTGAAGAGTGAAATAAGGGTCTTCCCCTTTTTTCACATAGTTGAGCATGAGTTGTACGAAACGTGAAGTGACTTTATAGAATGTTGCCGTTCCTGTTCCATTTGCCCCAGTTGTTTTATGACCCGTCATTCTTCGGCCCATCACGTTAACTTCTGATTTGTTTTTCTCCACGTTTGCTTCAAACGTTTTGATAAAGGCAAGCTCCTCACCTTCTAAGAAAAGACGACCCTCTTTACCTGAAATTGTATTTTGCGCTTTAAAAGCCATCTTACTTCACCTCCACGTTGAAATAGAATTTTTCTGCTGCATCTACTGGTTGAACAGCTAGATCGATAATAAATCCATCACGATCTTCATTGAGACCGATCACGATATCTGTTTCTGAGTTAAAGCCTGTAATGCCGCTGCCATCTTGAAGCTGTGTGAGATACTGTGTAATCAGTGTTTTCACAAGCTGCACTCCATCATCAGATGCTGGGATGTCATTGCCATTGGCTTTGCGTAATTTAATCAGATTTTTTAATTCGAACGTTAAATCATTGTTGATGGCATCAAGCACACGAATGATTTTGTTTTTCGCCATTTGCTGATTCTTTTCAGCTGTGAAGCTTGTTAAAGAGTTAATATCTTTTTCAACACTCACCGTGCGGTCTCTCGCATCAAAAGTAAAGAGGAACTCCCCTTGTGATAATCGGTATTCTACTTGATCATTATCAAGGCGTTCTAATGTATCTACTGCTCCTTCGTATTCAACAAAGGTGAGTGACTGATTGAAGTTTGCTCCTGCACTTGCCCCCGCAACCCAAGCAGTTGTTTGAGCAGGCGTTAGTTCTGTTCCATCTTCCAGCACAACACCGCTTGTCACATTAATGATGCCTTCTTGGTCAGCTGCATAGTTCGCCACAACGCCTTGCACCTTACGTCCTTGCTTATCACGTAAACGCTCGATAAAGGAAGCGAATGTCGCTTTTAATTGCTCACTTTTATCGACTGGGAGCGCAATGACATCAAAATATTCTGTTTCTGCTGCTTCTAGGAAAGCTGTATAATCTGCGACACTTGCCACACCGTTTTTCCCGCCGCTTAGTGCCACACCAGCCGTGATAACTGCTTCACCTTCACCAGAAAATTGAACATATTTGTTTTCTACAAGATCTTTGACATCCGTGACAACCTGCTTATCGACAATATCTGTTCCAAGATAAGTGATGACGTCACGTTTTGTGCTGTCGAGTACATTTTCTGCCACTTGGATAGTGATCTCATTTCCTTTTTGACCGCCATAATTGGCTGTGACCACAAATTTTTCTGCGATTTCCGCTTTGGCTTGTACCCCTTCGTTTAGGCGGTAAAGCAAGACCGTTTGCGCTTTTTTCTTTGCTTCACGGAAAAGAAGAAGAGACTTGTCATCAATGTTGAGTCCAACCTTTTTATTTAAGTCTTCCATATTGGAAACGGAAATAAAGGTTTTTGGTTCTCCCCAGCTCATCACAAGAGGAAGTGCCACCGTACCTCGATCGCCTAAAGTAATTCGCTGCTCTGCTGTTGTTTTAAAATTAAAGTAAATGCCAGGACGCTTTTTCTCTGTACCTGGTGTAAATGTGCCTCCGTTCATCCTTTAAACCTCCTTGGACAAAAAAGCATCAATGTGCTTTTTCGCTTCTGTTTTTGTAATTGGTTGATGCTTGATATAAAAAAGAGCACCTTCAAGGATTTCTGGTTTAACCCCAAAAAGATCCTTACTGTGCTCCTTTAAGGCTTCAAATGAAAAGCCAAATTCTTTTTCTTCGCCAGCTGTTTGAGCAGGCTCTGCTTTTTTAGTCTTGCTCACGTTTGATCACCCCATCTGAAAAGTTGATGTCTTCAAGGCTCGCTTGTTTGTCTCGGTTATACCAATAACTGCTATCCCACGTCAGGACAATCGCTGCTACGCCTTGATCTAACATTCTGGTTTCCACTCTTTTTATGCGGACATAATCATCAAGCACCTCTCCATCTTCACTCATCATCTGAATCATTTGACGATCAGCAAGCAATGCATCAACAATTATTTCTGCCGCGCCATGTGCTTTTTCTGAATCCATATGAAACACTTTCACTTGCAGCGAATAAGATTTCATAAATGTAGATACCGTATCTGGACCGCTGATGACTGTTACGGGCGGCACATAAACGGATGGCACTTGAAAACGCTCTGGCAAAAGTCGATCATACATTGTCACAGGAAAGTGTGTGTAAATATAATGCATGATTGCCCCGACTTCTTGATTCATTTCATCACCTCCCAAAATGTCGATCGAACCAGCTTTGAAGCTTTCGATCCAGCGACTGTTCAAACATTTGCTCATAGAGCATGACAGCATGATCCCAGTAGCCATTTCCATCTACCCATTGAGAGGCAAGCATCATTCCTGTCTTTGCATTCGGATCATATTCAAAGCGACTGCCAGCCCATCTGCCAGGCACCCACCTTCGCTCTCCACTTGAAGAAGTAGCATGTCCGTCATTGACATAGGAGGCATATTCAAGCTTCGTTCCCACTTCAAGTGTGAGACCACCTTTTGACATGAGAAAATGATTCTCCTTGTCTCCTTGCGTAAAGGAGCTTAGAAGCCGACCTGTATCGACAGCATTCTCCTTGATTAACTCATCCTGAATGATGTCCAAAAGCTCTAGACCCATGTCCTCTAGCCAATCTTGATATTCTGCTTTTAAGCCGCCGGCACACGCTGTTTCCAGCTGTGAAAGCAGCCGGTCAAGTCCATCAATTTTCATAGATTTTCCTTCCTGACTGCCATCACTTCAATGTGATGATTCTTCACTATTTTGGGCTGCTGCAACTTAAGTGAGACGCCGTTCCACACCATTTTGTCATGCAGGCGAATATCACTCGCTAAAGGAAAATGGACAAGATAGGACTGATAAATCACTGTATTCGGCTCTTCTTGCACAAGTGACTGATTCTTTTCTATGACATAACAAGACAGATCTGTCAGGCTAGGCGCATCAGGATAGGAAAGAGTCATTTGTAAGTCATCAGCTGGAATCCCGAATTTTCCTCGGGAAGCCTCCTGATGTTCAAGGTGAAATAGATCACAGCAGTCTGTTAAGAGAGATTGATAACTCATAATGATCTCACCTTTAATTTGGTACTGCCGCGAGTTAATGATGGTTCAATGTAATCGACAAGCAGGGCATATACATAAGGTTTGCCTTTTACTTGATCAGCTGCCTTCGCATATGAATAATCACCCATTTTTTCTGACGTAAAGCCCTTCATCATAGATTCATCATCATTCAACATGGCAAAATATTGGGCCATCTTTAATAATGCGATTCTTGCTTTTTCAGGGAGGGGCTGATATTTTTCGCTTGAGAAATCATGACCTACGATCTGAAATACCGCAGCTTCTGCTTCGATAATATCTGCTGTCAGTCTTTCTACAGATCGATTTTTCACACGCTCAAATACAGAATAGGCTTGCAGTTCTTCAGGAGAAATAATCATGGCCTGATGTCACCTACTCTTTCACTTTCATCACTTTTGCTACAGCATCCTCTTCCTCAAATTTGCTGTCTAGCTTCGCTGTTAGGACAATAATAAATTTACGTCTGCGAATATCTTTTTCTACTTCAATTCGAATATGACGAGAAAAACCTACGATAATATTTTTAGGGTGTGTCAGCAAAATATCTGATACGTCTGTTCCCGCTTCGTCATATGGCTGCATATTGGCAAGGCCTTTGACTGGCACACCGAATGCAGAAGAAAGTCCGCCTTGAATAACCGCATCTCCGAGAGTTGTCTGACGGTTTGCTACTTGATCCTTCCATTCCACCTCTAAACTTGGGGATGTGTAGAAACGGAAATCCTGAGGTACACGTAAATATTTTGACGGCATCGCTTTATAGGCTTGTTTAAACATTTGACGGCTAATTTCCGCTCCATTTGCATCTACAATATGAGATACCGCTTGTTTTCTGACGCCATCCATTTGGGCTAAAAACGGATCTGCTGAAGTCGTATCCCCATTGACGATGAGCTCTTCAATATCAACTGCCGCTCGTTCAGCAAGCATTTGCATAATCGTCTGCTGAATTCCGTCTTTTTCAATATTGTTTTCAATGCTGTCGTAGGTCATATGAATTTCTGCAATGACCTCTTTTGCATTTAGCTGGACAGTGCTTGTCGCTGGGACAACACGGTCTTTCGCATCAAGCGCTTTGCCTTCCTCTGCCGGGCGCAAAATACGCTGGCCAAAGCCGATTTTTTCGATTTTTTGTGAATCACTTTCCATCGGAATGATGCGTGCATCATTTAAAACGGTTGGTGTGTTTTGCATCATTCTAATGAATGTGTTGGATTGGGTTGCGTTCATGAGACCGCCGGTTTTTAAGCTGGCAAGTGTCATTTCAGCCTTACGAATCAACTCTTGATTTCTCACACTGTTTCCTCCTTATTTCGGCTTATAGTAAGCCATCCCATATGGGTTTTGTCGTGTTGTTTTGTGTATCGTGGATTGTTTGTTTTGATATGCCCCTTGCCTTTTCGAGCATGTGAATCCGCTCTGAAATAGGCAAAAGCTGCTGCTCAAGCACTTCCTGCATCGCTGCTTTTTCTCTGCTGGCTGATTTCTCTAAGGAAGAGAGCTGATGACGAATCGGTGCAACGACTTGCTCGAGCACTTTTTGGACAGGTTCTTCCCCTGTTTGTTCTGTTTCCTGCTTTTCAGCCTGCTGCAAGACGTTTTCGATGGCCTTTTTTGCCTTTTCGAGCTCTCGCACTTGATCCGTCGTCAAAGCGGCCTCTTCTTTTTGTACGTCTGCTGGCCTTTCACCAATCGTTTGAAGTACATCCTCTGTCTTCAGAATGTCCTGCATGATTGGAATGAGCTGTTCTAAGGTAGCTCTTACATCCGCCTCATCACCATCACTTGACTGTAAGGTTTCCAGCAGATGGTCTAAAACGTTCCAAAATGGTTGTGACATGTTTGCACCTTCCTCTTTTAAAAAGAAATTTTTCAGCAAAGAAAAAAGCCCTCTCTCATTTGTGTCTTGAGATAGAAGCTGATCTTGTTCTTCTATGGCGACGATGTCCGCCGTTCCGGCCATTGAGTAGCCTGTAATGTGGCCTTTTTGAATTTGATCCCAAATCTCTTGGGAAGCCTTTGTCACAAGCACCCAAGATCCTTTGCGAATCAGCTCCCCGCCCACTTCAACATCAGCCGGAGCAATATATGATTCAACCACTTCGCCAACACCATCCTGAAAATCATGCTGCTTGTCAATATGACGGGCATCCTTCATAAAGCCGTGTGCCGCTCTTTCAATTTCCTTGGCTGTCATAAAGTCTTGATGTGCATCAGGTGTATTCGGCTCATACACGACACCGTACACGAGGCGATGAGCATCTTCTGCCTTTGTCAGGACACTGACCTCTTTTTGAAAGTCAGGCCGCTTTTTCTTTGCTTTCATCAAAAAGAATTTCTTCTTGTTCGCTGCTTTGTCCACGTAGGAAACATGCGTAATTTTAGCGTTTTTTAGTTCTCTTGGCATATGTTCACCCCCTTTCAAAAAAGCGCACTCGCTTCTGTTTATTTCGTCAGCTGGTCCGGCTCTGGTTGAGGCTTTTCTTCAGCTGATTTCATGCGGCTTTCTAAAGGACGGTGATACAGTTCCTCAGGCCATTCCTCTAGCGTTTTTCCGAGGATTCTTCCTGCTAAATCGCGCAAATCGTTAGGTGACACTGCCCCCGCCTGAATAAATGGTGTCAGTACCTTGGCAATCTCTAATGGATCTCTAAAATCAGGACCATTTAATAGAAAACGGACATGCCAAATTTCAAGATCCGGCAGGAAAAGAGTATTGAGTTTTCCTGTGATGAGATGCCGTTCCGGCTGAAATACTTGCTCTTCTGTTGTTTTACGCGCTGTATCTGCTGTCGCTTTGTTATAGTCTTGAGACTCACCTGTGTAAATTGGCGGAAGGCGAAACGCAGAGCGGATTTTGTTTCTTGTTTTTTCATCGTATTCTAAAAAGAGCGCATCTTCTTGCAGGATCTCGGCTAGAGATTTGAAGTTTACTTTGACATTTGAGACATCTTCTTCTCCCGTTAACCCTTTTTCTGTCGGCAGACCTTCAACTTCAAGCAATAGAAATTTATGTGCATGATCAGATCCTTCAATATCGTCCATATAATCTTGAAGCTGCTGATAAGAGGATTCTGACAGCATCCCATTTTCGACAATGATGGCACCTGGTACATGCCGCCCTTGTTTAAAATAAAGATAGTTCAGCTCCTCTGCCTTGCGTGCTCCGTACATATTGACGATGTTGCCAATCCAGCGGGGAATCCCATACGTTCCGCTGCCAATTTTAAAATGAATTACTTCTGTTGCGCGAAGCGGCTCTGGTGTGGTGTCATCGTACTTGCCTGTTTCACAGTGCAAAATGCGCGGATCACCATACTCCTTGAAGAAGACTTTCTTTTCGTTGATCACCTGCACATATTTGCGGAATCGTTTCTTTCGATTCATTGTTCTTAATTCGCCATTTTCTGTGTAACTGAATTCAACGTCGACTGGCTCACTAAGCTTGCAAATGCGGATATGGAGCGCATCTAAATACTCGATTCCGGCCGGCTTTCCTTGTCCATCTCTCAGCACCTCTAAAAAGCCATTACCCGTTTTCTCTCGGTCTTCGAGGACATAGCCAAGAATCACATCAGCGGACTCATCATAGTTCATGTACTTCGTAAACTCTTCAAGTCTTGTCCATTCCTTTTCTGCGGCTTTCTTTTTTGCCGGTTTTACACCTTCTGCATTAAAGTCAAAGGCATATTCCACCCCAAACCCAAAACCCAAAATATTCGTTTTGTACGCATCAATACATTGCTGAAGAATGGTTGAATATTCTGCCATGCTTTTTAATTCATTGATGTTGTAAGGCGGGGGAACAATGTCGTCTTTTTCATAGGAAAATTCATCTGCATACATTTGTTTTGTATGATCAGACATGTTTGCCTTCATAATCGTTGCTTTCAATTGTTTCATTGTATGGACCTCCTCTCTCTGTTTGGACGGACACGCTCTGAGGCGGTCTGTTTCAAATCCGTCACTTCATAATCATCCAGCGCATACCAGATCGCTGATAATGTGTGCGGATCGATTTGAAATGCATCTTCCTCTAAACGTCCATCCTTATCTGCCTTATAGGTCAGTGATTGAAGTTCATAGATTGTGTACGGACAAGCATCAGAGCAAATGATTTTTTTAAACCGTTTGATCTTTTTCGTATACTGCAAACGAGAGCCTTGGAACTTATGTGCTGCCACCATTTGAAATCCACGCTGCCGAAAATAGTGAATGGTTTTAGGCTCGGCTGCATCGGCTTTGATGAGTTCCTTTGATTCAATGAACTCTTTTAGGTCAACAGCTGTTTCATCATCTGTTTTCCCGCGGTCGTAATATTCCCAGTAAATATATAAGTACTTTTTTTCATGGTCGACGGCTAATCGAATGAGCGCATTGTATGATTCAACAAATCCAAAATCCATGCCTGCTCGTTTTAGCGGCCGGTCAATCTGCTGAATGGCTTCTAATACATCAGAATGGCTTCTCACCTCAAATTGAGGAAAAACCTTTGTGCCGTTGATGCCGAAATAGCCCTTCCTCGCAATTCGATAGAGGTCTGGATCGTATTCTTTCAGCTCATCCAGCTGCTCCACATAGCTTTTAGGGAGAAATAGGTTATCTTCCGCTGTGGAGTGATGATAGTACGTATCCTTGATCACAACGGTGCGTTTTTTGTATAAGGTTTCGTCATCTAGGACAAATCGCTTCAGCTGTTCATCTCGAAAGAAATGTCTGTACGTCCAATTATCTTGACCAACAGGATTGGTCGATAACATCATATAAAGCGGTAAGGACGGGTGCCTCAGCCTTCCAAGCAGCTCTTTAAAGCCTTCATAAGAAACCTCTGAACACTCCTCAATCCAAATCATCGAGATGTTGTTAATCGATTTCAATTTCTCAGGCTTGTCCAGCCCTTTGAATAAGATGCTGCTGCCATTTCGAAACGTCAAGGCAAGCGGCGAACTGCGGCACTTCACCACATGATCGATGCCAAGATCGCTGACGATCTCTTGTAAGAGAGAAAAGGTTGATTCGCGGTGCGTATCATATACTTCTCGAATGACAAGTGCTGTCCGTTTTTCTTCCAGCAGCTTTAAAATGAGTTTTAACGCAATGTGATAGCTTTTCGAGGAGCCGTAGCCGCCTACTAAAAATTGAAACTTTTGATTCCAATCGAATAGAAAGTGTTCAAAGTGAGGATTGACTTCTTTTTCAATCAATGGCGTCATGAGTTATCCTCTTTTCGCTTGATCATGATGTGAAGATCTTCCTCTTTTTCTTCGCGCACTGCTTTTTTTGTTTTTTCGATGGTCAGTTCAATTTGCTTTAGCCTTAATCTTCGTTCATCCTTCGCATGTGCAAGCTCTTCAAACTGTTTAATGAGACGCCTGAGCTCTCCCATTGCACGGGATTGGGCATTTAAAAAGGTGGCATGCCGATCCCATGAAAATTGAAACGAATATTCTTCTGTGCTGATTTCTTGTTCTGGCTGAATGCCTTCTACTGTTTCTTCTAATGAAGAAGGCATGTATGCTGCCTTTTTCAGCTCTTTGATCATGTCATCTTGATCTGACACATACATGATTCGCTGCGCCCGAATAATAGCAGCATATTGAATTTGAATTTGATCCCAGATTAAATCAAGCGATGTACGCCCGCCCATTTTCTCCATGATTTCAATTGTTTCATCTGAAAGAAACTGATTGAAGATCGAGTGTGCCTGCTTTGACGAACCTTTTTGCCTTTGCCATCCGTATCGTCCTTTCCAAGATTTCACGGTATGGATCGAGACATTGTAATGATCAGCAATTTGCTGGTACGTCATCCCTTTCATATAATCTTGCTTGGCTTCTATCCGTTTATCTTTCATTTACATTCACCTGCCGCCTCCTTTTAATTCGAACGATTTCCTGTGAAGGAATCATTTGTGTAGGGCTAGCAAACATCCGTTTGGTCTTTCTAACTATAGGTGGCAACTGTAAGACAAGTGTTGCTCCATTTATTTTGTAAAAGAAAAGAACGCCTATTCAGCTGCTTCGAATAGGCGTTCTTGTACTTTCTTGGACATCTTTGTCCGAGCTCTCTCCATATGTTTTTGGACAGTTCCTTTCTTCACATCCAGCATGATCGCAATCTCGCTAAACGATAATCCTTGCGTTGTGTGCATGAAAAATACGTCCTTTTCTCGGTCCGTTAAAACGGACAAGGCTTCATCAATTCGTTTCTTGTCCCGCTCACTGAATTCTTTTTCATTTTCTTGGATGATTGTATATTCATGTGATAAAGCCTCTAACACTTCTGGATTTGCTAGAATGGTGCGCTGATAGACTGAACGTCTGTCTAATCCTCTGCGTGCGCCTGGCTCTCTTCCAATTTGAAGCCACTCTACTACGTATTCGAGATCGCTCACCATACTGGCGATCATTTTTTTATCATGCTTGTCTTGAACGGACAGCTGATGTTCGTCTTTTTCTTTAAATGGTTCATATTGTTTTCTAGCATCCTTTAATGCTCGTTTGTATTCAATGAGTAAATCTTGCATATTGGCTCTCTCCCTTTTTTAAGAAAATAAAAAACGGACACCAATCAGTCCCCTTTTCATAGGGTCTTGATCAGTGTCCGCAGGCTTTCCGTCTTGGACGTATGATGTTGTGTGATCTGTTCAGTGATCTAGCTGATTTTAAAACCAATCTCGTGATCTACTCTTGCAAAATGACCTTTTGCCGTTTGGATAATGGTTTTTCCATGTTCAGGTACATCTATCTGATAAGCTGTTCCTACATTCCCATCTAACACGATGACTTGAATTTTTCCTGTTTCCATCTCACCGACAAATGTCTGGTTTTCTTGAATGAATAATTGTTTTGGCTCGTTCATATGCTTGTCTCCTTAATTGGTGAGGACTTCGTGCCATCACCTATCGTATTTAAAATGATTTCAATTCTTGGACGCATACTATAAAACTGGGAAACTCTTAAATCAACGATCTGTAGAGAGGCCCTATCCGCAATAGAATGAAGTGCTTCTTGAATATGGTGCAGCCGCGGCTGAAAGATGCTGACGTTCACTGGGCGTATCAAACCTTTCTCTGCGTATGTACGCTTGATTTGACAATCAGCTATGTCAAGCGGCATGTCGTCAAATAAACGAATCTCGAGTGATAGTGCGTCTTTTATTTTCTGCGGGCATTGCGCTTTTGCAGCTGCTCGTATTCTTTTTATCAATGTATCTTTTGTGAACAATAACTCTGTCTCAATGATGAAATGGATGACCATGTTATGATCTCCCGTCATCCTTTTCCCACTGACGAATGTCTTGTTCGTTTTTACTCGCTTTGAGCAAGCATTTGAGGATTTCCATGATTTTCTTCCATCGTTTCATGTCGTCTTGCTTCCTCCTTTTTTGCTTCAGCGAGCTTTTCCGCCAAGAGGGTCATGTATGTTTGCTTGTCTTCTGATGTGGAAAAAACAAACACCGGTTTCTGGTGATGAAAGGTCATCCAGCCACCAGCTTGGACTAAACAGAGCTGCGCTTCCTTTCTGGCATCAAACGTCATCTGATGTTTCATCTTCTTCAAATCCCTCCAGACTCTCTTCAATCTCGACTTGATACCCATAACGTGTCATGTCATATGACCAATAGCTTTTTGGATATCCAAAGTCATTCATCTGCGCTACCATTGGATGTTCAATATTCATTTTGTTCGTCTCCCCTTTTCAAAGAAGTGCTCTTCCTTTAAAGAATTACTCATTTCGTGTAACTTTTGGTCAAAAAAAAGCTCTTGAACACCCCTATTCAGCAAATCTGCAATATGCTTTGCTATTTCTAAGCTGGGCTTCGTTCTGCCCATTTCTATATTTGCATAGCCGCTCGTATACTTATACCCTAACTTTTTCGCCATATAGGTTTGTGTTTTTCCTTGTAAAATGCGTTCTTCTCGTAAATTTTCAAGTTTCATCTTTTCACCTCTTACTCAATATGTGTAAGTTATATTCATTATGATAATATACACAAAACGAGTAAGTCAATCATTTTTTATTCTTTTTGTGTAATTATTTATCTTTTCCGTGTAATTCATGATAAAATTTACTCATAACATGAAAAAAGGTGTTTCCAATGGATAATTTGACTGGGAAGATTTTAACTGAATTAAGAGAGAAGCATGGATGGAGCAAGTCAACGGTTGCTAAAAAACTCGGATTAAAGGCGATGTCCACTTATGCAAATTGGGAATATGGCTTGAGAAAGCCCGACGGTGAAATGATTGTGAAAATCGCCGAGTTATACGGAGTTTCAACGGACTATCTTCTCACAGGTAAGGACAAAGGCGGAACTGATGGCGACCTTGCAGACGATCCTGATTTGCAAATTGCGTTTAAGGCTGCCTCCGATTTTTCCGAAGAAGCACGAAGACAAACCATCGATTTTATTCACTACATTAAAGAAAAAGAGAAGCAAAAAGGCCGTCAGCCAAAACAGCGAGACGACGATTGAGCATCTCTTTTCATAAAGCTTTACATTGCTGGGATACGCCCAGCTTTTTTTATGCCTCTTTTTCCCCTAAAAAAGAGAAGGATCATGAATAATATGTGACAATTTTCACCATAAATACTCTTTTTTTCACATATTTTAATTGACATATAATGCTATTATTATTAATATATGTATATACCAAAAAAAGGAGTGTTACCGATGAAAAAATTAATGAAAGCTTGTACATTGTCTTTAGCTGCTTTAGGTGCTCTTACGTTCTTCCAAACTGAAGGTGCACATGCAGCTGCACAGCCAAAAGAACCAGTTATAGCAAAAGCTCCTATTATGAATAAAGTGATTACAGTGAACCGTACGCTTACTGTAGGTTCTTCAATCGCCGTCTCTCTTCCAGCAAGTCAAATTTCTGTGTCAGGCGCAACATATGCCATTCAATTAGATCAAACAGCTCCGAACTTCACTTGGATTCGTGCCGTACAACGTGGTTCTGTCACAGTTTCTTACTATAATTCACTAGGCGAGCTTGTGATTAACTATATTACTGTTCGATAAGCTATAAGGCTTTACATATAAAAAGGCGATGACTTCATGATCATCGCCTTTTTGTGTGTCTTCAAGTATTTTTGTAGACTTCATTTATCCAATGCTTGCCAACGACTATCCATTATGTTAACTTTTAATAAAAATAAGTTAACATAATGAGAGGAGCTTATGATGGGAAAACACATATCTTTGTCTTGGGAAGCGATAGCAGAGAAAGCGCTGAAAAATGAACGAATCACGCTGCAAGAAGGTCTAGATATTCTTGAAGCTGACGATAGAGAATTATTATCTATGATGCATGCAGCCTATCAAGTACGATTTCATTTTTTTCAAAACAAGGTGAAATTAAATATGATTTTTAACGCAAAAAGCGGTTATTGTCCTGAAAACTGTGGTTATTGTTCACAGTCAATCATTTCTAAAGCATCGGTTGAACGATATGCAATGCTTGATCAAAAAACGATTGTGGCTGGCGCGCGTGAAGCGCTCAATAGAAAAGCGGGGACTTATTGTATTGTCGCGAGCGGCAGAGCACCTTCTCACAGAGAATTAGATGAAGTGACTGCAGCAGTAAAAGAGATCACTGAGACCATGCCTTTGAAGGTGTGTGCATGTCTTGGGTTATTAAATGAAGACAAAGCGAAGCGGCTGAAGGAAGCAGGGGTTCATCGGTACAATCACAATATCAATACACATCAAGATCATCATACTCACATTACGACAACTCATACATATCATGACCGCTTGTCGACCCTTGAGGAGGTCAAACAGTCGGGCATGTCACCTTGCTCAGGGGTTATCATTGGAATGGGTGAAACCAACCAGCAAATTGTTGAAATGGCTTTTGCGCTCAGAGCCATTGATGCGGATTCCATTCCAGTCAACTTTCTTCATGCAATCGAGGGAACACCGCTTGAGCATCAAGAACGAACACATCCGATCAAAGCATTGAAAGTGTTGGCACTCATGAGGTTTGTCAATCCAACCAAGGAAATTCGAGTATCTGGAGGCAGAGAGTTCAATTTACGGACGCTTCAGCCGCTTGCCCTTTATGCGGCGAATTCCATTTTCGTAGGCGATTATTTAACAACAAAAGGTCAGCAAGTCCAAATGGATCATCATATCATTGAAGATTTAGGCTTTGACATAGAAGAATGTGCGTTATAAAAAAAGTCTGCCGGTGAATCGGCAGACTTTTAACAATAAGATTAGAATCTTTTATGGAAGTCGACAGTGCCGCTTCCTTCCTCACGGTCAAAGCTGCCGACAAATGTCCAGTTAATATAGCCGCCGTCACCATTATTGACGAACGTCCCATCTTCAAATACCCAAATACCAAACGTAATACCATCATATTCAACACTATCATAGTAAACCACATTGTTCAGTCCGCTAAAGTCATGGTCTTGGCTTAAGTTTTGGACAACGACGTTATAGTTTTGACCTGCTTCATAGAAGGCGCTGTACGCCGCATTTTTAACGAATCCATCACGATTTTGAGATGATTTTACTGCTTGTTCAATTTTATCGGCAATGGCTACTGGATCAATAGAGACACTTCCATCAACACCTGTTGTCGTTGCAGCTTCAGCCGTTTGACCAAAAGTCGTAAGAGATAGAGGGGCAGCAACCATTGACGTAGCGATCACAGAACTAACAAAGAATTTGCTTGTTTTTCTCATTATTTCTAACTCCTCCTTTAATTGGTATGTTTATGTACTACCCCTTCTCCAATCTCTTAAACACTAATTTATGAAAAAACTTCTTTTTCTACCAAATAAGAGGGTGATTTTACTGTTTAAAATAGTTAAAACAACAAAAAACTACTCTTTAATAAGAGTAGTTTTCAGCATTACATGAACAGGATAAATAAAATCACACCTAGGATAATTCGGTATATTGCAAAAGGCACCAGTTTGATTTTATTGATTAGTTTTAGGAAGAATCGAACAACAAAGAGAGCCACAACAAACGCACTCACAAAGCCGACGATAAAGAATGGCAGCATGTCTGTTGTTAAATATTCGGCATTTTTCACAAGTGTTAACAAGCTTGCCCCCGCCATAATCGGCATCGCCATGATAAATGTAAAGTCAGATGCCGCACGGTGATTCAAACCAAGAATAACCCCGCCTGCGATCGTCGAACCTGAGCGAGAGAAGCCTGGCCATAACGCCAAACATTGAAACAGTCCGATATAAAGCGCCTGTTTGTACGTCATGTTATCGACAGAGCTTGTTTCTGTTTTACGTTTATTGATCCAGTCAGCGACAAGCATCAGCACTGCGCCTAAAATCAAACCGACAGCAACTGTTCTCACGTCAAACAAGTATTTATCAATATAATCTTCAAATAAGAATCCTAAAATGACGGCTGGGACGAGTCCTACTGCAATTTGAGCAATGGTCAGTTTATGCCCGCTGCGCTTTTGTTCTTCAGTGATATTTTTCTTTAAGCCTAACAAGTTCAAAATCCGATCCTTGAACACAATCATGACAGCTAAGATAGAGCCTAACTGAATCACGACTTTAAATGTGTTTGCCGCCTCTGGCGTAATGATTTCCTTTGATTTTAACCATAGATCATCGACAATGATCATGTGACCTGTAGACGAGACAGGTGCATACTCTGTTAATCCTTCGACAATTCCTAAAACCAGTGCCACGAATAAATCCCATAGATTCATGATTTTCTTTCCTTTCAATTCTGATCTTTTGAACAGGCAACCATCTATGTCCACATAAAGACAAGCTTCCTATTTCGAAAGCTCGTCTTTATGATACTATATTTTTTTCAAAAAAAGATTATGACATCAAACCTTTTCTTCTTTATACAAATTGGATCGCATTTTAAACCAATCAAATAAGTGAGTCGTGATGACTTTCAGCACGGCGTACGTCGGAATAGCGACAATGATGCCGACCACGCTGAACAGTTTACCGGCTGTTAAAAGAACAAAAATGATGGTGATTGGATGGATGTGAAGATTTTTCCCCATAACCTGTGGAGAAATGAATTTCCCTTCAATCAGCTGGACAACCGTCCAAACAATGATCAATTTTAACAGCATAATTGGTGACGTGACAAGGGCAATCACAATCGCTGGTGTAATGGCAATCGTTGGACCAAGGTAAGGCACGATACTTGTACAAGCAGCAATGATGGCCAGCAGTAAGGCATAGTCTAACCCGATAATCATGTATCCAATTAAGAGAAGAAAACCGATACAGAAGCTGACAATGATCTGGCCGAGAATATAAGAGCTCAGGCGATGGTTCATTTCGTGAAGCACGATATGTGTATGCTCTCTAAACTTATTCGGAATAAATTTCAGGAAATAGTCAGGCAATTTTTTGCCGTCTTTTAATAAATAAAACAGAATGAACGGAACGGTCACGATTGAAATGATGACTTCAGTAAGCGCCCCTAGGAATGTCCCCACTCCGGTAAAGGTACTTTCCAAAATTTTCGTCGCTTGACTTGACGCTTTGCTCACCAATTCAGAAACGTTAAAATTCATCGCTTTTTGCGCTTGATTAATGAAGTTGCTTCCCGTTAGTTGTCTAATCTGATCTTCTACCGTATCAACATATTTCGGAAGGTTATGAAACAGACTCATCATTTGCGCTTGTAAAAACGGAATAATAGACACAATCGTCACTGTAATAATGCCAATAATGACAATATATAAAAGCAAAATCGAAAAGATCCGTTTGACTCTAAACTTCTCTAACAAATTGACAATTGGATTTAATAAATAATACACGACCCCCGTTAAAATAATCGGTAAGGCGATGGTTTTGACGAGTACAATGAGCGGTGTGAAAATAAAGGATGTTTTCATGAAAACAAGGATATTCAATCCAATTAATAGCAGGACGAGTAAAAAGAGAACAAACTTGTTATCAAGAAAAAATTTTCTAAATCGACTGCTCCACATTTGCATAGAATTCATATCGTTCCTCCAAACTCGGGCTATTTTATGAATAAATTGTACACTACCTGATCATGATATGGTGGTCATTGTTTCAGCTTTTTTTCCCATTTCGCAATGGACATCACCCATACAATCAGAATTGGCTGTCCTATCAGTCTTATCCATAGCAAAGACTGCTCTGTGCTTTCTTGACCTGGAAATGGAATTCCCTCTCGTGCAGCAAATAAGTTTGCAGGGAAAATGAGGACAAGATAGACAGCAATGATTTTTGCTGCTGAGATCCTGACATTTGGCAAAAGCAGCAAGACAGCCAGCAGCCATTCTAGGCATGCCGTCGCATAGACCATACCATATGGAAATGGCCAGCCTGGCATCATACGGGCAAAGCCACTCGGCTCTATCACATGAAAAATACCGGCTGCTATGAATAAAAGCGCAAAGACGTATGTACTTCCTATATGCAGGACGCGCTTCATGGTCGTTTCCTCCTCTCCCTTCTATCAGAGTATTACCCGAATGAAGGAAGAAACTACCCACTTCTCGTACATTTATATCCTTTATGTAAGACGCATCAGCCTATATAAAGGTTTCATCCGCTTTTCAATAAAAAGAATGTTCTTTCATACAAACGCTTTCAAAGGATGTATAATCAGAGAAAGTAGAAGGAGGGAACGACATGATTCGATTTGCTGTCATCGGAACGAACTGGATTACAGATCGATTCTTACAGGCCGGTGAAGGAGTAGCTGATTTTACATGTACAGCCGTCTATTCACGGTCCGCTGAAAAAGGCCAGGCATTTGCCGAAAAATACGGTATTGATACAGTTTTTACGAACTTACATCAAATGGCGGAAAGTGATGCGTTTGATGCCGTGTATATTGCGAGTCCAAATGCCCTTCATAAAGAGCAGGCCATGTTGATGATGGAGCACCAAAAGCACGTTTTATGTGAAAAGCCATTCGCCTCTCACCGAAAAGAAGTAGAAGAAATGATTGCTGCAGCGAAGAAACATCAAGTGTGTTTGATGGAAGCGATGAAAACGACATTTCTGCCCAACTTCCTTCAAATCAAACAGCACCTTGATCAGCTTGGACCCATTCGGCAAGTGGTCGCTCATTACTGTAAATATTCCTCAAGATACGATGCCTACCGAAATGGCGAGATTCCAAATGCGTTTAAGCCTGAATTATCCAATGGTTCTTTAATGGATATCGGTGTGTATCTCGTCTATCCGGCGCTCTATTTATTTGGTCTGCCGAATCAAATCACCGCAAGAGGCTATAAGCTTTCTTCTGGTGTAGATGGGAGCGGCTCTGTCCTTTTACAGTATGCCGGGCATCAAGCACTCCTTTTTCATTCTAAAATTTCAACGTCTCATTTATCTGCGGAAATTCAAGGAGAGGATGCGACGATGGTGATTGATCAATTCCACCGTCCTTCGCATATCACGATCCATGATCGGCAAGGACACCATACCGACATCTCTCTCAAAGATGATCAGCCAGCCATGTATTATGAAATCTGTCATTTTATTGAGTGTATTCAGCAAGGAATGAGGCAGTCTCCGGTCAATACATTTGCCTTATCTGTTCAAACCATGTCCGTCATGGACGAGGCGAGAAAACAAATGGGCGTGAGGTTTCCTGCCGATAGATAAAATGAATGGGGCATGAAATGATGAACAAAGGGCGAACATGATGTGCAAATTCGCCCTTTTTTTATTTTGGATCAATAGTTTATGTTGCCGCTAATACATCCGCAAATGCTTTCACATAGGGAGGAAGATCCGGTGGACGTCTGCTCGAGACGAGATGACCATCTGTGACGACTGCTTCATCAAACCAGTCTGCTCCAGCATTTGTCATATCATCTTTAATACCAGGTGTACTTGTTACTTTTTTGCCTTGCAGGATGCCCGCTGAAATGAGCACCCAGCCAGCATGGCAAATTTGCCCGATTGGTTTCGCCTTTTCATCAAATGAACGAACAATGTTTAACACTTCTGGATAACGGCGCAGTTTATCTGGTGCCCATCCTCCAGGGACAAGCACAGCATCATATTCTTCCGCTTGAATGGAATAAAAATCCGCATCAGATACAGCCGGCACACCATACTTCCCAGTGTACTCATGATTTGCTTTTTCTCCTACAAGATGCACAGTTGCCCCTTCTTCTCGTAAACGCAGAACCGGATACCATAGCTCTAAATCTTCAAAATCATCACTGACAAACGCAATGACCTTCTTATTTGATAAACGCATAACATCTCTCCTATTCTTTCGATTTCCTCTATTGTACGAGATGACCGCTTAAAAAGAAAAGCGGTTCCCCTTGAGGAGAACCACTTGATCTTATTCGCTGATCTTGAATTTTTTAATTAAATCACGTAATTCTTCCGCCATTTGGGAAAGAGTCGTAGAGGAAGAACTAATCTCTTCCATAGAAGCAAGCTGCTCTTCAGCAGATGCAGCGATATCTTGGATGCTTGCTGAACTCTCTCGTGATACATCTGCAATTTCATACACTGCTTTAGAAATTTGCTCAGATCCTTTTGAAAGCTCGCGTACTGTTGTATTCATTTCATTCATTCTTGTAGCGATTTCCGCTGTTTGCTGATTAATTTGTGAGAAGCTTTCTTTCGTTTGATCTGTAATGGAAAGACCATTCTTCACTTCTTCATTCACTGATTTAAACATATTTTGAGATGTTTCGATTTCAGATACAATTTCTTTCACAAGCTTTTCAATCTCTTTTGCTGAATCCGATGATTGAACCGCAAGTTTACGTACTTCCTCTGCGACAACAGAGAAGCCTCTGCCTGACTCACCTGCACGTGCTGCTTCAATAGCTGCATTGAGTGCAAGTAAATTCGTTTGATCCGCAATGCCGTTAATCACGCCTAGGATGTTTGTGATGTCTTTTGATTTATGCTCTAGCCCGTTGATCACCCCTTCAGCTTCTTTCACTGAATGGTCGATCGTCTTCATTTGGCCAACGGTTTGCTCCACAAGCTGCCCGCCTGATTCCGCGACTGTTCTTGATTGAATAGATGATGCTGCGATGACATCAGATGTTTCTGCGACCTCGTTCAGACCTTCATTCATTTGTTTTAAATGAGCCGCACTTTGCTCCACCATTTCGCTTTGATTTTCGTTGCCGTTTGAGAATGTTTCAATAGATGATGTAATATGTTCGGTTGCTTTTGTTGTTTGACCTGCGCTTGCTGTCAGTTCTTCAGATGAAGAAGCCACGTTTTCTACAGATGTTTGTACAGCTTGGATGACATCTCTTAATGATTCACTCATTTCATTAAAGCTTGTGCCTAGCTGTCCAATTTCATCTTTTGACCGGACATCAATTTTTTCTGTTAAATCTCCCTCACTGATTTTCTTTGAAGAAGAGACAAGTATAGATAGTGGTTTTGTAATGGAACGGATGATCAAGAAGATCAGAATCCCGCCAATGATGAGCGCGCCAGCTAAAATGATAGCGGCCATGTTAAAGACTGGCTTTGCAGCTTCTTCTACTTCTGTCACAAACATCGTACCGACAATTTTCCAGCCAGTCGCTTTGTTTGTGGTGAATTCCATTTGCTTTTCTTTTCCTTCAAACATATAACTCATAGAACCTTCATCTTGTGAATAAAGCTTTTCTAGCCATTCACCAGATAATTTTGTTCCCGCTTTTTTCGTAGGATGGGCAACAAAGGTACGATCCGGACTTCCGATAAAGGCATAGCCTTGTTTCCCAATGTTTATGCTATTTGATTCTTTTACTAGATTCGCAATGTCTAGGTTCATTGCAATGACTCCTGATCCGTCTTCTAACTTTTTAGAGATGGTGACCACAAGCGTACCTGTGGAAGCTGTTGGATACGGTGCTGAAACAGACAGCTCTCCGTTTTTCTCCCAGCCGTCTTTATACCAATCCCGCTCCGTTGCGACATAGTCAGCAGGCATTTTTTTATTAGGATATCTTGAAAACACTTTGCCATCACTTGAAGCGACAAAAATGCCTTCTGTGTCATCATTCATACTCATGAACTGCTCAAACCGTCCTTGAATATCTGTCGTGCCTTTTTGCTTAAGCTTTTTCTCCGTGATCCATTTGCTAAAGAAATCGGCTGCGTCTGTTTTCACTTTCACAACCTTCGTAATATTTTTATCTAGCTGCTCGACGTTCTCCTTTGCACTTTGCATGATTTGATCATTCAAAGAAGTACTCGCCGTATGATATGAAGAGAATGCCAACACAATGATTGGGCATAAGAGAATAAATAAGAAAGAGAATACGAGCTTTTTTGAAATAGATGGCTTCCTGAAATACTGTATGAATTTCATAAAAAAGAAAACTCCTTTTCGTAAGATAGTATATATATCGGAAGTACTACTATGTTCTTTACTTTTTTAACTTATTAAAGTCTAAATAAGACCAAAATACCCAAATTATATGTATTGAATGGAAAAAACACCTGACGCCAAAACGTCAGGTGCTTCCCTATATTCTTATATTTTAAATTGTTTAATGAGCTCTCTTAGCTCTTCTGCCATCTGAGATAACGTAGCAGAGGAGGAACTGATCTCTTCCATAGATGCCAGCTGTTCTTCTGCGGATGCTGCGATATCTTGGAAGCCTGCGGAGCTTTCTCGTGAAAGCTCTTTAATTTGATTCACCGCATGTGAAATATCATTTGAGCCATGCGAGAGTTCTTTAGCCGTTCCGTTCATTTGTTTCATTTGTTCTGTCATTTCTGATGTTTTATCGGTAATTTTCTCAAAGCTGATTTTCGTTTCATCTGTAATGTCTAATCCAGATTGTACTTCACCTGCTACTTGTTTAAACATGTTCTGTGATTTTTTAATTTCCTCTACAATCTCGTTCGTCAAGCTTTCAATTTCCTTTGAAGAGCTTCCGGATTGCTCTGCCAGCTTACGAACTTCTTCTGCAACAACAGAGAAACCTCTGCCTGCTTCTCCTGCCCGAGCGGCTTCTATCGCAGCATTTAAAGCTAGGAGATTGGTCTGGTCGGCAATGCCGTTAATGACACCCAGAATGTTCGTAATATCTTTTGATTTCTGCTCTAAGCCTTGAATCACAAGCTCTGCTTCTTTCACTGCCTGCTCGATGGTTTGCATTTGCCCTGCTGTTTTTTGAACAAGTTCTCCACCGGCCTGAGCCGTTTTGCTCGAATCAATCGACGATTCCATCATATGAGAGGTCGTATCGACCATATGGGATAAGCTGCGATCCATTTCGTTCAACTGGACTGAGCTTTTTTCGATCATATCATTTTGATGTTCATTGCTGTTTGAGAACTGTTCAATAGATGATGTGATATGCTCAGTCGCTTGAGCGGTCTGTCCCGCACTTGCTGTTAATTCTTCAGAAGAGGCGGCCACATTTTCAATGGAATTCTGGACAGCTTGAATGACTTGTTTCAGCTTTGCTGACATCTCGTTAAAGCTCTGGGCAAGCTTACCGATTTCATCGTGCGTACGAACTTCAATGTGCTGGGTCAGATCACCCTGACTGATTTTCTCAGCCGATTCAGAGAGCGCTATCAGTGGCTTTCGGATCGATTTAATAATAAAATAAATCGCGATTCCGCCTATGGCAATCGCAACTGCCAGTATGATCATTGTTAAGTCGAGCACTGGCTGTGCAGCTTCTTTGACTTCGTCCACATACATGGTTCCAGCAAGCTTCCAGCCTGTTGCTTCATTTGTGTCAAAGAACATTTGCTTCGGCTGTCCTTTGTATTCATATTTGAAACTGCCTTGTTTTTTAGCATACAATTTCGTGATGAAATCACCTGTCAATTTCGCCCCAGGCTTGTCTGTTTTATGGGCAATATAATGCTGATCTGAAGTCGCGACAAACGCATAGCCTTCTTTGCCTATTTTGATGCTGTTTGTATCTTTCACGATCGTGTTCAAGCGCACATTGATTCCAATCACACCAGAACCATCTGCTAGCTGTTCTGATATTCTGATGAGCAGGTCATCTGATGACTTGTCGGCAAAAGGATCTGAAATGATGAGTTTCTCATCTCTCATCGATTGTTGAAACCACGGTTCGTTTTTTGCACTCGCTTCACTACCTTTATGAATCTCGGAATATTCGGTTAGTTTACCATTTTGATCTGCAATGAATACTTCCACAACATCTTCGTCTGTTTCCGATAATTGCTTTAATTTCACCTTGAGTAAATCCTTATTTTTAGAAGTCAATTCACTCTTTTTCACCGATTTCGATAAATAAGAAACGATATCAATTTTAGGCTGTACATCTTTATTAATGAGTTCGTTTAATTGCTGAACACCATTTGCAGCACTAGACATAATCTCATTATTGAGAGACTTTGATGCCACTTCATAAGAAAATGCTGCCAATACGAGAATTGGCACTAGGAGAATCGCTAAGAATGCAGTAATTAATTTCTTGGACATTGTAAAATGCTTAAAAAAGTTGATTTTTTTCATGACTCTACTCCTTTTGAATTATTATTTGTGGTATTTCCCTTCTATTCTTAGGTAATATGAATTATTTTTCAAGGGGTAATGTTCGAAATCTAATTAAAATGAGTAAATTTACCTATTTCTTTTGATTTATTCAATTAAAAAAGAGCCCTTTAGCTGAAGGGCTCTTTTCATTTTGTCTATTCGACTTTAAATTTGCTGATCAAATCACGCAATTCTTCTGCCATTGATGAAAGCGTAGCAGAGGAGGAGCTGATTTCTTCCATAGATGCGAGCTGTTCTTCCGCTGAAGCCGCAATGTCTTGAATGTTTGCGGAGCTTTCACGTGAGACGTCTGCAATCTCACGGACAGCCTCTGACACATGTGCAGAGCCATTTGAAAGCTGGACAACTGTTTGATTCATGGTTTGAAGCTGGTCAGAAATTTCTTTTGTCATTTCGAAAATATTGTGGAAGCTGACTCTTGTTTGTTCAGTGAAGCTTAGGCCTGATTGAACTTCTCGATTCACTGCAGTGAATACTTCCTGTGATACATCGATGTCTTGAACGATTTCTTTAATCAAATTCTCGATTTCTTTCGCCGAATTGGCTGATTGAACAGCCAGTTTTCTTACTTCTTCTGCTACAACGGAGAAGCCTCTGCCAGATTCCCCAGCTCTTGCTGCCTCAATTGCTGCATTTAGCGCAAGTAGATTCGTTTGGTCGGCGATACCATTGATGACACCTAGAATTTGTGTAATGTCTTTTGATTTACTTTCAAGAGCGCTGATGACATTCTCTGCTTTTTTCACGGACTGATCAATGACATTCATTTGAGAAGCGGTTTTTTCGACAAGCTGTCCGCCTTCCCCTGCGATATCTGTTGATTTGATCGATGAAGCAGTAATGGATTCAGCCGACTCATTCATGTGCTGAAGGCCACGGTTCATTTCATCTAACTCTTCTGAGCTGGATTCGACTTTGTCATTTTGACTTTCATTTCCATTGGAAAATTGTTCAATGGCTAGTGTAATATGCTCTGTTGCTTTACTTGTTTGCCCTGCGCTGGCGGTCAGTTCTTCTGATGAAGAAGCGACATTTTCGACTGAGGTTTGGACGGCACCAATGAGGGTTCTTAATGAGTCAATCATTGTATTAAAGCCTTTCCCAACTTGGCCAATTTCGTCATCTGATTGGATCTGAAGCTTATCGCGCAAATCACCTTCGCTGACTTTTTTCGAGAAGCGGGCAAGGTTGGATAATCTTTTAGATATAGAGCGGACGATAAAGAAGATGAGGGTACCTGCTACGATAAGTGTCACACTGAACACAATAAGGGCTGTATTGAAAACGGGCTTTGCTGCATCTTCTACTTCTGATACGAGCATCGTTCCACCGATTTTCCAGCCAGTTAATTCGTTGGTCACATACGCAACCTTTTTATCTATTCCTTTGAGTGTGTAGCTGCCGTTTCCTTCTTTGTTTTGATAAATAATATTTGCTAGATTCTCATTGACCTGACTTCCTGGCTTTTGGGTCGGATCTGCTAAAACTGTTTTATCTTTCTCCATGATGAAGGCATAGCCTTTTTGCCCAATTTTGATTTCTTTTAACTTTTGAATCAGGGTGTCAATTTCCATATCAAGTCCAATAACACCTGACCCATCTTTCATTTTTTGAGTAATCGTGATGACCATTTTGCCTGTGGAGGCTGCTACGTATGGTTTTGTGATGACTTGTTTACCGTTCTCTGCATTGAGCGCTTCTTGATACCATGGACGCTCTCTTGGATCGTAGCCATCAGGCATCTTTTGAACTGGATATTGCATAAACAATCCCTTTTCGGAGCCTGCATAGATAGCAGAAACATCTTTTTCATTAATTTTTCCAAATTGCTGCAATTCTTTGATGGTCGCATTTCTATTTTTTTCTTGAAGATTAGACGCTTTGAGTGAGTCTGTAAACAGAGCCACAGCGTCTGCTTTGTTTCCTATATTCTCATTGATTAAAGTATCAAATGCATTGACTTGACTCATCGCACTGCCCATAATCTGTTTGTCTAGCTCTGTCTTTGATGTAAAAAACGCACTAATTGTCAGTGCAGTGGTTGGCAGGATAAGGACTACCAAAAAGGCAATAATTAATTTTTTTGAAATGGATGGTTTTTTTAACCATTGAATCATTTTCCCCATTTTCTCTTTCCCCCTTTACTTCTCTAAAGTTATTATCGGATGAAAGGTTTATTTTTACAGGCTGAAAACGATGTTTAAAATATAAAAAAAATACCCAGACAATTCTGGGTATTTTTTCATCATTATTTAATCAATTTTAAATTGACTTGTGAGCTCTTTTAGTTCCTCTGCCATGTTAGAAAGTGTCACTGAAGAAGATGATATTTCTTCCATAGAGGCCAGTTGCTCTTCAGCAGAAGCCGCAATGTCCTGAATGTTTGCAGCACTTTCTCTAGAGACTTGACGCATCTCCTGCATAGCTTGTGAAACTAGCTTCGAACCGCTCGATAGATCAATGGCTGTATCGTTTAATTGCGTCAGTTTTTTCGACATTCCTTCTGCCGCCTCATAAATGTTCTGGAAGCTTTCTTTTGCTTCTTCTGTCATACCAAGTCCTGCATGTACTTCTCGATTGACCGTTTTGAACATATCTTGAGATTTAGCAATTTCTAACACAATTTCTTGAATGAGCTTTTCTATTTCTTTCGCTGAGTCTGCCGATTGGACAGCCAATTTTCTCACTTCTTCTGCCACGACAGAGAAGCCGCGTCCTGATTCGCCTGCTCTTGCTGCTTCGATGGCTGCATTTAACGCAAGAAGATTCGTTTGATCTGCAATGCCGTTAATGACATTTAAAATGCTCGTAATATCTTTAGACTTATATTCTAATTGCTTCATGACTTGTTCTGCTTCTTGTACAGATGTATCAATATGTTTCATTTGGCTCGCTGTACTTTCAACTAGTCGGCCGCCTTGACCAGCTGCCTCTGTCGATTGAAGTGAGACAGTAGCCACTTCTGATGACGTTTGTGACATGCCTTGTAATCCTTCATTCATTGCCACAAGCTGATTCGTACTAGATTCGACTTTCTCGTTTTGTGCTTCATTTCCATTTGAAAATTGTTCAATCGACATTGTGATATGCTCAGTTGCTTGACTTGTTTGGCTGGCACTTGCCGTCAGCTCCTCGGAAGCGGAAGCCACATTGTCGACAGATTGCTGTACCGCTCGAATGACGTCACGAAGGGATTCACTCATTTTGCTAAAGCTTCTTGTGAGATCTCCAATTTCATCCTTCGATTTGGTTTCAAGGGTTTCGGTTAAATCACCATCACTCACCTTTTCTGAGAAATCAACAAGCTTTCGAAGTCCAATTGTGATGGAGCGAACGATAAAGAAGATCGCAATACCGCCAAGGATAAAGGAAGAAATTAAAAGAATAATGGCAGAATTCCAAACTGGCTGTGCTGCTTCTTCTGTTTCTGATACAAACATCGTTCCAGCAATTTTCCAACCTGTTAAATCATTTGTCACAAAAACGAGACGCTTTTGTTCTCCTTTATTCTCATAAGTTGATGTTCCTTCTTTTCCGCTGTAAAGGATAGATGAAATATTTTCAGTAACCTTAGATCCTGATTTTTCTTCTAGATGGGCCACAATTTGCTTGTTTTTATTCGCAATAATTGGGTATCCTTCTCGTCCAATTTTAATCTCTTTTATTTTATCGACAATGTCTTGTACATCAATGTCGATTCCGATCACTCCCGCCCCGTCCTTCAGGCGCTGGGCAATCGTGACAACCATGCCGTTTGTTGTGGCAGAAATGTATGGATTGGTGACAACTGGATTACCACTATCATCCTGCATAGCTAGTTGATACCAATCGCGCGTTGTTGGATCATAGCCTTTTGGCATATCTACTTTAGGAAACTGAATGAAGTCACGCTTTTTACTTGCTGCATAAAACCCAACCACATCATCTTCATTGATTTTGCTGTATATCTCAAAATGCTCATACAGCTTGTCCTGGTTGTTCTTTTTAAAGTCTGCAGCAGTAGCTGTTTCAGTAAAGAGTTTTACTGCGTTTTCCTTATTCATCAGCTTTTGCTGGATCATGTCATTCAGTTCATTGACTCTTGCTTTTGCTCCGTACATGATTTCATGATCTAATTCTTCTTTGGCAATCTGATATGAAATCGTACTGAGTGTAATAATTGGCAAGACAAGGACGAGAGTGAATGAAATAATCAGTCTCTTAGAAATCGATGGTTTTTTCAACCATTTTATTGCATTTTTCATGTTTTTCCTCCTTTTAAACGATATGTTATATATCGGACAGCTTCATATTATTTTCATGTTTTTCAAATAAAAAGGATGCTTTTTTGTTTATTTACACAAATTGATTCCTTGCCCAAGCACCCTGCATACGCTAATACAAAAGGGGGCGCTTTTCATATGATTATCCTTTCAGGACAGCCAGTGACAAATGAGCAGCTGGCTTCATTTCAGCTAGAGGGACAAAAGCGGATCATTTTGATGCAGTTACAAGCCTCAAATGATACGTTCCGCTATAGGCAAGCATCTGATTTGTTATTTGAGGTTACATTGAGATCGAACATTATGAATGCTGCAAGAGATTTGCATAAAAGTGGTGCCTCATTTGCCATCTTTCAAAAGTCTCGTGCAAATGACGCCTTTTGGCGCGTATCTGAAGCAGGAGCACTAGAGCTGCGCTATCAAGTCGAACCATCTAGAGGCATTAAAGACATTTTTGAAAATGGCTCACAATATGCATTTGAATGTGCCACCGCCATTGTCATCGTGTTTTATATGGGAGTCTTGCAAACGGTAGGGGACGAGAAGTTTAACCGAAGGCTTCGCAGTCTAACTCTGTATGACTGGCATTATGATACATTGTCGATTTATACAGAGCGCGGGAATGACTTTATCTATGGGGATTGCTTATATTTCGAGAATCCAGAATTTAGCTATCAGCAGTCACAGTGGCGTGGGGAAAATGTGATTTACTTAGGAGAAGATCAATATTACGGACATGGACTTGGGATTTTAACAGCGGCAGAAATTATCGACAAATTGAATAAGAGAAGGCGGCCAGGTGCTGTTCAATCTGCTTATCTATTGCCGCAGACCACCCGGATGGATGTGATTTATCTCAGGCAAATGTTCGGCAGCTAAAAAAAGCCTCTTGTCTAGTGGTTATGACAAGGGGCTTTTGTATGCCTTGCGCTTTCGATAATCTTGCAGCGTGCCAAGCATCGTGTTCGCAAGGAGCTCCATTTTTTCTAAGTCTTTTCTTGTGACCGGCGGATCGTGCCGGCTCCATTTTACATAACGAACAAAATAGTAATGACGAATGGGCGTAAGGACGGCAGGAGAGTGCGGAAATTCATCAAACCAAAATTCAATTTGTCCTTTTTTTCGGTATGAATGTTTTAAGATGTCCACCCTTTCACACCCCCCAACATGATTTTATATGTGCGTCAGTTCATGCATGATCTCCTCAACGGTTAAAATCGAGTGAATACGGCCAACGCCCTGTCCTGCCCAAAGAGCCATTTGATCAGGGTTTCCCGCCGCCGCAGCTGCTTTTCGCATCGGTGTCGTCCATACATGCTGAACCGGATAAGGAAGAACCCTATCTTCATTCTGTCTTTCTTCCTCCATCCACTGATTCACAATACCTCTTGCTCTTTTTCCAGAAAAAAGCTTCGTGATCTTTGTTTCACTGCTTGCTGCCTGTAAAATCGCCTTTTTGTATATGTCTGCCGCAGCACTTTCCTGACTGGCTAAAAATCGTGTGCCGATTTGCACCGCATCCGCTCCAAGTGCTAGAGCGGCTTCCACACCTGCTCGATCTGTAATCCCGCCTGCGGCGATCAATGGCACATGACAGAGCGGCTTGACGTCAGAGATCAGGCTAAAGAGTCCCATCAGGGCATCTCCTTTTGCAGGTAAAAAGGTACCTCGGTGACCCCCTGCTTCACTTCCTTGCAGAACAATGGCATCCATCCCTTTTTCCTCTAAAAGCAGTGCTTCCTCTTTTGTTGTGGCGGTTCCAATTAAAAAGATCCCCTTTTGTTTTAAGCGATGTATCGTTTGTTCGTTTGGACAAGCGAAGGTAAAGGAAACGACCGGTACGTCCTCATCCAAAAGAATGTTGATTTTCTGTTCAAAATCATTCCACAATTCCTCTTCGCTCGGCAGTCTATCGGCTACTGGTCGTGCTGGCAGTCTCTTCTCCCAAAATGCCACATCCTCTTTTTTGACTTCAGGAATTGGCTCTGGTACAAATACATTGACCTGAAACAGGCGAGTTGTCAGTTGTTTGACCTGTCTGATCTGCTGCCTCAAATGGTCAGGCTGCACATATCCACTTGCCAAACTGCCAAGCCCTCCGCATTGTGAAACAGCGGCTGCCAGCTGAGGTGTCACGGCACCTCCTGCCATTGGCGCTTGAATAATCCCATATTTGATTTGCAGTAATTTCGTCATATCTCCCATTTATATCCACCCATCTCTTACTCGTTTGATGATACCTGTATATAAAAATGGCGATGTCTCGGCCCGTCAAACTCACAGAAATAAATTCCCTGCCATGTGCCAAGGACAGGATCACCATGATTAATGAGAATATGCTGCGTAGCACCCATAAAGCTCGCTTTCATATGTGCGGCTGTATTTCCTTCCATATGGCGGTCCTTCGGATGTTCCCACGGAAAGACTTCGTCAAGCCGGCGGAGCATATCTCGTTTCACATCTGGGTCCGCATTTTCATTAATGGTCATCCCTGCTGTCGTATGAGGACAGTAGACGATGACGGTTCCGTTTTGAATACCTGTTTCCTTGATATATTGATGGACCTCGTTCGTCACGTCGATCATCTCATCGCGTCTATTTGTTTGTACATTGATTTTTTTCATATGAGCGGCTCCTTTTTGTCATTTCTATCAAACCATACCCTTTTTATATGAAGTCAATCACTGTTTATCGGTAGAAGGCATTATCTCACCTAAAGTTTACCAAGTAAAAAAACCTCGTCAAGTGTTACGAGGTTTTTAGGAAAAGTGGACCTTTTTGATGTCAATGGTCCGAATATGATGGTCTTCTGCATCTATGATGGTAAATTCACAGCCTTCTGCTTCAATCGTATCTCCAATCTCAATATCAAATTTATGTGTCATCATCCAGCCAGCAATTGTATCAACATCATCATTCTCAATGGCTAAATCCAATAAATCATTTACTTCATCAATCAAGGCTTTCCCATCCATTACATAGTGGAAGTCACCTTTTTTGACGATATGAGGTGTTTCATCCTGATCATATTCATCTCGAATTTCGCCCACGATTTCCTCTAATATGTCCTCTACTGTAACAAGCCCGGCTGTTCCTCCATATTCGTCTACGAGCACTGACATATGAATTCGTTCCTTTTGCATCAAAATGAGCAATTCTTGAACAGGCGTACTTTCAATCACTCGTATCACAGGACGCATTAAGTCTTCAATCGTCACATCTTGATTCAGGAAACTCGCCTTAAACACATCTTTGCTATTGATGACACCAATCACATGATCTTTGTCTTCTTTAATGACGGGGTAGCGTGTGTATCTTTCGTTCAGCATATAATGCGTCACGTCTTCAAGCGTCTGTTCAATCTCTATAGCTGAAATTTCTGTACGAGGAATCATGATCTCTCTCGCCACTCGGTTATCAAATTCAAAAATTTTATTCACATATTTGTACTCAGACTGGTTAATCTCACCCTTTTCATAGCTTTCAGATAAAATGAGACGCAATTCTTCCTCACTGATCGCCACTTCATGTTCTTTGACAGAATGAAAACCGAATAATTTCACAATGCCTCGCGCAGATCCATTTAATGCTTTAATAAACGGGTACATGACTCTATAGAAAAAGATGAGTGGCTTTGCTGTCACAAGGCTGACCGCCTCTGCCTTTTGAATGGCAATCGTTTTAGGCGCCAGTTCTCCCACAACGACATGTAAAAACGTAATGATCACAAATGCGATGATAAACGATAGGATGTCGGTTAATGCGGAATGAAGCCCCAACTCCTCAAACAGTGGATGCAGAAAATGCTCCACCGTCGGCTCGCCCAGCCACCCTAAGCCTAAAGCGGTAATGGTAATACCGAGTTGACAGGCGGATAAATATTCATCGAGATTTGATATGAGCTTTTGTACGTGAATGGCTCTCTTATCACCGCTTTCAATCAGCTGATTGATTTTAGAGCCTCTAATTTTCACAATCGCAAATTCAGTGACAACAAAAAACGCTGTCGCAGCAATGAGTAATATGACTAAAAATACGTTTAAAATATACAAAAAAACCCTTACCTAACAACGGTAAGGGCTCACCTCCTCTGGCATCAATTAATCATTACGGCCATTTAGGAAGATCATTACAAAACGGAGCAATTCAAACAAGGAGACAAGGGCTGCTGCGACGTACGTAAGAGCGGCAGCATTTAACACCTTGTTCACGCCTCTTTCTTCACTGCTTCTAATGATTCCTTCTGAAACAATGATATCTTTCGCACGAGAACTTGCATTAAACTCGACAGGCAATGTCACAAGCTGAAAGAACACAGCCGCTGAGAACAAAATGATCCCAAGCCCGATTAAGTTAAGGCTGCCAAGTAAGATTCCACCAAGGAAAAGAAGCGGGGCAACGCCAGATGCAAAGTTCACGACAGGAAAAATCTTATGTCTCAAGACAAGCGCACCATAGGATTCCTGATGCTGCAAGGCATGTCCAACCTCGTGTGATGCGACTGAAATGGCCGAAATGGAATGGCCGTAGTACACAGGTTCAGATAAGCGAACCACACGCTGCGTCGGGTCGTAATGATCAGTCAAAGTTCCTCTTACCGGTTCAACAGGCACGTCGTATAACCCGTTGCGATCTAAAATATGTCGAGCGGTTTCCGCACCTGTTTTCATACTGGATGCTTCAACCTTTGAATACTTTTCAAAATTATTCTTTACTTTAAATTGTGCCCAAAATGATAATCCCAATGCGGCAAAAGTTAAAAAATAAAAAAACAGCATGCTCATCAGCTTCCTTTTTATTTTATATATTTATTTACAATTTTAATGACTTTTATGTAACGTGTACAGAAAAAAGCACTAGGTCTTTTTAAGGGGGATCACCACGCCAATGAAAAAGAAGAACACACCTAAGCATGCTGTATAAAAGGTCACCGTTCCGTATAGGTTTTGAAAAAAGTGCAGCCATGAAAAATCATTCATAAAATGATTCACCGCATTTAAGTCAAACACAAGTAAGATCATAGCTGATGATAAAAAGTGAGCGCCGATAAAAAGAAGTACGGTCTTTTGAACGAACGACATTCGCATTCCCTCCTTCTTCTCTCTTATTTTAAGATATGGGATCTACATGACGAAGATGAAAAAATGTTTCCTTAATCGGGCATACTGACATTAGCAGTCTCCTGAAAGGAAGAGTCCAATGAAATCAAACCGTATCTTTATTGCTTGGCTAAGGTGGCCTCTCTATCTTCGAATTGCCATCATCATCTGTTTCTTGCTTCTTTTTTTTGGACAATTAATCGTCTTGCTTGAACCGAAGCAGTATCATACGATCTTTGATGGGATCTGGTGGGCTCTCATTACAGTCGCGACGGTCGGCTACGGTGATTTTGTGCCGCAAACCATTCCCGGACAAATCGCAGGTATGGCGCTGATTCTGATCGGGGCAAGCTTTGTCACGGCTTATTTTGCCACACTCGCTGCCGCTGTGTTCAGCAAGCAGCACCATTATGTAGAAGGGAAGGTCGCCTTTAAAGGAAAAGGACATCTCATTATCGTTGGCTGGAATGAGAAAACGAACAAATTGCTTCAATCGTTTCAAACGATTGATCCAGCTATGCCGATTGTTCTAATTGATGATTCCTTGAAGGAAGGGCCGCTTCTAGAGAATGTTCATTTTATTAAAGGGCATGGCACCGAAGATGGCACACTTCGCAAAGCCAATATTTCAGGTGCAGATGCACTGATGATTACCGCAGATCAGCACGAGAATGAAGTGACAGCTGATATGCAGAGTGTTTTAACATTACTTGCAGCAAAAGGATTAAACCCTTCACTCTACTGTTTAATTGAAATTTTAACAGATCGTTACGTGAAAAATGCCGAGCGGGCTGGCGCCAATCAAGTCATTCATACCTCTGATGCAGTCAATCATTTAATGGTCGAGCATTTTCTTTTAAAGGAACAATTCAAAGCGTTACAGAAAAAACGACATATGACCTTGCATAAACAGATCACCATCATACCGGTTCCAGCTTCGTTAGCCGGAGAAACATTCTTAACAGCGCTCCATCATTTTTTAGAGCATCATGTGATCATTGTCGGTGTACAAAAAAAAGAAGGACCCATGATGAATCCTCCCTTTGATTATGAGCTTCATCCAGAGGATGAACTAATCAGCCTTTAAAGCAGTGCGTCTTCTAATTCCTTGACGAGCGAAAAGCCAATCTCAGTATAAGCTTTTGATACATCTCCATCTTTCTCTTTTGGTTCTTGGAATTGATTAAAGGATGCTCCCACATTTCCAACCATCGCATGATCATCTAACTTATCTTGATAGACATGCTTTAAGAGAAATGGATCTCCCAGTTTCACCACAACGCCTGGCTGATCCAGCTGGCCCTTTTCGGCTGTAAAAGGAACTCTGAGAAAGGTATAGCCATCACGATTATCAATTTTATAATCAAAGTATCCGTGATCGTAATCCCAGTTACCATTAATGACATAGCCGAGCGGCTTCATCGTCTCTTCTAAATGGTAAAGTGAAAAGCTTTCACCAGTCAGCCTGGATGGTACATGAATCATACGAAACCCTCCTTTTTGTCTAATAGGTTTCGTTAAAGAGAGGAATTCATACATCTATCTCTCGTGATTTGTACATTGTTTGAAAAAGTGGCATCAAATAAGCTTTGATTGGATGATTGATTCGTCTCGTTCGCACTGCCGGACCCTGATGTTTCCTTCGTAGCACTCATAGGACAAATGCGTCCGACATTGCCAAAGTTGACGATTGCCTGGCCTGAAATATCGTGAATGTAAATATGATTCGTTCTCATGTTTCACCCTCCTCTACTCATTATTCTATGTACAGAGCGTAAGGAGGCTTGCACAGGAACCGTGCGAAAATAAAAAAGGCACACCCTTCAAAGGTGTGCTCAGCGTGTAGACAAACCCTTGCATTCGTTGTCAGGTCTGCGCGCTTGGTGCTCACGAATGTTAAATTCGCTCCGCGCCAGTGCTCGCCCTTCCTAGACTTCAAAGGTTTTCTATCACGCTGAAAGGTGTGCTTTTCATTCTTACGATTGATTCAGGCGGCTTTCAAGCTCGGCTTTTTTCTCTTCGAAGCCTGGTTTTCCTAATAAAGCAAACATATTCACTTTATAAGCTTCTACGCCAGGCTGGTCAAATGGATTGACGCCTAGTAGATATCCAGACATCGCGCATGCTTTCTCAAAGAAGTAAACGAGGTATCCGAATGTATAAGCATCCATCTCAGGAATTGTGACGATCAAATTCGGTACTTTTCCATCTGTATGAGCAAGCATCGTTCCTTCAAATGCTTTTTTATTAACGAAATCAACCGTTTTTCCTGCTAGATAGTTCAAGCCATCAAGGTCTTGTTCTTCTGCTTCGATGACAAGCTCATGACGAGGCTTGTCTACATTAACGATTGTTTCAAACAAGTCTCTTCTTCCTTCTTGAACATATTGACCAAGTGAATGAAGATCTGTTGAGAAGTTCGCAGATGAAGGGTAGATTCCTTTTTCATCTTTCCCTTCACTTTCACCGAATAATTGTTTCCACCATTCTGCAAAGTATTGCAATCCTGGCTCATAGTTAATCAGCATTTCAATCGTTTTGCCTTTATTGTAAAGGACATTACGGACGACAGCATATTGGTATGCCGCATTCTCAGAAAGCTCAGATGAAGCGAAGTCTTCGCTTGCTTTTGCCGCACCTTGCATCATCTGATCAATGTCTGCACCGCTCACAGCGATTGGCAATAGACCCACTGCTGTTAAGACTGAATAACGTCCACCTACATCATCAGGGATGATAAATGATTCGTAGCCTTCTTCTGTTGCTAATGTTTTCAATGCACCGCGTGCCTTGTCCGTTGTTGCATAAATACGTTTTTTCGCTTCTTCAGCACCGTATTTTTCAATGAGGAGCTTTTTAAAGATGCGGAACGCAATCGCTGGCTCTGTTGTTGTACCAGATTTTGAAATGACGTTAATAGAGAAATCTGCATCTTCCAATAGATCCATTACATCAGTTAGATAAGAAGAACTGATGTTGTTTCCAATAAAGATGATTTGCGGCGTCTTGCGTTTGCCTTTTGGCAGCGTGTTATAGAAAGAGTGGTTCAAAAATTCAATCGCCGCACGTGCGCCGAGATATGAACCGCCGATTCCGACAACAAGTAAGACATCAGAGTCTGACTTAATTTTATCTGCACTTTTTTTAATGCGGGCAAATTCTTCGCGATCATATTGCTTCGGCAAGTCAACCCAGCCTAAATAATCACTGCCTGTACCCGTTTGTTCATGAATATTATGATGGGCCACCTTCACAAAATCTTTTAAATATGTAAGCTCATGCTCTTGAAAGAAAGGTAACGCTTTTGAGTAGTCAAATTGAATATGTGTCATCGCTTGTAAGCCCTCCATTACGTTAGTTCTATCCCTTTCACTTTAGCGGAACTAGCTATTGAAATCAAGTGATCGTCACTCCCATAGCAAAAAGCCGTTTCTCATAGAGAGAAACGGCACGAAGGATTATAAAGAAGCTTTCAAAATAGAAAGAATGTCATCACGATCAAGTTTCATAAAGTTACCAAAACCACCGTATTCCATTTCTTTCGCCGCAATGTCGGCAATTTTGTCCAGCTGATCTTCACCAATGTCATAATCTGCTAGACGGCTTGGTGCACCGAGGCTTGTCCAGAAGGCTGACAGCTTGTCGATTCCTTCTAATGCGATATCACGATCAGATTTTCCCTCTGTCTCGATGTCAAACATGTTTAGCATGAGATTTTTAAAGCGATCCACATTGTGATCGAGTGTATGACGCATCCAATTTGGGAAGAGGATCGCAAGTCCGCCTGCATGCGGAATGTCATAGACAGCCGATACTGCATGCTCAATCGTATGGGACGCCCAGTCGCCAAAGTAACCCATTTGCAGCGTTCCATTTAAAGCGATCGTTCCTGCGTAAAGGATCGTTTCACGGTGCTCATAGTTTTGTAAGTCTTCAAGCAGTTTTGGTGCTGTCTCAATGACTGTTTGAAGAACAGCAAAACACATTCGATCCTGTAAAGGCGTGTTTTTCACATTATGGAAGTATTGCTCGAAGACGTGGCTCATCATATCGACCATGCCGTACACCGTCTGGTTTTCTGGCACTGAATAAGTATGCTCAGGGTCTAAAATTGAAAAAGCAGGATGAGTGACTGAACTGCCCCACACATATTTTTCATTTGTTTCCCAGTTTGTAATGACAGAGTCTGGATTCATTTCTGAACCAGTTGCCGCAAGTGTGAGCACTGTGCCAAACGGCAATGCTTTTTGAGCGGTTGTTTTCTTTGAGATAATGTCCCACACATCTCCGTCATATTCCGCTCCGGCTGCAATCGCTTTTGTACAGTCGATCACACTGCCGCCGCCAACAGCTAATAGGAAATCAATTTTTTCATTTTGGCAGATGTCGATTCCTTTTTTCACTGTGGTGAGGCGCGGGTTTGGTTCAACACCTGACAGCTCAAATACGTCAGCTTCTGCTTCATTTAACGCGCTGATCACATTATCATAAAGACCATTTTTCTTAATGCTGCCTCCACCATATACAAGTAACACTCGTTTTCCATAACGAGCGAGTTCGCTTTTTAGTCCGTCTAGTTGTCCTTTTCCAAACATTAATTTCGTTGGATTATAATAAATAAAATTTTCCATCTGTTGATACATCTCCTTACAGCGTATATATCCAAAAACATGAAAGACTACTTTAACATATGTACACGTCGAACTCAAAAAAAGATAACTGCTCGAAAGCAATTATCTTTTCATTGTTTGATTATAAAGAAGCATTCAAAATAGCTAGAACATCTTCTTTGTTTAGCTTTTTAAATTGACCAAATTCACCGCGTGCCATTGCACGATCTGCGATTAAATCAATTTTCTCATCGTTGATATCATAGTCCGCTAAACGGTTCGGTGCGCCAAGACTTGTCCAGAAAGCTGACAATTTGTCGATTCCTTCTAAGCCTACTTCTTCGTCTGTTTTGCCCGCAGGGTCCACATCGAATACGCGTACCGCTAATTGTTTAAAGCGGCCTGGGTTTTCCTGAATGACATGCTTCATCCAGTTCGGGAACAAGATCGCAAGTCCGCCTGCATGAGGGATATCATAGATAGCAGATACCGCATGCTCGATGTTGTGAGATGCCCAGTCACCGCGTGCTCCCATTGACAGCATACCATTGAGCGCAATGGTACCAGTGAATAAGATCGTTTCACGCAGCTCATAGTTCTCAAGATCGTTGATCAGCTTCGGAGCTGTTTCAATGACCGTACGAAGAAGCCCTTCACACATACGGTCTTGGTAAGGTGTATTTTCCGTGTGATGGAAATATTGTTCGAACACGTGAGACATCATATCAACCATGCCATAAATCGTATGGTTTTTTGGCACAGTGAACGTGTTCACTGGATCAAGAATAGAGAATTTAGGGAAAACTGCTGGACTTCCCCAGCCATATTTCTCATTTGTTTCCCAGTTTGTGATCACTGATCCAGAGTTCATTTCAGAGCCTGTTGCAGCAAGGGTTAACACCGTACCGAACGGAATTGCTTCCATTGGGACATGCTTACGCGTCACGATATCCCAAGCATCTCCATCGTACTTGGCTCCGGCTGCGATCGCTTTCGTTGCATCAATAACACTGCCGCCGCCAACTGCCAAAATAAAGTCAACGTTGTTCTCTTTGCAAAGCTCAACCCCTTTTCTTACCGTTGTTAAGCGCGGGTTTGGCTCAACACCAGCAAGTTCAGTGATTGCAGCTCCTGATTCTTTTAGGATGCTGACAACTTGGTCATAAAGGCCGTTTCGTTTATTACTGCCTCCACCATATACAAGTAATACGTTTTTTCCGTAGTGTTTGAGTTCATCTGAAAGGGCTGAAACTTCTCCCTTTCCAAATATTAATTTCGTTGGGTTCCAATAAGTAAATCGATCCATTTGATCTCCTCCTCGCGCTACATTATGCGCCTCAATCATTCCAAAAGTAAAGTAATTTGCTTTAATCCATTTTCTTACGCATAGTTTGGCTAAAAATCTGCAAAATATAAATGTATTGATGCTGTAGCGAAAGGAGGAATCACGATGAGTGCTATTCAGCGTATTGCCCTCGTGCTCACGATTATCGGTGCTATTAACTGGGGACTAATCGGCTTTTTTCAATTTGACTTAGTAGCAGCGATCTTTGGCGGACAAGGCTCTGCATTATCACGTATTATTTATGGTCTTGTTGGAATTGCAGGTCTTGTTAACCTTGGTCTATTGTTCAAGCCAAGCGAAGAAGCTGTTCGCCGTGACGAGCCGAATCCAGAGGTTCGCTAAACAAAAAGACATAAAAAAGGCCGCCTATACGAGGCAGCCAAAGGCACCGTTTGAAGCGGTGCTTTTTTTATTTCTTGATCAAATCTTTACGGTTAGATTGCTCAATCCACTCTTCAAGTTTATCTTTAAGTGTATTGAAACCTTGTGGAGTAGCAGCTTCTTCTTTCACTTGCTGTGGTCTTTGTTTCTTTGGTTTGCTTTCTTTTCTTTCAGGTGCTTCTTGTGTAGCACGGATAGAAAGGCTGATTTTACCAGCTTTTTCATCAACAGAAAGAACTTTCACTTGAACTTCGTCACCAATTGAAAGATGCTCGTTGATGTCTTTTACGAAACCATGTGTTACTTCAGAAATATGCACAAGTCCTTGAGTTTCTTCATCTAATGCAACAAACGCACCATACGCTTGTAATCCTGTTACTTTACCAGTGTAAACACTGCCTACTTCAAACTTTGTCGCCATGATAACAACTCCTAAATAAATGTTTTAATATTCGTTTATACGCAATTAAAAACTATATCACAGAACGGTCTTTTACGCAAAATATTTTTTAATTGGGTTTAGATCAGTTCAAAAGGGGGAATACCTGAAAACAAGAATGCTTTCTAGTATTCCCCCCTAATTTGAGAGGCATGAGTCCTAATGGATTGATGCCTTTTTTTATTTGATGATGGCAGGTGCTTCTTCTTTCACTTGTCGTTCCTGCAAAAAGCGCTGGATTCTTGAAAGTGATTCCTGAAGATGGTCAAGAGACGAAGCATATGAACAACGAATATGACCTTCACCACTCGGTCCGAAGACATTACCAGGGACTACGGCTACTTTTTCACTTAGGAGCAGCTCCTCAGCAAATTGTTCTGACGTCATGCCCGTCGTTTTAATGGACGGGAAAGCGTAAAATGCGCCGTTTGGCTGGTGACATGTGAGCCCCAGTTCATTCAAAGAGCCGACAAACAAATTTCGCCGCCTTCTGTAGCTTTTCTTCATTTTCTCTACATCTTCAAGCCCATTTTTCAAGGCTTCTTCTGCTGCATATTGTGCCATTGAGGGCGCGCACATCATAGAATATTGGTGTATTTTCAGCATGGCATCGCGCAGTACAGGTGGTGCTGCCACATATCCTAAGCGCCAGCCAGTCATAGCAAACCCTTTTGAAAAGCCTGAAATGAGGATCGTTCTTTCCTTCATATCTTGAATTGCCGCAACGCTTGTAAAAGCTTCATCGTACGTCAGCTCTGCGTAAATCTCATCTGTGATAATGAGAAGGTCATGCTCTTTTGCAAATTGAGCAATATCTTCAAGCTCTTCCTTTGAATAGACAGAACCAGTTGGATTTGACGGTGAGCAAAGCAGGATCGCTTTTGTCTTAGGCGTCAGCTTCGTGCGAAGATCCGTAGAGTCTGCTTTGAAATCTTTTTCAGCCGATGTACTTAAATAAACAGGTACTCCGCCCGCAAGTGTCGTAAGGGCCCCATATGCTACGAAACAAGGCTCTGGAATGATCACTTCATCCCCGCTGTTTAAAATCGCACGAAACGCCAAATCAAGTGCCTGGCTTCCGCCAACTGTGATAATCAGTTCTTCTTCAGGACTGTAGTCAATGTGAAACCGCTTATATAAATAGTTGCTCAATTCTTTTCGCAAAGATAATAACCCTGCATTCGCCGTATAAGAGGTAAGCCCTTGTTCTAATGACATAATACTTGCTTCTCTGACATTCCAAGCTGTCACGAAATCTGGCTCGCCGACACCAAGGGAAATGACCCCTTCCATTGTGGCTGCCAAATCAAAGAATTTCCGAATACCTGACGGCTGAATGCTTTGTACCGTTTCAGATAAATAAGACTTTTTCATTTAAGGTGACACCACGATTCTTTTGTCATCGTCTCCTGTTTCAAACACTTTCCCATCATGTTTATATCTCTTCAAAATAAAGTGGGTAGTTGTTGAAACAACGGAATCAAGTGTCGATAATTTTTCAGACACGAAGCGGGCAATATCAGACATAGATCTTCCGCGGATCACAACAGATAGATCGTAAACACCTGACATGAGATAGACAGACTCCACTTCCTGAAAGCGATAAATACGTTCAGCAATTTCATCAAATCCGACGCCTCTTTTTGGTGTCACTTTGACATCAATCATGGCTGTGACGCCTTCATGACCATCTACTTTACGCCAGTCAATCATGGTTGAGTAATCAATAATGACTTTTTGATCTTCAAGTTTTTGAATAATTGCTTCTGCTTCTTCTGTTGTCACGCCTGCCATTTTTGCAATTGTATTTAAATCGGCACGGCTGTTTTCATCTAAAATCTCTAATATTTCAGTTTCTTTTTCTGTTAGTTTCATTTAATTTCACACCTCAGATTGTAAAAAGCTAGTTTTAAAAAATCTTCTGAACATTATAGCACGTTTTTCCCATTATGCTAAGCAGGGAAAAGATGCTAACCATAGCTTAAAATCCACTTTTTAGGGTACAATACAGTCACCTAACAGAGAGTATCAAGTATCGGAGTGATGAGTATGGACATTGTTCAGCCAGCTTATATGAAAAGTAAATTCGGTTTAGACATCTATTACGAGCACTATCCAAATCAGGGGAAGAAAACATTGATCTTAATTCATGGTCTTTTCTCTTCTACCTTCAGCTATCGAAAGCTCATCCCGCTTCTGAAACAAGACTTCAATTTAATCGCGATCGATCTGCCGCCATTTGGACAGTCCGAGAAGTCGCATACGTTTATTTACAGCTATCGCAACATGGCAAAGATCATTATCGAGCTAGCTGGTTACTTACAGATTCAGCATGCGATCCTTGTGGGTCATTCGATGGGCGGCCAAATTGCTTTATATGCCGCATCTGAACGGCCAGACCTATTTGAAAAGGCGGTCCTTTTGTGCAGCTCAGGATATTTAAATAAATCAAAGAGATCAGTTGTTTACAGCACATATATTCCTTATTTTTATCTCTATCTTAAAAGAAAGCTCTTGAAGCAAGGCATCATGAAAAATTTAACGGCTGTTGTGCATGATCATTCCATCATTGATCAAGAGATGGTGGATGGATATTTAAAGCCTTTTTCTGATGATCAAATTTTCCGAGGGATTTTCCGCTTGATTCGGCACCGGGAAGGGGATTTGACCTCGGATGTCCTAAAGAAAATGGAGACACCCGTGCTGCTCATTTGGGGTGAGGAAGATCGAATCGTTCCCATCCAAATAGGAGAGAGGCTACACAAGGATCTGCCAAACTCGACCTTGCACGCATTAAAAAAAACCGGGCACCTCGTTCCTGAGGAAAATCCGGTCTTTGTGTCTGATCAAATCGGACATTTCAGCCTGTCTTAGCGTGTGCAGGAGCTGCTGTCTCGTATGACGAAAAGCTGATTCGCTATATGTTGACAGCTCTCAAAAGGCAGGAGCTGCTCAAATGAGTGATGATAAATGGCTTGAATGTCTTTTGCTAAAGATAAAGAGTCTTCTGCGTCGTATAATGCACTGATGACGTCAGCAGGCTCCGTTTCATAAAAGTCCTCCCCATATTGAAAAGGGTCCCATGCCTTAATGAGTTGAATCATCTCTTCTACAGCTTGACTATCTTTCATCGGTATCACCGCTTATAATAAATTTTGTGATGTTTATTTTAGCACAACCAACAATGGTTGAAAAACGGCTAGAGGTGGGTTTCATGAATTTCGACGAACAGATCATACGTAAAGGTTCAAAATCAGTGAAATGGGATCAAGCAGAGTCTTTATTCCTTACTACAGATGCGCTGCCAATGTGGGTAGCCGATATGGATTTTAAAGCGCCGCAGGTCGTCCTTGATGCATTAAAAAAGCGATTGGATCACGGTGTATTTGGCTATGCCTTTCAAGATCAGGATACGCAGCAGGCAGTAGCTGAATGGCTCAAAAGAAGGCATGGATGGTCGATCCAGACAGAAGCTGTCACCTTCACACCTGGAATTGTCACGGCACTTAGTTTTGCAGTCCAAGCCTATACAAAACCAAGTGACGAAGTCGTCATACAGTCCCCTGTGTATACACCTTTTTATCAAATGATTGAACGAAATGGACGAACAGTCTCAACCAATCCTTTAAAAATAGAAAACAACCGCTATGTCATGGATTTTGATGATTTAGAGAAAAAATTAAGCAGACCTGAAGCGAAGCTCATGTTCCTCTGTCATCCGCATAATCCGTCCGGAAGAGCGTGGTCAAAAGAGGAATTAAAGCAAGTTGGAGACCTCTGTATCAAGCACGGTGTCACAGTCGTTTCAGATGAGATTCATTCTGATTTGATGCTATACGGAAAGCAGCATGTACCATTTGCTAGTCTTTCTGACGACATAGCACATATCACAGTGACGTGCATTGCACCAAGTAAAACATTTAATTTAGCTGGCCTCCAAGCATCTGCCATTATCATTTCCGATGAAGAAAAAAGAACCCTTTTCAACAATGAAATGCAAAGAAACGGACTGGCTAAACTGAATGCATTTGCGATCCCTGCGATGGAAGCAGCCTACCGCCATGGCGACGAGTGGCTTGATGCACTTGTTCTTTATCTCGAAAGCAATATGAAAATGGCAATGGACTATATTGACGAACATCTTCCAAACATGCGTTATATGAAACCAGATGCTTCTTATTTATTGTGGCTAGACATTCGGGATTATCAATTCAGTCAAGCGGAATTGAAACGCAATTTGCTAAAAAAGGGCAAAGTGATCCTAGAGCTTGGTCACGTGTACGGACTCGAAGGAGACGGCTTTATTCGGATGAATCTCGGCTGTCCTACTTCAACAGTCAAAGAAGGATTGAAACGCCTTCATCAAGCGTTTACGCAATCATCTGATTAAGACCTATATGATCAAAAGAACATCCTCACGGGTGTTCTTTTTAAAGAAAAAAACCCTCCTTTTATCATATCTACTTTGTACATGAAATGATATAATGAGAGGAATTACTATTATTTACGAGGAGAGCATTTAAATGGAAATGTTCAAGGATTTTCTGCTCCATGTATCTTTTATTCTATTTCCAATCTTTTTATATCACGCGCTATGGCTAAGCCGGACCCCTGCTCATTTCCCAAAAACGAATAAACTGCTCATCACAGTATTCGCATCCATCTCTTCAGCACTATGTATTATGTATCCAGTTGGTTCGATTTTAGACTTGCAGACTGGCCTTCAATCCATCCCTCTTGTACTTGCCATTTTATACGGAGGCTACACAGTTGGGATCGTCGCCATCTTGATAAGTTCCATGGTCAAATTCGTGATGTATGGCTCTTTTTTATGGGTTGGACTCATTGTCGTACCGATTTACTTTTTCATCCCATTTCTGTTCTACCGGAAATGGCGTCAATATTCGAAGCTGAAAAAGCTGATGTATGGAGTGCTTATCGGTTTATCCAAAGGATTCTTTATTTACATTGGACTATTTGCGGTCAGCTTAATGGAATACAGCCCGGCCTTTATTATGCAGCAGAAGTTACTTGAGTTATTTTTCTCAACTCTTTACTACATATTCTTTCTCGTGCTAAGTATCTATTCCATTGAATTCGTGAAAGAAAATGCGCAAATGAGAACACAGCTCGTCCAATCAGAAAAGCTGACCATTGTAAGTGAACTCGCTGCAAGCGTTGCCCATGAAGTACGCAATCCGCTGACAGTGGTGAGAGGCTTTATCCAATTGCTCTTTTCTAGTGACAATACAAAAGAGACATCAACCAATAAAGATTATAAAAATCTCGTTCTGTCCGAGTTAGACAGGGCGCAGGATATTATTACGAGTTATCTTGACATTGCGAAACAAAATTATTATCAAATTGAATCTCTCAACCTATCTAAATTACTCGAGGAATGTGCATCACTGATGACATCCTATGCGAATTTCAAATCGGTCACGATTCATCAATCCATTGAACCTGACTTATACATTCAAGGTGATGAAACGAAGATCAAGCAAGTCATGATTAATTTAATCAAAAATGCGATTGAAGCAGCCCCAGAACACGAAGGGAAAATTGAGCTTTATGCTTCAAAAGAAAATCATAAAATATGCCTTTTTTTCGTGGATAACGGTGTAGGAATGACAGAAAGCCAAATGAAAAAGCTTGGCGAACCCTATTACACATTGAAAAATAAAGGGACTGGACTTGGGCTGACCGTGACATTTTCTATCATTGAAAATCACCATGGAACCATTCGTTTCAAAAGCTCGCTGCAGTCTGGTACAACCGTTACCGTGAAGTTTCCTGAAGATACAAGAAGAAAATGATCAATCCATTTTTTTTGTCTTTTTTTCATCTATCCGCTCCTGCTTCTTAGACGCACGAACGATCAGACGAAAGCAAATAAATGCAGCCATAAAGAAAATCGCAGTGGTGATTGCCGCTGGGATGTACTCCCTTTTATCTTCAGGAAAATACAGTAGAAAGAGTGCGATGAACGACAACATTCGCCATTCCCCCTTTTGCTCGTTTACTTCACTATATTGGCTAAAAGAAATGAAATACCTTCCTACGAGAAGGAAATGGAGGAATTTCACATGACAGACATTCAAATTGGACACGTTGTGAAAGGATTTTATAAAACAGGTGTTTACATTGGGGAAGTGACAGCAGTGAAACCATCGGCCTATCTCGTTCAAGTAAAAGCCGTTCTGACACATCCCACTCAAGGCGACCTGCATCACCCAAAAGAAGCAGACGTGCCTTTTTTCCAAGAAAGACGGGCTTTGGCCTATCGTGAACAGACGAATATCCCTCATCATATGGTGAAGCCTTATGATGGCGTTATACCAGATTATCAAGTATCACTAAAAGAAGCTGTAGAAAAATTAAAACAAGCGCTCCATGCGGATGAATCCAAATGGGCGGAAAAATCAAGAGCATGCCTATCTTCTCTCGAAAAAGATTATTTTCCAGAAGACGCCCGCTAATCAGCCGAATCAAAAAAATGTGAGAAATCGATCAGCTCACCAATTTTGGTTGTTTGCGGATTTTCCACATAGGCTCTGTCTTTTTCAAAAAGGGTTAACAGCTGATAAGTCGTCATGGCATCATCTAGTGCTTTATGATGCTTACCAGCTCCCTCACTGCCGTATTCCTTTGCCGCCTTGCGAAGCCCTGTCAGTGTGCGATCACCAAAAAAGGTTTTATATTCAAAGGCAAGGTCCCTCAGCTTCCCCTTAAAAGGAAAGGCAATGTGATTGAGCATACAGTTTTGCTTCAGCACTTTCATGTCCATATTGCCCCATGTAATAATCTCACAATCCTCTCCCCCATCTAGCGACACAAGCTTCTCGATAAATGCCTCAAAGGAAATTCCGCTCTCTACATCCTGCTGCGTAATACCGAGGAACGATTTACAGCGCTTCGTCAGCTTCGGGAACTTTTTCGGTTTGACGTAGCTAGAGAACGTGTCTATGATCGTTTCACTTGCCGCTTTCACTACCCCAGCTTCAATAATTTCAGGAAAAAAATTTTGCGGATGATACTTTCCATCAGGCATCGTAAATTCAAAATCGACCACAAGCACCGTCTTCTGTTCCACCAGTCTCACCTCACTTTTTCATCAGTTTTTCATTCTGATACCATTATATTAAGACGGACCTTGAAATCACTTCATTTTCTTGAAAATAATGCAGATTCACTATGCCCAACCTATTCATCAGATGAAAGATCGTTTAGTTTCCTTTATAATTATTAAGGAACACGAAATAAATAAAGAAGGTGGTCTCTATCACAAACAGGAAGAAAAACTTGTACATCATGTGGTTTGTGAACTTTTTTGTATCTGCCAGCATTACAATGATCGTCCCTTTTTTATCACTTTACATAGAATCTCTTGATAGCAGTTATTCAAATGAATTTGTCCAAAGATGGAGCGGCTATGTCTTTGGCGTCACGTTTTTAACGGCCTTTCTGATTTCTCCGATTTGGGGACGGATTGGAGATCGGCATGGCTATAAAAAGATTTTGCTCATTAACGGGATTGGGATCGCAACAAGTATTCTATTAATGGGGCTTGTGCAAACCGTTTATCAGCTATTCGCCCTGCGGCTCTTCATGGGGCTTGTCACAGGTTTTATCTCGACTTCAATGGCACTCATCTCTGCACAGACGGAAAAGGCAACTGCAGGTAAAACCCTTGGAACGATGCAGATGAGTAATGTCGCCGGAGGATTGTTTGGTCCATTAATGGGTGGATTCATGGCAGACAGCGTCGGATTTATTTATACGTTTTTCCTCACAGCGGCTGTCATTTATGTGTCAGCAATTGTGATTATTTTCGGAGTGAAAGAACATCCCATCCGTTCAAAAGAAGCGAGGCGCGTTTCTTACTCACGGAAGGATGTGCTCGTTCATATTTTCAAACAGCCCTTGCTTGTCGTCACGATGCTTTTAACGTTTATTACACAAGTAGGGAACTTTAGCATTCAGCCACTTTTGGCTTTATACATTCATGATTTACACGGTCCTGTTAATCTCGCATTTTATGCAGGTCTTGCGTTCTCTGCAACTGGACTTGGCAACCTGCTCTTTACACGAAAATGGGGAGATCTCGGAGATCGAATTGGTCACGACAAGGTGCTGCTTGCCCTTCTCATCCTCTCCTCTATTTTATTCATCCCGCAAGCAATGGCGGATTCCTATGCGATGTTAGTACTTTTCCGTTTTCTATACGGGATGGCACTTGGCGGGATTATTCCATGTACGACGGCGTATATTCGGATCAAAGCACCTGCCTCTATGCAAGGGGAAGTGCTTGGATACAATGTCAGCTTCCGTTTTCTTGGGAATGTTGTCGGTCCGGTAATTGGCGGCATTGTGGCGAGTCATTACGGGATTCCAGCTGTCTTTTATGTCACCGCCGGCATTTTTCTATTTGGCGCATTATTTTTATGGGCAGTCCGCTCACAGTCGAAGGCAAAAGAAAGGAGTGTCTGATCCAGCATCAGATACTCTTTTTTCTTGTGTAGAAGCCTTATTCACTAGACTTCAAGCCCATTCTTTTCTAAAAATAACCTTCTCGTATTCGCAAAAGAATGGTACGATATGGCTAGAAAATTGAAGAAAGTGAGTGACCTCATGTTTCGTGCAATGATTGGTTGGTTATTACTTGCTGCCCTCATTCCATTATTTGTTCTGACTTTTTATCTATCAAAGGAAGAAGCTGCAAGTGTGAAGCCTGTGAACGAAGTGCTTGATCAAAAAATCAAGCTGGAAAAGATAGATTTTTCCCAAAACAGTTATATGTATGACCGGGATGGCTCTCTCATCTCAGAGATCGTTTCAAACGATGAAAACCGAGTGTTCGTCACGTATGATAAAATTCCTGATCATGTGAAGGAGCTGTTCCTCCGCTCAGAGGACCGTAACTTTTATGACCATAAAGGCATTGACTTTATGGGAGTTGTTCGTGCCCTTGCCTCAAATGTGAAAAACCATGGCATCAGCCAAGGCGCAAGTACGATCACACAGCAATTATCTCGTAATTTATATTTAAGCCATGAACGTTCGTTCACCCGAAAGTTTACAGAGCTTCTCTATTCCTATGAATTAGAGCGGAAATTCTCGAAAGATGAAATACTCGAAAGCTATTTAAATACGATTTATTTCAGTAATGGTGTTTACGGTGTCGGTTCTGCGGCTAATTACTATTTTGATAAGCCACTTAGTTCTTTAACGCTTGCACAGATGGCATTTATCTCTGCGATTCCAAACAACCCAACACTGTATGACCCATTGAAGCAATTCAAACACACAAAGAAACGCCAAGAACGACTGCTTGGCATTTTAAAGAAAGACGGCGTCATCACCAAAAAGCAATACAAAAAAGCCATCAAACAAAAAATCAACCTGTCCTTAAGTGAAAAGAAAAACCTTTACCCTGACTATGTGACATATGCCAATGAGGAATTTACCGATCTTGTGTCAGATCAGGAAGGCTTTACAAAACGCTTGAAGAAGGCCAAAACAGATGGAGCAAAAAAAGCCATTCAAAAAGAATTATCTGAAAAGGTCAGTGCCCTTCTTCAGGATGGGGTCAAAATTTATACGGCACTTGATCCTTCCTTACAGCAACGAGCCGTCTATCAGCTCAATGCGCAGCTACCTTACCAAGGTGTAGAAGGCGGATCAGCGGTCATTAATCATGAAACGCATCAAATTGTCGCACTTGCTGGAGGCAAGAACTATAAAAAGTTTGATTTCAACTACGCCTATCAAGCGCAAAGACAGCCTGGTTCTGCGATTAAGCCGCTTTTAGACTATGGTCCTTACATCGACCAAACCGGTGCAACAGCTTCAAGCAAAATTAGTGCCGGCAAGTTTTGTAGCAGCGGATACTGTCCGCAGAACTATAATCATAAAACGTATGGAACCGTCACACTTGAAACAGCCTTTAAGAACTCTTACAATACACCTGCGATCCGAATGCTAGATACAGTCGGTGTCAAAAAGGGCTTTAGCTATTTAGAGAAATTCTCATTCGAGCATATCGTAGCGGATGATTACCGCCTTCCTTCTGCACTTGGCGGATTTACGAAGGGCTTCTCGCCGCTAGAAATAACAGATGCGTATACCGTCTTTGGCAACCAAGGTGCTTACACGCAAAATCATTCGATCACAAAGGTGACAGACTTAAACGGCAAGACACTTTACAAGTGGAAAGAGTCACCGAAGCAAGTGTATTCTCAGCGGACAAATGACACCATGCGTAAACTGCTTGCCTCCGTTGTAAAAAGCGGAACAGGGAAAAAAGCGAATTTCAGTTCCCCTTACATTGGTGGTAAAACAGGAACATCCAATGACTACAAAGACATTTGGTTTGTTGGACTGACAGATCAATATACAATGGGTGTATGGGTTGGAAGAGATAGAGGAACGGTTGAATCTATTTACAGCTCAAGTCCGCACTTACGTATTTGGAAAAATACGATGCAATACGCCAGATAAACAGGAGGTTTGATTGCAATGCATTCAACACATCCATCCCATTTAATTTTATTTGATGGTGTCTGCAACGTGTGCAGCGGCGCTGTTCAGTTTGTGATTAAGCGTGATCCAAATGAGCGAATGATGTTTGCTTCATTACAATCAGAGACGGGGCAGCGCATTTTAAAAGAAAACGGTTTGCCTTTAGATGAGTTTAATTCATTCATTTATATTGAAAAAGGAACCCTTTATACGAAGTCGACAGGCATCTTAAAAGCCACGCGGCATTTAAAAGGAATCTACAGATGGAGTTATTTATTCCTTGCCATTCCGCGCCCTATCCGTGATTGGTTTTATGAGCGGATAGCGAAAAATCGCTACAAATGGTTCGGTCAAAAAACATCTTGTATGATGCCTACACCTGATATTCAAAAACGGTTTCTATCATAAAAAAAGCATCCTCCACTATCGGAGGATGCTTTCTTTGTCTGTTTATGAAGGCAGACTTGCCATAACACTGTTATAAAGCTTAATAAATAAGTACAAAATGCCGATTAAAAACGTGGCCCAAAACAGCAAAATAAACATCATAAATCCAATTAAATTCAGCATGGAAAGCGATTGATAAATGCGGACCACAACCCAGATAAAATAGACAAGACCTGCTAAAACAAATAGTCCGACAAGCAAAATCAGCTGCTGCGTCAGCAGAAATGCAAGCAAGCTGGCAAATAAATAAACAACGGATGCAATCCGAATTTTCTTTAAGTTCTCTCCTTCAGGATCTTTCGCGAAAAAGAGTAGCGCCAGCTCTAACACCGTATCTGCAATCAGTTTCAAGGCAGATAAAATCATAAAATAAACAAGTGCAAAAGCAGCAAAAAGAGCAAGCCGGATGCCCTGTTCCGAGAAGAATTCCAGCATTCCTTTTAAAATACCTGCTTGAGTCAAGAAATCAGTCATTATCCCTACTGTGAAAATCGAAAAAGCAGAGCTGAATAGTAAAATCGAAATCAGCGGAAAATATCCAGTCAAATATGTATTTTTCATAAATAGATCCTTTCTCATAAGCTCACATTTATTATGGCTCACTTAAAACGGATTGACAAGATGCTTTCAAAGTAAACTGGTAGCAAAATCAAATTTGTGATTTTGCACGTACATTCCTTCACAAACTTACATTTTCCCGTTAAAGTATTACTATTACGAAAAAATCGTGCGTTAGGGGTATACTCGTGAAAAAAACATTAAGATTGCAAACACGACTGACGATTTTTGTTTGTATCGTTGTCCTGATCTCCCTTTGTATCACTTTCTTTACGATCTGGTCAGAAACAGCTAAAAACATTCATCAGCAGGAACGTGACATCGCCCTCTCCACTGCAAAAATGGTCGCAGAGGCTCCGATCACAGCGAAATCATTAGAAGAAAATCGATCGTATTCAGCACTCCGTCAATATACAACAAGTGTTCAGCGAATCACCAAAACCGAATTCGTTGTCGTGATGGATATGAACGGCATTCGCAAAACCCATCCAAATCCGCAGAAGATCGGGAAGCGGTTTGCTGGCGGTGATGAAAAACTAGCATTACAGGGTAAAGAGCATATTAGTACGGCTTCTGGAACACTTGGCAGATCCATGCGTGCTTTTGTTCCGGTTTATGATCAAAATGGGAAGCAGCTCGGGGCTGTGGCAGTAGGGATTACGTTAAAGGAAATTGACTTGATTATTCATCAAAGCTTACTTCCACTCTACTTCGTCATATCGCTCAGTCTTCTTTCTGGTATCATTGGAGCACTCATTGTGGCAAGAAAAGTGAAGAAAATTATGTTTGGACTAGAGCCAGATGAGATTGCTACATTATTAAAAGAACGAAGCGCCATGCTAGAATCAACAAAAGAAGGGATTCTTGCCGTCGATCAGCACGGTAAAATCAAGCTCGCCAATGCTGAAGCGAAACGGCTCTTTCATATTATGGGCATTATGGTTGATCCTAGAGAACAAGATGTTCAGGTGCTCCTCCCTTCAAGCGGTCTAAAGCAAGTCATTGAAACACGCAAGCCGCTGCTTGACCGCGACGTGAGAATGAACGGACTGGAGCTCGTATTTAACGAAGTCCCGATTACGGTAAAGGGCGAGATCGTTGGAGCAATCGCCACCTTCCGTGACAAAACAGAAGTCAAACACTTGGCTGAGCAGCTAAGCGGAGTCAAAATGTATGCAAATGCCCTCCGTGCCCAGTCACATGAATTTATGAACAAGCTTCATGTCATTTTAGGATTGGTTCAGCTCAAAAACTACGATGACCTTGGCACTTATATCAAAGATATTGCGATCTATCAGCAGACGGAAACAAATGAAATCATCAACCATGTGAAAAACTCTGTTTTAGCAGGATTTTTACTAGGAAAACAAAGCTATATCAGGGAACAAGGCGCGACCTTAGAAGTCATATGCAGCACACAAGTCCCAAATTCAGAGGACCCGGCAGTGACGCATGATCTCATTACCGTCATTGGCAACCTGTTAAATAACGCACTCGATGCTGTTTCTCATACTGAGACGAAAAACATCTCGATCTCATTCCGATACGTTCAGGAGCAGCTTCATATTGAAATTACAGACACAGGTGTTGGTCTCACAAAAAAAGAACAAGACATCATGTTTGATCAAGGCTTTTCAACTAAAGGAGAAGACAGAGGATTCGGTCTCTACTTCGTTGATCAAAGCATCAAAAAATTGAACGGTCATCTGATTGTCACGAGTGAAAAAGGAGAAGGAACGACCTTTAGTCTCCGTATTCCGTATAAACAAAAGGAGGATTCACATGATTAATGTGTTAATAGTAGAAGACGACCCAATGGTTGGGGAGCTGAACAAACGCTACCTGACCCAAATCGACGGCTTTGAATTAAAAGGGATTGCCACCTCTTTTCAGCAGGCACTGGACATCTTAAAAACAGAAGCCATTCACCTTGTACTGCTCGATATTTATATGCCTGGACAAAATGGCCTGGCATTATTATCAGAAATTCGCAAACAAAATCATTCGGTTGATGTCATTGTCATTTCAGCTGCCAATGAAGTCGACGTGATCCAGCAAACGATGCGAAACGGGGCTGTTGATTATTTGATCAAGCCGTTTGAATTTGAACGTTTCCAATCAGCGCTCTCAGAATATAAACGAAAACACGCCTTGTACCAAACGATGAACAGCATCTCGCAAAATGATTTAGATGCGAAGCTCTTTCATAAAAAAGCAGAGACGGAAAAAGTTCTTCTGCCAAAAGGCCTGACCAAAAGCACACTCAAACTCATCTGGACAAGTATTCAATCATTCGGTCATCAGGCTTTCACGACCGAAGACCTAGCGAATCATACAGAAATCTCTCAAGTCTCTATTAGAAAATACTTGAAATTCCTTGAGGACATCGAAGTAGTTGATGTTGAAATGGCATACGGGACAATTGGACGCCCTGTTTTCCAATATAAACTCAGTACAACAAATATGAATTTAATTCAGCAATATCTATAATTTGACACATCTGACCTTATACAGAGGCCAGATGTTTTTTTATGGAACACGATGTGACAAACCCCTTGATATCAGTGGTTCCACTGTAGTAGATCACATCACAAAAGCGGCATTATATCATATTTCAGCACATAAAAAGACATCGAATTTAGCCTTTTAACATTTTTTTTAAAATAAAACAAATTTCTATTTATTTATTGGATTGGAAATGATAAATTATGATTGATTAGTTCAACGAGATATAAGTCTGATGTCTTACATCTTCTCTCCTGTCCTCCATAAGTTTCAGGAGAAAGCAGGATAAAATACCCTATTCAGAAGGGTGAGAAGAGATAGGTCGGTCTTTTTTCGCGAGACTTTTCTGAAACTTTTAAATTTTATAGGGGGTTATGTTTTGAAGAAGCGCAAAATTGGACTAGCATTGTCCTTAGTCGTAGCAGCAGGAACCATCCTTGGAGCATGCGGCAACTCTGGCTCAAACAGCGGTGAAAGCAAAAAAGATAAAGATCAATTCACTGTTGCAATGGTAACTGATGTCGGTGGTGTCGATGACAAATCGTTTAACCAATCAGCTTGGGAAGGTTTACAAGCATTTGGAAAAGACAACAATCTAAAAAAAGGTAAAAACGGCTTTGATTACTTACAATCTAAATCAGACGCTGACTATACAACAAACTTAAACACACTTGCTCGTGAGAAATTCGACCTGATTTACGGAATTGGTTTCTTAATGCAAGATTCTATTAGTGAAATTGCAGATCAGCGTAAGAAAAACCACTTTGCCATCGTTGATGCTGTCGTGAAAAAAGACAACGTAGCCAGCATTGTGTTCAACGAAAATGAAGGATCATTCCTTGTGGGTGTTGCGGCTGCTCTTTCTACAAAATCAAACAAAATTGGTTTTGTCGGCGGCGTTGATTCTGAATTAGTCAGAAAATTCGAAGTTGGTTTCCGTGCAGGCGTTGAAGCAGCTAACCCGAAAGCAAAAGTTGAAGTGAAATATGCTGGTGCATTCGATAAGGCAGACATCGGGAAAGCAACAGCTGAAAGCATGTACAAATCCGGCGTCGACATCATTTATCATGCTGCTGGCGGCACTGGAACTGGTGTCTTCACAGAAGCGAAAAACCTGAAAAAAGCGGATCCTAACCGCAAAGTTTGGGTCATCGGTGTAGATAAAGACCAGTATGACGAAGGAAAAGTACCTGGAACAAAACAAAGTGTCACCCTTACTTCTATGGTTAAGAAAGTAGACAAAGCGGTACAAGACTTAACAACGAAAGCAAAAGAAGGTAAGTTCCCTGGCGGCGAAGTGATCACATATGGTCTGAAAGAAGGCGCTCTTGACATTTCTCCATCTCAGGACAACCTTAATAAAGATGTATTGAAGAAAGTAGAAGAATGGAAACAAAAAATCATCAAGGGCGAAATTAAAATCCCTGCAACACGTGATGAACTAAAAGATTTTAAAGCTTAATTTGAGCATCGGGATAAGCGCGCCTTATCCCCTTGTTTCTCCTTTACCTCCTCTTTATTCGTAAAAGGTGGTAAAAGAAAAGCTGCAGCCTCGTTTTGCAGCTTTTCTTTTGCTAGTTTTTATCTTCATCAGCACCCTAAAAAAGGAGCGGTTAAACCTGTGGATTATGTCATTGAAATGTTGAATATACGCAAAGAATTCCCTGGCATTGTAGCAAACGATAACATTACGCTGCAGCTGAAAAAGGGCGAAATTCATGCGCTGCTTGGTGAAAACGGCGCTGGAAAATCAACGCTCATGAACGTGCTTTTCGGACTGTACCAGCCTGAAAAAGGTGAAATCAAGGTTCACGGAAAACCTGTGACCATCTCTAGCCCGAATGATGCAAGTGATTTAGGCATCGGTATGGTGCATCAGCACTTTATGCTTGTCGATACCTTCACCGTCGCTGAAAACATCATTTTAGGAAAAGAGCCCAAGAAATTTGGAAAGATCGACAAAGAACAAGCCATACAGCAAGTACAAGAGCTTTCTGACCGCTATGGTTTAAAAATAGACCCTGCCGCAAAAGTATCTGACATCTCTGTCGGCATGCAGCAGCGTGCAGAAATTTTAAAAACTCTTTACCGCGGCGCTGATATTTTGATCTTCGACGAACCAACAGCCGTCTTAACACCTCAAGAAATTAAAGAACTCATACAAATTATGAAAAACTTAATCAATGAAGGCAAATCCATTATTTTAATTACCCATAAGCTGAAAGAAATTATGGATGCATGTCACCGCGTCACCATTATCCGAAAAGGCCAAGGCATTCGTACACTTGATGTGGAAAGCACAAACAAAGATGAGCTTGCAAGCCTCATGGTCGGTCGTGAAGTTTCATTTAAGACAGACAAAAAAGACGCCTCTCCTGCTGAGGAAGTACTTCAAATTCAGGATCTTACGGTAAAAGACGCACGAGGAATTGAAGCGGTCAAACATCTCAACCTCTCAGTGAAGGCTGGAGAAATTGTCGGTATTGCTGGAGTCGATGGCAATGGTCAATCTGAATTGATTGAAGCCATTACCGGTCTAAAAAAATCAGAATCTGGCACGATCATGCTAAACGGGAAAGCCATTCAAAATCTTCCGCCTCGTAAGGTGACCGAATCTGGAATTGGACACATTCCTCAAGACCGTCATAAACACGGACTAGTGCTTGATTTTTCAATAGGAGAGAATATTTCGTTACAAACGTATTACCAGCGTCCATACTCAAAATGTGGCTTGATGAATATGAAAAATATATACCAAAAGGCAAAGCAAATCATTGCCGAGTATGACGTAAGAACACCGAGTGAATATACAGAGGCACGCGCCCTGTCAGGCGGGAATCAGCAAAAAGCCATTATTGGCCGTGAAGTTGACCGCAATCCCGATTTATTAATTGCCGCTCAGCCGACACGTGGACTTGATGTTGGTGCGATTGAATTTGTTCATAAGCGCCTCATTGAGCAAAGGGACACAGGCAAAGCCGTCCTCCTCATCTCATTTGAGCTTGATGAAATTATGAATGTCAGTGATAAGATTGCTGTTATATTCGAAGGCAGCATTATTGCCATCGTTGATCCAAAAGAAACAACAGAGCAAGAGCTTGGTCTATTAATGGCTGGAAGTACGCAACAGGAAGTGGGGAAAGAAGCAAATGTCTAATCGCTTAACAAATCTGCTTATTCCGCTTATAGCCATTGTACTTGGTCTTTTTGTTGGGGCCATTATTATGCTGGCAAGCGGTTATAGTGTCATCGAAGGCTATGGCGCCCTTTGGAATGGCGTCTTCGGTGAAACCTATTATATGGGAGAAACCATCAGACAAGTGACACCTTACATTTTATCAGGGCTTGCTGTTGCTTTTGCATTTCGGACAGGTCTCTTTAATATCGGTGTAGAAGGTCAAATGCTGATTGGCTGGGTAGCTGCTGTATGGATCGGTACAACTGTCCATGCACCTATGTACATCCATCTGCCACTTGCACTCATCACCGCAGCTGCTGCTGGTGCATTATGGGGCTTTATTCCTGGGTTTTTAAAGGCTCGTTTTTATGTTCATGAAGTGATTGTCACGATCATGATGAACTACATTGCCCTTCATGTGACGAACTATTTGATTTCAAATGTCTTAACAAATAATAAAGATAAAACAGAAAAAATCGATGCCACTGCCTCGCTTCGCTCTGGTTTCTTTGAACAAATCACCGATTTCTCCCGGATGCATAATGGTATTTTTGTTGCCATTATAGCTGCGGTCGTGATGTGGGTCATTATTCAAAAAACCTCTAAAGGCTTTGAATTGCGGGCTGTTGGAATGAACCAGCAGGCATCCCATTATGCCGGTATGAATGTTCGCCGCAATATCATTTATGCGATGCTCATTTCAGGTGCTTTTGCAGGTCTTGCAGGCGCAATGGAAGGTCTTGGTACATTTGAATATGCATCAATTAAAGGCTCGTTTACCGGTGTAGGTTTTGACGGAATCGCCGTCGCTTTATTAGGTGGAAATACTGCTGTTGGTGTTGTTCTTGCTGCACTGCTGCTTGGTGGATTGAAGGTCGGCGCTTTAAATATGCCACTTGAATCTGGCGTACCAACTGAGGTCGTTGATATTGTCATTGCGATCATTATTCTTTTCGTCGCCTCAAGCTATATTATCCGTCTTGTGATGAACCAAATGAAGAAAAAGGGGGGAAAATAAGTGGGATTTCTGCAAATTCTTGAAATCATCGTCCCAGCAACACTTGTCTATGCTGCACCACTTATTTTAACCGCTCTTGGAGGCGTCTTTTCAGAAAGATCAGGTGTTGTGAATATCGGTCTTGAAGGTTTGATGGTCGTCGGAGCATTTTCCAGTATTATCTTTAACTTGTTTTTTGCTGATACATTTGGTGCCTTGACCCCGTGGCTTGGGCTCCTCGTCGGAATGGCGATTGGCGGATTGTTCTCTCTCATTCATGCAGTTGCGACCATTACATTCCGTGCAGATCAAACGGTCAGTGGTGTTGCCATTAACATGCTGGCACTTGGCGCTACGCTGTTTGTCGTGAAACTCATTTACGGGAAAGCTCAAACAGATAAAATTACAGAGCCTTTCTATAAAGGGGATATTCCCCTTTTAAGTGACATTCCGATAATTGGCGATATCTTCTTTAAAGATGTTTATTATACGTCCATACTCGCATTAGCGCTTGCGGTTGTAGCTTGGTTTGTTTTATTTAAAATGCCGTTTGGTCTTCGTCTTCGTGCAGTCGGAGAACATCCAATGGCTGCTGATACAATGGGAATCAAAGTGTACCGGATGCGCTATATCGGTGTCTTTATTAGTGGACTGTTTGGTGGTCTTGGCGGAGCTGTTTATGCGTCAACCATCGCACTTGATTTCTCACATGCGACCATAACTGGACAAGGCTTCATCGCACTAGCTGCACTTGTCTTCGGTAAATGGCACCCATTCGGCGCAATGGGCGCTGCTTTATTCTTTGGATTTGCTCAAAGTTTAAGCATTATAGGCTCTCTCCTGCCGCTCTTCCAAGATATACCGAACGTGTATATGCTCATTGCACCATATGTGCTGACCATCCTAGCACTCACTGGCTTCATCGGCCGAGCAGATGCACCGAAAGCACTTGGGACACCTTATTTAAAAGGAAAACGATAATAACGATGTATGATCAATCCCCTGAAGGATAAACTACCTTCAGGGGATTTTTGTATGATAAAAACATAAAAACTCCTGTTTATTTTACTTTTATTACACTTAATTTAGTTTAATAAATAGATGAGTGTCACAGAATCTTCTACAATTGAGACAAATAGCATTTGGGGGTGTTTATGTGGCTAATACACAACAATTGAAATCGATTACAGACGATTCTGACAATAATAAAAGCGTTTTCCGTAAGATCATGTCTTGGAAAATTGGTGTTATTGACTTACCTGTGTATTTAGTACTTGCAGCGATTATTTTAACTGCCGCTTATTTTAATAAAATTCCAGCAAATATGCTTGGTGGCTTCGCTGTTATTATGATTTTGGGGATTTTCCTTGGAGATATAGGACAACGTATTCCGATATTAAAAGATATTGGTGGACCGGCGATTCTTTCTTTATTCGTACCATCGTTCCTGGTCTTTTTTCATGTTCTGAATCCGAACTCGTTGGAAGCGGTTACGTCTCTTATGAAGACGTCGAACTTCCTTTACTTCTATATTTCTGCTCTTGTAGTAGGTAGTATTCTTGGGATGCAGCGAACTGTTTTAGTACAAGGCCTTATTCGTATGTTTGTTCCTCTTGTTGCAGGTACAATTGCAGCTGTGACTGCCGGAATTCTTGTTGGTCTTTTAGTTGGTTACACACCGCATCATTCGTTCTTCTTTATTATTGTTCCGATTATTGCTGGTGGTGTTGGAGAAGGGATTTTGCCATTATCTATTGCTTATTCACAAATTCTTGGTGTATCAGCAGAGTCATTAATCTCTCAATTAATTCCTGCTGCCGTCATTGGGAACGTCATTGCCATTATCTGTGCTGGCGCAATGAAGAAGCTTGGTGAAAAACGTCCTGAACTAAACGGGAATGGTCGTCTTGTAAAATCTAAAGAAGCAAATGAAATTTTTGAACAGCCTGATATGGATCCAAAAGTTGATTTTGGGTTAATGGGTGCTGGTGTACTCGTGGCTTGTACAACGTTCATTTTTGGTGGTTTATTAGAAAGCTTTGTTCATATTCCAGGTCCAATCTTAATGATTGTTCTTGCCGCTTTAATCAAATACTTAAACGTGATGCCTCAGCATCTGCAAGATGGCTCACAGCAGTTCTACAAGTTTGTATCAAGAAGCTTTACATGGCCACTTATGGTCGGTTTAGGGATTCTATACATTCCACTTGATGATGTAGCAACAGTGATTTCTATTCCATTCGTTTGTGTATGTATCGCTGTCGTTCTTGGAATGGTGGGTTCTGGTTACTTCGTTGGGAAATTGATGAACATGTACCCAGTAGAATCTGCGATTGTGACAGGCTGTCACAGCGGACTTGGCGGTACTGGTGACGTTGCGATCCTTTCAGCTTCTGGAAGAATGGGTCTCATGCCTTTCGCACAAGTATCTACACGTCTTGGCGGAGCAGCAACTGTGATCTGCGCAACAATCTTACTTAGAATGTTTACTTAAAACATTGAAACATCAAAAGCATGTGCCCTCTCATAGGCACATGCTTTTTTATATTTCTTTTATCCTATATGATTTTATTCATCAGCTAATACAATTCGTAAATATTCCCTAGGCTGAAAAGGATACAGCTTAGTTTCCTGATAGCTCATGCGGAAAAGGTGCTCAGAAAATAGCGGCCATTCACTGCCGTCCTGCCACCTTTTTTGATCATTTCGGTCAATCAAGAATGCTCCTCCTAAAATCGTGCAGAATATGCTTAAGCTGATGGCGATCTTTCGTTTCATTTAATCAGCTCCTTTAAGAAAAGCATGTACGAAAAACAAAACAATATACAATGAGTTTCATTTTTGATAAAATTATTTTTGTGGTCAAAAGAACCCAAAACAAATACAGTTTGCTCGAAATCGTTTCAAACCAATGCACTATGGCTGTATTTAAGATATAATTTTAATTACCAGTTCTTTAGAACGTGAATTTATATTGATCAAAGGAGGTTCATTTTCTTGCAGCTTATTCACTTCGCCATCCTATCACCTTTTTTACTCGCCTTTGTTGTACCTTTCCTTTTTAAATATGTAAGGCGTATACATACAGGGTGGTTTGTTCTCATCTTGCCGATTCTTTTATTCACCTATTTCATCCAAATGTTACACATTACCTCGAATGGACGAACGCTTTTCTCACAAGCTGAATGGATTCCATCTTTAGGGATGAATTTTACTGTATATGTTGATGGCCTTAGCTTGTTATTTGCATTATTAATTACAGGTATTGGCGCACTAGTGGTCTTGTACAGTATTTTCTACTTATCAAAAGAAAAAGAACAGCTTGGCTCTTTCTATACGTATTTGTTAATGTTCATGACCGCTATGCTTGGTGTGGTTCTCTCTGACAATATGGTGGTTCTGTACTTGTTTTGGGAGCTAACGAGTATTTCTTCCTTCCTCTTAATTGGGTATTGGTATAAGCGGGAGCGCTCTAGATATGGTGCAACCAAATCACTGCTTATTACTGTTTTTGGCGGATTAGCTATGCTTGGTGGCTTCATCCTCATCTACCTGATCACTGATTCATTCAGTATTCGTGAAGCAGTCAATCAGCTTCAGCTCATTATGGCATCACCTTACTTTATCCCTGCCATGATCCTGATCTTACTAGGTGCCTTTACGAAATCAGCGCAATTCCCATTCTATATCTGGCTGCCTGATGCAATGGAAGCACCTACCCCTGTGAGCAGTTATCTGCATTCTGCTACGATGGTGAAAGCCGGTATTTATCTTGTTGCCCGCTTCAGTCCGATCTTTGCTATATCAGAGGTGTGGTTCTGGACCATATCCATTGTCGGACTTATCACATTATTCTGGGGATCATTCCATGCCGTCCGGCAAAATGATTTGAAAGCCATTCTGGCCTACTCGACAGTTAGTCAGCTCGGCATGATTATGCTCATGCTTGGCGTCGGCGCAGCTGCGATTCATGAAAACAACCCTGCCTTTTTTGGCGCAGCCGTTCTTGCTGCTATTTTTCACCTCATTAACCATGCTACGTTTAAAGGCAGTCTCTTTATGGCAGCAGGTATTATCGATCACGAAACAGGTACTCGTGACATTCGGAAATTAGGTGGTTTAATGACCATCATGCCGATTACCTTTACGATTACGCTAATCGGTACATTTTCAATGGCTGGACTACCGCCATTTAACGGCTTCTTAAGTAAAGAGCTGTTTTTCACAAGTATGTTACGTATTTCTGAGATCAGCTTTACAGATATTTCGACATGGGGCGCTATTTTTCCAGCAATTGCTTGGCTCGCTAGTGTCTTTACGTTCATTTACAGTATGATGCTTCTCTTTAAAACATTTAGAGGTCGTCTGAATGTAGACCAATTAGAGAAAAAACCGCATGAAGCACCGATTGGCATGCTCATTCCGCCAATCATTCTCGCTGCACTTGTGGTCACTTTCTTCTTTTTCCCTAATATTCTTGCCTACTCGGTCATTGAACCCGCGATTGCTGCGATCATCCCGGAAGCCATTGAAACAGGAAGCCGTTTTGCAGTAAAAATTGAAGCGTGGCACGGTTTCCAGCCAGAGCTCTATATGACGATAGGTGTTGTTGTACTTGGTACAATCGGCTATTTAACGTTGTCAAAATGGCGTCCAATGTACAATATATTTAAGGAAAAATGGTCATTTAACACGTTATACGATCGTTCTCTAATCGGTTTAGAAAAAGGTTCATACCGCCTGACAAACAGCTATATGACCGGTTTCCTTCGTGATTACCTTGTCTATGTGTTTGGATTCATGATTATCGTACTTGGCAGCGTGATGTTCTATCAGCAAGCTTTCTCATTTGAAACAGAAAAAGCTGCGCCAATTGGCACGTATGAAGCAATTCTTTCACTTGTGATGGTGGCGGCGACGGTCACGACTGTATTCGCCCGCTCACGCTTAACTGCCATTATTGCTCTAGGTGTCATGGGATACACGCTGTCATTATTCTTCGTGATTTTCAGAGCACCTGACCTTGCCCTGACACAGCTGATTATTGAAACGATTTCTGTCGCACTGTTTTTACTTTGCTTCTATCATTTGCCGAAGCTGAGCTTGAAGCAAAAAACGAGAAAATTCAAATTAACCAATTTGATCATTTCAATAGGTGTTGGTCTCACTGTCACTTGTCTTGCTTTTGCTTCCACAAGTCAGCAGTCACTTGAGTCCATTTCAACTTACTTTATTGAAAACAGCTATAAACTTGCTGGCGGCGACAACATTGTCAATGTCATTCTTGTAGATTTCAGGGGCTTTGATACACTGTTTGAAATTACCGTGCTGGCGATTGCGGCACTTGGTATTTATGGATTATTAAAGGCACAGGCACAAGGAAAACGGAAGAGAGGTGTGCGGCGATGAGGAAAATTGATACGAATGATATGCTCTTACAAGTCACAACAAAAATCACAGCATTCATCATCTTGCTTTTTTCCCTTCACTTATTTCTTGCGGGACATAACAATCCTGGCGGGGGATTCATTGGCGGCCTGATGAGTGCCAGTGCTGTCGTCCTTCTGCTCTTAGCCTACGATCTGAAAACAGTGAGACGTATTCTGCCCTTTAACTTTATTTATGTTGCAGCGACCGGGCTGCTCGTCGCGATCCTGACGGGTATGGGATCCTTTCTATTCGGTGCACCTTTTCTATCCCATGCATTTGATTATTTTCAACTGCCGTTTTTAGGGAAAACAGAACTGGCGACAGCCGTACTGTTTGATATCGGTGTATATTTAGTTGTTGTCGGTGTCACCATGACCATTATTCAAACGATTGGAGAGAAGGAATAATGGAATTTCTAATGTCTATAATCGTCGGTATTATTTTTATGGCGGCGACCTATTTAATGCTTTCAAAAAGCCTTCTACGGGTCATCGTCGGTACTGCTGTTTTAAGTCACGGCGTCCATTTGCTTCTTTTGACAATGGGCGGCTTAAAAAAAGGAGCTCCACCTATTTTAAAAGAGGGGCTCACATCCTATGTAGATCCATTACCACAAGCATTAATTTTAACAGCCATTGTCATTGCTTTTGGTGTGACATCCTTTTTACTTGTCATGGCCTTCCGTGCCTTCCAAGAGCTGCGAACAGATGACATGGATCAAATGAGAGGAAATGATCAGCATGAATAATCTCGTGATCCTGCCAATTTTAATTCCATTATTAGCTGCTACACTATTGATCTTTATGAATAAGAACATCATGCTGTCGAGAGGCTTTAGTGTGTTTGCTTCGCTCTTAGCCATTGTCTGTAATGTGTATTTAGTCCAAACCATCTTTACTAATGGGATTCAAACTCTCTATTTAGGAGGCTGGAAAGCACCATTTGGGATTGCCCTTGTGGCCGATCAGTTTGCTGCGCTCCTTGTGCTCACCGCTTCCGTTGTTGGGCTAGTGACAGTTCTATTCTCCTTTCAAACAATTGGGAAGGAAAAGGAGCGGCTTTTCTATTACTCTGGCGTACAATTTTTGTTAGCTGGCGTAAGTGGGGCCTTTTTAACAGGCGATATTTTCAACCTGTTTGTCTTTTTTGAGTTGCTGCTAATGGCGTCTTATATGCTCATTGTGTTAGGCGGATCAAAGCCTCAGCTTCGAGAATCACTCAAATATATTGTATTTAATATCATCTCGTCGGCATTATTTATTGTCGGTGTCGCTTGCTTATATGCAGTCACGGGCACTTTGAATATGGCTGATTTAAGCGTGAAAATAGCTGAATCAGGGCAAACAGGATTAATCACTGTCATTTCTATTCTGTTTCTCATTGTATTTGGCTTAAAAGCTGGGATCTTCCCGCTTTATTTCTGGCTGCCAGGATCATATCATGCACCGCCAGCGGCTATTTCTGCTCTATTTGGTGCACTGCTGACAAAGGTTGGCTTATATGCGATTGCCAGAGTCTTTACGTTAATTTTTATACATGATACAGGGTTTACACATACACTCATGGCTTGGTTTGCCGCACTAACGGTGATATTCGGTGTGATTGGCTCTATTGCCTATTCTGATGTGCAAAAGATCGTCATCTATAACATTGTCACAGCAGTTGGGGTCATTTTGTTTGGGATTGCAGCCAATACACCTGCCTCACTCCAAGGGGCCATTTATTATCTCATTCATGACATGGTGATTAAAGGCGCTTTATTTATGCTGGCAGGTGCACTTTTTGTATACGCTGGCACAAACCACTTGAAAAAGATGGGCGGACTGATTCAATCTCAGCCTTTACTAGGGTGGATGTTTTTCATTTCGGCTTTATCCCTAGCAGGAATTCCTCCTCTGAGTGGGTTTGTTGGAAAGCTAAAGATTGTAGAAGGTGGATTTTCTGCTGGACACATGACCTTTTCTATCCTTGTCTTAATGTCCAGCCTTCTTGTCCTGTATTCGATTATGAGGATCTTCATACTCGCATTTTGGGGCGAGGATCAAGATATGCGAAGAAGGAAACCGTCGATTAAAGGAATGGTGTACCCTGGCGTACTGCTTGTGATCTTGTCGCTTGCCATTGGGTTAGGGACAGAGTTCATTGCCCCTTATATCAATCAAGCAGCGGAAATGCTCTCAACACCAGAAAAATATATTCAAGCTGTGCTGAAGGAGTAGATGAACATGGCCTTTCAAATATTACTAAACGCTCTCCTTGCCTTTACATGGATGTTTATGAATGATACATACAGAGCCGCAGACTTTGTATCAGGCTTTGTACTAGGGATGGTCGCCATTTTTATGCTTCGGCGGTTTTTCCCGCAGCGTTTTTACGGCTATGCCCTGTTTGCGATTTTCAAGCTCGTATTGATTTTTATTCGGGAGCTGCTTCTTGCCAATTTAAGTGTATTAAAGACCGTATTATCTCCAAAGCTCACCATTAAGCCCGGTATTTTCGCCTTTCGTACAGATTTGAAAACGGATTGGGAAATCACCATACTGGCTAATATGATTACATTGACACCAGGTACACTCGTCATTGATATTTCTGATGATCGTTCCATTTTATACATTCACGCGATGGATATTGAAGATGCAGAAAAAGCCATTCACGATATCCGGGTTTCATTTGAAAAAGCGATTCAGGAGGTGAGCGGTAAGTAATGGAGCTCATATTACAAATTTCACTTGGCATTCTTGCGCTGTCCACCTTTCTTTTTGTGATACGGGTTATCAAAGGGCCCTCTATTCCTGATCGTGTAAGTGCGCTTGATGCGATAGGTATCAATTTAATTGGGATGACAGCTATCGTTTCTATTTTGCTGAAAACGACAACGTTCTTTGAAATTATTTTACTGCTCGGTATCCTTGCCTTTATCGGCACTGTCGCTTTTTCCAAATTCCTTGAGAAAGGGGAAGTGATTGAAAATGATCGTCATCGCTAAAGCTATTGTCATTTTCTTCATCCTGCTTGGCGCCATCCTTTGTCTCATTTCAGCCATTGGCGTTCTTCGCCTGCCGGATGTTTATACACGTATGCATGCTGCATCAAAAGCATCGACACTTGGTGTTGTCCTCATATTAGTTGGGGTGTTCTTTCACGAATGGTTTCTTGCAGGGATTATTTCTGCGAAGATCCTACTTGGAATTGTCTTTATCTTTTTAACAGCTCCAGTCGGCGCACACTTGATCGGAAGAGCCGCCTACAATACGGGGGTCAAGATGGACAAACGAAGTGTACAGGATGATTATGGCGGTTTTCGTAACTTCGTGATTAAACGCAAAGAAGACTCGTACTTATAAACCGAAAGAAGGACCTCACATGTGGGGTCCTTTCTTTTATTTCTATGGAAAAACCTTTTTATGAATCAATCCAACCTAAAAAAGCTTCCGCTGCACCGGGAGCTTTTTTTATATGCGATCAATGACAGCAAGTGTGCATCTTGACGTACAGATGTGCCGGTCTCGATCATCTTTAATATCAATTTGAAATACCATTGTACGGCGCCCGACATGTACAGGAACAGCCGTCGCTGTCACTACTCCATCACGTACAGATTTTAAGTGATTGGCATTGATTTCAATCCCTGAGCAAACTTGCTGAGTTAAGTCTAAATGAGCCGCAGCTCCCATGCTTGCCACTGTTTCTGCTAGAGCAGCAGAAGCTCCTCCGTGCAGCAGTCCAAATGGCTGTTTTGTTCTGTGATCAACTGGCATTGTCGCTACGCATCGAGACTCATTACACTCTACAATCTCAATCCCCAGTGCCTCAAGCAGTGTATTTGATCCACTCACTTCCATCAGGGTTCTCTCCCTTCACACGTTTACAGCACACTTTCAGATTTTGCAATTAACACCGCTTCGGTTCGAGAGCCAACATTCAGCTTATTAAAGATGGACGTCAAGCTGTATTCAATCGAGCGTTTGCTCAAATGCAGCACATCGGCAATCTCTTGGTTCGTGTATCCTTTTTCCACTTCTCTGAGGATCAAACACTCTCGCTCTGTTAACAGCTCGTGATCGGTCTCCTGCGCCTGTTCTGGCTTTTCTTGCTGCTGTGAAATTAATTTCTTTAAATAGGATAGCTGAATGACAACTTCTCCTTGCAATGTGCGGTGTATGTATTCAATAATTTTGTCTTTTGTCTCTGTTTTACTAATTGCACCGTGCAATCCAGCCCGAATGGCCTCTTCAAAATAATCATCTACTTCATACCCTGTATAAATGATGATTTTCACTTGTTGGTTGGTTTCTAGAATTTGTTTCGCAATGTCCATTCCATTGATATCCCCGAGATTTAAATCCATCAAAATCACATCATAGATGGAAAAGTCATGCGTCTTTAAAAAGGCGGCTTCTGCATCAGGACTTAAACAATCGACTGATAGCTGCTGATCTGATTCTAATATGCTTTTTGTCCCTTCCATGACAGCCGGATGATCATCAATGACCAATATCTTCTTCATGTCTTCCTCCCTTTAAATCACTCACTTCCATTTTATATAAAAAACTTGGCAGATGCCAAGTCTTATTCCTTAATAAATCGTTACAATTCCATTTCAATTTTCACCTTCAGCCCTTTTTCAGGTGCGGTATGAATGTGAAGCTTCCCATTTAACGCCTTGACTCGTTCTCTGATCCCAGAGAGGCCCATGCTCATGGTGTGCTGATCAAGATGGCTTGCGTCAAAGCCTACTCCATCATCCTCGTAGTGAAGAACAACCTGATCTTTAATACAAATCAGCATTACGAGCACTTGGCTGGCTTGAGAATGTTTCAAGGCATTGGATAACAGTTCTTGAACAATCCGGTAAATATTCAGCTGGGAATCAATGTCCAGCTCTTTATCAAAGCGTGTCGTATTCAGCCGGATATGAAACGGTGCTTCCTCCTGGATTTGAGAAGTCAGCTTCGATATCGCCTTCACTAGACCTAAATCATACAGTAGCTGCGGCCGAAGTTCATGACATGTTTCTCTCGTGGTTTGAATCACCTTAGACATTTGCTCATTCCATGAGATAAGCGATTGTTCAATAGAAGTCGGGCATTGGTCATTTTGGAAATTCGTTAAAAACATCTCTGACTGCCTTTTCAGTGATATCAAATCCTGCAGCACAGAATCATGAAGATCTCTTGCTAAATCTGATCGCTGCTTTTCTTCCATCGCAAACATGACTTTTTTCAGCCAAGCTGGATTCGCTTCACGCTGCTTCAAATCTTCAAGATGCTCCATCAATTCTTCAATCTTGACGACATTTTCTAAACTGACACTTGTATAAAATGCCAATGTTTTCAGCCAAGAAATCTCATCACGCGTCAATTTTGGTATCCGTAAATTAGATAAACAGCAAATCACAAAAGAGTGACCGCCCCGCTCGCCAATTTTCATCATGAACCCTTTATCAAGCCCGACGATTTTTCCAACTTCACCTAATAATTCTTGAAATTGGTCTACATACTTTTTCCATAGCTCACTATCACCTGAAGATTCATCAATCTCTTCTATTTGTCCATCTGGCTTCACTTCAAGCACAAAGGCTTTATTAACAACTAGCACTTCTAAAATGGTGTATTTCAAATGATATAACACTTGGTGAAGTGATGATGCCTCGCGAATGAGCTGCGTAAATTTAAACACACTGTCCTGATAATTATGCTTCTCTGAAAAACGCTTCAGGCGAAAGCGAAAATCGATGATTTCTTTAAAGTAAAAGACTGTCAACATAAGAATATACGTGATAATCGTAAACTTCACTGTATAAAAGTTAGCACTAGGTTTTTGAATGAAATCAAATATGATAACCACTACTATAGTTGGTGTAATGGCTAAAAGGCAGTAATATTTGATCCTCCCCATAAAGAAATCCACATTATACAATTTATTTGACATAAATTGATAGACTAAGAAAAACGGAATTAATAATGCAAACGAAGCAAGAATATAAGGCGAAATAAAATACTTATGAAAAAAATATGGAATGATAAAGAACAGCATAAAAGGACTGAATGACGTGATTAAGACAAGTCCAAATGCACTAAGGACATTACCAATTTCCGTGCCTTTCCACCTTTTAGCTGATCTGAATGTGATAATAATCGTAATAAATGCAAGTGCAAAAAACGAAAGTAAGTTGAAAGCAGCTAAAACCATATTTTTAAAATAAATTTCTAAAACAAGATTTATAAATGGAACTGCATACAAAGAAAGAAGCACACGTACACTAATAATTTTCGTACCCAATTCCTTCAAATACTGATACATAAAGTGCATATATAAAGGAGGTACACAAGTCATTGTAGAAATGACGATAAAACCACTAATATACTCACCTTTACCAGAACCACCAGAACTGACATATGCTACAGCAACAGCCAATAAAAAAAGGGCAAGAATATATGCAGACTCTTTTTTCCTAGATTTGTTGATTTTTAAAATCATAAATATACAAAATAGACAGATTGAATAAAAAATGATCGGTATTAAGTAGATAAATAGATTTTCTTGACTTAATAACCTCACATTCTCTATGACAATTTCATCACCATGTCTATCAACAACTAAACTTTTGACGTTTGCTAAATAACCTCTTCTTACTTCTTCGGTTGGTTCTTTATTACCGTTCACTTCAAGGATGATATCGCCTTTTCTAACACCAGCATAATAACTGTCTGTAAAATCAACAACATCCTCTATTTCAAGTTGTCCGTCACTATTCACCGAAACGACTGCTCCTACAAAGATATTAAACACATTGATGTAAGAAATATAAATCACATAAATGAAGCTAAGGATGATTAAAATAACAGTTAATTTCGAGTAAAATTTTTGCATAGAGCCTCAATACTCACCAGCATCTCTCCATTTTTTTGATCTAATGGTATCTTCTTTCTGAAAACCTTCAACAATAATACTCGCAGTCACTTGATCAACGTGAAGTAACGATGCATTTCCATTAGCAACTTGCTTTAACGCCGAGGGGTTTCCCACTAGATAACTAACCAGTTTCTGAATGTTCATCTTCTCCATCTCCAATTAAAAAGAGTAACAGCTTTTCCTTTTTAGAAGCCTCTAAATGTAGTTTCTTGAATGATTCTTTAAACTTATTTCTGAGGAGGTTTCTCATAATAAATACATATTGTTGAACACCAGATTCTTTTAATTTATCCTTGAATTCTTTAGAACCTATGCTCTTATTCTCTGATTGAAAATAACTGAGCAAGCCTGAACTGGATGGGTTAAATTCATTTTTTAAATAGACAAGCGGTAGTGTTTGCATTCTTTTAAAATCAATATTCTCTTTATTAAAAAGACCTAAATAGTCATTTTCAAGCTGCTCTGCCATACCTAGATAATACGCATATTCTTCTACATTCTTTTCAAAAGAACCTGTTGCCAAAATAACCCCTAACACACAGGGTAACACAAACAGTGATCCTGCTTTTGACTTCATGATATCTAAACAATCCTGCTCATTCTTCGGCTCCAGTGTAATATCCATATGCTGCCCTTGCATTGACTGAATGGAATAGGAATATACATTGTTTAACAGCTCTGTTGCATGGTCAAGCTTTGAAAAGACTTCAAAACTCAATGTAAAAAGAACATTCGCCGCATTAATCGCAATTCCGCTCTGACATTTCATCCAAGGATACGAATCTTTATCCTGATCTTCGATATCATCTAATATATCGGCTGATAAGATGAGAAGTTCAATCCCTGCTGCCAATTGTGTAATCGCTTGCTTGTCTTGTCCGCCAAATGCCTCATAATGCTTGTAAGCCAATTGCCCAAAGGGAAATTCATTCTTTATATCTGTAAATTCTAGAAGCAGTTGTTGTAAATCTTTCTGCCTGACTGCATGTTGAATAAAATCAGACATATTCTGCTTGATTTTTGTATTCTCTAGATAGTTTAGCATACTCGGTCTTGTCCCTCACCCTTCCGCCTTTTATTTTACTAAAAAGACATGAGCAAATGTCCACTGACATCACTATTTAACAATTATATAATAATATATCCTTTTTTTGTATGTATTTGGATAAAAAAAAGACTTGATGATTATCAAGTCTTTAAGAAATTTTCACATATTCATATTTGTCGTATTGATCAATGCTTTTGTTAATGTTATGAAGAGAAGCCGTTGTTTCTCTAATTTCGTTTTCAAGTTTCCATAATAATTGTTTAAGTTCTTCGATTTCATACTTTTCCATCGATTCCACTCTCCTTTTTTGGAAGATCAATGTATTTGTGTATGGTGATTGGGTCATAAGTATTTGATCTATTACTAACAGTGTAAATGTAATTGAGTATTTTTTCACCGAAAAGTATGCACAAAATGTGTGCGTGATACCGCAAAATTCAATAGGTCTTTTTTCATCATTTTCTGACTTTTCAAATCATACTTTTATCTTAATTTCAAAGGAATTGTGTCACTAATGCAACAAGAATAGGCATCATTCGTCACACTTCTCTCATAATAGAACATACGATCTCTTCTATAACCTCGGTTTTGCGTGTTATAGGTCAGACGACAGACCCCATTGTGGACACCGCAATATTTTGGCGACATTCACCGAAATTGACCGCAAAAGTACCTATTTTTATGTTGGATTTATAAAGATAGAAAGATCATTTTGATTCTTTATTCTGATTTTCTACATACATTTAGAACAGATATCCGTCCAATTTCACGTCAATGAGAGAAGAGGTGACCATGTGTTTTACTATGTTCCTTACCCTGCTTTGCAAGGTCCCGCAATGAGCCTTGCATATTCGCGCACACCTATGACTTTTCCTCCAGTAGATGCCCACTCGTTTCAACGAGCCGCAAAGGAATCAGCCCGACTTGTTGCTGATGCTTCACTTATTACACAGCAGATTTCCAGCTCGCTTTCGTTTGCACAGCGGATCATGGAGGCTGCTGAGCGCTCTGATTCGGCAAGTGTCATCAGAATGCTGAAGCAAATCGGTGTGAAAAGTGGTATTGACATCCGCTTTAGTCCAGAAGGCATTCGTATCTACTTGTCTCTCGCCTCTAGCAGACTTTTTCTCCTTTTACAGTGGGCATAACAAAAAAAGCCGCTCTGACGTGAGCGGCTTTTACGATTCAAACATTTTATGACACCATTCAATGGCTTCTATATAACATCCGTAGGCTTCTTGCTTCGGGAGATTCCCATCTAACATCTCATGATCCCATTCATTTCGTTCAATCCGTTTGGCTACACCGAGTACAAATGAATAATCATTTTCATAGCCAAGCAGTGCCTCGCCAACTTCATCAGAAAGCGGCAGCTCTTTCACAAGTTCTGTGATATCTGCCCTGACAAGTGTATCGATGAGAGAAAACATACCTGTCAGCATATAAGAGGCTGGATGCTCTCGATCGGTACGACTCGCAATCAGTTCACACGTTTTCGCCCGAATGAAGGACATTTTGATAATTTCTTTTTGGCTTGAATTGGCTTGAACATTCAATTCTTTAAATGAAAGAATAAAGATCCAGCGCCGAATTTCATTAAACCCGAGCAGAATAATCGCCTGCCGGATACTTTTGATTTGATAAAGACGTCTCATGCCGCCTGAATTGAGCATTTTTAATAATTGGTATGATAGCGAAAGGTCACTTTCAATAAAATGGGTCACGACCTGGATATTCGGCTGTTCCTTGCTCAGCTCATTTAATAGCTGGTGGTACGCATGGAAGCTGGTTGATAATGCTCGTCCTGATATAACATGCGGCTCACTAAAGAAATACCCTTGAAACAAATGGAAGCCGGCTTCTAGCGCTTCTTCATATTCTCTTCGCGTTTCCACCTTTTCTGCAAGGAAGCGAAGTCGATATTTTTTATAGGTATGTAGAATATTTCTACGTTCTTTCGATGTAGTCTTTAGAAAGTCAATTTTTAAAATATCAATGCAATAGAGGAGTTCGTCAAGCAACTTGTCACTGAAATGTGATCCGCTTAGAAAAAAATCATCAAGTGCAATCGTATATCCCCATTTTTTTAACTCCTTACATCTCATAATAAGAGCCGGGGTAATCGGGACATTTTCTAATATCTCGATCACAAGCTGATGCGGATCAAAATAGGTGAGCAGATCAGACGAAAGTAAGCTTTCGGTGAAATTAATGTAGCATCTTTTGCCTTCTGTCAATGTTTCGATGCCGATATTTAAAAAACTGTTAATAATGAGGTCCGTTGTCGCTTTGTCACCATCTTCAGCGCTATATGTATTGGTTTCACTATCTCTATAAAGTAGCTCGTATGATACGACTTGTTCTTTTCTGTTAAAAATAGGCTGTCTCGCAACAAACACCCTCAACTGCTCCAATCCTCCTTTATGCAATGACAAACAAGATGTGCTTTCAGTATACCAAATGATTGCGCTTATGGTTCAATTTGAATCGGTGAAAAAATAAAAAAAGAGATCACCTGACTGGATGATCTCCTTTTCTTCCAACGTTAGCTTTCATAAAGCTCTAGTTTAATTTTATTTTTCACGTCATGGATAAACTGCATCTTGTTATCCCAGCATTTTTGACTCAAATCGACTGGATATTCTTCTGGTTTGCTGATTCGTTTATATTCCTCCCAGAAAAGTCCGAGGCTATCCTGCACATAGGCTTGAATCGTTTGAATATCCGGATTGTCATATACAAGTTTTCCTTGTTCGAAAATCGGGACATGTAGATCCTTCGCCACAAAGTTTGTGACAAATTTGCTGATAAATGTATGCACAGGGTGGAACATTTTTAGCTTATCCTCACTATGAACATCTTCCTCTTCGAGCGCAATGTAGTCACCCTCTGAGTGATGATTCAATTGGTTGATAATGCGGTACACACGTTTACGTCCTGGTGTTGTCACTTTCTCTGGGTTGGACGAAATTTTGATGGTATCATTCATTTTGCCGTTTTCTTCAATGGACACAAGCTTATACACTGCACCGAGAGCTGGCTGATCAAATGCTGTGATCAGTTTTGTTCCAACACCCCACACATCAATTTTGGCACCCTGTGCTTTTAAATTCATGATGGTATGTTCATCGAGATCACTTGATGCAATGATTTTTGCGTCATGGAATCCAGCTTCATCCAGCATCGTTCTAGCTTTTTTAGACAAGTAGGCAAGGTCACCACTATCAAGTCTGACACCAATAAAGTTGATCTTGTCTCCGAATTCTTTCGCTACCTTAATGGCATTCGGAATACCGGATCTCACGGTATCATACGTATCGACTAAAAAGACACAGTCTGTATGGGTTTCAGCGTATTTTTTAAATGCCGTATATTCATCACGGTATGCTTGTACAAGTGCGTGAGCATGTGTTCCTGACACTGGGATGTTGAAGCGCTTCCCAGCACGAACATTACTTGTCGCCTGAAAACCGCCGATAAGTGCCGCCCTTGCTCCCCACATTGCTGCATCCATTTCATGTGCACGTCTTGTTCCAAATTCTAGTGCTGTCTCGTCTTCAATGATTCCTTTAATCCGAGCTGCCTTTGTTGCAATCAGCGTCTGGAAGTTCACAATATTCAGCAAGGCGGTTTCGATTAGCTGCGCTTCGACAAGCGTTGCCTCGATACGCATAATTGGTTCATTTGCAAAGACAATTTCGCCTTCCCGCATTGAATGAAGGGAGCCTGTAAAGGATAACCCGCTTAAATAATCAATGAAATCGCTTTTATAACCGAGTTCGTCTTTTAAATACGCTAGATCACTTTCGGTAAAGGAGAAGTCCGATAAATACTCAATCGCTTTCTCTAAACCAGCAAATACAGCGAAGCCATTGTCAAATGGAAGCTTTCTGAAGAAGAGTTCAAACACTGCCTTCTTCTCATGAATGCCGTCTCTCCAATACGTTTCTGCCATGTTAATTTGATAAAGGTCTGTATGTAGTGATAAACTGTCGTCAATAAACCGATGCTCCAACTTCCATTCTCCTTCCCTTACTTAACCACTTTCGCACCAAGCGACTGCTCAAAGTGAGAAAGTGCCCACTCGTGCCCCGCTTCATTAAAACTCGCCACAGCATTCTCGTGAATCACAAGTTCGAAGCCTTTATTGTACGCATCAACAGCTGTATGAAGTACACAAATATCGGTACATACGCCGGCTAAATGAAGTTCAGTGATGCCACGCTCGCGCAGTTTCATTTCTAATTGAGTGCCTGCAAAAGCAGAGTATCTTGTTTTTTCCATATAGTAGACATGTTTTAAATGCTTTGACGTGTGAAATAGTGAACTTAGTTTTCCATAAAGTTCAATTCCCTTTGTCCCGCGAATATTATGGGGCGGAAATAACTTTGTCTCTGGATGATAAAGGTCTTGCTCCTCATGATGATCGACTGCAAAGACGACAAAGTGCCCTTCCTCAATAAACGAAGAAGTGATCTCTGTGATCTTAGGCTCTATCGCCTGTCCAGGCTTTCCGCATGTCAATTTTCCATCGTCTGCAACAAAATCAACGGTATAATCAATACAAATCAATGCTTTGCCCATCCGCATCTCTCCCATATGCTCTTTTGACTCATTATAGCTTATTCATTTCACTAGGGAAACCTATTCAACAGATTCGTGAGAAAAAGCCTTTTGAAACAGCTCATCTTCGATATAGATGTGCTCTTGATTGACCGCATTCGGCAGCTCTATCACAAGACCAAAAGGAGAATGTGCCTCATGATGATTCACCACTTTAAAGGAACATCCAGCGGCATTAGCCATTTTCACATATTGAGAATAAGAAGCATAGGACAACTCACCATTTAAAAGAACAGTGGCCTGACGGTTGGCCTTTAATATTTGTTCGACCTCTTGATACGGTTTATTTCGTGATACCTGTCCCTTTGTCAGGGCAAGAAGCGCTCGTTCCCTTAATGAACCGAGAAACATTCTTCGTTCATCGGGTTTTGTTTCAGCATGTCCAAATATCCCTTGCTGCAAATAAAAGTCTATGGATTCTTCTTTCATCGCTGTTTTCACTCCTGGTTTTAAAATTTACATTTCTGTGACCCAGTGCACAATCTTTAGTGCAAGTTCACGGGCTTCGTCTGTTTCTGCTCTTTCCATTAAGGATTGCTCAAGCGTATGGATCAGCTGCTCTTTTTCGTCCTCGTACGCAATGGATATACTCCATTCAATGTCAGGTACGGCAACAAGCGTTTTATATTCTTTTTTATTTTCATGTAAATATACATTGTAGGTCTTTGGCTGCCGGCTTGTGATGTGTGCTTTTCTAATTTTCATTTGACTCTGTTCACACCTCTTTTTTCTTCTTACATCCATATCCATTGTACCATAAAAAAAGACAGCTTCTGAAAAGGAATACCCTTTCAAAGCTGGCTACGCATTGAAGCTCTTTTGCTGACTAATAAGATTAGAATCCCAAACAAATGTGACGTTTGGACTGTTAAAAAATTGGACGAGGTCCCCTGCATTATAGGTACCTGAACCACCGGCGGAGTGATCAACACTTTTTGGTGAAATAGCAAAAACATCACCGAAATGTGCCGCCCCATTTCCGTACACACGATCTATATGAATAGGTCCAACAATCGCTGGCATTGCTCCACCACCTTTTCTATCCACATCATATGCCCAGCTCAACAATACGTGTATCACAAATAAAAAAAGACAGCTGATATTTGATCACCAGCTGTCTTTCTATGCATTAAATGATTGAGGCTGGCCAAACAATGTGAAGTCCCAAAGCATCGTCGCATTTGGATCACTTGTAAGAGACATATAATCACCTGAATTAAAGGCTCCAGCCCCGCCAGTCGAGTGGTCTACAGCTAAAGGAGCAATGGCCAGTACATCACCGAAAGTAGCTGCACCATTTCCTCCTAATGACTCGATATGAATAGGTCCAACGATGGCAGGCATCAAAATCTCCCCCTATCTGCTTATGTCAATCATCTTATGCAGAAAGGGAAAAGTTGTGCATTTGCCCTGCCTTAGACGTTTAAATGCTGTTCTTTACGAGACCGCTGACGCAGCTGAACCAATCTGACAATATTCAGGGTGATGGCTTTGAACAGTGCATAGACAGGAACCGCAAAGATCATGCCAAGGATACCGCCAAAGCTTCCTGCCCCAATTAATAACAGGATAATGGTCAAAGGATGTGTGTTCAGGCGTTTCCCAATGATCAATGGAGAAATGACATTTCCGTCAATTTGCTGCACGACAAGAATCACAATCACTGTCACCACTGCTTTTCCAGGCGAATCAAGAAAGGCAATCAGCACAGCTGGTGCCGCGCCAAGATATGGTCCAAGGTATGGAATCACATTTGTGACCGCAATGATAATACCGAGAATAAGCGCATATTTCACACCTATTAATAAGTATCCAATAAAACAAGCGACTCCGACAAACAAACAGACAATAATTTGGCCCTGGATGTAAGCTGCGAGTGTGTCGTTTAATTCTTTGAAGATCTTGAGCCCTTCCTTGCGGTAAGGCATTGGTAAGAACTGAACGAGCTTGTCCGGAAACTTATGCCCGTCTTTCAGCATATAAAATAAAATAAATGGAACTGTGATGACGGCTAAAGCAATATTCGCAATCACGCCAAACACCGCAGACATGCTTGAAGCAATGTTTTCCGGTAATGCCTTTAATGTCGAAACGACCGTCTGTTCAAACTTTGAGACAGACACATAATCTTGGCTCATCATCCAAGTAAATGTTTTAGAATGCGAAAAGTCATTGATAAATTTCTGCATGTCCGTCACATATCCAGGGAAGCTTTTGACAAGTCCGCCTAACTGCGTGACAATGACAGGTCCAGCAGCATTGACGATGATTGTGATGAGTCCGATGAACAGGAGATAAATGATCAGGATAGCGAGTGTCCTAGGCATTTTCTTGGACAAAAATTGAACAATTGGATTAAAGATGAAAAAGAGAATACCCGCCAGCAAAATGGGGACAAACAGTGTTGATGCAAATAAAATAATCGGCTGAAATAAAAACGAAACCTTTGTTGATACATACACAATGAGTAAAACAAGTAATATTTGGAATGTCCAAAAATGAACTTTAGATTTTAACAAAGATGCTCCTCCTGTTACGTATTGATCTTATTAAAAAACTACTATTCAACCCACCATCTGTCAACTGCTTCTTGTTTTTAGAACCTCATTTTTTGAAAAAAAAAGAACAATTGGTATATCATGCACTTTTTCTAGATATACATTCTATAAGCATGAAAAAAAGCAGACACCTATGCGTCTGCTTGTTACACTCTTTCACTGTGATCAGGCATCACCGACACGATTTGCTGGATCCGCACATAAAAAACTGATTTCGCCCCCGCTTCTATGACAATATGATCCGGCATGACTTCCTTCAATTTCCCACGGACCGTATCTTTCACTGTTTGCACAATTAATCTCATACCGACCACTTTCTGCAATGTTTGATAAACATATGGATCAACTAATGAAACAAGCTGTGGACTTCCTTGTTGTGCCATACTACCCGCCCCTTTACTTGTGTATTTACCCACAGCGTATGCATGAACCCATGTGAATGTCACTCAGGGCAATCCCACAACATCAATACCACATTTTAACAATTGATGCGTTTTTACATTTTTTAGAAGTATAATAGATTGGTGCTGCCAACCATTTAAAACATTTGAAGAGGTGAATTGTCTTGAAAAAACTCATCTGTATTGTTGCTGTCATGCTCTTTCTATCCTCTGCATGTTATGCGCATGCAGGGACAATTGGAGACCCACCAGGGACGCCAGGAAAGTGGTTTAAAGGCGAAGAGCCCGTTCAAAAAGACGGATCAAAACCACCACTTGTTTTTGTTCATGGCATTAACAGCTCCTCCTCCACTTGGTCCAATCGAAACGATATGGCAAAGCAGGCTGTTTTGAACGGATACGAAAGCGCATTCATAGATTTGCACCCAGATCAGGACATGAAAAAGAACGGCAAACTATTAGCGGAAAAGCTCAAAGAAATCTATGATTCGTTTGGTAGAAAACTCATTGTGATTGGTCATAGTAAAGGCGGGGTCGATACACAGTCCGCCCTGGTGTATTTCAAAGCCCATCCCTATGTGGAAAAGGTCATTACTCTCGGCTCTCCTCATAACGGGACACCGCTTGCGGATCTAGCGTATAGCAAGGGCGGAAGCTGGCTGGCGGAAATTCTTGGACAAAAAAGCGACGCGCTTTATTCTTTGCAAACCGGTCTGATGGCGGCTTTTCGAAGTGAAACCGACCAGCTTGAGGCGTTTCCCAATAAATATGTCACCTACTCTGGTTCGGAATGGGGAACATTTGGCGGTGCGCTGTATTTAGGCGGCATGTATTTAAAGAGCTTTGGTACAAATGATGGTGCCGTCACGGTAAACAGCACAAAACTATCATATGCAAACAATATTTTAACCGGAAAATGGGATCACTATTCAATCAAAAACGGCACAAGTATGTTTCCTGTGTTCCAGCATCAGCTGCTGGCAAATGCCGCGAGCGCTGAAAATAAACATAAAGAGGAACAAGAGCCCGTTTCTGCTGAGCTCAATACAGATGTTTATGTGAAAGGTGGAGAAAGTGAAAAGGATCAAACAGAAGCGTTCTATGTAGAGGAAGGAACGAATGGCTTATCGATCCAGTGGTTAAATGAAAGGCAGGAGACGCAGCCCGAAATCATTGCCCCAAATGGAGATGTCTTAACAAACCTTAAGACATCGGAAGCATCTTTCCCATATGAAGGCGCATATTCACACCATGTAAAAATCAATAAACCCGTTCCTGGAAAATGGACGATTCAATCGAATTCAGGAAAAAGAGCTCCTTATCTGCTGCTTGTAACCTTTGATTCTCCATTAAATGAAGAAATTAAAGAAGCTGCTTCGAAGTCAGGAGATGCATCGACCCATTCAAGCGGTCTGATTAAACGGTTAAGCAGAACGGTGGAAACCACTTACTTTCAAGATGCAAAAAAAGATCATCCATTGAAAACAAGTACCTCATCAGCCGTTCAATTGAAAAAAGAAGGTGCTTATTCTGTCACGGTAAATTACACTGGACTCACTGCGTCAGGGACATCTGCGTTTAACCGTACCGTTATTCGCACATTGTATGTCGATCAGCACGGAACGGTTCATGGTGACATTCCATATTAAACAGAGCGTTTCATGGGCTGAAGTGCCTGCTGCACTTTCTGATCCAAATCAGCAATTTTTTTCATTGCGAGTGATTCGTCTATTTGTCTGTAATGGTGGTGTCCGCCAGGCTCTTCATCCATTTCATCTGCTTTCTTCACAATTTGTTGGAGTGTGTCCTTATGAAGGTCGCCCTCTGGCAAATAGGAATCTGTATGAAGCAGAATCGCAAGTGCAATATCTTTGGCTGCTTTTGGTTCCTCCCCGAGCCGTATGAGCAGTTTATGTGCCCGCTCCGCACCTTTAATGGCATGAATATCATTTCGTCTATATGTCTCGTAATCCCATTCTCCGACGGCTGTATACCATTCATAATGGCCAATGTCATGTAAGAGCGCTGCTTTCACAGCCAGATCTGGGTTAATCCCAGCCTTCATCGCCAGCTTGAATGCGTGATAAGCACAAGCAATCGCATGGGCTTTTCCTGAACGATTTAAATACTTTTGAGCAACTGGATGGGTGTAAACATCCATTAATGTAACCTTTATCATGGAGACCCCTCCTTATCTATATTTTTAGCATCCTAACATATTCTGAAAAGAAACTCAAATGTTCTGTTATATTTTCTATGAGTCTCAAGATTAGCTTATGTCAAATTGGCCGGTTTTGCTTGTACAAGACGGAAAAAAGCAGTCGTTATGACTGCTTTTTCACATACTCACGTGCATCGTATACACAGCCGCCAGCTGGATCACCCGCTAAAAGATCGAGCAAAATACCTGCGACTTCATCTGGACTCTTCAGTGTGCCTGTTTCATATAATTGCTGAAAACGATCAATTTGTTCGAAGTCCTGTTTTGATGATTTCCGAATCTCTCCTTGCATATCTGTATCAATCGTGCCTGGGGAAAATGAAAACGTGTTGATTGGATATTCCTCGTCCTGCTGTTCCTCATGCAAAGTCCTCATAAACATATCAAGTCCTGCCTTTGAGCTGCAATACGCACTCCAGCCTTTATATGGATTTTTCGCCGCTCCAGAAGAAAGGTGAACAATCGTTTTCTTTCCATTAAATGATTGAGTCTGCTTAACAAACACATGGCTCAGCAAAACAGGAATCACAAGATTCAGCGTATAATGCTGATGAAGCGTATCCTGTCCGCCTTGCCCCACACGCTTGATTGGTGTCACCATGCCTGCATTATTGACGAATAAGATGTCATCAGCTGCTGTCAGTGTTTGCGGCGTGAGACAATCTCGAAGCCATTTGGCTGCTGCTTGCTCATCTGTCAGGTCGACCTGTGTATGTGTAAGCTTCGGATGAGAAATTGGTGATGCACTTCTTGCTGCCGTGTACACATGATCTCCGCGTGAAAGCAGCCGGTTCACAAGTGCTAGGCCAAATCCTTTTGATCCGCCTGTAACGATTGAAACTCGAATGACAATCTCCTCCCTCGATAACTCTATTTTACGTAGGGAAACGGTACGAATTCAAGCAATCTGCACAAAGAAAAACCTGCCTCTTTTTAAAGAGACAGGCTATTTCTTCTCAGCCTTCACATTCACCTTTGGAATTAGAATGACCATCACAACGATGCCAAAGACGATTAAGAAACCAAAGATGATCGGAAGCAGTGCGGATGACTGCTTCTCATAATCATCTCCAGAAGGTGCCGATACAGCGGCATCACGAAAAGAGATATTCATCTCTTCCATCATGTGAGCTGATGTTTTGGGCGGATTCTCTTTTAGATCACTGAAAAGCTGCGGAGAAAGAGACCCTCCCGGAGTTTTAGGCGGTTCAGCAAAATGAATGTCTGTTTTAACTGTTGATGTCTTTTTGCTTTGTTCGTATTTCGTTTGATCCCTCAATATACTTGAGTTAATATTGAGTTCTTTTTCTTGATATTCATTCGGCTTGACATTTGTATCCGTATCTTCACCAGCAGCGAAAGCAGCAGGAATGAGGAGAAAAAGGGACATGACACCAAGTGCCATCCCTTTCACGAACAGATTAAGCCTCATGAGTCACATCACGTTCCTCCGTTTTATCTTTCCATAGCTTTGTCACAAGCGGGATGGCCATGAAGAGGACAGTTAAAATCACTAATCCTATCACACCCATTCCAAAGTGATCTCCATTTCCATATTGGATGGACAGGTACACGTCTGTCACTGGATTTGTGAAATGGAAATTCGGCATCACCAAATCAATTAATGGTGCGACAAAGAAGAAAATAAGCGCCGTTGCTGCCATCCATCCGGCAATAGAGCCGAAAAGGAACGCCGTGCGAATAAAGGCGGAACAAGCCACTAATAGTAAAATCGTGAAAATGGACCACTGAATCGCTTGATCATCTGCAAGCTTGTAAATGTTCAGTCCGAACAAGCTGATCATGAGTCCGACTAATAGATTTAAGATGCCAAACAGTGCACCTTTAACCAGCATCGGAGCTGCCGCATAATACGAGCTGAAAAAGCCAATTAACAAACTACTGATCATCACAATGACCAAAATAACCACTGGCGGTACAGTCTGCGTTTTTTCTTCTGGTACATCACCGCTAATTTTCAGCGGATTGGCTAAGTGATTATACACATAGTTGCTGTTGCCTTGATCGCTTAATGTGTTTCCTAAAATACCTTTCAAATCTTGCTGAACAAGCTTCGTGGAATGAACATTCTTGCTCCAGTTTTCATTCAGCGTATCCGCTTTTTCTTGGACCGTTGTCACACTCTCTTCAATGTTATTCGTATAATCCGCCACCCCTTTTTGGCGGTCGGTTAACGAACTCATATTTTCAGAAAGTCGAAGCACTTCCTGACCAATTGAATCCTGTGCACTGACAACAATAGAACTGCCTGCAAGGTCTGCCGTATACACTGCATCTCCTTGATCAGCCATTTGCTTCGCAACATTGTCCGCACTTTCAGAAATTGTGTTTAATTCCTGTTCCATGCTTGCCTGCTGAGTCGAAATGTATTCTGCATAGCCATCTGAAAACTTCTGCATCTCATCAATAAAAGTAGACACATCATCGTTTGACGTCAGCATTTGTTTTTTGAGCGTATCCCAGTTTTCTGTTTCCTCTTTTTTGATGGAGAGGATGGACTGGATATTCTCTTCTTTTGCGTCATATAAAGAAGAGTTATTAGATGGTTGATAGACATTTGCGATCATCAGCTCTAGCTGAGAGAGTTGATTGGAATACTCCATTAATTTTTTAGTTCTTGTTGATTTTGTTTCGAACTTTTTCTCAAAAAGATTGTCATTAAAAGCTTCACCAATCGGTGAGTTTCTGCGCTTCAGCTCTTTTACTTTGCTTAAAATAGTGGACTCCTGATTTTTGATTTCATTTGGAATCACATTATATCGATCTTGTAACCATAGGAACATCTTTTCAAGCTTTTCTACTTTTTTCGTAAGTTTCTCAAGCTCTTTACTCATTTGACTCACTTTGTCTTTCAATTCGTCATTATGAGCGGAAGCTTTTTCTTGAATTTTCTTTTTCACTTCATCTAAGCGGGTTGAGAGTGCTTTTAGGTCATCCTGCGATGAATTCTTGTTGCCGGTATCTGGCTGAGCAGGATTTTCGCCCGCTTCACCTTCTTCCCCATCTCCGGTCGAAGGCGGTGTCTCTTGTTCTCCTAATTGATCCGCAAGGTCGTTCATTTCTATTGAAATTTGCGAGAGCTCATTTGTTTCTTCATCTAGGTTAATCCCAATCTCTTCTGGGTTTTCATCATCTTGATCTGATGGCCCGTCATCTTCAGAATCAACTGGCGGCTCAGGCTCATCCATCAACTCTTGCCGTTTAGCCAATAGCTTTGTCTGCAAGGCTGATATCTTATTTCGATAGTCTTCTAAGTAACGCTCTTCATACTTTTTAATCAGTTCTTCCTGAGACTCCTGAACAAGCTTAGTTAATCCCGTCGATTGCTTAGGAATAGCGTCCTCTCTTGACTTGTGAACAGATTGGATGGCGCTGTCCGTTGTGTTTAGCTGACTTTGTACGCCGTTGATGTCTGTTTTGAGTCCACCCATTTGATCACTAAAGCTGCGGGCATTTTGGTTTTGGATATCAGCGAGCTGTTTGAGCCCCTGCTGGATTTGTTTTTGGTTTGTTGATTGCGCTTTGATCAGGAGGTCCTTTTGTTTGTCTTGATACTGCTGGTATTGATCGACTACTTTCACAAAGCCCTTTAACTGGTTCTTTGCTTCTTCTGTTGTACTCAGACCATCTTTATATTGTTTCTGCGAATCGGCCATCGCATTTTTTAATTCTTCTATTTGTTTCTTCTGCTGCTGAACAGCGTCTGATAGTTTGTTTGAGTTCGGCTTATAGAAGTTATACATCGTGTTTTGGAATTCGACTTCTTTACCGACAATATGCTCAAACTCTTCTCTGACATTGCCGATTTCCTGTGATACAAAGCTCCAGTATAACGTTGACATCTGTTCATTCATTTTCTTTTGCGCATTTTCCAGCTCTCTTTGCACTTTCTCTTTATTGACTGAATTGAGCTGATCTTGAATGGAAAATTGAATGGATGCCTTTTCAGGATGATCTTTATCATAGCTCAGCACATTTTTAGAGAAATCAGACGGAATATAGAGGACAGCGTCATACTTTCTGCTTTTCAGTCCATTTTCCGCCGCACTGCGGTTCACTACGGTCCATGTATAATCTGGACGCTCTGATAATGCGGCCACGACATCCTGTCCGAAACGAGCGGTGTTTTCACTTTCGCTCGCTCCCATATCCTCATTGACCACAGCAATATTACGTGTGGCATTCTTTTTCTGTTTTGCCGGATCATCTCCAATAAGGTGGAAAAATAAAATCGGCAGAACCAGAATCAATATCATGGTTGATACGATTTTGATGGAGCTTTTTTGCTGCTCTGTCATTGAACACTCTTCCTTTCTACCGCACATAAAGGAACCTGGATTTTCTTCTCTTTCCCGTTTTCAACCAAATACCCGAAGCCTGGCTGAATATCTGGTTCTTGTCTTGCATACGGAAGCGGTATGATGTTTTGCTCTGATTTTTTCATGAGTAACATAGCATGACGAACTTGTTTGATTTCGTTTGTGAGTGCATCATAGCCTTTACTGAATTCGGTATGATTTCCTGATGCGATCAGGCTAAAGCCTAGGTGTGCATATGACTTCATGAAATCAGCCAATTGATCTTGAAGGCGCGGGTCGATCGTCTGCTGAAAACGCGTAATGCCATCAATCACAAGCACAATTTGAGAGAACGACAACTGATCAGTCTCTCCCCGGCGCACAGCTTCGACGTACATCTCTTCACGCACCTTGAATAAACGGTCTATTTCCTCAGCCCATTCGGTGATATCACCTTTTGTTTCAAGGTAATCAATGTTCTCTTCTTTTGCATAATGAGAGAGACCCCGATCAATCGAATCAAAGACGGCTAGCTTCTCAGGTTTTGCTGCTAATAGCTGATCAAGCATCAGTTTTGTCACATTTGTTTTCCCTCGCTGCGTTTGACCGATGATGAGGCAGTGTTTATTCTTCTTCAAGTCAAAGTAAACAGGAGCAACAGATTCCTCATCTAGTCCGACTGGAATGTCATACGGCTGTTTTTGTTCTTCTAAGCGACTTTCTAGCTCCCAAATGGTTAGTTTATCAGGAAGCATTGGTACAGGTTTTGGTTTTTCAGCTGATGCAAAGCGATCATGAAGAAGCTGGATCTCTTGTTTCAAATGCTCAAACAGCTCGAGGTCGTTCTCTCCTTCAACTGGCAGGAACATTTGTGCAAAGTAAAGCTCTTCTTTGTTGATAATGACTCGTCCTGGAATCGGCTCTAAGCTAAATTTCGGTCTGCCAATAATCGAGTACGCCTCTCCTTGATCCATTAAGTAATGGACGACCTTTGTTTTCAAGTTGTTCATAAGAGATTGACGGACTGCGTTTACCCGAGTCGCTGTAATCAAGAAGTAAATTCCTAATGATTGACCATCACGGCTCAGCTGGATAAATTCAGATTCAAGTTCATGCATTTCGTCTTTGACAATGTCAAAGTTGTCGATCACGATGAAAATGAATGGAAGCTTTTTCTCATTTAAGGCGTTGTACATTTTGATATGACTCATTTCTTGCTGCCTGAATAAACGCTTGCGGTATTCAACCTCTTCCCGCAGACGCGTCATCGACTTTTGAATCTTTCTCATTTGATCCATTAAGAAATAATCCGCCGTGTGCGGCAGTTTGGCTAACGGAAGCAATGTTCCGTTTCCAAAGTCATAAATATACGCATGCCATTCTTCCGGTGAATATCTCTCCGCAAAGCTCATGAGCAGTGTTGTTGCAGCAAGCGATTTTCCGTAGCCGGAGGAACCAAAGATCCCAATGTTTCCATCCTCCATCATTTGATAAGAAAGTGGATGCTGGCTTTGCTGATCTGGCTCATCGACAAGCGCAAAATGGAAGACATGCTCTTCACTTGACGCGTAACGTGATTTTGGAATCCGTTCTTCGAGCGGTGGAAGCCATGGACTTGGGAGCTTCTCAATCCCAAGCTCCTGCTGCATACGTTCTATTTCATCCACAACAGCAGAAATCTCCGACACTGTCTCTTTTTTCACAGCCGGCTCTGTGCTCACCCCTGATAACGGAATAAGTCCAGTATCAGTCACAATGGCAATGTCATCTTCTGATCCGTAGCCATCCTCCATATAAGGCGCACCGCTCCAAGCTGATTGGAACAATTCATATATTTCATTGTTCCCCACTTGTAGGTAGCCGCGGCCTGTAACGGTAATGGACGCCGCATCACTATTTTTCAATATTTCCTTACTGTCTGACGCATCTTGTACTTTTAGTGCGACCTTAAAGCGGGAGTTACTCCAAATCTGATCATCGATGACTCCGCCTGGCTTCTGGGTAGCCAAAATGAGATGAACCCCGAGGCTTCGGCCGATACGCGCAGCACTGACAAGCTCTCTAATAAAGTCCGGCTCTTCACTTTTTAATTCTGCAAACTCATCAGAGATTAAAAATAAATGAGGCATTGCCTGTTCAGCCTTTTTCTCCTTATAGAGCTTCGTATAATCATTGATGTGATTCACATGATATTGATCAAACAAGCGTTGTCTTTTCTTCAATTCACTTTTAATTGAGGCAAGCGCTCTTTCACTAAAGTTCTTACTGCCTTCAATATTGGTGATCGTGCCAAGTAAATGAGGAATATTCCGGAACGGCTGCGCCATTCCGCCTCCTTTATAGTCAATCAATAGGAAAGCGACTTCATGCGGATGAAAGTGTACAGCGAGCGATAAAATGTACGTCTGTAAAAATTCACTTTTCCCTGATCCTGTTGTTCCCGCCAACAGGCCGTGCGGACCGTGTGCTTTTTCGTGTAGGTTCAGATCCACAATGTCATTTTTCCCTTTATAACCGATTGGCACAGAGAGTGATTTGGCCGTTTCTGATGTGAGCCACTTTTCACGAATGCCAATCTCGTCTACCTGTTTGGCATGAAAAAGATCAAGGAAGGAGACCGTTTCAGGAATCGAATTGGTCATGCCAACTTGATGATCTAATGTTCTCAGCGTTCTGGCAAACAGCTCATTGTCCCCGCGCTCATGTGTATCAAGCTGAAATGGAATTCGGACGGCTTTCTTGTGCTGAATGAGAATATCTCCTTCTTCCTCGTTAATATAACGGACAAGCGTCGAGATATTTTCAGCTAAGCTTTCTTTTGTTTCAGCAGCAAAAATAATGGAGATGCCAAGGTCCGTTCGGCTGCCTTCTAAATATTCTAAAATCACATGTTCCGCAATGAGCTCATGATTTGTCACGATAAACACAAAGTGAGGCGTAAAGATTTTTTTCTCTTTTTCTTCTTCTAGATCACGCTCACGTAAAATTTCATAAATCGAGGACAACAGCTGATCACGTGTTTGTTCGTTGTAAATGAACCCTTTGCCGTATGTATGAGGCAGCTGGAAATGCGGAAGCCATTTCATCCATTCCCACTTCTCATACTCCTGCTCATGAAAGATAAAAACAAATCTCAAATCGTGATAGCTATGCGAGAAAGCAAGCTGTCCGACAAGCTGATGAAGCTCCTTTTTCACAATGGCGGGCTTTCCAATCAATCCAGTTGGGCCATCGGCAAGACCGAATGTGATGGGTACATCCTTTACTTCACGATAGACCTGTTGCATGTGCTGCGTTTGTTCCATTAATTCATCGATATCACGATTGGCCATATCGCCGCCGCTCATCGATAGTTCATAGCTTGACGGGACTGCGCCCGTCCCAAGACGCAGCTGCAAGAAATCATCACTCATCAGTGTTTTTTCCCAAATTCGGCCGCTAATTTCTGACGTTAAATACTTCATTTGTTCAAATGATGGATAATGATACGTCAAAATATATTGCTGGCGGTCGTAGAGCTCTTGCAGCTCTTTTCGTTTATTTTCTAAGTAAAGAGAATAGACTCGCTGCCGTTTCTCTTCCCTTCTTTTGCGTTGTGATTTCTCTTTAAAGTATTGAACAGACGATGTGATTAACGTCATGATAAACATCGCCATCGACACGACAATAAAGATCCCGCGCGGCTGGACAAGAGCGACAATTCCCATCACAAGAAGCATCACAAGCGGCGGGAGGACAACAAGCCAAAGCCCTCTGCTGCTATTTTCACTCTCCTGCGAAGGAAAGCTAAAGGAAACCCGGTCATCTGGCAGATCATAAATTAAACGCGGTGTTCGTCTATATAAAGGATATTTTTGTTTTGTTTCTGTGCTTGGTGCTCTTGTTTTTTCCAAACGTGTTTGAAATGGTTCATATGCAGTCACCTGCAATAAATCATCCTCTTTCAATGTCACCGTTAGGAAGTTCCAGAACAGCTCATCTCCAGCATCAATTGTCTCTGGACCGTGAATTTTTTGCCCGTTCACATAAATCGTTTCGTCCTGAGGCATGACATACCAAGTTCCTTCGATTTTCTCCAAAGTAAATTGGCTCGCATCTTGAAACATGGAATGCGCTTGTTCTTTCCACACATCAATATCACCTTTGTTCTCACGTGAAAAAGACAGCTCGACTCTATTTCCTAGGTAATAAATGTGTTGATCATGATGTGCTTCCATTAAAACAAGTGTCAGTGTACCAAGCTTATATGGTTCATGTGGAAGTAATGTGCCTTTCTTCTCTTCACCCTGATAAATGGAAAAGCCATCATTCGGTTCATCAGGAGTTAAACGGATGACCCCTTCATCAAACGAAAGTGAAGGGATTGTCACCGTATGCTCTATTTCAGGTCCAATCACAGCTTCTCGATTGAACTGCTCGTCTAAACGGACGGTTTGATAATCCTCCTCATAAAAAACCCAAAGAAGACTCAAACGCTCCACCTCCTCATGGGACAGCACCAACTGTCAGTTGTATCGAAAGAATTATTTTTTCTCATCTTTTTTCGTCTGAGAGGTTTTCTTTTTCGCTTCAGATTCTTTCTCTTTTTTCTCTTGATCGGCTTTTGACTGCTCTTTTTGTTCAGCTGTTTCATCTGTTTGACTTGCGCCTGAGGAGTCATTGGTGCTTGTCTCCGTTGTTTCTTTTTCTTCATATTTCGCCATTTCCTTAATGATCGGATCTAGCTGTTTTTGTTTTTCTTCCGCAGAAAGACTGTCATCGTTTTGAATGTCGTTGCGGTAGGCGACGAGTGCCGTAAATATGTACCGGTCGTCTCCAAGTACCCGTGCAATATCAAGTGCTTCCTTGCTATTGCCTTGTCCAATATGAATCCAGAAAAGGAAATATTGCGAATCAGTCTGTAATGTGTATGTATCTGTGATTTCTTTTTTATGCTGATCGAGTAACAGGTTGCCTTGATTTGTTTGTACATACGAAATGGCCAGTTCATATTGAAGAGAGACCGGCATTTGATTGGCTGAATATTTTTTTAACGTATCCACCACTTGGCTGTACTGTTTGTTGAGATAATATTTGTTTGCCTCGACATACGCTTCTTGTTTCGGCATCGCAAAAAAGAAGGTGTAAATGGTGTACACCAATGCTGGGATTAATAGGACAAGCAGACCTAGTCCGATATATCGTTCGACCTTCCATTTCTTTTTCGGAATGGTCAATAGCGTTTTCTCTTTCGTTTCAATCGCTTCGATCTTTTGCTGAATCAGGGCAGACAATTCTTCCAGAGACTGCGTTTCGCTGATCTCTTTTGCCAGTTCAGATAATTTCAGTGTCTCGCTGTAAGCCACATATTCTTGAAACTGATATTCATGGTCCACCACTCGAAGAATGACGGCTTTGACCTCTTTTAACAGACGATGCTCATCCGTTTCATATGGCGGGATGCTTTCTTTGACGCCGTAATGCAAAAATGCAGTAGCTAAGCCTTGATGAAAAACAATGTTTTCAGGAGAAACAATAGGATGCAGCCGCTTCACGTCGTGTTTGCACACTGCATCGACAAGCTGGTATGAAAAAATCCATTTGCTTTTTTCATCCTTCGCATGGATGAAACGAAATTCCTGATAGGCAGGAGGCGGTTGAATCGAAATAATGACCTCATCTTCAGTTAATTGAATCTCTTTTTTGAATGAAGGGTTGATGTCTTTGATCGGTGCCGCTTCTAAACCGTCTAAGAGTTTAATGGTCTCTCTTTGAAAAATGAAGCTGTAGGTTCCGCCCTCTTTTTTCATCACTGCTTCTAATTGTTCTTCTAAATAGGAACTCTTTTTATCTGCCATTTACAAAAGTCCTTTCATAGTATTTCCAGCCTGTCTCCTGTGGTGATTCCACAGTCTGACAGCTTATATTCGCCTGAAAACACAGCTTTCTTATTGACTACTCGCACCCAGCCGCCTTCTCGCTTAGGAAGTGAGATTTGTTTTGCCTGCCAGGCGATATGGATGACTTGTTTAATATGTAAATAATTTGATAGTCTCAAATCAAACACACTGCCATCATAATTTTTTAAGTCGATGGTAATATCGATATACACAAATTTCCACCTCACAAAATAGAAAGAGCGCCGGCATCCATTGACAGACTCGGCGCTTTTTCTGCTTTTCACACTTAGAAAGGAAATCCCTTTGATTAGCCGCGGATTTGGCTAGCGATGTCTTGGTCAGTGCTTTCAAGTGTATTTGCCGTTTGATCAAGCTGATTGCTGACATCTGTTAATAGATCAGACATTTTGATGAATGAAGGCTTTAACTGCTCGTATTGATCAGCAAATGCTTCACTAGAAGCACCTTCCCACATTCCTTTTAAATCTGAGATCATTCTATTTAGACGATCAACTTGGTTTAACACTTCTTGACTTTCAACACCATATTGCTTAGCGGTCGCTCTTAGTTCTTCTGGGGTTACGCGAATAATTCCTGACATATTCCTCATTACCTCCCGTGCATAGCCGCCATATAATGGGCTAATCCACTTATTTTTTGACGTTATTATTATAAAAACAGAAATGATACACAGTCAAACAAATCTGTTTTTATTTTACAAAATGAGTCTATAGAATTACTGTATTTTCGCTTTTTATCTAGTATTTAACATTTTTTTGGTCATATATTCTTAATAAGTGTAGACACACCTCACTGAATCTTTCCGCCTATTGATTTATTACTACGTTATTATTGTACTATTTCTTTTTCGCCTTCTTTCAGCATGATACGCTCGCTTCTCATAGCGATCTCTTTTTTTAATTTATGGCATTTTGTTATTGATTTACGGACCGCTTTCTCTTCATAATGTAAGTACGTGAAATATTCGAAAAAGCAGGGGTTTTTATGACAAAAAAGACAGATCCATTTAAGTATAGTCTTGATCGTTTAGAGGATGTGGCAGACCAAATTAGTGATGTGCTCAATTGCCCTATTACTATAGAAGATACGCATCATCGATTGCTGGCTTATAGCACACATAATGATTTTACTGATCCCGCCAGAACTTCAACCATTATCTCCCGCCGTGTACCGGAAAAAGTCATTAATCGGCTTTGGAAAGACGGCATCATTCCTACACTCCTTAAAACAGACGAACCGCTTCGTGTCCCTCAAATTGCAGAGGTGGGTTTATCTAGCAGGGTTGCCATTTCAATCTGGAAGGACAAAGAAGTACTCGGATTTATCTGGGCGATTGAATCCACACAGCCTTTTTCAGAAGAAGAAATGGACCTTCTGAAGATGGCAGCACATGCTGTTAAAAACAAATTACTTAACTTACAAATTCGCAAAACGAAAACAGAAGAACGCAATCAGGAGCTTTTTTGGAAGATGCTCACAGGTCATATTCATGAAAAGGATGAGATGCTCGACCTATTTTTAAGACTCGGCATCAGATGTCCAGACACGTATGCCATCATCATCTTCCGACTTCGTGACGAACTCACAGAGGACACAGAAAAAAAGCTATCTTATCTGCTTGAAACAACACAGCAAGTCCAAGTGCTGTTAACGACTGTTGATTTTCACGAATTCATTATTCTTGTCTCACCAAAAACAGAGCACCCACTGCAGGATATTAAACAATTCACAAGCGGCATGCTGCAGCAGCTGTCTGATCGTTATCATATCCATCACGTTCAAGCAGCGATTGGTGGAATTTACGATAACATCTCTCATATTCAGCCATCCTATAAAGAAGCACTGGCTGTATTAAAAACAAAAGAGCGCTTCCCTGTTGAAACCGAACGTTTACACAGTTTTTCTGAGCTTGGTATTTATCAATATTTAGATGTCCTCGCTGAAAAACGAAGGGGCTCATCTTACTCCAGTTACTCTTTATCAAAGCTGGAAGATTACGACCTGAGGCATCATTCCAACCTAGTCGAAACCCTTGAACGGTTTATTGACTGTGACAGCAATGCCAATATTGCCGCAAAGCAACTAAACATCCACATCAATACATTGAATTACAGATTAAAACGCATTACGGACATTGCAGAAATCGATTTAAAAAACATGAATGAGAAAATGACCATATACCTTGATATGAAGCTAAAAAACGTCCATTTGTGAAATTTCACAAAGAGGCGTTTTTTTATTTTTTATTTCAACCGAAGCATTTTTTAAACATTCAGGATACACTAGACATACAATATGAATAGATAAGCATGGGAGGAATAAACATGATCATCGGCATTCCGAAAGAGATTAAGAACAATGAAAACCGAGTGGCATTAACACCAGGAGCAGCTTCTCAATTACTTTCAGCTGGACATCAGATTTTGATTGAAACAAACGCTGGTTTTGGAAGCGGATTCACTGATGACGATTATGTATCTGTTGGTGCAGAAATTCTTGATCAAGCGAAAGATGTGTGGGCTTCTTCTGATATGATCATGAAGGTAAAAGAACCATTACCTGAGGAATATTCATTTTTCAGAGAAGGACTCATCTTATTTACGTACCTGCATCTTGCTGCAGAGCCCTCCTTGGCTGAAGCTTTAAAACAAAAAGGCGTCACAGCTATTGCTTATGAAACAGTAACGGACGGAAAATCACTCCCTCTCTTAACACCTATGTCTGAAGTGGCAGGCAGAATGGCCGCCCAAATCGGTGCACAATTTTTAGAAAAGCCAAAAGGCGGTAAAGGCATCTTGCTCGCAGGCGTACCAGGGGTATCAAGAGGGAAGGTCACAATTATAGGCGGCGGTGTTGTTGGAACAAACGCAGCGAAAATGGCGATTGGACTTGGCGCAGATGTCACTCTTATTGACGTAAACGCAGAACGATTACGTCAGCTGGACGATCAATTTGGGCATCAAATGAAAACGTTAATGTCTAACCCTGTCAATATCGCCGATTCAGTCAGTGAGGCGGACCTTCTCATTTGTGCGGTGCTGATTCCAGGTGCCAAAGCACCAACGCTTGTGACGGAAGAAATGGTGAAGCAAATGAAGCCCGGTTCCGTCATCGTAGACGTAGCCATTGACCAAGGCGGCATTGTCGAAACCATAGATCATATCACAACACATGATCAACCTACTTATGAAAAACACGGTATTTTACATTATGCTGTCGCCAATATGCCTGGAGCAGTACCACGGACATCGACTGTTGCTTTAACGAATGTCACCGTTCCCTACGCACTGCAAATTGCTAATAAAGGCGCTGCAAAAGCCATTCAAGAAAACAAAGCCATCGCAGAAGGTGTCAATGTCATGAACGGACATATCACATATGAAGCCGTCGCTCGTGATCTCGGCTATGATTATGTACCTGTTCATCAAGCGATCGATGCGTCCTCTATGACAGAAGCTTAATACAGACCCGCCCTTTTGATGGGCGGGTTTTATTGTTAACCAATATTAAAAACAGGTTGACAAATAACCTTCATCCCCTTAATCTATTTGTACAGATAAGACAGGGGGAAACATCATGCAACAGAAAACAAGAACCGCTGATTTTGTGCTAGTCGGAATGTTTGCTGCACTCATGGCGATTGGAGCGAATATCACATCCATTGTGCCGTTTTTACAGGTCGGCGGAATTCCACTTACGATGCAGCCATTTTTTTGTGTACTTGCTGGTCTTTTGCTCGGCAGACGGCTTGGTGCTTTAGCGATGATTGTATATGCCTTGGTCGGAATTGCTGGCGCACCTGTATTCGCACAGTTTTCAGCAGGCTTTGGGGTGATTTTAGGCAAAAGCGGTGGTTTTGTCTTATCGTATATTCCTGCTGCCTGGCTAGCTGGATTCATTTTAGAAAAAAGAAAAAATCCTGGATTTGGCCGCTTTTTACTTGCAGCTATTGCAGGTACGACCGTCATGTATGTGATCGGAACGACTTATACGTACCTCGCATTAAATGTGTGGCTGAATGCCCCGATTTCTTATCAAACCACGTGGTTCTTTATGATCTGGTTTATGGTGAAAGATTACGCATTGACGATATTACTTGCGATGCTGGCACCTAAAATTTATCGCTCTGTTTCAAAAGCTACGTCCTTTCGAAAACAACAAGCCGCATCATAAGTGCAGACACCATCTACAAGTCGCATAGAAAAGAGCCTGTCTTCATTCAGGCTCTTTTTTCATCATTATTCAGCGTATTGGTCAATGATTCCTTCTAGCATCCCTTCAAGCACTTCTACATCTTCAAGGTCTGATGGACTGAAGCGGTAGCGCACAAGCTGTTCTCCATCATGATACATCTCCTCAAGCCACCCTCTGAGTCCTCTTGCTCTGCGGTCGACTTCGAAAACAATGTCTAATCCGCCTTCATCTATCAGAAAAATCAGCTCTAATTCATCAAGCATATAACGATAGTCATCTGATGTCGGAATAAACTCGAATTCTTGAACAAATGGCAGACGACGCTGGAAGTAAGGTGCTTGTTCACAGTCCGCTTCGTTCAGGTGGAAGCCAAGATTTCTAGTGGCCTCCAGTACATTTCTCACCCAAGGATGTGCTTCAACGAAAATGCGGTCATAGTCAGATTTATCGATTCCTCCTTGGATATCAAGGTCTGTCATTACTGCAATTTCTACTTTTCCGATCGTCATCGGGGTATCGATAGGAAGAATAAATGAAAACGGAAATTCATGCTTTTCTCCAGGCTGGATGATAAAAGAATCCGTCACCCGTAAAGTAAAGATATTCACATATTTTCTATGCTCTTCATCATCTTTCACAATCACATACTGTGTTTGAATCTTGACATTGATATAGCGGATGTCCTGAGAGATTTTCCCGCCTTTTGCATGGACAGTTCCCCTTACCTCTTGTCCAGGATAATAAGTGTTTTTCTCCAAAATGGTATCTACCTTTGCCGCACCAATCCCTGCACTTGCCGCTAGCTTTTTAAAAAATGACATCTCTCATCTTCCCCTTTTCGTTTTTATCAGCATATATACGTAAGATAGAGGAAGAAAGATTCATTTAATTCATACTTTAGTCCTAATTATTTTTTCGCTTGTGAACAACAAAAAAGCTTATAGAAAAAACATCATCGTTTTCTCTACAAGCTTTTCATCTTACAGGATAATCGCTGCAAGCCAGCCGAATAGAACAAGCGGGATATTATAATAGATAAAAGTCGGGACACATGTACCCCAAATGTGGTGATGCTGTCCATCCATGTTCAATCCAGATGTCGGTCCAAGCGTACTGTCACTTGCAGGTGAACCTGCATCACCAACAGCCGCAGCTGAACCAATAATGGCAATGGTCGCCATTGGACTAAATCCAAGGTGTAAACAAAGTGGAACAAAGATGGTCGTAATAATTGGAATCGTGGCAAATGATGATCCGATCCCCATTGTCACAAGCAGACCCACAAGCAGCATTAAAATGGCCGCGAGACTTTGGCTGTTGCCGATAAATTGTGAAGATGCTTTAACAAGCGTTTCAATGTCTCCTGTTTTGGTTAAAACGTTGGCAAATCCAGCCGCAACAAGCATGACAAAACCGATAAATGCCATCATGTTCATTCCTGATGTAATCAGTTGATCTGCTTCATCGCGTTTCATCATTCCGGTCACAAACAAGACAAGCAGTCCTGCGAGTGCACCGAAGATCATTCCTTCCACGCCAAGGCTTTGAGACAGATAAAGCTGGACAATCAATGACACGAGAATGGCAAGACCGGCAAAGAATAGACTTTTTGTCGTATACGCTGATTTCTCTACATCTGTAATATCGCGATCCTCATATACTTTTGGCTTACGATACATGAAAAGAGAGACAATCAATCCTAGCACCATCCCCCCAACAGGGATCAGCATGGCATATGGAATATCTGCTAAATTCACAGCTAGACCTGCATCCTTCATATTGTCACGGAGCATTCCGTGGAAAATCTGTCCAAAACCGACTGGAAGTAAAATATATGGTGCAGTGAGTCCGAAGGTCATGACACACGCTAGCAGTCTACGGTCAATTTGAAGCTCGTTAAACACTTTTAATAATGGCGGAATTAAGACCGGAATAAAGGCAATGTGAACAGGAACGACGTTTTGTGAAAAACAAGATACGATCAAAATCACAAGAATGATCAGTACTTTTGATAATGTTTTTCTTCTTGAGTCGCCTTCTTTTCCTAAAAGCTTCACTGCTCCTTCAACCATGGCATCTGGAAGACCCGTTTTTGTCAGCGCCGCAGCAAATGCCCCTAAAAGCGCATAACTAATTGCCACTGTCGCATTTCCTCCGAGCCCGTCAGTAAAGGCTTCCACTGTTCCTCCCAGGCCTAATCCACCTGCAAGTCCGCCAGCTAAAGCACCAAGTGCGAGGGCAATGACCACATTGACCCGCAGCAAGCTTAATATCAACATTAAAACAACCGCTAAAACAACTGCATTCATGGTGAAACCCCCGAAATCCTTTAGTTTACTAATGTAGTAGATAATTAAAGTACCAACGTATGTTACCATAGAAAAAATACTACGTCAAATGGCGTTTGACCTACATAAAAAAGGCCCTGCCATTTGGCAGAGCCTCATCCTTTATTTCTTTCCTTCAAATCGTTCCACAAATGTGGCCAATGACCGTACCATCACACCTGTCGCCCCCGTTGGTCCAAAGCATGAAGGCTTTTCTGTTGTGGCTGTTCCTGCAATATCCAAGTGAACCCAAGGCGTATCCTCAGCAAACTCACCGATGAAAGCTCCTGCCATGATCGCATGACCATCGCGGCCTGGTGAGTTATTGAGATCAGCCATTTTGCTGTTTCGTACGCGCTTTTTATCTTTTTCAGTGATTGGCAGCTGCCAAATCATTTCACCGCATTCTTCTGATGCCTCTTTAAACTGGGCATACAGTTCATCGTTATTCGTCATGACGCCTGTTGTCTCATTTCCAAGTGCCACAATGACTCCGCCTGTTAATGTCGCCACGTCTACAAGAACAGAGGCACCGTGCTGCTTCGCATATGTCACCCCATCTGCTAAAACAAGACGGCCTTCTGCATCCGTATTCAGCACTTCGATTGTTTTACCGCTAAGCGACACAATGACGTCATCCGGTTTCATCGCGTCAGCCGAGATCATATTGTCTGTCGAAGCAATAACAGCAATGACATTTTGCTCTGGGCGCAGTTCACCGATGATTTCCATAGCGCCTAAAACAGAGGCTGAGCCGCCCATATCAGTTTTCATCCCAACCATACTGGCTCTTGGCTTTAACGAATAGCCACCAGTATCATATGTGATGCCTTTACCGACAAGCCCAATCACGTCCGTCCATTCTTCCTTGCCTTGATATTTCAGAACGATGAGCTTTGGTGGTTCTGTTGAGCCTCTATTGACAGCTAGAATCCCGCCCATCCCGAGCTCTTCCATTTGTTCTTTATCTAAAATTTCAATCTCAAATTCGTATTTATACGCAAGCTCTGCCGCGTACGAAGCCAGATCAGAGGATGTGAGCATATTCGGCGGCATATTCACAAGGGTACGAGCCGAATTGACGGACTGTCCGTAGACCTCGCCCACTTTCAGACTTGCCTGAATTTCAGTCGTATCATGATCCGTCATTGCATAAACAAATTCGATGAAGCGATCCGGCTCATTTGTTTTATGTTTAAAATCTTGTAATTCATATGTAGCTAAAAGGCAGCTTTCAGAAAGGGCATGGGCTGCATCTTGGGCAGGCAGATCCTTTCCAATAAACGTATCCAGTAAGACCGAAACCGCTTGCTTTTTATCTTGATGAAGCTTTTTAAATAAATGGGCAAACCCTTCTTTTGCCTCTTCAAACGTGTAATCTGATTCCTTCCCAAGTCCGACAAAATAAATGCGTTTGATGCCTGTTTCAGGGGATGGGAAAAACTTCGAAAGCTGATTTCGTTTAGATGAAATATCGCCTTCTTTTAATAATTCAGTGATTCGTCCTTCAAGTAATTCATCCATTTCTTTTGCTTTTCCTGATAATTGGCTCTTTTGAAAAAGTCCGATCGCCAGTGTATCTTTATGTTGCCATTCATTTGTCGAGAAAAACATATTTATCACACGCTCCTTCAATGAACTCCATTTTTCACATTGGAACTTCTATTATATCAAAATTTGCGGGTCTATACGATCATTGCCAGTCTGTCTTTACTTGATGAACATTTATATTTTCACACGCGGAAGGGCATCATGAAAAAGCGATGAAAACTTGTACAGCCCGTCCGCGTCTCCTCGTTCCACATCTACTTTCTTTAATGTTATAATTGAACATGGACTTGGCAGCATTTGAATCTGCTATCATTTTTTCATCATACTAGGGTACACAGTCCACCATTTTGCACGATATTTTTTCTTACAGAGAGGATGTTTCTTGTTCATGAGCGTACTGACGAATTTTCCGCTGCTTGCCAGCCTTGCAGCCATCTTTTTTGCTCAATTTGTAAAAGTACCGATTCAATTTATCATTTCTAGACGACTAGATTGGTCGCTCATTACAAGCACAGGCGGAATGCCAAGTTCACACTCCGCAGCCGTAACAGCACTCTCAACAGCAGTGGCTTTAGAGCACGGGCTAAATACATCAATCTTTGCGATTTCCGCCATCTTTGCGATTATTACCATGTTCGATGCGACAGGTGTGCGCAGACAGGCAGGAGAACAGGCAACTGTACTGAACAAGCTGGTAACAGATTTTAACCGATTTGTTTCTGAAGCAAAGAATTTCCCGAGTGCGGAAGAAAAAGAAAAGCAAAAGAAATTGAAAGAGCTTCTTGGTCATAAGCCGATTGAAGTCTTCTTTGGCGGCTTAACAGGGATCTTGCTGACACTTATCTTAGATTATTACTTCATGTAGAAGCGAAAAAAGCTTTGGACCTCAAACTTGTCCAAAGCTTTTTTATTCTTTATTGGCTTGAAACTGCTGACGGAATACTTGCATTGATTTTGCTTCATTCAGCTGGTTTAAGTCTTTTTCCGTTAACGTTCCTTCGCCCTTTTTGATGATATACACATCGAGCACTTTTTTACCCCATTCTCTATACACATCATCTACTGTTTCATAGTATAAATCAAGCTTATGACCTTTAATGGCTTTTCCCGTATCTGCGACCACTCCGTAGCCATAGTTTGGGATAAAGAGCACCGTTCCAATCGGAAAGACTGATGGGTCCGCAGCCACAGTTGAATATAGATCACGTTTCACTTTGACGCCTGAATATGTAATGCCATATGCATGGTGTTCCTTCGTTTTACCTGTTGATTCCACACCTGCTGTATAGCCTGTGGCGACAACCTTTTGCTTCGGGTAATCGTTCCAATTGAACGCTTCTTCGAGAGATATAGCCCGCAAGTCATCACTTTTGAGTGCCATCGTTTCTCTTTTTTGCTGTTGGAAAAAAGAAGATACTTGCTTGCCAGGATCAGTCTCTTTCACCCAGGCAGCTACATCACTTGGTTCAACTCCAGATATGCCCGTAAAGCTTGTCAAAAGAGCAAGCATAAAAAGGGCTGTCATGAACAATCGTTTCATCCATGTTTTCATCTTTATTTGTCACTCCTCTACCCATCTATTTGTTTCCAAACAAAATGGAAACTATGCAAAGGAGAAACAAAAAAACCCACTTGCCTATCTACAAGTGAGTTAAAACATTTGATACCCTCTTTTTCGAAGTGCATTAATGACAAAACCTGATGCAATTGCACCAATCAGACCGCTTAACAAAATAATGATATCAGCCGCTGCGAGAGAGACAATGCGGTCCCCTATTCCTGAAAAAGCGATGCCCGGTTCTCTGACATAAGCAATCATCTTTTGATTGTTGATAATGAAAAGGCATACAATTGGATATAAAATAGCCATAATCCATGACATTCTCAGCAGCATATTGAGCAAAAAGCCAATGCCGAAGAATAACACGAAAAATAAAATAACGGAAATAATAACGACTGGTAAACTGATCACTTCATCTCCACCCCCAAATATCCCATCATTAGTTTAACTTGGAAATAGAGATGAAGTCAATCAATGGAAAAAGCAGATGGATTAAAGCTTCTTTCCTGTCCCTTTACATTCCTCACATGTTTCAGATCCGCCGAGCAATAGCTGAAAATATCCTTTCCCCGAACAATATTGACAGGTGGACTTCTTTTCTTTTGTATGTGCATTCATATTGCTCACTCCCTTAATCTAAATTTTCTGATAATTTATCATACCATACTTTACTGCCGATAACCAAGTAAGAAAATATGTCAAAAAAAACGTGTATCACGGAGATACACGTTTTTGTCTATATCGGTTTAGAAGAACTTGAATTTTCCTTTTTTCAGAACAAGTCCTGGTCCGCCAACCATGAATAAAGAACGGTTGTCGATGATTTTCTTCATTGCTGAAGCTTTTGTTCCTTGAAGTTTTTTACCAAACGCAACACCTACAGCGTCGTGTTCACCAAGTGAAGCAACTGTTCCTTTGATGTCTGGCTTAAAGCTTTCAAGAGAACCACCTTTCACTAGTGCTGCAAGGTTTTTCGCTACTGTTTCACCTTGCTGCATAGCGATTTGTGCAGTTGGTGGGTATGGACGGTTGATTTCTTCATTGATGATCAATGAACAGTCACCGATGATGAATACATCATCATTTTCTGGTACACGAAGATCTGGAGATACTTTTACGCGTCCGCGCATGTTTTCAAATCCAGCTTCTTCAACGATTGGGTTACCGCGTACACCAGCAGCCCAAACAACAGTTTCAGCTTTGATTTCTTCAGTATCATCGTCTTTTCCAACAATGATGCCTTCTGGCGTACATTCTTTGATCGCTGTACCAATTTTGAACTCAACGCCTTTACCTTGAAGGTAGTTCATTGCATAGTCGATCAATGCAGGATCGAATCCTGGAAGAGCTGTTGGTGCAGCTTCTACACAGATGATGCGCACATCTTTTTGATCAATATCATACTCTTTGCAAAGCTCAGGCACACGGTTTCCAAGCTCACCAAGGAACTCAATACCTGTGAAGCCCGCACCGCCGACAACGATTGTCAAGCGCTCTGGACGTTTTTCAGCTTCCGTATTATACGTCGCAAATTGAAGCTCAATATGCTCACGAAGCTGACGAGCAGAGTTGATGTTAGAGATTGAGAATGCATATTCTTTCAGTCCTGCAATACCAAATGTTTCAGGAACAGCACCAAGCGCAACAACAAGGTAGTCGTAAGAAAGTTCGCCATCTGATGTCACGACTTTCTTCTCTTCCTTATTAATGCTTTCAACTGTTGCTTGTACAAAGTTGACACGGGAACTGTTAATCACATCTTTGATTTGATAACGACAGCGGTCATGATGAAGTGTACCTGCACTTGCTTCATGTAACCATGTTGTTTCGTAATGATAATTATGCTTGTTCACAAGAGTAATGTCCGCATCATTTGTGCCAAGCTGTTTTGTTAATCTTGTTACAGTCATTAATCCGCCATAACCTGCACCTAATACAACGATTTTCGGTTTATTCACTGGAATCACATCCACCTTTTTTAAATTTGCTGTAAAACGGATAAAGAATTACATATCGTTATTCTCAACCGCTTTGCGGCATTTTATGAAATTTAAACAAAAAAATAAGTATGTGAAAATCTGAACTTTCACCTACATAAAACGAAAGCATTTGACCGTATCCGACAAAAATTCATAAAAAATTAATATTTAGTTCCCTTAACAATAATAGCGAGTTCTGATCCAATTTTCAAGGCTTTAAACTGAAAATCCTTATGATAAACGGTCTTTCTCACTTTTTCCTCTTTTTCAAAGCTTCGGCATCAAAAAACGACAAGTTTTTCAAAACAAGTCAAACGACGATGTGTGGTATGATATGATATAGTGATAACAATTTTCATTTGGGAGGATTAAAGGAATGCAAGAAGATTCTAAGGTATATGACATTACCGTTATCGGGGGCGGCCCAGTAGGATTGTTTACTGCGTTTTACGGTGGCATGAGACAGGCAAGTGTGAAAATCATTGAGAGCCTTCCTCAGCTCGGCGGTCAATTATCCGCTCTTTACCCTGAAAAATACATTTATGATGTGGCTGGTTTTCCAAAAATCCGCGCACAAGAATTAATTGATAACTTAAAGGAACAAATGGATAAATTTGATCAAACCATTTGCTTAGAGCAAGCAGTTGAAACAGTTGAAAAACAGGCAGATGGTATCTTTAAACTTGTGACAAATCAAGAGGTTCATTATTCTAAAACGATCATCATCACAGCTGGTAACGGTGCATTCCAACCGAGAAAGCTTGAACTAGATGCAGCAGAATCATTTGAAGGAAGCAACCTGCATTACTTCATTAATGATTTGAATCAATTTGCTGGCAGACGTGTCGCTGTTCTTGGCGGCGGAGACTCTGCGGTGGACTGGGCACTGATGCTTGAACCTATCGCAAAAGAGGTTTCCATTATTCACCGCCGCGATAAATTCCGTGCACATGAGCACAGTGTAGAAAACCTGCACAATTCGAAAGTCAATGTCGTGACGCCATTTGTCCCAACCGAGCTCATTGGTGAAGACCGCATTGAACAGATTGTGCTAGAAGAAGTCAAAGGCGACAAAAAACAAGTGCTTGATGTGGACGACGTGATCGTCAACTTCGGTTTTGTTTCCTCTCTTGGACCAATTAAGCAATGGGGTCTTGAAATCGAAAAGAACTCGATCGTCGTGAAATCCACAATGGAAACAAACATTGAAGGCTTCTATGCGGCAGGAGACATTTGTACGTATGAAGGAAAAGTCAAATTGATTGCCAGCGGATTTGGTGAAGCACCAACGGCTGTCAACAATGCGAAAGCCTACATGGACCCGAAAGCCCGTGTACAGCCTCTTCATTCCACAAGCTTATTTGAAAACAAATAAGCGAAATCAAAAAAAGGAGTTCCCACTAGCGGAACTCCTTTTTCGTTTATTTAAAAATCCCAATATAGGCATTCGCCATTCCAAGTACCATTGCAGCAAGCAGCACCACAACAATCCCTGCCACAACCAAAATCACCCGATCTTTTACACGTTCCTTTTTCGGAAGCGGCTTCTCAATCCCGCAAGCTGGACACGTTTTAGAACGATACGGAATCAGTTCATGACAGTTCCTGCAATTGATTTGTTCACTCAAACCTCAGCAACCTCTTTTCTACCTACAGTTTATGTTTGGTTCTCATGATACTCTTTTCGGGTGGAAATAGCCAGTTGTGAGAGCAAGCTGTAACAAAATTGAGCGATTTATAAATTGTTGAAGAGAGAATGAAGGTTTTATCTGATCAACCGATATAGGAAATGAAGAAGATCATAATGAAGGATAGGTGGAAAGATGTTAAAGCGTTTCATGATCAGTTTGATCTTGTTACTGATGATTGGTGGCTCAGTTGAGCTGTTTGCAAAAGACTATAACAAACATTATGCGCAGTTCGCAGCAGGACTGAATATTGATGTTGATCAACTAGAACCTTTTTTAAAGCGTGTGTCCACTTCCGTTTTAGATTCTGGTTTGAGTGATCAAGAAATCAAACAGATACTCTCTAAAGTCCAAAAAATGAATAAAAACAATGAAACGAAAAAAGTGGGTACTTTTGAAGTAATGTATCATGAAAAACCAGCAAATATTAAAATTGTGATTGAAGTCCATGTGGAAGATGGCAATAAAGAAGTGGTGATCTATATGTTTAGCACCCAAGAGCTGGTGGATGTCTTGGATAAAGAGCTGTTGAAAATAGAAGAAGCAATATGAGAAAGAGACACTGGATGAGTGTCTTTTTTTAAATTTCTTCTCCACCTTTAACATCACATGCTGTTCCACTTAGTCATTTCCAATCATGTCATTATTTTAATAGGCTTAGATTAAGTGAAATCCCCAAAATTAATCAGGTTATTTTAATAACAAATTTTCCATTCATCAATCCTTTTTCTATTGACCCTCACGTAACGTCATATTTTATAGTGATATCAAGAGAGGTGAATTGAAATGAAAGTAAAAGAAGTAGCTGAATTGTTTGGTATTAGTATTCGGACACTTCATCATTACGATCAGATTGGCTTATTGATTCCGAAAGAAGTCACAGATAATCGTTATCGACTCTATTCAGAAGAAAACCTTGAAACATTACAGCAGATATTATTTTTCAGAGAACTTGGATTTCCATTGAAGGAAATAAAAAAGATGATGCATAATCCTTCATTTGAGAAGAAAGAAGCATTTATTTTACAAAGAAAAATGTTAATAGAGAAACGAGATAAATTTGATAAAATGATCGAAAATATTGATAAGACGCTACAGCATTTGATGGGAGAATCTCTCTACACCCATAAAGAAAGGTTCGAGAATATGAATATGAAATTTAGTCAATATGGAGAAGAAGCTCGTCACCGTTGGGGAAATGAAACTGTTGATCAAGTCAGCTCAAAACTAAATCATTTGTCTAAAGATGAACAAATTGAATTATCTGATAGCTGGGATAGCATATTTAATAAACTAGCCTCTCTTCGCAATCATTCCCCTAAATCCAAAGAGGTGCAAATCGTAATCAAACAATGGTACGACTTTTTAAACAAAAACTTTAGTTATTACTCTCTTGATGCTTTTTACGGTTTAGGCCAACTCTATATTCAAGATGAACGTTTCACAAAGAATATAGATCAATATGGTGAGGGCTTGGCATCATTTATGAGCGAAGCGATGAAAGTCTTTACTACTCTTCATAAAAGAGGGAACAGCTATGAAAATTATGATTGAGAATACAATCGATCAATACGAAAAATTATTCTCAACGAAACACAATAAAGAACGTTTTTTCCAACACACCATGATGAAACCTTTTGAAAAGATGTGGAATATGATTAACGTTCCGCTAAAAGCTAAACAGCAAAATGGATATGATGTAATAATGGCAACCAAGATGCTTGGCTATCTTGATGTAACAGATACACAAACTGGACAACAGGCATTGAAGAGACTACGAGAAATTCAGGCTCTTCAAACAGCAGATATCACCTTAAACCATTGTATGGATTTCATAGAAAAGCACAACCTTCAAATAAATGCTGATGAGTTGAGATTTGGTCTATATATAGCTGATCCGAAAAAGCTTGAACTGCAAAAAGGATATTGTGGCTTTGGGGGAATTCCTGGATTTATTCAAGTATCACTATATCCAAATTCATATAATATCCCTAGAATTCCTGCTCTCATTGCACATGAATTCCATCATAATATCCGTTTTTCACATTTTGAATGGGATTACGGAAACGTCACGGTTGGAGATTATTTAATTATAGAGGGTTTAGCTGAATCATTTGTAAAAGAGCTTTATGGTGAACATGTGTTAGGACCTTGGGTCACTTCTTTTGATAAAGAGGAATTAGACTATTCAAAAGAAGTGATAAAAGAGGCTTTACATACAAAAGGGTTTGCTGAGGTCAGCAGTTATATGTTTGGTGATATCATTGCAAAAGAACAAGGCTTTCAGCCTGTCGGATTATCACCCTTTGCAGGCTATGCAGTAGGCTATCAAGCTGTACAATCTTTTATGAGAAAAAATAATATAGGAATAGAAGAAGCCACCTTACTTGGTACAGATGAAATATTAAGAAATTGCGAACTTTTTTATACTTAAATACCATACAAAAAAAAGACGGTGCTGAGTGATTTAAGTTATCTCCCCTTTTCACATCTTTAATACAATACAAAAAAACCTCCTCGAATCATAACCAATTTGAGGAGGTTTTAAATATTCAATATGGATTTACAAAATTAATTGTTACTAACCTTAACACTCTTCCGGCGTACCGGTATTTGTCGCTGTTCTGAAAGAAGAACCGCATCCGCATGAAGCAATCGCGTTCGGATTATCAATAGTGAAACCGCCGCCCATTAGTGATTGTTTGAAATCAATGATGGTGCCGTTCATGATATCAAGGCTTTCGGAGTCGACAAGAACCTGGATGCCTTGCTGTTCGAACTGCGTGTCTTTCTCTGAAACTTCATGGTCAAAGCCCATTCCGTATGAAAGACCGCTACAGCCGCCGCCTTTTACGCCAACTCGTAGGAACGCATTTTCTTCTTCATGTTCTTTCATCATATCTTTAATCTGCAGTGCAGCAGCTTCTGTAATGGTTACTGGTGTACTCATGATCATCCCTCCTTTTGACTGGATGTTTCTTTTCAATTATAAACGTGATGGTGGCTTTTCTCAAATAAATGGTTTACAGATAAAATGTGCCGTCACAAATCGTTTCAGCAGGCCCTGTCATGAGCACATGGTCGTTGTCTTTCCAGCGAATGATGAGATCTCCGCCTGCTAAGTGAACCGTCATGTCCGTTTCTTTTTTCGCCTGTCCATTCACAATCGTGGATACGGCAGCCGCGCAAGCTCCCGTTCCGCAGGCTTGAGTAATGCCAGATCCTCTTTCCCACACACGAAAATGCAGTTCTGTTTCACTAACCACTTCTACAAATTCTACATTGACGCCTTCTGGGAACATGTCGTGTTTTTCGATGATTGGCCCAGTTGTATCAAGCGGTGCCTTTTCAATGTCCTCTAAATAAAACACGATGTGCGGATTTCCCATTGAAACGGCCGTTCCATTTAAGGTCGTCGTGCCAAAATCAAGCGGTTCATTAATCGTTGTGCTTGCTGGTTCACCTAGCATCGGCATCGCTTCTTTTTCAAAACGAGGCTTTCCCATATCTACTGTCACTAAATGTACGTGACCATCCTGTACATGAACGGTCGCTTCAACGAGTCCTGACAATGTCTCAATCTGGAACGTTGTGTCTGTGACGATTTGATGCTCATACACATATTTTGCGACGCAGCGCAGACCGTTGCCGCAGTTTTTTCCCTCTGATCCATCATTGTTGAAAATGCGCATTTTCACAGGTGCAACATCTGATGGACAAATAAGGATCATTCCGTCTGAACCGATTCCTGTATAAACAGAAGAAACCTGGATCGCTATCTCTGATAGCTGCTCTTCTGGAAGCTGTTCCTTCATCTGATTGACGTATATATAATTATTTCCTAATCCGTGCATTTTCGTGAATTGAAATGATGTCATGAGCTTCCTCCAAAAATGTTGTTTCTTTATAGTATAAAAGGAGTCGATTCAGGAGACAATCTTATCATCCCCCGTTTTTCATACATAAAAGCTCTTTGCTGCCATGGCAAGGGGCTTTTATTATGCATATGCCTCATTTTCTCTCGTGTGATGCTTCATTTTAATGATATTTTATTAGCATAACATATTGGATGCGCTTTCTATTCATTCTCCTTAAAAATGGAAACTTAAAATATGAAAAAAATGCACCTCATGACCCATGTGGTGCATTTAAAACATCTCATTTTCCTCTATAAAAGCATAAATACGCTCAACTAGCTGCTCTGCATTTTCTCCGGAAACAAATTCTCCATTCACGAGTGCAAATGGGGAGTCCATACATTTGCCGCAGTAGCTTAAACAGCCGTATTCCATAACGTCTAGGTTTGGGTCTTTATCAAGCTTCTCTTTTGCTTCTTGAGACCCTTGTGCAAGATTACTTACACAAAATTCGATCAGTGGGAACACTTTGCTTCACCTCACATTGCTTTACCATCCTACCGAAATTCCTTCTATTAGTCAAAACATGAGCTTCACCTGTATCGTTACGCCTATTCCTCGTAAAATGTTTTACTATTTAGGACTAACTAATGAATATGTAGGTTATTTTGAAACAATTATTGTGGTTTCACAGTAAATTCGATATAATTTTATTTGGTATTTTAACTTAAAGTTTTTTAGTATAAGTGTTTTTCAATGTCTACGGGGAAAAGGAGAATCGTCATGAAAAATTTAGTCTTGATCGGCGGAGGTTACGGGAATATGCGGGTTCTCCACCGCTTATTGCCAAATCAATTACCTGATGATGTTACTATCACATTAATTGATCGAAATCCTTACCACTGTTTAAAAACAGAATATTATGCACTCGCTGCTGGAACGATCTCTGATCATCACATTCGAGTATCTTTTCCAGAGCATCCGAAGCTGGATATTCAATATGGGGAAGTAGAAAAAATTGATATTGAAAACAAACAGATCTTATTCAGCGACCGTGAACCCATTCCTTATGACGACACGGTGATTGGACTCGGCTGTGAGGACAAGTATCATAATGTCCCTGGTGCGAAAGAACATACATACAGCATTCAAACCATTGATCAGTCAAGACATACGTATAACAAATTAAACAATTTGGGTGCAGGTGCAACGGTTGGTATCGTCGGTGCTGGACTTAGCGGGGTAGAGCTAGCCAGTGAATTAAGAGAAAGCCGTGCTGATTTAAACATTATTCTTTTTGACCGCGGAGAGCTGATTCTATCAAGCTTCCCAAAAAGATTAAGTTTATATGTGCAAAAGTGGTTTGAAGAAAATGACGTAAAGATCATTAACTGTGCCAATATTACGAAGGTTGAAGAAGGTGTTGTTTACAACCATGATGACGCCATTGAAGCAGAGGTCATCGTATGGACAGCAGGCATTCAGCCAAGCAAAGTGGTACGGGAGATGGATGTTGAAAAGGACGTACAAGGCCGCGTCGTATTAACACCTCATCACAATCTCCCTGAAAATGAGCACGTCTATGTCGTGGGTGATTGCGCAAGTCTTCCGCATGCCCCAAGTGCACAGCTTGCCGAGGCGCAGGCAGAACAAATTGTCCAATCTCTGCAAAAACGCTGGAAAAACGAGCCGCTTCCTGAGGCTTATCCTCAGTTTAAGCTAAAAGGTGTCTTAGGCTCTTTAGGGAAAAAAGCCGGCTTTGGCTTAGTAGCAGATCGTCCACTTATTGGCCGTGTACCAAGACTTCTAAAATCCGGACTCCTTTGGATGTATAAGCATCACAATGGCTAACATCATGTGAATTTTATCTCAAAGCTCCTTCTCGTCGAGGGAGCTTTTTTCTATGAAACGGCATGTGCCGATGAACGGGTCCATTTGATCGGAGCAAGGGCAAGGATGCAGTCTTTACGAAACGTTCTCATCGTCTTTTTCGATAAACAATACGCTTGGATGAGCTGGTCTGTTTGACGGTGGACAATGATTTTACGCTTCGTGCACTCTCCGTTTTTCTTCATATAAATCATCTCAATTGATATTTGCTGTTGAAGAGATTGTTTCAGTAAATAATTCATGATGCTCACGCTCCTTTCCTTTCATTATAATCGAACAAACGTTCTTTTTCAACCTAAAAAGGAACATTTGTTCGTTTATTTTCTCAAAAAAAGAACAGTTTATTCACTGCTCTCCGTGTAACCGTATTTCTCCATTTCTTGATAAATGTCTTTTAATTTTGGATTGCCCTCTCCGACAATTTGATCCTCCACTAAGACAAGCGGATAAAAGAATTCATCATCAAGAATTCGTTCGGACAATTCCTTTTGGTGTTCGTTTTCTGGTGGGTGCTCAATATCAATATATGTGATGCGAAACGGCTGATTTGGATATTTTCGTTTTAACGCTGCATCTAACCACTCAAATGTGTCTTTTGATGAAGGCAGATTCACGCAGCTAGCGCAAAGTACATCTCTTCCATATACATAAAGATCGACGGTTTGATTCATTTGACAAGCCCCCTATTCTTTCTTTATTTTAGCTGAATTTTCTGTATGAAAAAAGTCAAAATCACTTTTTGTTTCAAGATGAGATTGTGCTATAATGAGAAGGAAACTTTGAAACCAATCAATAGATTTTTATCGTCCAGATGAATATAATGGTGATATGTTGTGAAAGGAGCGATTGTATCTAATGACTGAAGTCGAAATGAAAGACCAAGTACAGGAAGTACTAGACAAACTTCGTCCATTTCTATTACGTGATGGTGGAGACTGTGAGCTTGTAGACATTGAAGATGGCATTGTCAAATTGCGTCTTCTTGGTGCATGCGGCAGCTGCCCAAGTTCAACCATTACATTGAAAGCCGGTATTGAGCGCGCATTATTAGAAGAAGTGCCTGGCGTTGTAGAAGTTGAACAGGTTTTCTAATTCATATATGACATGAAAACGACCCAAATTCGGGTCGTTTTTTTCAGTATTAGCCTTTTTCAGCGTGATATGAAAACCCTTGAATTCTAGGAAGGACGAGTACTGGCGCGGAGCGAATTGATATTCGTGAGCACCAGCACGCAGGACTGACACGGAATGCGAGGGTTTGTCATCACGCTGAAACGACCCGATTTGGGTCGTTTTTTTATTATTAGCTTAGCTTCTCTCTAAACCAATCCTTTATAAAGGTTAGTCTTTGAATACGCTGCCCCGGATGACCGCTTCTGGATAAATCATGAGATGCTTTCGGGAATTTGACGAGCCTTGTGTCTTTCCCAAGCTCCTTCAGTGCTACAAAAAGCTGTTCTGCTTGATCGACTGGGCAGCGATAGTCTTCGTCGCTGTGTAGGATGAGAAGCGGCGTATTTACCTGCTTCACATACTTTAGCGGCGAACGATCCCATAGCTTATCGGCTGAATCATAAATATCCCCATCCATCTGCCACCTTGTGAAATAATAACCGATATCACTGATGCCATAAAAGCTAATCCAGTTTGAAATGGACCGCTGTGTGACGGCTGCGCGAAAACGGTCGGTCTGTCCGACAATCCAGTTGGTCATAAAACCGCCATAGCTGCCGCCTGTCACTCCAAGTCTTGTTTCATCAAGGAAATCATAGGCTTTCAGCACATGATCAACAGCCTGCATGACATCCTCATAATCAACGTCACCATAACTCCCTCTCACACGGTCGGTAAACATTTGTCCGTATCCATGACTGCCATGAGGATTGATATATACGATGGCATAGCCTTCCGCGGCGAGCATTTGAAATTCATGAAAATACGTATAACCATACATGGCATGCGGTCCGCCATGAATTTCTAAAATAAGCGGATAAGTCTTCCCCTCTTCCAATTGGGATGGCTTCATAAACCAGCCATGCACCTCGTCGCCTTCTTTTGACTGAAACGAAAATGGCTCTGGTACCGATAGGACATGCTCCTTGAGGAATTCATCATGCTCGAACGTGATTCGCTTTAGATCCGCCTCCCCTAATGTCAGCTCATACAGCTCACTTGGAGAAACGGGTGACAGCCGGCTCAGCAGCATTTTGGATTCATTCGGATGAAGGCTGAAGTTTGTGATATGCTCTGCCTCTAATCGAACAGGATAGGCTAAGCCTTCAACAGAGAAATAATAAATCCCTGTACTGCCTTGATCAGAAACAAGCGCATAAAACCCTTGGCTATCCTTTGTCCACTGCGGAAGCTGATTGGCTTCGCCCATAACACTATCCCCTGCCATACAGTTGCCCACATACATATCGAGCATTTCTGACAACTGAATGACTTTTTGCTCCTTCAGATCATACAGCCATAATGCTGGGAAGGTTGCATTTTGAAATTCACGCTCATGTCCAATATACACGAGGCTCTCTCCATTAGGAGCAAAAGACACGGCGGAATAAGCGCCAGCAGATTGTGTAATTTTCTTTGTCGTACCGTCCTCTAATGATTGGAGGCATACATCACTTATGTAAGGTTTCTGAGGATTTGATTGAATATAGGCAAGCCATTTCCCGCACGGAGAGAGCGTGTGATTCACATGATGATGCTCTCCGCTCGTAACTGCCTTGATCTCTCCTGAATGAACATCCACTTGAATGATCTGCGTAAAACGCCCATCTAAAAAACCTCTGCCATCTGCTTTATAGGTCAAATCATCATATACCGCAGGAGCGAACTCATCTCGCTCTTCCTTCTTTTCATCATGAACAGATTCTGATGGTTTCAGTGACACAGCCGCATAAATGAAAGCTCCATCTAGTGAAAAGACAGGATGAGATACTCCGTATGGAATCGACGTTAAGGTACGCACACCGCCTCCCTCGCTCTGAATCAGTGCAAGCTGGGGAGCTTCCTTTGGCTTTTGCAAAATAAACGCAAGCTGCCTGCTGTCTTTTGACCACACTGGCTGATGATGCTTTCCATCCTCAAATGTCCATTGTGACAGCTCCTCTGTCTCTTCATCTCGAACCCATAAATGGATGTTGTAATCGTCCTTTTTGTCATTCACCGTGACCTTTGTAAAAACCGCCTTTTTTCCATCTGGTGAATAAACCGGATGAGAAACAGAAACAATCTTCGTTAAATCTTCTGCTGTCATCAATTTCTTCATGAATGTATCTCCTCCTTTTATGCATAAAAAATAGTTCGATCCTCTAAATAATAATCCCTGCTTCATTTTATAAAAACAAGAATAAAAAAAGAACGTGCATATTTACAGCACGTTCTCAGGTTATTGAAAAAGGGCTAAAATGATCTTTATTTTAGCTCTTTTTCTTCTTTTCAGCGTGATAGAAAACCTTTGCAGTCTAGGAAGGACGAGTACTGGAGCGGAGCGAATTAATATTCGTGAGCACCAGCACGCAGGACTGACGGTTTGCCTACACGCTGGAAATTGCATTTTTACAGCACGTTCTTTACTTGATTGACTGGATCATGCTCCACGACAACACCTTCTACTGGTACTGTCAGCAAATCTACTTCGCAATGCGGGAAGTTTTGGGCAAGCTGCTTTTTCAGCGCTTCTCCCTTCCCTTTTTCAACTAAGGTTAAGATTGTCGGACCAGCACCGCTTAATGCCGTTCCATACGCTCCTTTTAGCGAAGCGACATGCTCTACCTTCGACAGCTCTGGGACGAGCATTGTGCGGTAAGGCTGATGAAATAAATCCTTATTCATCATTTCTCCAACAAGCGGCCAGTTTTGCGTCATTAAGGCGGCAACAAGCACGTTGCTCACAGCACTCGCACTGACAGCATGTTTATAGGAAAAATCCTCTGGCAGGACATCACGGGCATCCTTTGTCAGTACTTCATAAAAAGGAATCACGACAACAACATCTATATCCACATGCTTCACTTTGACTGCATGTGTCTTGTCTTCTTCATGAAGACCAATCAGTAAACCTCCGAATAAAGAAGCACCCGCATTATCTGGATGACCTTCTACCTCACTTGCAAAAAAGAGCTTTTGATCATCCGGCATATTTAATTCGAGAAGCTGATTGGCTAGCTCAATGGCTGCCACAATTGCAGCAGCACTGCTGCCCAGCCCCCGTGCCAATGGAATATCACTCCACACTTTGACATAAACAGGCGGGAGTGTTTTTCCAAAGTGATCTGCGACCTTTTTGGCTGTTTGATAAATGAGGTTGTCGGTGCCTGATGGAATTCCAGACACGACATCTGATTCTGCTTCAAACAGCCAGCTATCATGGTCATAGACCGATAGCTTTAAATAGCGGCTGAGCGCCATTCCAACTGAATCAAAGCCTGGTCCTAAATTGGCAGTGCTTCCCGGTACTGTGATTGAAAAAAGCATGGAGGCTTTACTCATACGCGCGCGGCCTTTTCTAAGTGTTCAAGAATTTGATCTTCATCTGCATCAAGTGTGACCGGCTTAATTTGTGAAATATCAATGGCCGTATTCGGATCTTTCAATCCGTTGCCTGTTAATACCGCAACAACTTTACTGCCTGGCTTGATTTCTCCGGATTTCACCTGCTTTAGCACACCTGCGATAGACGCACATGAGCCTGGCTCTGCAAACACACCTTCTTCACGAGCAATCAATTGATATGCATGGAGAATTTCTTCGTCTGTCACTTCATCAATCTTTCCGTTTGATTCATCTGCCGCTGCCACAGCTTGTTTCCAGCTTGCAGGATTTCCGATACGGATGGCAGTTGCCACTGTTTCTGGCTGTTCAATCACTTCATTTCGCACGATCGCTGCTGCGCCTTCTGCTTCAAAGCCGCGCATAACAGGCAGTCCAGTTCCTTTTTTCTCATGGTATTCCTTGAAGCCTTTCCAGTAGGCGGTAATATTCCCCGCATTTCCAACAGGAATCGCCAGTACGTCCGGGGCCGAGCCTAGCTGCTCACAGATTTCAAATGCCGCCGTTTTTTGTCCTTCAATTCGGTACGGATTGACAGAGTTAACAAGGGCAATCGGCGATTTTTCACAGATGCTGCGGACGATTTTCAGTGCATCATCAAAGTTACCGTCAATTGCAATGATCTCTGCTCCGTACATCACAGCCTGTGCAAGCTTGCCAAAGGCAATTTTTCCGTCTGGAATGATGACGATACATTTCATATCAGCACGGGCAGCATAAGCCGCTGCCGCTGCAGAAGTATTCCCTGTCGAAGCACACATGACCGTATCATTGCCTTCTTCTTTTGCCTTTGCAACAGCCATGACCATCCCGCGGTCCTTGAAAGAGCCTGTTGGATTGACGCCTTCTGTTTTCACATGAAGCTCAATCCCTAGCTTTTCCGAAAGCTTGGCAAGGTGGATCAGCGGTGTATTCCCTTCATTTAATGTTAGTTTTGGTGTTGATTCGTTTACTGGTAAGAATTCTTGGAATTCTTCAATAAGTCCATTCCACTTCATCAGCTTAAACCGTTCCCTTCTACTCGGTACGTGCTCTTCACTTGAACCACCACGTCGAGATCGTTTAATTTTTGCAGGATATTTGAGAAATCTTCTTCTGAGGTCCGGTGTGTAATAATCACAATTTCAGCCAGCTCATCATGCCCTTTCACAGGAAGCTGAAGGATCTTTTCAAAGCTGATGCCTCTTTCAGAAAAAATAGATGTAATGCGGGAAAATGCCCCGACTTGATCTCTAACATGAATTCTTAAAAATTGCTGAGCAAATACTTCCGACGGTGATTTGATCTTTTTCTCAAACTCCGGTGCGATAAATCCGCTTCCGTTCACGCCAAGGCGCATGTTTTTCATGACTGCGACTAAGTCTGATACCACAGCGGTTGCCGTTGGCAGACTTCCAGCTCCAGGTCCGTAAAACATCGTTTCCCCTACAGCACTCCCATAGACATACACCGCATTGAATTCATTGTTGACTGATGATAACGGATGGTGATCAGGGAGTAAGGTTGGCTGGACACTGACTTCCACTTTCTCTCCGTCCCGCTGGGCTATTCCGATCAGCTTCATTGTGTAGCCAAATCGTTTACTGAAATTAATGTCTTCATCAGAAACGTCAGAGATGCCTCTCACCTTCACATCGTCTAATTCCACATTCATGGAAAAACCGAGTCTTGCAAGAATCGCCATTTTCCTTGCTGCATCCAGTCCTTCTACATCAGCTGTTGGGTCTGCTTCTGCAAAGCCAAGATCCTGCGCTTCTTTTAAGACATCCTCATATGCGCTTTTATCGACGTTCATTTTCGTTAATATAAAATTGGTTGTGCCGTTCACAATTCCCATCATTTTCGTAATTCGGTCAGATGCCAATCCTTCCTCCAGCGTACGCAGAATCGGAATTCCTCCGGCGACACTTGCTTCATAATAAAGATCACAGCCATTTTCTTTCGCCACATGTAAAAGCTCTGTTCCGTAAAGTGCCATTAAATCTTTATTAGCGGTAATGACATGCTTCTTTTCATTTAACGCATCTATTAAATATTGTTTTGTCTCTTCAATGCCGCCCATCACTTCAATAATGACGTCGACCTCTGGATCTCTAATCACATCGTATACTTCAGTTGTGAAGACTTCTCTTGCCACATCCACATCTCTCTTTTTATCGGGATTGCTCACAAGCACTTTTTGTATTAATACCGGACAGCCGATCTGGTGCATTAATTTATCCTGATGATCTTGGATAATCTTGACGACACCGCTTCCCACTGTTCCTAATCCTAATAGTCCAACTCGAATTGCCTTCACCTGAAATTCCACCTTTCTCCGTCAATGTCCTCTCTAAAAAGACATTTGTTAACCTAACACAGACATTCAATGTACACACATTATAAAGGGGTATCCTCATTTTGACAAGGTAATAAAATATGAGATTGTTAGAATGAAACCGCTTAACAGCTATTTATATCAAGATTCTATATTTTCAAAATATTTTTGTCAGAAAAGCTCCCGAAACTCAGGGAGCCTGAAATGATGAACGAACCGGCGTTTTGGCTTGCTGACCTTGTAGGACAAGCGCAATATTCTCAGCACATAAACGCATCATCGTTTTTCTCGTTTCGACACTTGCACTTCCAATATGAGGGAGAACCGTGACGTTACGTAATGTTGTTAACGGATGAGATGGGCTGACAGGCTCCTGTCTAAATACATCCAGACCAGCGCCGGCAATTTTTCCTGTCGTGACTGCCTCATATAAAGCATCCTCATCCACAGTCTGTCCTCTTGATACGTTAATAAAATAAGCAGAGTTCTTCATCAGATCAAATGCCTTTTCATTAAACATGTCTTTCGTTTCTGGGGTTAACGGCGTCAGGCAGACGATGAAATCAGACTGCGTGAGCAAGTCCTCAAAAGCCGCATAGGTCACGCCGAGCTGCGCTTCTGCCTCTGGCTTTCTTGACCGGTTATGGTACAGCACCTTCATGTCAAAGCCTGCTGCCCGCTTGGCAAGCGCTGTTCCGATACTGCCCATGCCGACAATTCCAAGGGTTTTGTGATGAACATCAGCTCCTGCAAGAAGAAGCGGTCCCCAGCCTGTCCAATTTCCTTCCTTAATCCAATCACTCGCCTCGACAATCCGTCTAGCTGACGCCATCAGAAGGGCAAAGGCTAAATCAGCCGTGGATTCCGTTAATACATCAGGCGTATGACAAATGGTGATGTTGCGCTTATTAGCGGCTTCAAGATCAATATTGTCATAACCCACAGCAAGGTTTGCGATCACCTTAACATGTGGAGCCTTTGATAAAAGGGCTTCATCTACTTGATCTGACAGCATGGTGAGAAGCGCATCCGCTTTCGCTGCTTGTTTTTCTAATTCTTCTCGTGGACATGGCTCATCTTCGCTTGGCCACATCTCGATATGAGCGACTTCTTTTAGTGGTGTAAGTGATGCTTCATCCAGCTTTCTTGTGATATAGACATAAGGTTTCGGCAAGAAGAACACTCCTTTTATTGATTTCTTTAAGCATAACGAAAAACGCCTCAAGAGAAAAGAGACGTTTCATCTGTTCACTGAAACTTCAAATCAGTGGACCTGTGATCCAGCCAACAGGTGGAATGAGGCTCCCGCCGCTTCGCATGGCACTCATTTCTTGAAAGACCTTTAGAAAGTATTCATAGCGATTGGCATCATTTAAGACGTAATCTAGCCGTTCTTCATAATATGATTTTTCATTTTCTCCCGACATGTAGTAGCCTTCTACAATTTCAAAGTAATGAAGCGGGAACAACAGGCGGCTGTATAACAAACGCTTAGAAAAGGAAGAAAGTGGTGTCACCTGCTCATATTGCTGTAGAAAAGAGAAGCCCTCCTCAATTAAATCTTCCTTATGCTGGACAAAGGTTTCTCTTAAGTATTCGGCAATATCCCGGGTTGGATGATCAAAGACCCAATCTACAGGTAAACGAAGCGGCTGCTCATGCGGCCATGTCCTTCGCGAAAAACGCTGGTGGCAGACAGTGCCTGAGTCACATTCTTTCGGTTCATCATCCAGCTCAGTATCCACTAAATATTGAATGGCGTTTTCCGTTAATCCAAGATAATACGGAAAGGATTCGATGAATTTTTTTTCAAACCGTTCCAGTGGTTTTTGGTGCATTTGCTGCATCCAAAAGCCTTCAAGCTGATCTAACCGTTTTGCCCATAATTCCTTCCAGGCTCCCACACGTTTTGTTTCAGACACCTCATATGGAAATCCTCTTCCCCTGACATGAAAGGCCGCCAGCTCTGACGCCTGTTGAAACGAGCGGCTCGAGATCGGCGGTGCTGCCTTTAATAAAGCATACAGCTCCTTTCCATGAGTAAAGGTGGGCTTCTCTTCATTTGTTAATTCAAACACAGCGACGTATGGGTCTCCGGCATTCAGTAAATACTGACTGATATGAAACAGCTCTGTGAGTTCTTCTTCTCGCAAGTGAGACACAGGAACAATGATAAAGAGAGCCTCCGACGTTTGAAAGCTCTGATAACTGCCATATGGCATAAGTTGACGCACATCAATACCAAATGTGTGATAAATGGTTTCTTTCATGTTTTCACCTGCGTTCATATGATCGATCTCTTATCATATCGTAGTCGCAGGTTGAGGGATTTATGAATACTATTTACTATCCGAAGCTTTTTACACGTTGTGGACAAATTACGAGGATTGGGTGAGGAATATATGCCGCATCATCATGAGATGAACGAAGTAGAAAAAACAGCAAGACGCCGTTTACAAGAACGAGGCGTATCCATTCAAGATATAGCAGACCTTGTCTACTTTTTACAGGAAAAATATCATCCTGGCTTAGACATGACAGAATGCATCCACAATGTGGAGCGTGTCATCGCAAAACGAGAAGTCCAAAATGCGATATTAACTGGCGTCGAACTAGACGTACTCGCCGAGCAAAAAAAACTGACCGAGCCGCTTCAGTCTATTCTAGAAACAGACGAAAGCCTGTATGGTGTTGATGAAATTTTATCGTTTGCTATCGTCAATATTTATGGTTCGATCGGCTTTACGAATTACGGATATATCGATAAAGAAAAACCAGGAATTCTCGGGATACTCAACGATAAATCCACAGGGGAGTGCCACACCTTTTTAGATGACATTGTCGGCGCCATTGCTGCTGCAGCATCAAGCAGGCTGGCACATAGTGCGAGAAATGTGGAATAAAGCAAAAAAGAGGACGCGCGCATAACGCTTGTCCTCTTTTTTTATGATAATCGTTCAATCCACTCAGATAATGAATCAATGACATAGGTTGGCTGTTTGTCATATTTGTGAAGCAGCTCTTTTGTTGTCACGCCTGTATGAACGAGCAATGTGTCCATTCCTGCATTCATCCCTGCCATAATATCCGTATCATAGTTATCGCCTACCATGAGCGTCTCAGACACATCCGTCCCGAGCACTCGCATGGCTTGTTCCATGATGATGGATTCTGGTTTTCCGATAAATGTTGGCTGGACTGTAGTGGTGACGGTTAATACAGATGTTAACGAGCCGTTGCCTGGCAAAAGCCCTCTTTCAGTTGGAATGGCAATGTCTCCATTTGTTGAGACAAATTGTGCGCCTTGACGAATGGCAATCGCACCGACTGCGAATTTTTCATATGTAATGCTGCGATCAATTCCAACAACAACGAAATCAGCGTTTTCCTGACCAAACGTCAGCCCTTTTTCTTCAATGGCCTGCTTGATTCCTTCTTCACCGATGACGTAAACAGACGCGTCTTTCTTTTGTTCGGCAATATAATTGGCTGTTGCCATACTTGTTGTAAAGACTTGTTCTTCAGTTGCTGGGATATCGAATGAAACGAGTTTTTCTGCTACCTGCTTTGGCGTGCGTGACGAGTTATTCGTGACAAACAAGTAGGGAATGTTTAGCTCATTTAACTTTTGAACAAATTGACCTGCTTCTTCGATCTTTTCTGTTCCTTTATACATGGTTCCGTCTAAATCAATTAAATAGCCTTTGTATTTCATGATGTTCACAACTCCAATGGATTATTTAAACGCTGATACTGGGCCTAGCTCCTGCTCTAAGTAGGTACGGATGCGGTTTGGGAAAACCTGTAGCGCATGCTCAACCTCGCTGATCACTTGCAGCAAGTCGTGATGAACCACTTCTTGGTATTGCTGTACAAGTGTTTTGCGGCACGAGACAAGCTTTTTCAGCTGACTGCCTTCCTCTTCTGGTACAACCTTTTCATCAACAAGAATATCCATGATGTCATCATAGCTTCCTGGATCACGCATAATAAAGCCATCAATCATGTCATTTCCCGTATCAAGAATACATTCGACGAGCAAATGGACAATTCGTTCCAGCGCTTTTTTCTCTAGTGGACTTGTCCATGTTTGATGACTGCGCATCAACTCATATTGCTCCTCGAAAAAACGTAATGTCTCTTCAATTTTTTTTCTGTCTACGAAATACATCATGACGCTCCCCTTTGCGTTATTTTCTGATTCGTTTTAAGACAAAATAGGCACAGCCAAAATTACAGTATTCATAAATGTATTCATCGAGTGTGCTGATTTTTGTATCAAATGTGGCCTTTTGGTTTTGGTCATCAAAGAACCCCTTCAATCTCAGCTGATTGTAGCCCCAGTCCCCCACAATATAATCGTACTTATTTAAAATATCTGAGTACCTTGCTTTAAACGCTTCTTCATCAAAACCATCTTTAATATCTCTTACAAGATCAAAAGTAGCATTCTGAATGACGATCATCTTCTCACCTCTTTTTAAACGATCCATCTTTAATGATAATTCATTGGAAGAACTCCATCAATTGCTAAAGCATGTTTTTTCCGATTTAGCCGAAGCTAAAGAAAAAAGGAGGTCACTTTTATGAAGAAACAACTGACAGCCGCGATTCTTCTCAGCATGCTTTTAGGCGGGTGCGGCTTTCAATCAGGTATGAACCGGCAAGTGGATGAAGATTCTTCAAGTAAAACCATCCGTCTGTCGGATCGTCATGAAGGAAATAATTCCAACATGCCAGAAGCAGACACAAACAGAGCAGGGTATGTTCGTTATCAGCACCAGCAAGTAACGGATCAGAAAGAAAGAACACCTGCTTTAAATCGCGAGCATCTTGCCCACGTCATTACAAGTTTAACTGTGCAGCTGCCAAACATCAAAGATGCAGCCACACTTGTGACAGATGAGGATGCACTAATTGTGTATCGAACAGGAAACAAAAACCGGGATGAATCTGCCGATCAAGTAAAGAAAACGGCGGTTTCTGTTCTCCCTCGTTATTATCATGTATACGTCTCTGATAATCCAGAGCACTTTCAATCCATTGCCAATTTTTCACGTCTTCAAACCAATTCACGTGATTTTGATCAAATCTTAACCAAAACAATTCAACAAATGAAATATTCCCCTCAAGGTGGAGATATTTCTACGAAAGAAGATGCAAATGGTATGACGAATTCCGACCGTACCATGAGAAGAAATGCCCCTTACGGCCAAAATTAATACGAGAAAAAACGCCAGAGAGCTCTGGCGTTTTCTTGTTATGCTTGCGCCTGACGCTTTTTAGACGCTTCATTTACTTGTTCATCTGCATGGTAGGAAGAGCGCACAAGCGGTCCAGCTTCACAATGGCTGAAGCCTTTTGACATCGCAATTTCTTTCAGCTCTGCAAACTCATCCGGATGATAGTATTTTTGAACTTTTAGATGTTTTTTCGAAGGCTGTAAATACTGACCAATCGCCATAATATCGACGTTGTTAGCAAGAAGATCATCCATGACTTCAATGATTTCTTCCTTCGTTTCACCGAGTCCAATCATAATGCTTGATTTCGTTGGAATGTCGGGCTGCATTTCTTTTGCACGGCGCAAGAATTCTAATGAACGATCATATGTAGCACGCGCACGAACCCTTGGCGTTAATCTGCGAACTGTTTCAATATTGTGATTTAAAATGTCAGGACGTGTGTCCATTAACGTCTTCAAATTATCGTAATTGCCGCCCATATCTGAAGGGAGAACTTCAATTGTCGTAAATGGGCTTTTTCTTCTAATGGCACGAACGGTTTCAGCAAACACACCTGCTCCGCCATCCTTTTGGTCATCCCTTGCAACCGCTGTTATGACAGCATGCTTTAAGTTCATCAAAGCCACTGAATCTGCCACGCGTTCTGGCTCTTGCAGGTCTAGCTCAGTTGGAAGTCCAGTTTTCACCGCACAGAAACGGCATGCGCGCGTACAAACAGATCCAAGGATCATAAATGTAGCGGTTCTTCTCACTGCCCAGCATTCATGAATATTCGGACATTTTGCTTCCTCACAAACGGTATTCAGGTTGTTTTCCCGCATCATTTTTTTCAAACCGGTATAGTTTTCATTCGTATTCAGCTTAATTTTAAGCCAGTCCGGTTTTCTTACGTGCTCTTCCTTCTTTGCCAATTCCATCATCTCCATATGAATTCGTTAAAGGTGCATCTACAAAAATCTTCCTGCTATATACGATGGATGCAGCTAAGAAGCTGCAAAAAATTGAATCTTCGGCCTAAAGCCTTTTCTTTAGACACTTTAACATAGTACAGATTGAACAACAAGGGAATGAGCTGCAAAATACCCAAAAGCCTCCTAAAAAAATCACAAGAAAATTACTAACATTTTCTTCTTATGAAATAGGGTGATCTAACCACACTAAACGGTAGAAGACGATGCTTGATGAAAGGAGATGGACGTTTGTGAAAGTGGTTTTAGCCATCATGATCGCTCTTTCAATGCTTCCTTTACCTGTTCATACGCAGGGGGAAGGCAAGCAGCCAGATGTACTGAAGCAGCGAATGGCACTATACGAAAAAGTCGCCATCACGACACAGGTTCCATGGTATGTACTTGCTGCGGTTGATCAGTATGAGCACAATATTCGAAAAAGCAGAAGAGATTTACCGAAACAAAAAGGCGTCATTGGCATCTACATTCCCCGGGAAATGTGGATCGGCCCTGAAAACCCGAATAAGCAGGATACCTCTCCTTTAAGCATTAAAGTGTTTGATGGAATTGGACTTGATGGCAACGGGGATGGAAAAGCGAACAGCGATGACGATGAGGATGTATTATTCACGTTTGCTCAATACTTGCTTCATTACGGCAACAGCATTGATCAATTAAAAATTGCTTTATGGGACTATTATGGACGAGATCAAACCGTTGGAATCATTTCATCTTTTATGAAGCTATATCAGCACTATGGCCATCTTGACCTCGGAAAGCACGCTTTCCCTCTTCCAGTCGGAGCTGACTACAGCTACCGGAGTACATGGGGAGATGCAAGAGGATTTGGAGGCAGAAGAATTCATGAGGGTACGGATTTATTTGCCCATTATGGACTTCCCGTTCGTGCGACATCGTATGGCGTGATTGAAATGAAAGGCTGGAACCGCTTTGGCGGCTGGCGGATTGGGATTCGAGATATTCATAACCATTATCATTACTTCGCTCATTTAAATGGCTTTGCAAAAGGACTCAAAACAGGTCAAATTGTTGAACCTGGACAGGTCATTGGATCTGTCGGAAGCTCCGGTTATGGCCCTCCAGGAACAGCAGGAAAATTTCCGCCGCATCTTCACTATGGCATGTATAAAGACAATGGCAGAACTGAATGGTCTTTTGATCCATACCCTCATTTAAGGGCATGGGAAAGAGCTGAGCGAAAACGACATTAAAGAAAAGGAGAAGTTTAGCGTTTTCGCACCCTTCTCCTTTTTCATGTCTAAGCAAGTTACTGCTCATTTTTCTCCTTCAAACCTAAAATTAAAAATAGAATTCCCATGATGAGAAAAATGAAATACACAACGGTTACTTCCAATGGAATCATGTCAAACATACCTCTAAAAATATCGATACTTAAGCTTTCATTTCTGACCAGTAAAATGGATGCTGTGATATATTTAGCACTAAATACTATAGCAAAAACCAAAAAGCAAATACCACTTACATAAAGTTTCTTCATAAAGCTCCCCCTAATAACAATTAAAATTGATCATGACACATTCATCTATATGGAATCAAGTAGTGAATGAGGTTTTTATTTCCAATGACTGCACATCAAAAAACAGCCCAATCATTCCTTGGGCTGTTATTCTTTCTTCTCCTTTTTCTCTGGGAGAACAATCGATGGGGCGCCTGAGTTCGTTCCGCTGCCATTGTAATAATCTGGTACGTCTCCTTGAACAGCTTGGATGGAGACGGGTACTGAGTTTTTGACCACGATTGTTTCAGATGCAAACGGGATGATGACTCTCACCTTGACCTCGATTAGAACACTAATATCAATCAAGGCATTGTTGATGCCATAAGGCTTAATGTTTTTTTCAACGTCCGTATGCGGATCGCCAATGACACTAAACCGTACAGGCACTTTTGGTCCTAGGTTGGCGATGAGTGCATTTCCGGACGCTTGCCCAAGCGGAATGTTATATATAATGCCGTCATGTCCATCTGTTTGATCCTTTAATGCTTCTTTTGCCTCTTTTTGAAAATTCCCCTTTTCAATGTCCTCTAAATTTTTTTGAAGATGACGTGACAGGTCAGCCATTGCTTTCGATGTTGCTTGCGCATTAAAATCGATGGTCGTTACTTTTCCGTTCTCACTTGTATTCATGACCACCATATCCTTCATATTCTCCTGATCTTCTGCAAAATCTTGGACGGAATATTGAATCAGATGATTGGCGATACGCTCTGTTTCTAGTTCAGCAATGTGTATAAGGGTTGGTTTAATGGAGCGGTTAATAAAAAATAGGCTTATGACGGTTGAGAGTACAAAGAATAAGATCGCAAGCAGCATGACGTATCGGAATGGCAAAGGGCCCTTTTTATAGGGGCGATAGCGGCGGTTCATTCTCAATAAAAAATCCCCCCTTCTCCATTACAAGTGTATGCAGACAGGCGGGGGGATAGGAATCATCTCTTCATTTTATTTCACCATTTTTAATAAGGCGTCTCTTCCAATGGTTCCAACTGTAATGCCTAATGCTTCTGCAGCGTATGTCACAGATTCTAAAGGGGCATCAAGCAATTGCTCTATCGTTCTCACACCAACTGCTCTCCCTGCGATAATGCCTCTATCTGCAAGCTTTTCATTTAAGAGCCCGACATCCAGTGCACCGCACATAATATACCCATGTTCATTTGTCACTGCCATAAAATTCGTCTTCGGCAGTTTGACGGTGACGGCTGTAAAGGAATGTCCATCAATATTAATAGGTGTTAAATTCACCAAATCCCTTCACTCCTCTCATCACAATCTATGTGACAAGAGGGCGAGTGTTGTTAGGCTAAAGCGGATTTCATGTGGCTTCCTTCAGGCGCCAAGTAAGCACATCACGTAAAAATTCCGGCATGAAATATTCAATGTGTTCATGGTCACGGATATGAGGAAATAGAGAGCCTAATGTATACATATCGACTGTGCCAACCGTATATAAGGCGTCTTTTCTGATCAATTGATCATGCACAAAAACATCCTTTACTCGTTTGGTTTCACCTTCTTCTACTGTATAGGTGAGGCCGCTATACAGCATTTTCCCCATCAGGTCACCTCTAAAGCCGAAGCCCTTAATGCGTAGCTGTTCCATTTTTTCTTCACAGGCACGCCGAACGGTTTCGATGAGCTGTTGACCGGAAAGCGTCACCCTAATTGGGTTAATTGGGTGCGGGCAGATTCGGTGGACTTCTTCTCTAGTCACGATTCCTGCCTCTAATGAATCAAGCACCATACCTGCATTCATCATGCCGATAGCTGCCCCGCACCAATCTTTAATGGCATCTGTTAAGAGCTGCGGAAGCGGGGATTCATCAAACCACTTCGTTTCTAGCCTTGACTCAATCACGGTTACTTTTTCCTGCATGAGGGCTTTCGCTCTTCTCTCTGCTTGCTGTAAGGTAGTGATCGCTTCATCTGATTCACTGATCAGCTGCTCCACTGACTGCACCGTTGCTTTTTTCTCGATTAACTCTTTGCTCGCTGTGTCAATGGTCAGCTCGACACAGCCAATATAATGCCCATACTTTTCAGCGCATGCAAGCAGTACCCCATTGTCCATTTCACCCTGTTCTAACAAATGATGCGTGTGTGAGCCTAGGATGATGTCGATGTCAGGAAAATCACGGGCGACCTCCCGATCATGGATGATACCAAGATGGGATAAGAGCACAATGATATCCGCTTGTCCCTTCACTTCCTGCAGCATGTCCCGTATGCTGTCAAACGGATCTGTTATTTCCCAGCCCAGCTTTTCATAGACAGGTGTATACGCAATGGTCACGCCTAAGAGACATATTTTCAGTCCGTTTTCCATTTGGATCATATGATAGGGCTTTGCCCACGCTGGCCTTTTGCCTTTCTCAAATAAATTAGACAGGACCACTGGAAATTGTGCATGCTCGTACAATTGATCCAGCTGATCATGAGGCAGCGTAATGCCTTCATTATTTCCAATTGTGACCCCGTCATAGCCAAGCTGATTGAGGAGCTTGACGTTTACCTTTCCATAATCAGCTTCTGACACGAGGTTCACTCGGTCCATATGGTCGCCAATATCAAACAAGAGCATCTGATCGTGAACTTGACGCTTTTCTTCAATATAAGCTGCGATTTTTGGCCAGTTCTCAAAGTGGCTGTGCAAATCGTTTGTATGATATAACCATAGCTTCTGCAGCATGTTGATCTCTCCCTCAAGTTGTCACTGAACCGTCTCATTCAGGTTGAAAGCCGCAGCTCTCATTTAACTAAATAAATCTAACTGCTTCGGAGAAAGGCTTGAATACGTAATATCCAGCAAATCAATCATCTGCTGACCATTCGCCGCTGCATCTCCGCCGGAGTTATTATTAAACACGACATACACATCTTTTGATTGCTGATGCAGGATGTCGAGATTCTTTTTCCACTCTTTTAATTCAGCTTCATTATATAAATATAAGTATCGCACTTCACGCCAATTCTCATGGTCTGCTGGGTGAAGCCAGCCCTGTTTATTTCTTCCGTGAAAACGGACCAATGTTTTATCACGGTGCGTAGCTTGTATGACTGGCGGAATGGAGCCTTCTCCAACTTGCGGCTCATCACAAACAGAATGAATCCAGCCTTCTTTTTCCATAAAGGACAAGGTCTGCTCATAAAATTCATCTGAGAACCATGTGCGGTTACGGAATTCGAGGGCACACGGAATGTCCCCCATCTTCTCTTTACACCATCTTAAATAAAGGACGTGCTCTTTTTTGCAATCAAACCATGGTGGAAATTGAAATAGAACCATGGCTAGTTTCCCTTCACGAATAAGCGGAGTCAATGAAAGAATAAATGCGTCAAACATCTCTTCCTTCGAAGCAAACGGAATTTCGCCTCTCTGATGACCGGTCATTCCTTGATATGCTTTCACGACAAATTGAAAGGTATCTGGCGTATCCTTGATCCACTTTTCATGATTACGTTCAGGCTGAACTGCATAAAAGCTGGCATCCAGCTCCACAATGGGAAACGTAGACGAATAGTGAAACAGCTTTTGCGCGCTGCCGATTTTCGGCGGATAAAGACTGTCATGGTCACCCCAGCCAGTTAATCCGATATAAATCATGTTTCTCACCTCTTGCCACTCTCATGTATAGACGGCTTCCTCACATGAAAGCCTTTTTCTCTTGTCATACCCATATTTCTGAAAGAAATTCTTCTGTCTACAACATATCATATTTGCCCGTAATTCTGAATGAAGATGACTGATGGTGCGTGATTTTATCAAGAACTCTGTTTGTTTGTGATATTAGTTGACAACTTTCTATCTTAAATGATTTGAGCTGATAACATAAAATGCATATCAGAAAAGTGAACAGTGATTGTCCATTTATTTATTCATCTTCACCAAGAACTAAAGTTCTTAATAAAGGAGACTTAGTGGATATGAACTTAGACGATAACCAGTTTGAAGCATTGCAAAAAATCGCCGAAAGGATTCACAAGCCTGTCTATTTGTGTAACCAGCATGGGCGCCTTCTCTGCAACTCGCACATCATCATCACGAGCCCAGATTGGATTCGCATTCTCCCCTTTTTCAAAAGCCGGACACCCCATTATTTTTCAATAATAGATACGAAGCAAACCTTTTCTGTCTTTCCGATTGATCTAATCGAACAAACATGTGAGTATGTGGTCATTCCTTCCTTCATCCTTCCGCTGGATGAAACACTGCAAGTCATCATTGAACAAGCAGTACACGAAATCTCGATTGCGCGAATGAGACAATATTCTGCCCAGCAAACGGCCAAGCATGCCAGAAATGAAGGATTTCGCAGATGGATAGAGGGTTCATCGTATTCTCAGCAAGACGCTGCAAACATTGCGAAGGCGTTTGGATTAAATGTAGATAGCAGCTATCTATGTATGATCTGTCAGCTTGATCAGTGTCATGAGACCACTCATTTTTTGAAGCAGCAACTGATGTTAGAACAAGTCGTTGATCTGCTCGACAGCGCACTTCCAAGCTCTCCTTTCCCTTCCTTTTTATTTGTCAAAGGTGATATGGGCATTGTATTAATGGAAGAGACGGGCAGTTGGTCAGAGATGAGTGAAAGACTCCTTTCTTTTTTGAAACAGCTGCAGATGCTCGTTAGCATTCAAGTGAATCACACCATTTCCTTTGGCGCGAGCTTGACTAGTTGTCGCATCAATTACCTGTCTGAGGGGTACAGAGAAGCATTAGAAGCGCTTCAAGCCGGACATCTCTCGGCGCAGTCGGAATATATACACTTCTATCAGGCAAAGGATGTGCCAGATTTATTAAAGCTTATTCCAAGAAAGGATTTAGTCACGTTTCACCAGATGCACCTTCACCCGTTATATGAAGCCGGTCAAAATCTCCTCCACACCTTATCTGTCTATTTAGAAACGCATTGCCACATTTCAGAAACAGCGAAACGTTTGTCTATTCATCGCAACACGGTCATTTATCGATTGGAGAAGTGTGAGGAGCTGCTGCGGATCAGCTTAAAAGACCCTGAAACCACACTAAGGCTGCGCTTAGCATTACGTATTCACATGCTTCTTTCACCCCATCCTGAGTGAATGTTTTCTTCCGAAGTTTCATATAGTTTGGAGGAGAAAAATGATACAAGAGGAGGGATGATAAATGGATGATGAGCTGCGTCACATCCCGCAGCCAATTCGAGAGGATGGTGCTGGTGCCACCGATCTAGGCCCGCGGGACGTCCTTCGAGATATCGAGAACCCAGATATGCTTGTTCCACCTAAAACCGATGCCGGAATCATTCCTAATTTAAAATTTTCATATTCCGATACACATATGCATTTAAATCATGGCGGCTGGTCGAGAGAAATTACGAAGCGAGAGCTGCCTGTTTCCACAACGATTGCGGGTGTCAACATGCGGCTGACTCGAGGCGGAGTGCGAGAGCTCCATTGGCATAAGCAGGCTGAATGGGCGTATATGATTTTAGGAAAAGCCCGCATCACCTCTGTAGATGCAGAAGGGCGAAATATGATCGCTGATGTAGCAGAAGGAGATTTATGGTATTTCCCCCCAGGTATTCCGCACTCCATTCAAGGACTTGAGGACGGGTGTGAATTTCTTTTAGTCTTTGATGATGGCGCTTTTTCTGAATTTGATACGTTCACCATCACAGACTGGTTTGCCCATACACCGAAAAACATTCTCTCCGACAATTTTGGCGTTCCTAAGAAGCTGTTTGACCATATTCCGAATAAGCAGCGCTACATGTTTCAAGGCTCTCCGCCAGCATCAATAGAAAGCCAAACGGTATCTGATCCATACGGAAGCATCGAGCCGCCATTTACGTACCAGCTGCTTCGCCAAAAACCGCTGACGACCTCTGGTGGAACTGTCCGCATCGTCGATTCACGAAACTTCCCTGTTTCAAAAACCATTGCAGCTGCGCTTGTTGAAGTAAAGCCTGGCGGCATGAGAGAAATGCACTGGCACCCTAATAACGATGAGTGGCAATACTATTTAACCGGTACAGCCAAAATGACGGTCTTTGGAGCCGGGGGCACTGCCCGCACCTTTAATTACAGAGCAGGTGATGTCGGATATGTTCCTTTTGGTATGGGACATTACATCCAAAATATCGGCCAAACGAGCCTTTGGTTTTTAGAAATGTTTAAAAGTGATCGCTTTGCAGATATTTCGTTGAATCAGTGGATGGCCTTAACACCTCCTCAATTAGTGAAAGAGCATTTGCATGTAGATGATGCCATGATTCGTGCGCTTCATAAAGAAAAATCACCTGTCGTGAAATATAAGAGATGATGCGCATCAAAAAACCGATCAAGCCGTACTGATCGGTTTTTTATAAACAAATTTTAAGAAACTGTCGAAGGATGCTGCACTTTTTTCCCCCACACGATGGATGCAATGAAGCTTATGCAAAGCACCAGTGTTCCGAGCATAAAAGGAAACTCAATATTCACATCAAATAAAATGCCCGCAAGGCTCGGTCCGACAATATTGGCAAGGCTCATAAAGGATGTATTGAGGCCGCCCGCTACTCCTTGCTGATTACCTGCCATTTTGGACAGCAATGTATTGAGGGCTGGACGAACAAATGATGTAGCCGACAAAAATAAAATAGAGCCTGCAAAGATTAGCCAAAAGGACGGCGCAACACGGCAGACGATGAGCATCAAAGCCGCTCCTAGCAGTGCATAACGCACGACGCGCATTTCACCAAATCGTTTCACAGAGGCATTCACCAACGCACCTTGGACAAGCACGCCTGCAAGACCCGCAACCGTAATCACAAACGCAATATCCTTCGGTGTAAATCCATGTTTTTGGTCTACATATAAGCCGAAAATCGATTCAAAATGAATGATGCCAAAATTGAGGACAAACGCCAATATAAACAAAAAACCGTAGGATGTCTTTAAAGCTTGCAGCATTTGTACAAACGGGTTGAAATGAATGTCTTTGTTTAACCTCGCTTCTTCCTGCTTTTCCTTTGTTAATGTTTCAGGTAAAAACAGTATGGACAATAGGGTAGAAAGAGCTGCAAAGGAACCTGCGATGAGAAAAGGAAAAGCGATTCCGTACTCGACCAAATAGCCGCCTACGCCTGGTCCAATGACAAAGCCTAACGTCATTGCAGCACTAAATAGCCCCATTCCTTTCCCTCGATCCTTCTCACTTGTGATATCAGCGATGTATGCAAACATGGCTGGCATGAGTAAAGCCCCGGCAGCACCACCTAAAAACCGAGACACAAACAGCATCCAAAGCTGATCAGCAAATGCAAAAATAAACTGGGCAATCGTAAAGCCGGCAATCCCCGCAATGATCAATTTTCTACGTCCAAATCGATCGGTCAGTGCGCCTGCAACCGGCGATAAAGCAAACTGTGTAAGACCTGTTGCAGCGACAAGAAAACCGAGTGTTTTTCCTGTTGCTCCAAAGGCTTCAATGTAACTTGGCATGACAGGGACAATGAGGCCAAAGCCAAGCATGGCAATAAAAATATTGAGCATCAAAATGTATAATCTGCCCATTTTCTTCATATCAAAAAACCTCTTTCTGCAAAATAAATGAAAATGATGACAAAAATGATCAGAACTTCTTCAGTATAGCGATATCACTGTCTATAAGTCTAGTTTTTCAAAATTTAGTTTTCTTTTCCAAATAAAAAATACCCGCAAATAGCGAGTATCCGTATGACTTTATTCACCTTGTTCATAGATAGAAAGAGCCGCCTGAAGCCCTGCGCCGCAATGGATAGATGCACCATGCTTGATTAAAATTGCTTCCAGCCCTGCTAACACAAACAGCACATTTTCTTTTCGGCAGCTATAGCCCATTGTGCCAATTCTCCATATACGTCCGGCTAGCGGTCCAAAGGAGCTGGCAATTTCGATACCAAAATGCTTAAGCAGATCGGCACGTACCGCTTCTCCATCCATACCACTTGGAATCTCAATACATGTCACAACCGGCATTTTACAATGTGGATCACCGAACAATTCAAGTCCCATCGCTTCAAGTCCTTTCATCAAGGCCTTCTCGTGATATGCGTGCCTTTGGAAACGCTCAGACAGACCTTCTTCCAGCACAACACGAACCCCTTCTCGAAGTGCATAGAGCATCGTTGTCGCTTCTGTATGATGATTTAATCGCCTAGGGCTCCAATAATCCTGAAGCTGGCTGAGATCAAAGTAATTGCTTTTAATTGGAGAAATATCCATTTGCTCCTGCAATTCATCCTGTGTCGCAATTCCCTTTTCCACTTTCTTTCTCGATTCAACGACAGCTGCCACCCGGTCATTATACGTGATAGGGGACATGCCTGATGGAACAGACAAGCACTTCTGCGTACCGCCAATCGCCGCATCAATCTTCCATTCATCCACTTTCACCTGAACCCCGCCAATGGTTGCTACAGCGTCTACAATGAACAATGCATCCAGTGCCCGGCACGCTTCACCAATTTGCTCAAGTGGCTGCAACCGCCCGGTGGATGTTTCACCATGGACCATCGCAACGATTTTAGGCTTGACCTGCTTCATTTTCTGAATGATATCACTTGGGTCAAAAACGGTTCCCCATTCACATTCCATTGTATGTACCTCAGCACCATAGCGCTGTCCTATTTCAATGAGAAGATGACCGAACCGGCCAAAGACAGGCACAAGCATCGAATCTCCCGGCTCAATGACACTGGCAAGCACAGCTTCAAGCCCTGAACGAGACGTGCCGTCAATTGGAAAAGCCCATTCATTTTCTGTTTGGAAAAGGGACCGCAATAAGGTCATCGTCTCATTCATGATATGTGTAAATGCTGGATCAAATTGACCGAGAATTGGCGTACTCATTACACGGAGCACCCTGGGATCTACTTCAACAGGTCCTGGTGTCATAATCGTTCTTGAAGGTATTTGCAGTTCTTTCACGTTATCCATCCTTTCCCTTGCTGTCATCCTATATGCCCACTTATACAGTAATGCTGATAAAATAGCAATCTCTTTTCCTATGAACTCATTACATAAAATTTACGAGAAATCCATTTATTTCTTTCTGACATTATGATAGAAATAAAGAGAATACATTCCCTATCGAGGAGGAAATCGAATGAAGAGAACCTTATTTGGAACTGTGGCTGCCGGAATCATGATATTCGGTACGTTAGCCGCCCCGCTGCCGCAAACTGCGAATGCTCAAAGCTTTACTTTGAATGAACCGAGTCAAACCATCACATTTTCCCCGTTACAGCTTCAAAACGAAACATCTACACAACAAGCGAAAACAACCGCTACAAGTCAAATCGATTCCTATTATCAATCTGCTAATGGCAAATCAGGAACCGCTTTAAAAAAAGCTTTACACGATATTATTGATGATCATAAGCAGCTATCCTACAGCCAAGTTTGGGATGCCTTAAAGAAAACAGATGAAGATCCAAAAAATCCAAACAACGTGCTCTTGCTCTATAGCGGTGTCTCCCGCTCAAAGCAATCGAATGGCGGAAATGTTGGCCAGTGGAACCGGGAGCATGTGTGGGCTAAGTCACACGGCAATTTTGGGACAAGCCAGGGCCCTGGTACAGATCTCCATCATCTGCGAGCAACAGACGTGCAAACGAATAGTACTCGTGGAAATTTAGATTTTGATCTGGGCGGAAATGAATACAAGGGAGCGCCGGGCAATTTTTACGATAGCGACTCATTCGAACCTCACAGCCGGGTGAAAGGGGATGTGGCAAGAATGCTCTTTTATATGGCGGTGCGGTACGAGGGCGATGACCGCTTTCCAGATTTAGAATTAAACGACAAAGTGAATAATGGTAGCGCCCCTCTTCACGGCAAAATGTCCGTACTTCTCAAGTGGCACAAACAAGATCCTGTCGATCAAATCGAACGAAACCGCAACGAGATCATTTATGAAACGTATCAGAACAACCGCAATCCCTTTATCGATCACCCAGAATGGGCAAGTGCGATTTGGGAATAAAAAAGAAAGGCACTGCTACGAACAAGCAGTGCCTTTTAAAATAAAATGACTTCACCGCTCATACACATTCTGGATATTCCGTTATTCCTTAAATTCACTAATGATTATTCTCTCTAAATTTTTATCTAAGTAGAAAAATTCTATTTTGATATCATGCTCCGAATCCTTATAACCTATTATGTTATATCCTTGGTCATCGTCTCTACCGTATGTATTTTCACCAAAATAATCATATATATCTTTCTTAGTTGAATGAATATTTATTGTGTTGTTTATATTACTTTGATTATTTTCTAAAGAAATTGCCACTATTTCTTTTCTTCTATTCACTTTAAAATAATTTGAATTTGAAGTTTTCATCCATTCATTTTCACTGCTTTTTTCCTTTTTCAATCCCAACTTCAAATGTCCTACCTTTAATTCAGTCAGATTTGTATTTTTTACTGTAAGAAAAGAAATTTGGTTTTTAAGTGGTTGAATAAAAAACAAGCCCACGATGATTGTCATCATAAAAATGATACATATTATAATTTTTTTCATATGAGTTCCTTCCATAAAAATATGAGATGATGAAATAACAAAAAAACTTTATTTAATTTTACACCTAACTATTTAAACCAATAAAAAAACACCTTCAGTATAAGGTGTTTTTTTATTTTAGCGGACAGACAAGACAATAATCGAGACTCTCAGATTTTTTCTCGAGCTTATAATACATACAGCAAGTCTTTCGGTTGGATGTTTCTAGTAAACTGTCATCTAAGTTTAAGCTGTGATGAAATGGATTTTGTTTTGCTCCAAATACATCACCAGCTGCTTGCTTCAGATACAGATAATCCTCTCGCACGCGCTGCTTCACCGCAGGGTCTTCAGCCTCTCGCATCATGCTGCGATAAAGAGAATTGATGCGAACTGCTATATTTTCCCACAAAATGGTATACGGAAGTCTTGACGTACGCTTCAGTACATCTAAAAGAGGTGTGACACACTCCGTAAACAGCGCATGCACAACCTGCTCTCTCCATTCATTCCGATCTCCTTCTAATGGAACAAACGAACACAATGACTCATCAATTTCGATTTTCCGATCCTCTCTAAAGACAGATGCCTCTGGTGGAAACTGATAAACACCGTCATACAGCGTCAGCATGTACAAAGAGGAACTGACCGATAAGTAGGCATAACGCTTTGAAAACATCGACGCTGCTACCGCCACATTCGGTGCATGCATAGCTTCCTTTTCAGCCTCTAATAAACGCAGGACAGATGCTTCTGAAAAAAGCGCAGCAAGTGTGCGATCAGATGTCATTGGTCCATTTGTGATGTGTACCCCGAAATCAAGTAATTCTCTCTCAACCCACTCTGGCCTCATATCAAAACCTCCATCTTTCGTTTATCGATTTCTCTGCTGGTATAACAAATAAATAAAGAACGGTGCCCCAATTGCAGCTGTGAATACACCTGCTGGTACATCTAACGGTAGAAAAGCCGTTCTAGCGACTAAATCTGCGAGCATCACGAGAATACTTCCAACAAGCGCAGATGCCGGGACCAGCGCAATGAAGGAACGGCCGATGATCATCCGTGCAACATGCGGCGCCATCAGTCCAACAAATTCAATACCGCCAGCAAAGGCAACAGCAATCCCTGCCAATGTCACACTCATCAGCAGAAAGAATAACCGTTTTGCCTGCACTTTTACCCCGAGACCTGTTGCAAGATCATCTCCAAGCTCCTTCACATTCATCGTTCTTGCTAACACCATGACAATCGGTAAAATGATCATGATCCAAGGAAGCATCGACGTGACGTCCTTCATCGTAGAACCATATAAACTGCCTGTCAGCCAGATATATGATTTTGTCGTTGTCATCGTATCACTAAGAACAAGAGTAAACGTCACACACGCCTTCATAATGGCAGAAATCCCAATGCCCATTAGGACAAGTGTGATCGGCTTGACCCCTTTTTTCCATGAAAGCAAATAAATCAGACACGAGACAGCAAACGCACCTGCAATCGCCCATAACGATTGATACGCAATAGGCACAGTGCCCATCCAAAAAACAATAAACATAATCGCACCGAACGAAGCACCACTCGTAATCCCGATGATGTCAGGCGATGCAAGCGGATTGCGAATTAACCCTTGCAAAATAAGCCCTGATACCGCAAGTGCGGCTCCCACTAAGACAGCCAGCAATGTTCTTGGAATCCTCAGTGTATTGAGCACAAAGGTATTTCCCTCTCCCTGACCGATTATATGAAGAAGCACATCCACAGGCGAAATAAATCGGCTGCCCATACAGAGACTGAGAATAAACAACCCAAAAGCAATGGCCGTCAATAAAAGTAAAATCAAAAACGTCCGCTTTGAAAATTGAAATGAAATGCGCCCGCCCTTTGAACGCACTGTATATGTTTTAGCCACCTGTCTTCAACCCCTTGCGCACGAGATAAACAAATAGAGGCGCTCCTGCTACCGCCGTCATGACACCAATCGGTACTTCCTGCGGCATGATCAGAAAACGAGCCGCAAGGTCTGCGACAAGTAAAAGCGACGCCCCCACTACGGCACAATACGGCAGTACCCAGCGGTGGTCAGGTCCGACAAGCTTTTTCACAATATGCGGCACTAGAAAACCAACAAATCCAATCGATCCTGCGACAGCGACGGAACCACCCGCTAAAAAGACGACGAGAACTCCCATCGTGATTTTCAGCGCCAGCGTACGTTGACCAAGTCCCTTCGCAATATCATCTCCTGACAAAAGGACATTGATGGAACGTCCAAGAAGCAGCGCCACAACTGTCGCACCTAAAATATAAGGCAAAACAGGCAGCAGCATATCAATGCTTCTTCCAGAAACTGAACCCGCCATCCAAAACAGGATGCTTTGAATCGACTGTTCATTCACGATTAAAAGACCTTGTGTAAAGGACGCAAACAGTGCAGATATCGCCGCACCTGCAAGGACAATTTTGACCGGTGTCAATCCATCTCTTCCAATAGAGCCCAAGAGAAAAACGAGCATCCCTGCAATTGCCGCACCTAGAAAGGCTGTCCACATATAGCCTGTTAATGACTCTGTTGAAAAGAAAACAATTGAAATGACGATAAAAAATAGTCCACCTGCATTAATTCCTAACAAATCTGGCGCTGCAAGCGGATTTCTTGTTAATGCCTGCATCAGTGCACCTGAAATCGCTAGACTTGATCCAACAACTGTTGCAATTAAAGCTCTTGATAATCTGGATGTCATGACAATGACACTGTTTGGATCCGATTCATCAAAATGAAGAAACGCATGGATGGTGGCTTTGAGGGAAATCGAGGTTTGCCCAAGAGAAATGCTGAGTATAAAAAAGACCACCATCAATACGACGAATCCAGCAAACAGCAGCGCCTTGCTCGAATCCTTTTTTAATAAACTTCTCATCTGATTCCCGCTTTCAATCTGTTATGGAAAAAGGAGAAAATGGTTTTTCACATTTTCTCCTCTGTTATCCTTATTTATCAATTCCGAGACGATCATCAATATCATCAAGCATCATGTTTGCAGCGATAATACCGCCGCCCATGTTCCAAGTGATTTCATCCACTTTATGCACTTGTTTCGCTTTCACTGCGTCAAGCTGCTTCCATAAAGGATGACTCGTCCACTCTTTATATGCTTTTTCAACGGCTTTATCCTGATCATCCATGAAGTAATAGATCACATCTGCATCCATTTGCGGAATGCTCTCTTTGTCTGTCAGTGTAATGATGTCTTGCTTTTTATCTTTGACATTCTTAGGTCCTTCAAAGCCTAGCTCTGTTAAAATTGACCCTGCGAATCCAGTTTGATAGATTCTAGCATGATCTGCACGGAAGTTCACTACAGACACACTCATTGGCCAGTTTTTGATGTCTTTTTTCGCTTTTTCTTTGAAGTCAGCGACGCGGTCATCCCACTTCGTTAGCAATTCTTTTGACTTGTCTTGCTGGTTTAACGCTTCACCCATTAATTTTACTGTATCTTTAAATGTGAACACTGTTTCTGTTGCAACAGTTGGAGCGATTTCTTTCAGCTGATCAAAAATTTGCTCATGGCGGACTTTTGATGCAATGATCAAATCTGGGTTAAGCTTTTCAATTTCCTCTAAGTTTGGCTGTATTTCCTGTCCAACAATTTTGACACCCTTTAAATCATCTCTTAAATATTTATACGTAGGTGCTTCAAGCCAAGATTCTACAACACCCACTGGTTTAATGCCCATCGCGACTGCTGCATCTGTTGCTCCTTGGTACAGCGTCACCACACGTTTAGGCGATCCTTTAATTTCAGTTGAACCGATAGCGCTTTCAACAGTTCTTGCTTTTTCTTTACTGTTTGACTTGCCTTCACTGCTATTGCTGCCGCAAGCTGCAAGTAAAACGATGGAGAGCACAACTAATAGCGACCAAAAAGATTTTTTGAACATGTACCTCACCTATCCATTCTATATGTAGTCATATCGTTTGATAACGATTCTCATTATCACACTATGATTTTATCATAGAAAAGGATGGTGTCAATGTAAATTTTTAAGAAAAAGGGAGAGTGTTGACTAGTTGTTCATACTAAATAGAACGATTCCACATTTGGATGGTCCTTCCAATCTGTTTTCCCGCTTCTAGTAACACCGACAAATGGGTATGTCCATCCATCACTTCATAGACTGATTGTTTTCTGATCGTTTCATCGGGCAGCTCATGATAGGCAGGAAATTTTTCTATATCATACAGCTCATCCTCACTTCCTACTAACATCGCATATGGCCGATCCATCATCGCAAATTGTTTTTTAGGTGCAGATGGGGTTAAGGCAAGTGCTAGATTGACGGTGATGGCTGTCAACAAAAGCGGATCCTGCTCGACTGCCCATATTGGATAGTGAAAACGAACGGCTTCAGAATGACTCATCAGCAATCCTTTTGTCATGGCAGACAGAACGAATTTCCATACTTGAACGGTTGCAAATGGGATTTGATTAGGGCTCGCAGTGCCTGATTTATAGCCAAATTCAGGGGCAATAAAAAAGTAACCGTCTACTTCTCTTTTTTTCGGCCAAGATAGGTAGTTTAGCAGTAATCCCGCTCCAGATGAATGCCCGCTTAGATAAACAGCTCCTTTATGCTGCTGTTTGACCATATTCACAAACTGCGAAATATCGTGCCACACATCTGTGACACTAGGTGTATCACCCTTTTTTCCATCAGAATAGCCGTGACCTCTTAAATCGATTAAAAACGTATTCACATGAAAATCATTTTGCAGCGTATAGGCGATATGCTCGTAACCAGCTAGGCTGTGAGCGCCTCCACCATGGATCAAGATGACATTTGCCACGTTCTTTTTTTCTGCTAAAAACGGATAATACGCAAGGCTTGTGCCGTCGTGTGATGGCATGAATTGTCTTTCTGGAATATGAACAGGAGCTGCCTGCTGCATACTTGTAAATGAAAATGGTTCTGTCTTCGTGTCTGTCAATTTTTTCGCTCCTTCAAACAGAAACGAGAATGGCAAGCGATACTGGCCATTCTCATGACTACATTCTATTAAGTAATATCCCGCAAAGGAAAGGTCTTGCTTTGAGTAATGGCAACAATTTGTTTTAACGCTTTTTATGCTTCGGGTATAGGAAAGACGTAATTTATTTCATAGCTTTTCATGCTTTTTTGGGCAGTGCAATGACAATATTTCTATAAAGCTTTTTTAATTTTCAGCATCAATTTCTAAGTCCGCATTTAACGATAATTCTTCATGAACAAATCCATTGATATCGTTCTTATTTATTGTCCTATTGTATACCAACTTTTAAGTAACAAGTAATGAATTTATTATTACCCACTATGGCTTTTTAGCATTTCAATAAAGAAAAATATCACCATTCTCTTTATACATATTATTGTGACCGCTGAGCGGAATGAGATACTTTTTTTCTAGTTATGATGACATGCTTTTTTCCAGTTAATGATGTTCATTTCACCCGGCGGTCACAACAATAAGCCATATGCTGATGAATTTCAGAAAAACAATCATTTTTTTATGATTATCTATATGTATTGAATCTAATTGTTTACTAAATATACATTTTCTATTTTTGTTATAGACTTAGATTGCAAACTGTGATTATCCATTTCTACGTAAAGGGAAAAATCATTGTTTTTAACAAAAATTATATCGCTTCCATTATTAAGTTTTATTTTTAATGCATTGCCTTCTTTTTGAGTATTACGAAAGGTATTCTCAATCATATTGTAGTCTAATTCAGTCCACTTGCCATTGATGATCATTTTGGTCATCCCCATTATCTTATGACTGATACTATTGGGGATCATTTTCTTTTGAAATTTTTCAGAAATATCTTCGTTATCTAATTGCTGAAATCCAATTTGAAAGGCCTCTTTTTCAAAATAAGGTAAGTACATGTTTCTCCATCGTGATGAAATTTTAAGTAGTCCAAATAATTTATATTCGATTCTTTCTGGCGTTTGTACATCAAATGCTTTGTCTAAAAGCGATTGATGTAAATAATCAATATCTGATACATCAATCATTAAGCATATTGCTCCTCTTGTGCCTCGATTATACAACTCTGTCCAATCTTTTTTCCAGCCACCGCCATCCTTCTGTGTTATATTCACTAATTCAAGATACTCCTTTCCAATCCAAAGATTGCTTATTTTAAAGCCTTTTGTTCTTTTACCTTTTTTAGGTGCATACGGAAAACCATTTTGTTGTATCATATCTATCATTTTTTTGTCTTTTTGATATTTCTCATCAACATTGATAACAATATGATCGATTTTATTCATCGGTTAACTCCCTCGTCTTAATTAAATGAATAGCTTCATAAAGATACTTCATTTTCATTTCTTCCATTTCATAAATGTAATCAAACGTTAGTCTTGTTAATGGAGGTAGATTCATTTGTTTCTCTTTTTCTTCTTCACCCTTTTCTATTTCTGCTAAATGTCTTTTTTGCGCTTCAATTTGAATATTTAATGATTTAACAGCTTCTTGTTTTTCAATTTCGTCAGCAAACATTAGTCCAGCAAAAAGTTGAGTTGGATAAGTATTTTGAGATTCTACAAGACATTTCATCACACATTCTTTCTTGTGTTCTTTTCCAAGTTCTGTAATTTTGTAAATTTTAGTACTCTTTTTCCCTACCGTCCTAGTTTCACAAACTTTTATATAGTTTCCTTTTTCTAATTTATTTAGCGCATAATAGATTGAGCCAACTAGAATTCCTCCCCATCTATCGACCATTGTATTTTTTAAATTCTGCTCAACATCATACCCTGACATCGGTTTCATTGATATTAATCCTAATATATATAAGTCCGTCATCAGATTCCTCCTATTCAATATCTATTTACACAATACTCAACATTGAGTATTATTTCAAGATTAGATTTAAATTTTCTTTCATGCTAAGCACTTTTTCAGAGCTCTCAAAAAATCCTGTAAGCAAGCGTTAGCGTGATGTTTATAGAGGTGTGCAATACGATGAGTGAGCCACCTTGATCAAACAAAAAAAAGACGAACGGCAACCGTTCGTCTTCTTCCCTCACTTCACTTCTTCATGCTCCTGAACAGCATGTCGTTTACTGGCAATAAAGAGTGCAACGGTCATGGCTAGAATGGTCAGCGCCCACCAGAAGGTCGATACAGCCTCTTTATGATCGATGATAATCAAACGGATGACGGCTGTGATGCCAATATAAATAAAATAGCGAAGCGGAAAATGAAAGTTTGATTTAAAGTACTTAATAATTAAGGCAATAAACTCAAAGTACATAAAGAAGATCAGCAGCTCACCAAGCATTTCATAATAGCTTTCTCCTTTGTTGACCACATTCTTGTAGACAAATTGGACAATATACCAAGTTTCACTAATTAAGAGGACGCTTAAAGCAAGGGCTAGAAAGAATAGACAGATATTCAGAAGACCTTGCAAGAGATCGGGTACCTTTTGGAAGTTGTTGAATCGTTTCATTAGATTGTCTCTCCATTCCATGTTATTCATTTGTCATCTATATTTTGAAGTGCCAGAATCGCAGCACGATGTAGTGAACACCACTTTTTTCCATCTTTTCAAACTGCCCGTGCATGCGGGACATCATTCGTTTAATGCTTCGTTCACCAAGTCCAGTGCTTTCCTGCGTGTCATTTGTCTCTTTTATCGCATTGCTCACATGGATCTCAAAGATTTCTTGATCGGATAGAAACGTGAGATTGATGTCTTTTTTCGGATCGGCGTATTTCAGTATGTTCGACATCAGATTATCAAACACTCTGCCTAGCTCCTCGACATTCACGTTGATATAGCTGTCAGGTAGCTCTCCTAAAAGATGAACCTTGAATGTCTCTTGCTGCAAGATCGCCACCTGATCTGATAGGAGATCGTAAATGACCTCTTTGACTGCAACGGTCTCAAGCTCAGGTTCATGTTCTTTATCAAGTAGAAAATAGGCAAACAGATTATCGGACAGATTTTTCAATTGCAGTGCTTTTTCATAAGCACTTGCTATATATTGATCTTTACGTGTATCCGCCCCATCCGCCTCTTTTTTCGCAAACTCTAAATTCATCATTAGCGATGTCAGCGGTGTTCTCATATCGTGTGACATTTCAGTAACCAAGCTGTGACTCTCTTCTTGTAGCTCGTCAATGGCTTGGAGCTTGTCCAGAAAAGCTTTACGAAGTTCCTCAATACTTTTGGCAATCATCGCTAATTCATCATGCCCTTTCACCGTCATCTCATAGTCCAGCTCGCCGCCTTCAAGAATATGAATGTCTTGGTGAATCGTTTGCAGGTAGCGTAAACTTTTGCGAATACCAAGCAGAACAATGAGGAGAAAAATAAGCGTCGCCCCAAGCAGCTCGAGTGTAAAGGCGAGATCGTGGTAACGAGACGAATAGAAACCATCCACCATAACCCGGCCTTCACCATCGCTAAACTGAACTGGATACGAATGATGCTCAGCGTACTGGGTCACCTTTTCTTTTCCATACGCCGATTCATCAGCAGACGAATAGATGGAGTCATATTGCAGCACTTCATCCTTGAAGATGGTCAAATTAATGTAATTCTCTTTTTTCACCCACTCACCAAACGCTTGTCGATCTGTAGAAGACAGCTCATTCTCAGACACATAGCGGCTGAATTTTTGAATATATCTGGCTGACTCCGCCTCGTAATACTCGTCCGAACTCAAATATCCGTCAATGAGGTCATCGGTGATCTTTTGCAGCGTCAAAAAGACAAGTCCACTCACGACCGTAGCTGTCAAAATCAATAGTGCTAGCTTTTTGGCTAGTGTATATTTACGATGTGCCAAATCGGTATCCTCTTCCCCATTCTGTTTTGATATATACAGGACGTGCAGGATCATCTTCAATTTTGGCACGCAGCTTTCGAATATGCACCATCACCGTATTGTTGGAACAATAGAAATAAGGCTGTCCCCATACACTCTCATAAATATTTTGGGCTGAAAAGATTTTGTTTCGCCTGCTCATGAGCAGCTTCAACATACGATATTCTAAATCAGAAAGCTTGATTTGTTGATTTTCTTTCCACACTTCATTAAATTCTTCGCTCACCCTTAGCTTGCCCCCAGCAAGAAACGTTTCTTCCTGTTCCTTCTTTTCCTGATAGACGGTGTACCTGCGTAATTGTGCAATGACTCTAGCATGAAGCTCCTCTTGTGAAAAGGGTTTTGTCATATAATCATCCCCGCCGGCAAGTAAGCCTTCGGTTTTATCGAATGTACTTGATTTAGCTGTTAGAAATAGAATCGGGACGTTAGAAGAGGCTCTCATTTGCCGGCACGTTTCGATGCCTGATATGCCTGGCATCATCACATCCAAAATCACCAAATCGAGCGAATCGTCCGCAAACTTCAATGCTTGCTCGCCATTCATCGCTCTTTGCACCTCATATCCAGCACGTGTAAGGGATTCCTGCAAAAGGTCTCCAATATCCTGATCATCTTCTACGACTAATATTCGATGCGTCATGTTTCTCTCACCTCATGATACGTGATGTACTTTCTTTTATGTCTTTACTATATATCATCTAGCTATGTGAAAAGATACAGCAGAAATCTTAACAGTTTATGAATTTGACCATCTTCCATCAATTTGTCACATTTATTTTCAAAAAATTGGATCTTCATAAATTGTTAAGAATTGGGACGTATATTGATTCATTGTAAGGATCGATGGATTGATCCGAATGACATTTATCATAACAAGAAAAGGAGCATGGATATGAATGCAAACAAAGTAGAACACGCGATGAGTTTGAAGGATCGGGTTCATTTCTTAGACATCGTACGGGGATTTGCCTTAATGGGAATTATTCTGGTGAATTACTTTTTGATCGTGGATTCGGCGAAGGGGTTCGATATGGAAGCAAATGATGTCTTTCACAACTTGGTGAATTGGTTCGCCTCAGGGAAATTTATTACGTTGTTCTCCTTCCTATTCGGGGTTGGTTTTATGATTTTTATGGACCGCGCTGCTCAGAAGGTGGACAGTCCGAACAAGCTGTTTGCCCGCAGATTAACCATTCTCTTAGGGTTTGGCCTTCTGCATGTCACCTTTGTTTGGATTGGTGATATTTTAGCGTATTATGCAGTCGCTGGCTTTTTATTGCTTTTCTTTTACAAACGTACAGCCAAAACCATCCGATACTGGCTGATCACACTCTTTATGATTCAATTGCTCACACCCTTTTTCACAATGCTGCTTCATACCATCAGTACAGGCTCATCGGGCAAGCCGGACTTTGCCGATTTTGATTTGACCAGCCACAACAGTCTGACTTATTTAGCATCTATTGGTGACCGATGGACAGATATGGTGACGATGGCTTCCAGCTCATTTTCAATCGTCTATTCCATGTTCTTCATGTTTTTGCTTGGTGTTTATTTTGTGAAAATGGCGTTTTTCAAAAACATGGAAGCGAAAAAAACGATTTGGAATCGCATTTGGATCATTTGTACCATCGCTTTTCTCATCACACAAAGCAGTACGATTATAGCAGCGGTCAATCCTTTTGAACATACACTCTGGGTGAACATGGCCACTGCTCTGGAACAAAACGGGGGATTAACTGGCAGTATGTTCTATATGAGTACACTTGCGATGCTGTTTCTGCACGTTCCTCAGCTGCGAGGTGCTTTGATGGTCTTTACCAAAGTCGGACGGATGTCCCTGACCTGTTATTTGCTTCACTCGATCATTGGAACCATGCTATTTCTAAAATATGGAGCGGGGCTTGTCGATCATCTTCAGCCGGCTGGTACGTTCTTCATGGCTATTGGCGTGTATGTCTTCCTTGTGCTTTTCAGTACGTTTTGGTTAAAGCGGTTTAAGTATGGACCGATGGAATTTATTTGGCGTCAGCTGACGTATGGGAAGGTCAATGACAGATCGAAAACCAATACATTTCATGCGGCGAAGTAAAAGAAAAAAGGCGAATGGCTACAGTTCGCCTTTTTTAATATGTTAAGTTTGTGATTCAGAGACAATCCGTTCACTTTCAATACTGCTCAATCATTTCTTGTAATTGAGTCAAATAACTCTCTTTTAATTCATCTGGGTATTCAATTTTCACATGCTTCCCAAATGAGATCAAATAGTGGGTCATATACGATAATTCTTCTTGGTTGTACCCACCCATAATATATGGAGTATCATCAATGATCTCCAATCTCATATTCGGGTAATGATTCTTCAAAAACTTTTCTTTTCCTTGTTCCGTTAATCGACATTTAAATGAGATATCATGATAAGTTTTTTCGTACTCGAGCTGCAGTGTTTTTAATTCTTCCTTAGTAAAGGTGCCTCTGCCTTCTTCTTCAATGATCAAGTCCTTCATAAAGTCACATCTATAGATGCCCCACTTTTTGTTTTGAACATCATATGCTTTGGTGAACCAAATCCCATTTCGATAAAACAACTCAAGAAATTGCAGCCTGATCCTTTTATTTTCATATTGCGTGTACGTCATCTTCACGATTTGATCTTCCATCATCGCCTGTAAAATCAATTCCAAATGATTTTGTTCACTAACTGGTGCGACATTATAGTAATGAATCACATCCAAAGTCTCCGTGATCATTCGTTTTCTCTCATCAGACATTGTGGCAAACAGCTTTTGCCGAATTTGTGAGTAGGACTTTTTAAATGGTGTTGCTGACACCAGGTCTAGCGCTTTAAGCGCGAAAAAAATAGCTTGAACTTCATCGGTATTGAAATAAATAGGGACCATTGGAGATTGTTTCACCAGTCGATATCCTCCATGTCTGCCAGGTTCAACGTAAAAAGCTAAACCCATGGACTCTAGCTCTTCCATATCTCTCAAAGCCGTACGTTTAGAAATGCCAAATTCGGATTGTAAATCCTTTAACTGAAAAGAGTGTTTATCACTTAAAAAAATAAGCTCTTGGTTTAATCGTTCTGATTTTTTCATATGAATTTCCTTTTAAAAAAGGTGACATGTTTTGTCACCTTTATATTTTATACTCAGTTTATCAAAAGAAAAGGAGCATGTATATGCAAACATTAATCATTAATGCGCACCCTGATTTCACTCATCGAGAAAGTTATTCAAACAAACTGCAAACACTATTTTTAGAACAGTTTAAAGAAAGATTCCCTCATGAAGAACCAACAATTTTACCTTTACATGAAACAGAAATTCCTCGTATCGAAAAAGACCAGCTGCTACGTATTTGGGATAAGCAAGCATCTGAACAAACATTAACAGCTACCGAAGAAAAAATCGCTGCTGCTTCATCTGCTTTATTGGCTCAATTCAAAGCACATCATCGAATCGTGATTGTATCACCTGTTCATAATTTTAATGTGACATCACGTATGAAAGATTATATAGATAATATTTTTATTGCTAGAGAAACGTTTAAATATACAGAAAATGGTTCAGTTGGTCTGATGACTGACGATTATCGTGTACTTTTGCTTCAAGCAAGTGGCTCAATTTTCACAAATAACGATCGATACACACCTCTGGAATTTTCACATGATTACCTAAAAGAAATATTCCAAAACTTAATGGGCTTTCAACAATTTCATATTGTCCGAGCACAAGGAACAGCGATTTTAGAAGAAGAAACGATCTTGTCATCTGCAGCTGACGATTTGTCTAAAGCCTTTGATGCGTTTTACTCGCCTAGCGGGATGTAAGCTGTGTTTTTCAAAAACAAAAGACCAATAGAACCTTCCATTTCGAACTTGATTAATCTAGGATTTTAGAGTGTATCAAAACTATCTGGAATCCTAGGAGCGATTTTTGTATACAAGCTTTCAAAATGTATATAATTCAATCGGTACACCGTAAATTAACCAGGATTTTGAGTAGCATAGATATATTAAAGTATTACATCTATTTTAAATACTTAAATATGCACTGGATGGATTGTGGAAACGAAATTGGTTAGAAATAAAGAGTATTATTATTTCACTTCAAAAGGTAGAATGTACGTAATCAAAAGTTAAAAATTGAATTAACAACTTCAATTATAACTTTTCCAATATTAACCTTAATATCTACACACAATCATTAAAAACCTGATGAGCTTTTCTCATCAGGTTTAAAACAGACTCTTCCGGAATTCTGTTTAAAATTAACCTTTGTCAGTCTGTATTCGGTTTTATTTAAGCCCGGTCTCTTCTAGATAAGATAAGCTTTCATCAAAAGAGTTTTTTGATCGCTCAATCTTTTCATTTAACATTCCTTTAGCTACTGCTCCGGTTATAAAGGCTGTTGCAAAAGAAGTCAGCATCCAACAAGATGAATTATTAATAGTGAGAGGAAACTAACAATAAGAGAGTTTCTTTTAATTATAATCTTCTCCTACCATTAAAGTACTATACTTTGTTTTAAATTTTTCATACTTTCTCTCATCCTTAAATAATAAGAATGCCCCTCTGTCATCATAAATATGATAAATAAAATCTTTATTTATAAAGAATATTTCAGGATAACTACTATATTTGTCATTGAACCTCGGAGCCATACTTTTAAAATCTTGATTACATATTGCCTTGATTATTTTCTTGTACTCTATATGCTGTTTTTTTGTTTCTAAAGAATACTGAATTACTTTTCCATTCTCATCTTTAGAATTTTTTACATTGAGTCTATATTTATTAATTTTTTTTGAATACTTACTATATACTCCTATCGGCCTCCGTAATGAATGCTCGCTTCGAACAATTGTGACGACGAACAATAAATCGTTCTCCCCAAAAAGTTCATCAAATATACTTATTGCAACATTATAAACCTTATTAAAATATTGAGGATTTAAATTGCCTTGATCATTAAACTGATACATTTCTTTTTCGAGTTGAATATGAAGGCTTAGAGGTAACTCGTTAAAGGAATCATTCATTAAATCAATATTGAATTCACTTTGTAAATAATCTAGGTGAACCATATCTCATTCTCCTTTCGTTCTTTTATGTACAATTTTTCAGAACCAATGAAATAGAAAAAGACGAACTTAAAAAGTTCGTCTCCTACACTAAAAGTCATCTTGATCGGCACAAATTCGGCACGCTTCATCAACCTCTTATATCAATCATTTTCAATCCTCTGTATTAACCAATAGAACCTTCCATTTCAAACTTAATCAAACGGTTCATTTCAACGGCGTATTCCATTGGTAGTTCTTTTGTGAATGGCTCGATGAAGCCCATGACGATCATTTCTGTTGCTTCTTCTTCAGAAATTCCGCGGCTCATCAAGTAGAATAGCTGCTCTTCTGATACTTTTGATACCTTCGCTTCGTGCTCTAATGAAATGTTGTCGTTTAAGATTTCATTGTAAGGAATCGTATCAGATGTTGATTTGTTATCCATGATGAGTGTGTCACACTCGATGTTTGAGCGTGCACCCTCTGCTTTACGTCCGAAGTGAACGATTCCGCGGTATGTGACTTTACCGCCTTGTTTGGAAATCGATTTCGATACGATCGTTGAAGATGTGTTTGGTGCAAGGTGAATCATTTTCGCACCTGCATCTTGGTGCTGACCTTTACCTGCTAGGGCAATACTTAATGTCATACCACGTGCGCCCTCACCTTTTAAGATGACCGCTGGGTATTTCATTGTCAGCTTAGAACCGATGTTTCCATCAATCCATTCCATTGTCGCATTCTCTTCACATACCGTACGTTTTGTGACAAGGTTGAAGACGTTGTTTGCCCAGTTCTGAATCGTTGTATAACGGCAGTAGCCGCCTTTTTTCACGACAATTTCAACAACCGCACTGTGAAGTGAGTTTGTTGTGTAAACTGGTGCTGTACAGCCTTCTACGTAATGCACATGTGCGCCTTCATCAACGATGATGAGTGTACGCTCGAACTGACCCATGTTTTCAGAGTTGATACGGAAGTATGCTTGAAGTGGTGTATCTACTTTGACGCCCTTTGGTACGTAGATAAATGAACCACCAGACCATACAGCCGAGTTAAGCGCAGCAAATTTGTTGTCAGTCGGAGGAATGACTTTTGCCCAGTGCTCACGGAAGATGTCTTCGTTCTCTTTTAATGCGCTGTCTGTATCTTTAAACACAATGCCTAGATCTTCAAGGTCTTGCTTCATGTTGTGATACACAACTTCAGATTCATACTGAGCAGATACACCTGCTAAGTACTTTTGCTCTGCTTCAGGGATACCAAGCTTATCAAAGGTTTCTTTGATTTCTTCTGGTACTTCATCCCAAGAACGCTCAGAGCGCTCTGATGGCTTTACGTAGTACGTAATTTCATCAAAGTTTAATGCATTTAAATCTCCGCCCCATTGTGGCATCGGCATATTGTAAAAGAGCTCAAGAGATTTCAAACGGAAGTCGAGCATCCACTGAGGCTCTTCTTTCATACGAGAAATTTCTTCAACGATCTCTTTTGTCAGTCCGCGCTCTGAACGGAAAATGGAAACGTCTTTATCAGAAAAGCCGTATTTATATTCACCAACATCTGGCATTTTTTTAGCCATCCATTTTCACTCCAATCTTATGATTTGCCGTTATCTTCGGCAGATGCGCCTTTTTCAAGCGCCTTCCAGGATAATGTTGCACATTTGATGCGGGCAGGGAATTTTGCCACTCCCTGCAGCGCCTCAATGTCACCAAGATCAATGGAATCGTCGTATTCTTTTCCTAGCATCATATCGGAGAAAATCTGAGACATTTTCAAAGCTGTTTCAATATCTTTCCCTTTAATCGCCTGCGTCATCATAGAGGCAGATGCCATCGAAATGGAGCATCCTTCTCCTTCAAATTTCGCATCCATGACTTTTTCGTCTTCGATTTTCATCGTGAGACGAATGCGGTCACCACACGTTGGGTTGTTCATATCGACGACAATGCTGTCGTTTAACACACCTTTGTTTCTCGGATTTTTATAATGATCCATAATCACTTGTCTATACAGTGTGTCTAAGTTTACATTAAAAGACATTCGTAAAATACTCCTTTGTCTTACGGAGCGCTGCAATGAGTTTGTCAATCTCTTCTTCTGTATTGTACAGATAGAAGCTTGCTCTTGCAGTCGCTGATACACCAAGCCATTTCATGAGCGGCTGTGCACAGTGATGTCCAGCACGAATGGCGACACCTTCCGTATCCAGAACAGTCGACGCATCATGCGGATGGACGTCATCTAAATTAAACGTCACAAGCCCAGCTCGGTGCTGCGGTCCATAAACAGTCGCACCTTCAAGCTCCTTGAAGCGCTCAAGCGCATAAGTGGCAAGCTGATGCTCGTAACGGCTGACTTCCTCCATACCAATGTCATTTAAGAAATCAATCGCTTTTCCTAGTCCAACTGCTCCGGCAATAATCGGTGTACCCGCTTCAAATTTCCACGGGAGCTCTTTCCAAGTAGAATCATACAGATCCACAAAGTCGATCATTTCACCGCCAAACTCAGCAGGCTCCATATTATTCAAAAGGTCCTTCTTCCCGTAAAGCACACCGATGCCAGTCGGTCCACACATTTTATGCCCGGAGAATGCGAAAAAGTCACAATCTAGATCCTGAACATCAATTTGCATATGCGGCGTGCTTTGTGCACCATCGACGACAATGATTGCCCCATGATCATGGGCTATTTTGGCGATTTCTTTAATCGGGTTGATGGTTCCTAATACGTTTGAAACATGTGTGACAGCGACGATTTTCGTTTGATGTGTGATTGTTTGCTTCACATCTTCCAGCGATAGCGTGCCGTCTTCCTGTAACGGAATATATTTCAATGTGGCGCCAGTTGCTTTTGCTGCTTGCTGCCAAGGGATGATATTTGCATGGTGCTCCATGTGCGTAATGACAATCTCATCGCCTTCTTTGAGGTTTGCTCTAGCATAGCTGATCGCCACTGTGTTTAGTGCAGTTGTTGTACCTCTAGTAAAAATAATTTCTTGGACAGATGAAGCACGGATGAATGCACGAACTTTCTCTCTCGCACCCTCGTATGCGTCCGTTGCTTTTGTGCCAAGGGTATGAACACCCCGGTGGACGTTCGAGTTGTAAGACCGGTAATACTCATTCATTGCATCAATGACCACTCTTGGTTTTTGAGAAGTCGCTGCACTGTCCAAATACACCAAATCATGTCCGTTCACTTGCTGATGAAGGATTGGAAATTGCTCACGAACGTCTTTGATATTCATTATTTTACTTTCCTTTCAATCACAGAAACGAGCTGCTTTTTAACTCCTTCAATCGGCAGTTCTTTGACGACTGGATTTAAGAAGCCATAAATCACAAGTCTTTCTGCATCTTCTTTGGAAATCCCGCGGCTCATGAGGTAATAGAGTTGAATTGGATCGACACGTCCAACAGAAGCAGCATGCCCTGCTGTTACATCATCTTCATCAATTAATAGAATTGGGTTTGCATCACCCCGTGCTTTCTCACTCAGCATGAGAACACGTGATTCCTGCTCGGCATTTGACTTCGTTGCGCCATGCTCGATTTTACCAATTCCGTTAAAGATAGAGGATGCTTGATCCTTCATCACACCATGCTTCAAGATATACCCTTCAGAGTTTTTACCGAAGTGGATGATGCTTGTTGTAAAGTTTTCCGTTTGATTCCCGCGGCCGACAACAACTGATTTTGTATCACCGAATGTCCCGTCGCCCATAAGCTTTGTGATGTTTTCAGACACGACGTCTCCATCATTCATAAGGCCAAGCGCCCATTCGATTTTACTGTCACGGCCATTTGCCATACCGCGTCTGTTCACATAGACTGTGACACCTTCTGAAAGGTTATCTACTGCGCCGTATGTGACGCGGGCATTAGCTCCCGTGAACACTTCGGACACGATATTGAAGATTGCTTCTTCAGGTTTTGCTGTACTAATGTAGTTTTCTACATATGTCACTGCACTATGATCGTCTGCTACGACGATGACATGGTTGAACAAAGTCGTGTCGTCATTTTCATGCAGGTAGACGGCTTGAATTGGCGCTTCAAGTTCTACATTTTTTGGTACATAGAGGAAAGCTCCGCCATTCACTAAGGCAGCATGTAAAGCTGTTAGTTTATGCTCATCTACTTTCACTGCATCCGTCATGAAGTATTTCTTCACTAGATCACCATGTTCGCGAAGCGCTGTATGAAGATCAGTGAAGATCACGCCTTTGTCTTTCGCTTCCGTTGAAAGAGACAAGTATGCTGGCGTTTGATCACGCTGAATGTAGACTGTCTTATCCGTGTCCTCTAAATCAATGAGAGATTTCACTTCTTCAGGAAGCTCTTCTAATGATCCAAATGGCGCACTTTCGACTGTATGCTGTTTGAAATTGGTTAAATTCCATTTAGAAATATTCGTTTTGTCAGGCTTTGGCATTGGAAGGTCTTCTGCTTTTTCAAGAGCCTGTAAGCGAAGGGAACTCATCCATGCCGGTTCCTGATGCTTCTCGGAGAAGCTTTTGACATAATCTTGATCTACTGATAATTTCGTTTCTAATGTCATCAATAATCCTCCTAACGCTTACGCTTCTTGACCAACAGTTTCGTCTTCAATTCCTAACTCTTTTTTAATCCAGTCATAGCCTTCTGCTTCTAGACGTTGTGCAAGCTCTGGTCCGCCAGATTTCACGATACGTCCTTGCATCATGACATGAACGTGATCTGGTGTGATGTAGTTCAGTAGACGCTGATAGTGAGTGATCATTAAGCAGCCGAAGCTTTCGCCGCGCATTCTGTTAATTCCTTTAGAAACCACTTTCAACGCATCGATATCAAGACCAGAATCGATTTCATCAAGGATCGCAATTTTAGGTTCAATCATCATTAATTGAAGAATTTCATTGCGTTTTTTCTCTCCGCCTGAGAAACCTTCGTTTAGGTAGCGTTGCGCCATGTCTGGGTCCATTTCAAGGAACTCCATGTTTTCGTCCATTTTGCGGATGAATTTCATTAGAGAGATTTCATCGCCTTCTTCTCTGCGAGCGTTAATAGCAGAACGAAGGAAGTCCGCATTTGTCACACCACTAATTTCAGATGGGTATTGCATCGCAAGGAAAAGACCTGCTTGAGCGCGCTCATCTACTTCCATTTCAAGTACATCTTCGCCATCAAGCAAAATGCTACCTTTTGTTACTTCATATTTAGGGTGACCCATAATGGCAGCAGATAAAGTTGATTTACCTGTACCGTTTGGTCCCATTACTGCGTGGAATTCTCCACCTTTTATCTCGAGGTTTACACCCTTTAAGATTTCTTTCCCTTCAATCTCAACGTGCAAGTCCTTAATTGTTAATGTCGAAGCAGTCATATATCGATACCTCCAAAATAATCATTATTCTCAATTTATTCTCATTCTAATTTTATAACAAATTAAAACTGAATACAACACATTCACGATATGCGTGAGAGGATGCTCTCAAAATTCTAACAAAAAAAGCCGGTAGATAAAAGGATTTATGTCGAAAAGACTGTTTTCATAAAGAAAGGACGGGAATCTGTTCTCCCCGCCCCTTAGCTATTTAATAGCCTCGTATATTCATTTTTGCGAGCTGTCTTTTCTCATCTCGATAGGACTGCTCTCGTTTATATTCCACTTTCATCCGTAAGTCATGGTCTCTTTCGTACTCTGCATAGCTCATGCCATGAGCCTTATGCATGGCCTTTTCCATCTCGGCGGTATAATCCAATCCCAGTGTACTATGGTCCGAACAAATAATAAACCATTCCCTTCTTTGAGTGTAGCTTCATTGTATCAAAGACATGTGGCTTCACTCAAAAGGGATATGACGCGCTATGCTGGCATATTTTCTCACACAATCGGCTGAGAAGGACTCAACTCCCTGATATGGATAAATGCCATCTTATCCTTCCCTTAATGCGTCTGTCCTCCAAATTCGTCAATACATTGCTGAACAACTGTGATGCCTTGACTTAGTGCAGCACCGCCGCCGAACGCTGCCGCCACACTGACGACCTCTAGCAAATTCTCTTCTGTCGCGCCTTGGTCGAGCGCTCCCTTTGTATGATAAATCATGCAGTATTCATCCTGTGCATGAATACTGATGCCAAGGGCAATCATTTGTTTTTCCTTTTGCGTTAATGAATCGCTCTGAAAGCACTGCTCCGTGAATTCATTGAATTTCTTCCCAAACACCGGCATTTTCTTCTGAAATTCACCCATTGCCGTTTTATAATCAGTCAGTGATTGCTGCATGGATCCGCTCATATGCTGTTCATTCATCTTCATTCCATCCCTTCAGGTCATTTGTACATTTTTATTATGAGCGAGATTTGAAAAAATACACAAAAAAACCTCGCTTTGATGAAAGCGAGGTTAACACATTGTTATTCAGATACCGGTAGTACAGCACCGTCATATTTTTTGTCGATGAATTCTTTGATTTTATCAGAGTGAAGAACTTCCATTAATGTCTTGATCTTATCTGATTTTTCTTCACCTTTGCGAACCGCCACGATGTTTGCATATGGGTTGTTCTTTGTTTGCTCAAGTTCAATTGAATCTTTTTTCGGATTCAATTTATTTTGAATCGCATAGTTGACGTTAATAAACACGGCATCACCTTCACTGTTTTCATAAGCTTTCGCTGTTAGTTCAGGAGCGATTTTTTTGAACTTTAGGTTCTTCGGGTTTTCTTTGATGTTCTTTACTGTTGCGTTGATTGTATCAACTTTAGGATCAATCTTAATGACACCAGCATTTTGCAATAGTGCAAGCATACGGCCTTGTTCAGCTACGTTGTTTGTCATGATGATCGTCCCGCCGTTTGGAATATCTTTTACTGATTTGTATTTCTTAGAGTAGATACCGAAAGGCTCAAGGTGAACCGCACCAGCACTAACTAGGTTGTAATCTTTGTTTGATTTATTTTCTTCATTTAAGTAAGGGATATGTTGGAAAAAGTTTGCATCCACTTCTTTTTCAGCTAACGCTTTGTTGTACATTTTATAATCACTAAGTACTTTCACTTTTAGATCGTAGCCTTTTTCTTTTAGAAGTGGTTTTGCTTCTTCAAGAATCTCGGCATGGGGTGTTTTTGAAGCGGCAACCGTAATGGTTTTGCTATCACTTGCGTTATTAGATGAACCGCATGCAGCTAAGATGCCTGCAAATGCTAGAAATAGTGCACTTAAAATCAATTTCTTCATGAATAAATCCTCCCTTAACGTTTATCAATTTTATTTGTAATCAAATCACCGATTATTTGAATAATAAAGACGATGATGAGAATAAACACAGTGGCAACAAGTGTAACATCTGTATTACCAGATTGGTATCCTTCCACATAAGCAAGGTCACCAAGTCCGCCTGCTCCAATTGCACCTGCAATCGCAGTTGAGCCAATTAAAGCAATCGCTGTTACGGTAATACCTGAAATGAGGGCTGGCAATGATTCTGGCAGCAATACTTTGAAAATGATGGTCGACGTTTTCGCTCCCATTGACCGTGCTGCTTCAATGACTCCTTTGTCTACCTCACGCAGTGCAATTTCGACAAGACGTGCATAGAATGGAGCTGACCCAATGACAAGGGCAGGGAGTGCTGCATTTGGACCTAGAATTGTATGCATTAAGAATTTCGTGAACCCTAATAAAAGAATAATTAAAATGATAAAAGGAATCGATCTGAAAATGTTGACGACTGCACCGATGACAGCATTGATCGGTTTATTTTCCCAAAGACCGCCTTTTCCTGTAAGGAAGAGCAGGAGTCCTAGGATAATCCCGATTGCAAAAGCAAATGCCAATGAAATGAGTGTCATATACACTGTTTCACCTGTTGCACTCCAGATGACGTCTAGATCAACGTTCGGAAACCATTTCTCAAACATGTGTCATCACCTCAATTTCAACCTGTTTGCTTTGGATATAGGCGATGGCTTTTTCTACCTCGGTCTCTTCTCCATTTATATGGATAAAGAGTGTTCCAAACGCGCCTTCCTGCGTTTGAGAAATCTTTCCTTGAAGGATGTTTACATCGACCTTGAAGGATCGAATGATTTCAGTGATCAGCGGCTGCTCGGCAGAATCTCCGATAAAGGACAACCGTACGACCTGACCTTCTTTTACTCGCTCTAAGACGTGCTCGATTGTTTCTTTCGCTTCCTCTGGTTCAGCCAGCTGCTGGACAAATCGTTTCGTCATTTCTTCCTTCGGCTGTCTGAAGACGCGTAATACTTCGCCTTCTTCGACTATGCGTCCATTCTCCATCACTGCCACCCGATGACAAATTTTGCGAATGACATGCATTTCGTGTGTAATCAGCACAATTGTCAGCCCTAAACGTTTATTGATATCTGCTAAAAGATCAAGGATAGAATCCGTTGTTTGCGGATCAAGCGCTGACGTTGCTTCGTCACAAAGAAGAACCTTTGGATCATTTGCTAATGCTCTCGCAATCCCCACACGCTGCTTTTGTCCGCCGCTAAGCTGAGACGGATACGCATTTTCTTTTCCTTCTAAACCGACTAATTTAATCAGTTCATTCGCACGCTCTCTCCGTTTCGATGTAGGTACACCTGCGATCTCAAGCGGGAACATAATATTTTGTCTCACTGTTCTTGACCAAAGTAGGTTAAAGTGCTGGAAAATCATGCTGATTTCTTGTCTTGCTTTCCGAAGTTTCGCATTCGATACTTCATTGATCCGGTTGCCTGCCACTTCAACAATTCCTGCTGTTGGCAGCTCCAGACCGTTTAATAGGCGAATAAGCGAGCTTTTTCCGGCACCGCTATACCCGATAATTCCGAATATTTCACCTTTATCAATATCCAAGTTGACGTCTTTCACGGCATCAACATTTCCGCTTTTTGAGTGGTACGTTTTTGATACATTCTGTAAATGGATCACAGTCTGTTCACCTGCTTTCTTGCTGAATCTATAGGTTGCCATCACATACGTTATTTATTCTTCCTGCTGCCATGCCTCGTGCCTGACGTGAGGTCAGTAAAAAAGACCTAACTGCAATGCAAGCAGAAAGGCCTTTTATGTTCAATACGCCTTTCTCTCATCTTTCAAAGCATTGCGGCTTTGAGTGAATTGGCACCAATTTCAGCTATGCTGACGGTTGCCGGGTTTCATAGGGCACGTCCCTCCACCTCTCTTAATAAGAGAAAATATGTTGTTTTATGTGATGTTCATGTTTTTACTAACGTAGAATATCATGCTACCCGAGATATGTCAACGCTGTAAATCGCTAATTTCCAAGTAAACGACTAAGTTATCATTTTTCGAAAAAAACCGTTCGTCAGCCAAAGTACCGCCTCTAGTCTTAGGAGCGCACGGAATGACCCTTTTACTTTCACTTGTCCCCTGCTAATTAACTGCTGTAAGGACATATCTCCATCTAATAATTGAAGTATTTCTTTTCTCTCACCATAAAAGATGAGATCCGATAACTCAATTGCAGGTAGTTTCTTCACTTCACCACGCTCATCCACAATCAATGTACAAGAGTCTGTTTCCGCCTCAAATGTAATCTTCAAGGATGATGATGAGAGCAGCGGTTTTAGCAATAATCGCTGCCCTGTGTTTCCATGGGTTTTCACTTTTTCCACATGTATAACCTCCCTGTCATTTGGTTATACATAACATTTCTCTACAAACATTCGCTTGTCCTTTATAAATAACTCGACAAATTTTCAGATGAATTGCTTGAAATATGACAAAAAACCGCTTTATTTAGCGGTTTCAATCATTTCATGAAGATATGGTACGGAGTGAAAAGCATAGCCTTTTTGCACCAGCTCACCTTTTTTAAACAGTAGAAAGCAAGGAACGCTTTCGATCTCAAAAGCCTTCGCAAAGCCTGGTGAGTAGTTTAAGTTATTTTCATAAAAAGGTACATCCGGCTGCATGGTGTCTACGACAGCCAGCATTTTCTTTGCCAGCTGACATGTTCCGCAAAACGGTGTATATAAGTATAAAAGAAATAAATCGTCCTTTATCTCCTTGAATTCGTGTTCTTCAATCTCTTTCATATACGTCCACCCTCATAAATATTTCGAATGAACATCAATGTTTGCAGCTAATAGGATAGATGCAATGTGGGCTGACGGTGAAGCGGCCACTTCGCGGTACGTTCTGTCGACAAAAAGATGAAATGCTTCAGGGAATTCTTTTCGAAATTGCTTCCGCAGTTTGTCGCCTGCATCGTCACTGTCTGCTAATATGTAAACGTCTTTCCCCAATAATTCGTCTACGAGCTGATCCAGCTTCGATGTACTGATCGTGCCATTGGTGCAAATGATGGTAACAGGTTCACTTATGACTTCTTTTAGCTTTTGTTTGTCTGTTTTACCTTCTACAATGATGACCTTTTCTACCTCTACATTCATCACGATCACCCGGCCCTTTTGACGTTGTTCACTTCTCCCTTAGATTACAATTTTTCATTCAGGTTGTAAAGATTGGGCGCTTGCACTAAAAAGACTGCAGCTTATGCTCACTGCAGCCTCATCTGTGATTAGCACCAGCCATTTTCATCATCACAGTCTACATATTTTTCTGTCCCGTGGGTCAATGTATCCGTCAGACGATAAAAACGATTTTGCTCATAGGAATAACCTGATTTTAACTCATATTGGTTTTCACTAATCATCGTGCCAATCTCTTCATTTTGATGATACAGCACCATGCCGCTTTCTTTGAATCGTCCAGTGACATGATCTGTTATATCCACATGTTCTTTTTGAAAAGACAAATTGGACACCCCCCCCATAAAGGTAGAGTGTCCAATTTCACGTGAATTAGTCTTCTTTTGTCATTTCTTCATATTGCTCAGCAGTCATCAAGTTCTCAATTTCAGATGTATCAGCTGGCTCTACCACGATCATCCATGCTTTTTCGTATGGAGAGTCGTTGACGAATTCAGGGCTGTCATCCAGCTCATCGTTCACTTCGACGATTGTACCGTTGATCGGTGCGTAAAGCTCAGAAACTGTTTTCACTGATTCTACACTTCCGAAAGGCTCGTCCGCTGTAATTTTGTCTCCTACTTCAGGAAGCTCAACGAACACGATATCGCCTAGCTCAGATTGAGCAAAATGCGTAATACCGATACGCACCTTATCTCCTTCTACTTTGACCCATTCATGTTCTTCTGAATAACGTAAATCTTTTGGTGTGCTCATTCAATACCCCTCCAGTCTTTTCTTTCAATCTATATTGAAGATACCACAATCTGAATGAAAGTTACATCATTTCCAGACGCTTTTAAATGTATCTTCATTAAATCCAACTGTGACTCGTTTACCGTCTGTTGTAATCGGGCGCTTGATCAGCATTCCGTTAGATGCGAGTAATTCTAGCTGCTCGCCTTCTGACATTGCAGGAAGTTGATCTTTCAGCTGTAGCTCTCGGTATTTCTGTCCGCTTGTATTAAAGAACTTCTTCAGCTCTAAGCCACTTTTTTCGTAAAGCGCTTTTAATGTTTCTTTATCAGGCGTCTCTTCGACGATATGTATGCTGTTGATGTCTTTATTGTGTTCTTCCAGCCATTTTTTTGCTTTTCGGCATGTACCGCAAGATGGGTATTCATAAAAATCTAAAGCCACTTTTTTCACCTCCTGCAAGTAGTGAGAACATTTTATCACAAAATATTTTAAAAACCTAAATGTATGCTTACAAAAAGGTGCGGAGTGATATCCGCACCTTTTCAGCCGTCTTATACGATATATTTCTCTGCTTCAAAGATTCGTTTCGCCACTTCGCGCTTTTTGGCGATGACATTGATCGGGGTGAATCTTGTCAGTTTGCGAAGAGCTGACAGACTCATGCGGAGTGCATCTCCTTCTTCCATTGCGATCAAGGATTCTTTTGCATGAGCTTCAATTTTTAAGAAGGCTTCCTGCGTGAAAATTTGTGTGTAAGCAAGCTTTTGAGTATTCTTATCTAGCCCTGATGCAGCGATTGCCTTTTCAGTACGCAGAATCGCCGATTCAGCAGCAAAAATTTCATTGACGATATCCGCTATGTTCACAAGAATCTCTTGCTCTTTGTCTAATGCTTTTCCATACTTCATCGCCGCCATTCCAGATACCATTAAGGCGATCTTTTTCGCATGGGCGAGCAAGTATTTTTCTTGATCGAGCGGCTGATCACCTGGCTCTTCCGGCATCATCATCATGAGCTCTTCCTGTAAGGTTTGCGCCTTTTGAAGCAGCGGAAGCTCTCCCTTCATCGCTTTCTTCAAGAATGTGCCTGGTACAAGCAGACGGTTGATTTCGTTAGTCCCTTCAAAAATACGGTTAATCCGCGAGTCACGATAGGCTCTTTCGACCTCGTATTCTTGCATGAATCCATATCCGCCGTGAATCTGCACGCCCTCATCCGCTATATAGTCTAAAGTTTCAGAGCCAAGTACTTTACAAAGAGAGCATTCAATCGCATATTCTGCAATTGACTGGGCAATTTGTTTGCCATCCTTTTGCTCTTCTTCACTTAATAGACCCATGCGCTGTTCAAATAATCCGACTGTGCGGTAAACAGCACTTTCCATCGCATAGAGCTTTGCCGACATGTTGGCTACTTTTTCACCAATTAAGCTAAATCGAGAAATTGGCGTTTGGAATTGCTTACGTTGGTTTGCATATTCTGCCGATAATTGAATGACACGTTTTGACGCACCAACTGTTCCGACAGCCAGCTTGTAGCGTCCGATATTCAAAATGTTAAAGGCAATGACATGACCTCTGCCAGCCTCACCTAGTAAATTCTCCTTCGGCACTTGAGCATCTTCGAGAATTAACGTTCTTGTCGATGAACCTTTTATGCCCATCTTTTTCTCTTCAGGTCCCGTTTTGACACCTGGAAAATCCTTTTCTACGATAAAAGCAGAGAAGTGTTCACCATCAATTTTTGCATATACGACAAAGACGTCGGCAAATGCGGAGTTTGTGATCCACTGTTTTTCCCCATTCAGCACATAATGAGTTCCGGCTTCATTTAAGACCGCAGTTGTCTTTGCTCCAAGGGCGTCAGAGCCTGATCCTGGCTCAGTGAGGGCGTACGCTGCAATTGTTTCTCCAGAAGCGAGTCCAGGAAGATATGTTTCCTTTTGCGCTTGATTTCCAAACAGCACGATTGGCAGAGACCCAATGCCGACATGGGCGCCATAGGAAAGCGAGAAGCTCCCTGCTCTGGAAAATTTCTCGGTAATAATGGCTGAACTGATTTTATCTAATCCGAGCCCGCCGAATTCTTCAGGCACGTCAGCTCCTAGCAGCCCAAGCTCTCCAGCCTTTTTGAGAAGCCTGACGGAATGCTCAAATTCATGGTTTTCAATTTGATCTATATATGGAACAACGTCTTGTAAAATATAATCCTCTGTTGTCTTTCCAATCATTTGATGCTCATCAGAGAAATCCTCTGGTGTAAAGATATGCTCATAATTCGTCTCATCAATTAAGAAGCTTCCACCCTTTTTTACCTCTTCCATTGCTTTCATTCTGTTTTCCCCCTTTAGATCAATTCAAAAATTCCTGCTGCTCCCATGCCCCCGCCGATACACATTGTGACGATGCCAAATTGCTCGTTTCGCCGCTTCATTTCATGAATGAGTGACAGTGTCAGTTTCGTTCCTGTACAGCCGAGCGGATGTCCTAGCGCGATTGCCCCGCCATTGACATTCACTTTCTCTTCATCAATCCCTAAATGACGAATAACTTGAATGGCCTGAGAGGCAAACGCTTCGTTTAATTCAAACAGCCCGATATCCTTCAGCTCAAGTCCAGCGATTTTCAGCGCACGCGGAATGGCTTCAATTGGACCGATTCCCATCACCTCAGGCGGTACACCGCCAACAGCAAACGCCCGGAACTTGGCGAGCGGCTGAAGGGAAAGTGAGGATGCTTTCTCACGATCCATCATCATCACACACGCAGCACCGTCACTTGTTTGTGAAGAGTTTCCTGCGGTCACCGTGCCTTTTGTCGAGAAAGCCGGACGCAAAGTAGAAAGAATCTCTTCCGTTGTCCCTGCTCTCACGCCTTCATCCTGTGAAAACTTAAATTGATGTTCTTCTAATTGATATTGCTCCCCTACCCGCCGCTCTGTTACATCAACGGAGACAATTTCATCTGAAAATTTTCCTTCCTGTAATGCTTTGGCTGCCTTTTGATGACTTCTTACCGCAAAGGCGTCCTGATCTTGACGTGTGACCTGATACTTTTGCGCCACCTGCTCTGCCGTGTGCCCCATGCTCATATAGTATTCAGGCGCTTGTTCTGCCAATTGAGCATTCGGACGAATGGAATGACCCATCATCGGCACCTGTGACATCGATTCGACTCCTCCAGCTAAGATCGTTTCTGCCTGACCGAGCATAATCCGCTCACCCGCATAAGCAATGGACTGAAGACCAGATGAGCAGTAGCGGTTAATGGTGATGGCAGGGACTGTATACGGAAGCCCTGCTAATGCTCCAATATTCCGAGCCACATTTAACCCCTGCTCTGCTTCTGGTGTTGCACATCCGATGATCAAATCATCTATCTGTCCGTCGTAATCACCGGCACGCTTTAATGTTTCTTTTACACACAATGCGCCCATATCATCAGGCCGAACATGTTTTAACGATCCTTTTTTCGCCTTCCCTACTGGTGTTCTCGCACCAGCGACAATGACTGCTTCTCTCATTTTGACTCCCCCTTAGTTACGTAAAGGTTTTCCTTTGACGAGCATGTGCTGCATGCGTGCTTGTGATTTCACTTCTCCTACAAGACTTAAAAAGGCTTCTCTTTCAAGCTCTAATAAGTATTGCTCCTCTACCTCTGTTCCAAATGGCAGTTTTCCGCCGGAAATAACATGAGCTAATTTTTTAACAATGGTCATGTCATGCTCTGAAATGTATCCAGATAATCTCATATTTTCAGCCGCCAATATCATCGCTGCATAGCCTGTTTCTCCCATGACGGGTACCTTTTGCTTGAGCGGCGCACGATAACCTGCTTCATCAAGAGAGAGCACAAGTTGTTTCGCATCATAGATCAGGTGATCACCGTTCATGCTGATTCGGTCACTCATGCGGAGCATGTTCATATCCCGCGCTTCTTCAGCAGAAGTGGATACTTTAGCCATTGCAATCGTTTCAAATGTTTTCATCGTGGCATCTTGTATAGCGGTCTGTGACGGCTTAGCTGATCCCTGCAGGTGGCGAAGGTATAATTCTTTGTTTCCACCGCCGCCTGGAATCAGTCCAACTCCCGCTTCGACAAGACCCATGTATGCTTCACTCGACGCCTGAATAGCTGCTGCCGGCAGACAAACCTCTGTTCCACCTCCGAGTGTCATACCAAACGGCGCAGCAACGACTGGACGGTCGCTATATTTCACCTTCATCATTGCCTGCTGGAAGCGGCGGATCACAAAGTCAATTTCAAAGAAATTATCGTCCTGAGCCTCCATTAAAATGAGAGCAAGGTTGGCACCAACACAGAAGTTCTTCCCTTGGTTTCCGATGACAAGCCCTCTATAATTCTGTTCCACCTCATGGACAGCGCGATTGATCATGTCAATGACATCTAGTCCAATGGCATTGCTTTTGGAGTGAAATTCGAGCAAGGCGACATCATCACCGATATCAATCAAGCTCGCACCAGCATTTTTGAAAATCACGTCGTTCTTCTTTTTCAATTTCGCTAAGGAAATATTCTTGTCGTTTCCTTTTTCCTGTTCGTAAGCCCCATTGTGATAAAATGCACGCTCTCCATCAGCATTTTCTTGATAGAATGTGTCGTGTCCTTCTGACAGCATGTCTTGCACCCACTGCGGGATGCTGTGACCTTCTGCTTCCATGCGCTCGACTGCTTTTTTCACACCAATTGCATCCCAGAGCTCAAATGGACCGTGCTGCCAGCCAAATCCCCACTTCATTGCGTTATCGATGGACTGAATATCATCCGCAATTTCGCCTGTTAACTGAGCTGAGTAAAGGAGCACAGGTGCCGTCATGTTCCAGAGCAATTGTCCTGCACGACCATCTTGATAAATAAGCGCTTTCAATTTCGCTTTCATTCCCTTTTGCTGCTTCGCCATCTCAATGCCTGGATCTTTCAGCTTCGTTCGTTCTCCGTATGTGAGCGTCACAGGGTCAAGTTCTAAAATGGTCTTCCCATTTTTTTGATAAAATCCTTGCCCTGCCTTGCTGCCAATCCATCCCTTTTCAAGCATTCTTTCAATAAACTCAGGCAGCTGGAAAATATCTTTTTCCTTTCCTTCTACTTGGTCATATACGTTGCGGGCTACATGGAAAAACGTGTCGATCCCTACGACATCAAGTGTACGGAAGGTCGCACTTTTCGGTCTTCCAATGAGGGGTCCTGTGACCGAATCCACCTCTCCGATGGTGTATTTGTTTTCAAGCATTTCACGCACTGTCACAAGGAGTCCATAAGTACCAATACGATTGGCAATAAAATTCGGCGTATCTTTCGCTTCAACTACGCCTTTACCAAGTACATCCTCGCCAAACGTTTTCATAAATTGGAGTACTTCTGGATCTGTTTCTTGAATAGGAATGATTTCTAAAAGCTTTAAATAACGAGCTGGGTTAAAAAAATGTGTACCTAAAAAGTGGCGTTTAAAATCCTCTGATCGGCCTTCTGCCATTTTTTCAACCGAAATTCCAGATGTGTTACTTGATACGATACTGCCTTCTTTGCGGTGTTCGTCGATGAGAGAGAATACATGTTGTTTGATGCTGAGCTTTTCAGTGACGACTTCAATGATCCAGTCAGCATCATGTAATAAGGAAAGGTGATCTGTGAGATTTCCCGGTGTGATGTATGATAGGTTTTTTGCTGAAGTAAGAGGTGCTGGCTTTTGCTTTAACAATTTTTTCATCGCTTCTTGACTTAATCTATTCCGAACACTAGGGTGATCAAGCGTTCGCTTTTTTGCCGTTTCTTCCTTTGTCAGTTCGTTTGGCACAATATCTAGCAATGTTACTGGTACCCCGATATTGGCTAGATGCGCAGCAATGCCTGAGCCCATGACACCTGAACCAATGACAGCCGCCTTGCGAATATGTTTGCCCATAAATATCCCCCTAAACATTTTGAATGAACAGTCATTCATTTTTTGTCCAAAAAAAAGCAATGCCTCTTTCTTTATCTTAAAAGATTTTCCGAAACAGTTCAAGAGCGGATTTCAAAAATTTACACATTCTCATGTGCCTTACTTTGCGGCGTATGAATTAAAGATGAGAGGGCATTGTAAGAATGGAGGTGATGTCCACATGTCTCGTTTGAAGAAAAACCCATCGAAAGCAGGCGTAAGTGCTGCAAGTGTAAAAGGAAACGCAGGTCCATCACAGGAAGCAGACCTAGGCGGCAAAAAGACTAGTCAAAATCAACAATATAAAAAAAATCAGTAAGGAAACAAAATTGTAAGGAGGAACACACCTTGAACAATCAGCAAATGAATATGCCCCCGCAAGTCATTTCAGTGAAGGATTCCTTGTACTTAGAGGATATGCTGAATTGGAACTTGATCGCTATGAAAAAGGCTCACTTTATGGCCGAGCATTGCCAGGATCAAACATTGAAACAAGAATTAAATCAAGTGGGCCAAATGCACCATCAGCATTACACACAAATTCTTCAGCATTTAGGCAGCTCAGGGCAAGGCCAGTCTACTGGCTTTATGCAATAGGAGGAAAAAACATGGAACAACAAAACCAACAAAAAATCGGGAATCCTCAAACTCCGGTTCCCACGACAACAAACATGAATGATCGTGATTTTGTCACAGATCTCTTGTCGACTGAAAAATATATGACAAGCGGATACAACACAGCGCTCAATGAATTCAGTCATGAATCTCTTTATCAGGATATTCAGCGAATTGCGCTAGAAACTCAGAAAACACAAAGACATTTATATGATGTCATGTTCCGATATGGCTGGTATTCTGTTGAAGCCGCTGAACAGCAAAAGCTCCAGCAGGCGCACCAGAAATTTCAGCAAACACTGACAGAACAATCTCCATACGGACCATCACAGATGTCATAAAGAAAAACTGCCAGTATGGAACTGGCAGTTTTTTTAACGATCTTGATTCGCTCGATGAGCTTCGTTCATTTGTTTGATTCGCTGAATGGTTTCTTTGATTTCTTCCTTAGCCTCTGGATACGATTCATTAAAATGCTTTGCTAGAGGCGGCATGCTTTTTGCGATATGAGAGTAGATCACCCATTGTTTCACATCTTGTTTCAGTGCGTCTGTTGATTCGCCAAGGAGTAGCTCAGTATATTTCTCAAGCAAGCCTTCCAGCTTTTCATCTAGTTCATTTCCCATTGATCTTCCGCTCCTTTTTCAGAAAAAAGCCTGACTCTGTACGTAACAGATGTCAGGCTTTTGACATACAATTATCTTGCAGCGAGAAATGTCTCCGCTTGCGCTTGCTGCACAATACAGCGTCCTCTGCCGTGCGGAATACATAATGGAGTTCCGAATAAAGGATCTGTTGTCACTTGGCAGTTCATATCGAAAACATTTTTCACAAGATCACAATTAATGACCGTTTCTGGTCTTCCTTCTGCATAAATCGTCTTGTCTTTAATCGCTACAAGGTGATGAGCATATCTACATGCGAGATTCAGGTCATGAAGAACCATGACAATCGTGCGCTGCTCTTTTTCATTTAAGTCAAACAGAAGGTCGAGAATTTCAATTTGATGCGTCATATCTAAATACGTCGTCGGCTCATCTAACAAAATGATATCCGTCTCCTGCGCTAACGTCATCGCAATCCATGCACGCTGCCTTTGTCCACCTGATAATGAATCGACCGTTCGATCAGCGAGGTCTTCCATCTTTGTTGACTTCAGTGCACGATTCACTGCTTCTTCGTCTTGCTTTGACCACTGCTTCAGCCAATTTTGATAAGGATATCTGCCTTGCTTCACTAGCTGATGCACGGTTAATCCTTCTGGCGCTTCTGGTCCTTGCGGAAGAATAGCGAGCTGTTTCGCTACTTCCTTTGTTGGTAATTTGGCAATGGAATGACCTTCAAGCAGGACAGACCCACCCATTGGCTTCATGAGACGGGCCAAAGAGCGAAGTAGCGTGGATTTACCGCATCCATTGCTGCCAATAAATACTGTGATTTCACCCTTAGGGATCGATACATTTAGTTCATCTATGATCATTGTTTCTCCGTAGCCTAAGCTTAAACCTTCAGTAGAAATGGCACTCATTCCGCTCAAACGCTCCTTTTCTCATGCAAATTTTTTATATGAAATATCGTCTATATATAGACGCAAAAGATCACTTATCTCAATTTAGTGTATCAGATTTAAGTGATTTTGAAAATCATTTTCAATTAAAAAATGAGAAAGTTCCGTTTTACTTCTTCTTTTGGAATGTACGTTTGGTCCCATCTTCAAGCTTCATATCGACCTGAATTCGCTGATAATCATCGTCTAAATTAAAAGCAGCTAATAGCTCATTGACATACGTTTCATTGATCTTCGCACTAGGAATCGACATATCATTTAGCTTCATCTTCATCTCGCGTAAAGCTTCTTCACCTTCATAGTGGACACCGTTCATATGATCACGAATCAGTGCTTCTTCTTTTCCTTTCGCCTGACGATAGGTGGCTTCGTATAATTCGCTTTTCTGCCCGTATTGAACATGCAGGTGGAGATGCTCAAATGGAAGTTCCTTCATTTGAACCGCTGAGAGACTCTCTGCTTCCGCTTCCTTTGTTTGCTGGAGCGGCTCAATCGATTGGCAGCCAGACAGCATAAAAAGCAGCACTCCTATTTGTCCCGCCTTCTTCCAACACATCATGCGCTTCCTCCTATTTCTTATCATCGCTTTTTATTCTTCTCCATCCTTCTTTTCGTTATTCAATAAAAGAGCGGGCTATGGTAAATTGAAACAAAAAGGAGGTACGAGATGATGAAAAGGACAGCCATTGTAACTGGTGCCAATAGCGGCTTTGGCAAGCTCATCACGATAGGGCTCGCCAAGCAAGGCTATACAGTGATTGCAGGTGTCAGGCAGGAAGCAAATGCGAAAAAGCTTGCTGAAGAAATCGAGCAAGCCTCGTTAGCCGAAGCGATACATATTGAAGCATTAGATGTGACAGACACGCAGTCAATTCAAGCATTTCAGAAAAAGTTGCATACTTACGCCCCCATTACCTTGCTTGTCAACAATGCTGGAACAGCCTATGCGGGTTTTGCTGAAGAGGTTCCTGTTGACACGTACCGCCAGCAATTTGATGTCAATGTTTTCGGAGTCATGGAAGTGACACAAGCCGTCCTTCCGCTGATGACAAATGGTGCAAAGATATTCAATATGAGCAGCATCAGCGGATTAATGGGAATGCCCGCACTTTCTCCTTATGTATCCTCCAAGTTTGCTTTAGAGGGCTACACAGAGAGCTTGCGCATTGAACTGGCATCGTTCGGTATACAGGCAGCCTTGATCGAGCCAGGCTCTTTCCAAACGAATATTTGGAACACGTCTATGAACGAGCACATGTTACAGCCAGAAGAAGGATCAAAATACATACACCTCTATCAAAAAATGATGGCTCATATCAATGCCCAGAAATCAAACTACGGGGACCCGCGTGAAGTCGCAGAGCTTGTGATTCGATTAGCCGAGAAGAAGCGGCTGAAAAAGCTGAGATATCCGATTGGGAAAGGAGTGCGGCTTTCATTCACAGCAAAGCAACTCCTGCCTTGGAGCATGTGGGAAAAGATCATATTACGTACACTCTCTTCAAAAAAATAAGCATAAAAAAACAGGTAGACCTTTAACGTCCACCTGTTTTTTCATTTATTCTGTTTCAGACTGTCCAAGGGTAATGTCTAGATTTTTGTTTTTCCCTTCACGAATAACAGTCATTGTCGTTTTATCGCCGACTTTTGTTTCTTTGTACAAAATTTCTTTCAGCTGAGAGCTATTCGCTACGTTTTTCCCTTTAAACTTGATGATGACATCTCCAGACTTCAAGCCTGCTTTTTGTGCAGGTGATCCTTTTGATACATCCTTTACGTAAATCCCTTTGCCGATTTGTTTATCAAATAGGCCGAGCGTATTTTCTTGATACGTTTCAGGCACTTGCTCAAGGTCAATCATTTGTACGCCAAGATAAGGACGTTCAACCTTTCCGTTTTTCAACAGCTCATCTACAATCGGTTTGACATCGTTACTTGGAATCGCAAAGCCGAGTGATTCCACACCGCTTTCGCTAATTTTTAAGCTATTGATACCAATGACTTGACCATCTGTATTGATAAGCGGTCCACCGCTGTTTCCTGGATTGATCGCTGCATCTGTTTGCAGTACATTCATTTCCACCGTACCAGATGATGTGTTCGCTTCAACTGTACGATCAAGACCACTAATAATCCCTTCTGTCACAGTACCAGAGAACTGGGCACCAAGCGGGTTCCCAATTGCAATCACTTTGTCTCCAGCACGGAGCTTAGAAGAATCACCAAAGCTCGCCACTTTATCAATGCCGTCTGCATTGATTTCGACAACAGCTAAATCTGTCATCACGTCACTGCCGACAAGCTTCGCGTCTTTTGTTTTTCCGTCATAAAGTGTGACCTTCAATTTATTGGCACCCTCGACTACGTGGTTATTTGTAATAATGTACGCTTTTTTGCCATCTTTTTTAAAGATGACACCAGAACCCGTTCCAGCTTCAGCTTCTGTTGAATCACCGCTAAGGCCAAACGAATTTTGGGTAGATTGATAGTTTGAGACTCCCACAATGGTTGGCTCTAAATCTTCTACCATATCAGAAACATTCGTGGCATTGGTGATTTGTTTTGTTGAGAAATTTTCAGAGGCTGCCGGTTCACTTGACGCTGTTTGCGTTTGAGTGTTTGCTGCTGTGTCCTGTGACTGCGGCAAAAGCGGTGTAATGCCAAGCACAAGGCCTCCGCCAATAATTCCTCCAAGGATCGGACTGAGCCATGCTGCTTTCCGCTTTTTCTCCTTTTTCGACACACGGTCATCCCCCATTTGAGGAGAATGGTTTGTCACACTCTCCTGAGTGGCAGAAGCTTCGTTTTCATGAGGTTGAAAAACGAGTTCCTTTTCTTTTTCAGGTTCGTCTATTTGTTTCTCATTCTCTTGATGTACATCTTCTTGTTGATTCAACTTCTTCTCTTCATCTTCTCTTCGGAAATCCATCGCTTACACTCCTTTACATCATGTTCATGACTTGCTTGATTCATATGTGTAGATCGGACTCATGTCCTCTTAATGGCAACATCATTGAAAATACTACATGACAATATGTCAAATTATATAATACTTATTCATAGAAAAAAAGCAAGGTGCGCACATTCGTGAAAAGCACCTATTGATCTGCCTTTTGTCTATGCCCTTTTTTCCCTTGAGCTTATCATAAACAAACATTATGGGATAATAATGAGAAGAATATGTGAAATTGTGAAAAAAGCATGTGATTGTTGACATGCCGCCTTTGTATCCCGTTATAATGACGTTGAGAGGATGTGGAAGACTTTGTCGTACACCATTTATTTAGTGGAAGATGAACAAAACTTAAACGAACTTTTAACCAAATATTTAGAAAGTGAAAATTGGAATGTCTCCTCTTTTTTAACCGGAGAAGCGGCACGCGAAGCAATGAATAAGCCGCCGCATCTATGGATTTTAGATATCATGCTGCCTGATACAGATGGCTACACACTGATTAAAGAAATCAAAGCCGCATCACCTGACGTACCGGTCATTTTCATTTCAGCACGCGACGCAGATATCGATCGTGTCATCGGTTTAGAGCTAGGAAGCAGTGACTATATTGCGAAGCCATTTCTTCCGCGCGAGCTGATCATTCGGGTGCAAAAGCTGCTTGAGCTTGTGTACAAAAACAGCGATACTCCGCAGCAGCAAAGTGTCACACCCGTCTCCTCATATGTCATTCATGAGGATATAAGAGAGGTGTATGAAGGAGATCAGCTGATTAACTTAACTTCTAAGGAATTTGACTTGCTGCTTTTATTTACACATCATCAAGGACATGCTTTTTCTCGTGAAGATATCCTCATCAAAATTTGGGGACACGATTACTTCGGGACAGATCGTGTGGTGGATGACCTTGTCAGACGATTGCGCAAAAAAATGCCCGACTTAAAGGTCGAGACCATCTATGGATTTGGCTATAGGATGCTAAAAGGATGAAGAACAAACCACTCGCTTTTCAAATTTGGATCGTCATCTCTGGTATTTTGCTCACCATCTCAATTGTTCTGATCATCCTATTTTCCAATACATTACGAAATTTTTTCACGAATGAAATTTATAAAAATATCGAAAATGAACAGCAGGTGCTCACAGAATATCCGTTGAACCGAGACGGCTCGCCAAAGTCGACACCGGAAAACCGCTCGGTGCAGCACATTCTGATTCCGTCAGATGAATTAAACCAAATGGGGCAGTTTTTCCCACACGCCTTTATTGAGAAAATCCAAGCCTTTGTGAAAAAACAAAAAAGCGCAACGAAACGCTATTCTGAAGAGGTGAATGGCCAGCACATCTTTTTTGTCATCAAAAAAGTATCAACAGGCAATACACAATATATTCTTTTGTCTTATGCGCCAGACTCTTATCGAGATGACCTGTCCTTTACGCTGTTTAAACAGCTGATCTTTATCCTGGGCACCGTTATTTTATTAAGCTGGATTCCATCGATTTGGCTTGCCCGCTACTTATCCCGTCCAATCGTTGCGTTTGAAAAACACGTGAAGCGGATTGCACAAGAGGACTGGGACGATCCTGTCATCGTTGACCGGCAAGATGAAATTGGAAAGCTTGGTCATACCATTGAAGAAATGAGACAAAAACTCATTCAAAAGGATGAAACAGAACGGACTCTTTTGCAAAATATATCACATGACTTAAAGACACCTGTCATGGTCATCCGCGGCTATACGCAGTCGATTAAAGATGGTATTTTTCCTAAGGGAGATCTTGAACAAACAGTGGAAGTCATTGAAGGTGAAGCGGAAAAGCTTGAGAAGAAAATCAAGGATTTGCTGTACTTAACAAAGCTTGATTATTTATCAAATCAACACCCTGCACATGCTTCCTTCCTACTCAGTAATACGATGCTGGAAGTGGTCGACCGAATACGCTGGTCGAAAAATGAATTACAGTGGAACGTGGACTTAGATGATGAGGCTGCTCTTGAAGGCGATCCAGAACAATGGAGCAAATTATTTGAAAATGTCCTAGAAAATCAACTTCGCTACGCAAAAAGGAAAATTGATATTCAAATGAAACAGGAAGAGGATCAAATACGCATTGTCATTCGTAATGACGGTCCTCCAATTGAAGAACATATGCTATCCAGCCTATACGAACCTTTTAGTAAGGGAAAAAAGGGCGAATTCGGTATTGGATTAAGCATTGTCAAAAAAATTCTCTCCATGCATCAAGCGTCTATATCAATTGAAAATGATGATCTAGGTGTACGTTATACGATCACGGTACCGAAGAAGAGACTGTAGGTTTTTGACCGCAGTCTTTTTTAGATGAATGAATACCCATTGAAATCACGGTATGTGGCTTTGATTTTCTTGCCAGCTTGATACATCCATTTCTTTTCAATGGTTGTCTCTTTCGGCATTTTGACTTTTTCTACTTGAATTCCTTTTGTTCGCAAGCGTCTTATCATATCATCGATTTCTCTCATGGAACATCATCCTTTCACATTTTTTGACCAGTTGGTCACCTTACTTTATAATATAAAGAATTACACTGTAAAAAACAAGTTACAATCTGATTAATTTTTGAAAACTTTCGTCGTTTATGACCGATAAGTCACATCTCTTTGCGCACGTTTCCTAAGACATTTGTCTCTCGGTAAGAAAGGATGACATTCATATTGAAAAAGAAAGAGAAAATGATCATTGAGGCTGGCATGAAATTGTTTGCCAGTAAAGGCTACAATACAACGTCTGTTCAGGAAATTGCGGATGAATGCCACATGTCAAAGGGTGCTTTTTATCTTTATTTTAAATCAAAGGAAGCACTGCTCATTTCAATCTTACATTACTATTACGATAAGGTATTTACCCGGATCCACGAGGTTCAAACAGAGGGCGGCACACCAAAGGAAGCCTACCGCAAGCAGCTTACTGTCTACTACGATAATATTTTGCAGCAAAAGGATTTTATTAAAATGCAGCTGAGCGATCGAGCACTGCCAATGAATGAAGAAACGCAGCAGCTCGCAAAACAAATCAGACTTGCCACCATTCAGCTTCACATTGATAACATTAAGCAGGTATATAGAGATGCAGCGATTCCTTATATGGCTGATCTTTGTTTGACAATTGAGGGCATGAGCCACGTTTATTTCGAGCTTGCGATTTTATATGATTTTCAGCTGGAGGCTGAGGAGCTAGCCGCAACGATGATTCACCGTATCGATGATTTGATGGGCGGTATGATGGCGCGACATGATCTTCCGCTCATCTCTGTAGATCAAGCGAGCGATTGGTTTGGTCCTATTTATGAACGGTCATTCGACCCGCTGACAGAATCTCTTTTAAAAGAATTAAGAGAGCAGGCTGAAGCACACTATGAAGTGAAAGACGAGCCTGATTTATTTGAAGCACTCGGCATTCTAGAAAATGAATTAAACAAACAAAAACCTAGACAAGTCATCGTGAAAGGTATGCTGCATCAACTGAAATTGTTCGCACCGCTCCAATCCGTATCTGAGTCACTTTTGCGTATTTTGAAAGAGGATCATTTGTAGAACCCAAGGCAGAACCTGGGTTTCATTTTTGTCCACATCACGTTCAATGAAAAAAACCAAGGGCAGCCGCCCCTGGTTTTTATTTTGCTTTCGGTGTCACCATTTCTTCTGGTTTCACAAACTCTTCAAACTGCTCTTCTGTTAACAGCTCTAATTGAAGTGCTGCTTCTTTTAACGTTAATCCTTCTTTGTGAGCAAGCTTTGCAATTTTCGCTGCATTTTCATATCCGATGTGCGGGTTAAGTGCCGTCACAAGCATCAATGAATCGTTCAAGTTTTTCTCGATTGTTTCTAGGTTTGGTTCGATTCCAACTGCACACTTGTCATGGAATGAGTTCATGCCGTCAGCAAGTAATTCAACTGATTGCAAGAAGTTATAGATGATGACCGGCTTAAATACGTTCAGCTCAAAGTTTCCTTGGCTCGCGGCAAAACCGATTGTTGCGTCATTCCCCATGATTTGTGCTGCAATCATTGTTAAAGCTTCACTTTGAGTTGGGTTGACTTTACCTGGCATAATGGAGCTTCCTGGCTCATTTTCAGGAATGATCAATTCACCAATTCCGCAGCGAGGACCACTTGCCAGCCATCTCACATCGTTGGCAATTTTCATTAAATCAGCTGCAAGTGCTTTTAGGGCACCGTGTGCATACGTAATTTCATCATGGCTTGTCAGCGCATGGAATTTGTTTGGTGAAGAATTGAAATTTTGACCTGTCAGCTTGCTGATTTCCTCAGCGACATATTGGCCAAACTCAGGATGTGCGTTAATTCCTGTACCAACAGCTGTTCCGCCAATCGCAAGCTCTCTCATTTTTTCAGTTGATTCTAGAATCATTTCTTTTGAACGGTCCAGCATGTACACCCAGCCGCTAATTTCTTGACCTACTGTCAGTGGAGTTGCGTCTTGCAAATGCGTACGACCGATTTTAACAATCTCTTGATATGCTTTTGCCTTCTCATCAAGAGTCGCTCTTAATTGATCAATCGCAGGCAATAATTTTTTGTACACAGCTAAAACAGCTGCCACGTGCATAGCAGTTGGGAATGTGTCATTTGAGCTTTGGCTGCGGTTGACGTCATCATTCGGATGAATGCTGAACTCACTATTTTTATCTTTCAAGTAAGCAGTTGCTCTATTTGCAACGACTTCGTTCATATTCATGTTACTTTGTGTCCCGCTACCTGTCTGCCATACAACAAGCGGGAAATGCTCGTCATACTTTCCGCTGATGATGTCATCACATACAGCAGCAATTGCTTCTGCTTTTTCGCTCTCAAGGTTGCCAAGACGTTCGTTGGCAATCGCTGTGCTACGTTTCAAAATTGCAAACGCATTCACAACTTCCTTTGGCATTTTCTCAGAACCGATTTTGAAATTTTCTTTGCTTCGTTGTGTTTGTGCACCCCAGAACTTGTCCTTTGGCACCTTGATTTCGCCCATTGTATCTTTTTCGATTCTAAATTCTGTCATTATGTATCCCTCCATAGCTTTATACACTCAACTCTATTCTATACAAAAAACGAAAATCCTTTAAGCGTTTTCAATTAAAATTTTATCTTTATTTTAATTTTAGTTCAATATAAACGCGGACATCTTTCGAATATTTGTATTTTGGGTTCGTTTTTCCGTAATCCTTTGATGTATATGTCACTTCATAATGCTTGTCAAACGACTGTAGAATACGGTCAATCTCCTCTTTTGTTCCTGCTAAACGAATTTGTGCCATCTTGTTTCCTCCAAAACCCTCATTCTTTCTTTTACCACAAAATAATGTAACACAGAATATTGTTTTTTCAAGCAGGTAATGCTAAGAAAAAGTTATTTGAGGCGGGTGATCCTTTTGAATCAGACTCCATTGAAAGAACACTTATACGATAATCTCTCCGTCATTCTCCCGCAATTAAAGGAAATGGATGATTTGGTCCATGAGAAAAAAACGCTGCCTCACGGGCAGGTTGTTTACTATTTATACATAAAAGAAATGAACGAAAAGATGGAGATTCAAACCTTTTTAAAGCTGCTTCTCCAAGATCATACCTCTCTTACAAAAGAGAAGTTGGAAGCTAATTTATCCATGATGACGACACGTTCGGTGAAGACCTCTGAAGAATTGGTCGATGCGATTTTTGAAGGGCATTGCGTGGTGCTGATTAATGGATTTCAGCATGCGTATATTTTAGAAACGCATGGAACGAAAAAACGCAGTTTAGGGGATTCTACATCTGAAACAGTCGTAAGAGGGCCGAAAGTTGGCTTCATTGAAGATTTAAACACGAACTTAGCTCTCGTGCGACAGCGCTTGAAAAACCCTGACCTCAAAACAGTAAACATGAAGATCGGGGAAAAGAAATACACCCAAGTGACCATCATGTACATTGACGGTATCGTTGAAACCTCTGTTTTAAAAGAGGTAAAAAAACGGCTCAAGCAAGTCACCATTGATGATATACAGGACTCTGGTGTTCTTGAGGAGCTCATTGAAGACAATGTGTACTCTCCTTTCCCACAAATTCAAAACACAGAACGGCCGGATAAAGTCGCGTCTGCTTTAAATAATGGCCGGGTCGCCATTTTTGTCGATCATTCACCTTTTGTGTTAATTGTACCTGCTTCGCTCGCGACGATTATGCAATCACCTGATGATTATTATGAAAGATGGATCGCCGCCTCTCTCATTCGTATGCTGCGGTTTACCTCGATCTTTCTGACATTATTTTTATCAGCCATTTATATTGCGCTTGTGTCGTTCCATCAAGGACTTTTACCAACAACTCTGGCTATTTCGATCTCAAGTACAAGAGAAAATGTCCCCTTTCCGCCTATTGTGGAGGCACTCATCATGGAGATGACGATTGAGCTCCTGCGGGAAGCCGGCTTAAGGCTGCCAAACCCGCTCGGTCAAACGATCGGACTTGTTGGCGGGGTTGTTATTGGCCAGGCAGCCGTTCAGGCTCATATTGTGAGCTCGATCATGGTGATTATCGTCAGCGTGATGGCCCTTGCGTCCTTTACTGTTCCTCAATACGGGATGGGCATGTCCTTTCGTGTGCTCCGCTTTGTGTCCATGTTTGCTGCGGCTACCTTTGGTTTATACGGGATTGTGCTGTTTATGCTCGTACTCCTTACTCATCTCACACGGCAAAAAAGTTTTGGCACACCGTATTTCTCACCAGATTTTGTGTTCAGCTATAAAAACGAGGACAATTCCATTATTCGATTGCCCTTAAAAAATCAACAGAAAGGAGAACGAGATGGTCAATCATAAAGAGTCGATATCAAGCTATCAGGCAAGTGCCATTATTGCAAATACAACACTAGGCGCAAGTATGATGATTCTGCCAAGATCGATGGCTCAGGCTGCGGCTACACCTGACGGCTGGATTGCACTCTTACTTATGAGTGTCATTTACATAGTGTTTATTTTTGCAAATGTCCTGATGATGAAAAAAGTCCCCTTCTCCTCTTATTATGATTATACGAACGAAGGGCTTGGGAAATGGCTGGGCGCTCTTGCCAATCTCATGATTATTATTTATTTTCTTGGCGTCGCCAGCTATGAAGTACGCGCGATGTCGGAAATGGTCAAATTCTTTCTGCTTCAAAACACGCCAGTAGCCGTGACAATGATCAGCTTTATTGTAGTTGGGTTTTATCTGGTGATTGGCGGAATTGGTGATTTAGCCCGGCTTTTCCCTTTTATACTGATTGTGACGCTCATCATCTTATTTGTCGCTTATGGACTTAGTCTCCAAGAATTTAAGTTAGATAACCTCCGTCCCGTTTTAGGAGAGGGGTTCTCCCCTGTCTTCAATTCCTTGAATGCATCTGCCATATCGTTTGTCGGCATTGAAATGATACTGTTTATGCCTGCTTATCTGAACACACAAAAACACACCTTTGCTTATGGGACAGTCGGCTTTTTGATTCCTGCGATTATTTATATTTTCACTTATATGATGGTGATTGGTGCGCTGACTGTTAAAGAAACGGCGACTTTGACTTGGCCGACCATTGCCTTATTTCAATCATTTGATATTCAGGGGATTTTTATTGAACGAATTGACTCCTTTTTGCTTATCGTTTGGCTGATTCAGCTTTATACAAGCTTTGTCGGATATACATTTTTTGCTGCAATCGGGGTGTCTAAACTGACCAAGTTTCCTAAAAAAGTGGTCCTTGTTTTAATGGGAATTGTCATTTACTTTGCAGCGATTTTTCCAAAGGATGTCGATACAGTGCGAAATTATTTAACCTATGTGAACAACCTCTTTTTCCTGCTGTTCGGCATTCTCCCGTTTCTCTTATTTATCATCGTGTTTTTCAAAAGGAGGCGGAACACAACATGAAAAAAAAAGCAGCTGTTGCTCTTTTGACGCTGGTTCTATTAAGTGGTTGCTGGGATAGCACAAATATTGAGGAGCTTAACATGGCGATTGGATTTGCAGTAGACAAAGGGGACCAAGGGAATAAATTAAAGGTATCTATGCAAGTCCTCGTTCCTCAAAAGATCTCTCAGGAATCAAACATCAAAGACCCTACGAAAATCATTGAAACAAACGGGGATTCTGTGCATCAAATATTCCGTACGACGGCGCTGAAAAGCCATCGCATTTTCGCACAGCAGCTACGGGTGTTTTTGTTTTCTGAGGAACTCATCAATGAGAATGATTTCGACCTCGTCATTAATCAATTCATTCGAGACAATGAAACGAGGAGAGGAGGCCTCGTCTTTATGACCTCTAAGAATCCTGGAGACATGCTGAAAATCAATGACGACGGACAGCCAGCCTCTACGACCTTATACGATCTTTCTGAGAATAGAAAATCGACCATTCGCATGTTTAAGACTAGCTCATTAGGAGATATTTCTTCTGCCATGCAAAACAATGTATCTTTCGCTATTCCGAAAGTCAGCGTCGATCAAGGAAAATTAATGATCGATGGAGCCTCTATTATTAAGAATAAGCGATTTCTCACCAATATCTCTCCGTTAGCAGTACAGTCATACAATCTGTTAACTGGAGACGGACTGGGTGGAGTCATTGAATTTGAATATGAACACAGCATCTACTCTTTTGAGATTTTCAAACTCAAGCACCATATTAAAACCAATAAATCAGCCAGCGGAAAATATCAATTTGATGTGTCAGTGGAACTTGATGGACGATTGTCTGAGGATTGGAATGAACGTGAAAACGCTTTTAATGAAAAGTATCTCAGAGAAATTGAAGGCGTTGTCAAGCGTCGAATAGAGACAAGCGTTAAAGATTTCATCGGTGAATTACAGCACGAGATCAAAGCAGATATTTGCGGATTCTATCAAAAGGCGAGTATTGCCTACCCGAAGGATTTTCGAAAAGAAGCAAAACATTGGGATGAAATTTTTAGTGAATCAGATATTCGTTACAAAGCAAATGTGAAAATCCGTGACTTCGGGACTAAGGGCGCAACACAATCCTTATAGAGTATGTTAAAATGGTAAGAAAAAAAGGGTGTCAATCATGAAACGAGCTTTACTTTCGGCCGGCATTCTATTTTTGATTCTAGGAATACTCCTGTTAGTCGTTGTATTCATGCAATCAAAAGAAGATTTCTTCATTGAAGCCGACAGCTTTTCGAGCACATTTTTGATCGTGATTTATTATGGACAAACCCCTGCGCTCCTTCTTGTTGGAGGCGGTATATTCGTCGGACTTTCACAGATCATTGGTTTGCAAGAGAAAAAGGCAGCATTGGCAAAGGAGAGCGTAAAGCTATTATCCGAGATGAAGAAAGCCCTAGAAGACAAATCGGCCGAGGAGCAGGAGGCTTTTCCAGTTCCTGAGCTCCATCAACTATCCGAACGTCCGATCACAGGACAGAAGGACTAAACTTACGCATGTTCTAGCAGCTTTCTTTTGAAAGCTGTTTTTTTATTTTATTGAATCAGCTTATGACGATGCGCATACACAGCCGCTTGCGTCCGATCTTCTACATCGAGTTTGGAAAGAATGTTCGTAATATGTGTCTTCACTGTTTTAATTGTAATAAATAGTTCCTCAGCAATGACCTTATTCGATTTCCCATCGGCAATCAGCTTCAAGATTTCCATTTCCCTTGCTGTTAATGCATCATGAAGGATCGATCCATTTGAGGAATGACGAAGTTTATTCATCACCTTTCCAGCTACTTTTGATTCTAGTCTTGGTTCGCCGATACTTGCAGACCGAATGGCATCTGCAATTTCTCCTGCCTTGGATGTTTTTAATAAATAACTTAAAGCACCTGCTTCAATCACTGGATAAACTTTATCATCGTCAATAAAGCTCGTCAGAACGATAATTCGAGCATCTTCAATTTCCTGACAAATTCTTTTCGTTGCTTCGATGCCATCCATGCCTTCCATGACAAGATCCATTAAAATGACATCTGGCCTTAATTCAACTGCGAGCTCTACACCTTTTTGTCCATCTGACGCTTCACCAATGACTTCAATATCAGCCTGTGCCTCTAAAAAAGCAGCAAGCCCCATTCTCACCATTTCGTGATCGTCGATTAAAAGCACTCGAATCATCGAACGTTCTCTCCTTTTCCTTCATCAAAAATGGGAACCTTCACATCAATTTGTGTTCCTTTTCCCTCAAATGACATAATCTCTGCGACACCGCCTACTTCACTTGTTCTTTCACGAATTGATTCCAGTCCGTAGGAGGCCGTCTTCACATGATCGGTTTGAAAGCCGATCCCATTGTCGATAATCTTCAGCTGCACCTGCCGATTTCGAATGAGCAGACGAACCGTCACCTTTGTCGCCTTTGCATGCCTGAATACATTTGACAGGGCTTCCTGTACAATTCGGAAGAGGTGATCCTCTACTCCTTTTGAGAGCGGAACATCATCTTCTATTTCCCAATCAATATCAATGGGCTGTTTTGCTTGAAATTCATTTAGGAGCTCAATCAAGCCCTTTTTCAAGTCTTTTCCTTCAAGGGTGATCGGTCTGAGGTGAAGCAAAAGCGCACGCATTTCATTTTGTGCATCGCCAGCCATTCGTTCGACTAGGCGCATTTGCTTTAAAATCTTTTCATCCTTTTCCTTCATGACTTCAAGAATCGCAGAGGTCATCATCGAGATCGCAAATAACTGCTGGCTAACCGCATCATGCAGTTCTCGTGCTAAACGCTGACGTTCTTCTGAGACGACCGACTTTTTCATTTGCACCTGCCATTCTGCCCGCTCATTCGAGAGCTTTTGCAAAGAGGCTACTTGACCTTCCACTCGTTTCGCCATTTCATTTAATTGATCAGCCGCTAAGCCAATTTCATCGTCGCCAAGAGACGGCAGTCTGTATGCAAAGTTCCCATTTTCAAACTTTAAAATCGACTCTACAAGCTGATCAAGACGCTTTTTATGCTGATAGCCAAATACATGTGAGGCAGAAAACCCAATGGCAAGACTAATGATCAGTAAAATACAAAAAAACGGGATGCCAAACCAGCGGGTAGAGAGGAGAATCATCGGATCAAGCTGATAATAAAAAAACATGGGCAGCATCGTCATGATGACAACACCAAGCGAGATCCCTACTCCAAGACGAATAGATTGCCACTGGATACCTAGATGGAGTTTCCTCATAAGTATCTCACATCCACATCTCCGATCAGTAAAGAGATGGAGATTTTCACTTTTCGTTTGCTCTCATCGTAATTGTCTGTCATCACATACACTTTACTGCCGAATCCGCTTCTTTTTTCATCAATAATTTTCATATCACCAATGGCAGCTGAAGCACTCACACATACTTCAATATCCTGCGGTACGAAAATATCCACATCTCCGATGAGCCCGCTTATCACGATCGTGCTCTCTTCTTCTGCGATGATGGCCTTTGATAAGTCGATTTTGACATCCCCGATAAACCCTGAAATCGTCAAATCACTTAATTGAAACGGCTTTTTCATCAGCCTGACTTCACCGATAAAAAAGTCATGCTCCTTGCGCGGCTTTGTCTGGCTCTTTGTTTTCTTTTGCTCGCCCTCTTTTTCAAGATTGACTTTCAATGAAGGCTTATCGCTCTGCGGTGCTTCCTTTTTATCGACATCAAAAACAGGTTTGTTTTTCAATAAGCGATAGCCGGCATATATCAAAAAGGCCGCAAATAAATATCCTGTGAGACTAAATGTAATATTGAGCAGGAATTTTAAAAAGAGAAAGCCGGCAAAAATATAGGAAACTGAACCGAGCCAACGTTTGGATCTTGAGTGCAGCCAATAGCCCGCAAGCGCAAAAAACACAGGCCAAAACAAATCGGCTCCGATCCCAATAATTTTGAGAAATAGATTAATACCAAAAATCACGACAATGATGCCTAAAATTTGATTCCTTGAAAAACGCAGTTGACTCGCCTCCTTCCTTTCTTCCGTTCATTACCGCAGCTTTAAGTTCCCACTTGTCATTTCAATATCGACTAAGTGTGTCCCTTTTCCCTGCGTACCTGTAAAGCCTCGACCTTCACTATCTGCTTGATCAAAGTGATAGGTGTGATCGACACTTCCACTTGTTTTTTTCACTTGGACGTTAAAATCTCCTTCATCCGGCAGGTTAAATTTTGCGCTGCCTGATGTCATGTGAAAGGAGACAGGTGATTCAATGGTATCAAAGCTCGCCGTCAATCTACCACTCGTCATTTCTAGCTGCATTTCGCCTTTGACATCTTTAATATCGGCACGGCCTGAGGTTGCTCCAATATCGCTATTTTCCGCATCGATGTGAGACACAGAGAGTCTGCCAGATGTCGCTTTGATTTCGACATTGTTTGCTGAGAAATTCTCGGCATTGAGGTTTCCGCTTGTTGATTTGAGGATCACATCTTCAAGTGCCAGCTTCCCTTCGCCGTCCATCTCACTGACCCCGCTTCCACCCGTAATCTTCACATTTTTATGATAATCTGTTGGCATTTTGACTAAGAGTTCTCCTTTTTCAAATGAAGTGAAAAACAAGAATCCTTTATTTTCAGCACGGATTTTAAATGTACTGCCTGTTTGTTCCGCATACATTTTCCCTTTTCCACCTACGACCATCACGGAAATATCGGAACGATTTTCAGGTTTTACCTTCACGCGAAATCCAGAAAGAGAAATATCTAATTGATCAATTTCATTTTTTTTCGCTGAAGCTGTTGTGACTGGTTTTTCACGGGAGAAACTCAAATGAAAGAGATTTTCGTTTTTGAAAAGCATCCCAATCATTAAAAAGACACCTACGAGTATACAAATTAGACCAATTAATCGCTTCATTCATACCATCCCTTTATCTTCTGACCTTTTCATTATAAGGAAAAGCGAAACAGAAAGAAATCAAATATCGGAAGAAAAATCCTGCTTTTCTTCCGATCTGCCATTGATTTCTTAGTTTGCTTGCTGCTGCTCAGGCTTCTTCTCCAGCTTGAGCTTCTGCCATTCTTTTTCAACCTCATCAGCATAGTCTAGATGAGCATATGCTCCTTGATCCTCAAATTGTGTATAGCTGCCCGCTTTTGTCTCCATTTCTTCGATACGGTTCTCCATTCGAAGAAATTCTTTATATGCACTTTCACTATCTACTTTATTCATAGATTCGTTCATATGCTGCTTTGCCTGTGCGGCATTTGCTCTTGCTATGAGTGCCTGCTTCTTGTCTTTAATATCACGCAGCTTCGTTTCTAACTGTTGCAATTGCTCTTTCAGCTCTTTTAATTGTTTCACAGATTGCTGATAAGCTTCCTGATATTCCTGATGCTTTTCTTCAAAATACTTCATTTCTGTGAGCGCTTTTCGTGCTAATTCTTCTTCTCCTGCATGAAATGCCAGCTCAGCCTGCTTCTTTCTTTTATCAGCAAATGCTTCCGTCTCTTCTGCTTTGCGCAGGAAGCCTTGTTGAATCGTTTGCTGTTTGATGATCGCATGTTTCGCTTTGGCAATATCGTCCTCCATATCACGAACGTACTGATTCAGCATGACACGTGGATTCTCCATTTTATCTAAGCCCTCATTGACCGTTGCAACAAACATATCTCTCATTCTTCTGAATACCATTTGAATTTCCTCCTCTTATTTTTTCTTTAAAAAGTCTTCCCATTCTTGATCAAATGACGTGTGCATAGGTTCTTCCATTTTCGGTGACGTGTTTGGCTCCATATATGATCTACTTGATGATTCTTTTGCCTGTTTACCATTGATCATCGTCCAGCCGAAGTAGAGAAGCCACCCAGCTAGTGCGATTCCAAGGATAAATGGAAGAGCTTGCACAACGATCATGACACCAATGACTGCTAGAATGACGCCGAAGGTTTTACTGCCTTTTTCATATTTCTTTACACCTACATAGATGAGCCACGCCCCAATCAGAATTGGGATCAGCCCTCCTAGTGAGCCACCGAAGAAGATGGATAGACCGACAAACATTAAAATCGAACCGATGATGGTTTTACTTGTTATTTTCATCTTCATGCCTCCTTTCTTGCTCCTTGCTTTTACTATAGTCAAAAAAGAAAGCTGGCAAAACGTGTCGCAGATTGATCTTTCATTGCGACCAGAGTCGTAACTTCGCTCAGACTGAGCGGTAGAACCCAATAAAAAAGCACTCTTCTCATTTGAAGAGTGCTTTCCTTTATTTAGACCGAAATACGTTTGCACTTCGTTCATATTCAACATCCGCTTCACCGAGCCGATGATTCACGATTCGGGCGGCTGCAAATAAATAGTCAGAGAGCCGGTTTACATATGTGAGCGCAACTGCTGGAATCTCCTCCTGCTTCGTAAGCGTCACCATATGCCGCTCTGCTCTTCTGACGACTGTCCGCGCCACATGTAAGAGAGCTGCGCCTTCCTGGCCGCCCGGTAAAATAAACTTCGTGAGAGGCGCGGCTTCTTCTACATAGTCATCCATTCTTTGCTCAAGGACTGCTACAGACGCTTCAGTTAATTTACCTTCTTTCGGTGGTTTGACTGCTGCCAAATCACCGCCGCAGTCAAACAGCTCGTGCTGTATCACAATCAGCTCTGACAAAATGTCTTGAAACAATTCGCCATGCTGACGTAAATGTGCATGTGCGAGTCCAATGAAGCTATTCGCCTCATCTAACGTGCCGTACGCCTCTACTCTCACATCATCCTTATCGGCTCTCCCGCCGATCAAGCCTGTTTGACCTTGATCCCCTGTTTTTGTATAAAGTTTCATTGGTGTTCCTCCTTTTCTTTTGCTTTGTCCTTTTAGTATAACCTGAAGTGAAAAGGATGTATTTGTTTAACTAAAGTACTGTGATCGCATCATAAACAAAAAGCGAACCATTTGGTTCACTTTTAAATGGCATTCAATGAATAAAGAAGAAGGTGCACTTTCTGCTTTAATCTTTCGTGTAAATGCTCATCACCTTCTGTTTCCTGCATACCCGCAGCAGCGATACAAAGATGATGAATGGACATGCTCGTCTCCTGTTTTATCATGTGGACAAGCTGCCCCATAAGCTGAACAGACGATCCGTCTGATATAGACTCTTTCAATACAAGCCAAATGGTCAGCTCTTCTTGATGACGCATACCGTAAAGCACCATGTCGTCGTCTGTGTCTTCAGCAGCAAATTGTTTTGGTCCACTCGTTAGGTTATAAAACAATAGTCCCTCACGATCATCCAACTCGTCACGAAGCATGTCACTTCCCGTTCCGAGAGACCTTTTCCAAAAGAAGCCGCCCCTTTTCTGATGTGAGGAAAGGATGCGGAGCGGCTGTTCGAGGGAAAACGTCATTCCTTCTCCTCCATACGTTTTCCACCCGTCCGCTAACTTTGCATTTGATGCTACAGAAGCCCCGGCAGGTTCAATGATCAGCTGAGGATTTGCCCTTCGCGGGTGTTGGAGCGGTGTTACATCTGTTTCATATACACGGTTGATTCGCTCAGGCGTCAAGACGTGATGCGGCAGCCCTACTATTTCCGTCTTTCCTTCATCAAGCAGCAGCAGCCGGTCACAATACAAACTGGCGATGTTCACATCATGAAACACACCGATCACCGTTAGCCTAGAGGAAGTGGTCTCTTCTTTAATTAAATCAAGCAAATCCTTTTGATAGGCCAAATCAAGAAAACTGGTTGGTTCATCCAGCAATAAATATTCAGGCTGCTGGGCTAATGCCTGTGCCAAGTACACACGCTGCTGTTCTCCCCCGCTTAGCTCATGAATAGATTGATCCTTAAATTGTGCAACATCCGTTTGTTCCATTACTTTGTTGATGATCTGCATATCTTCTCGTGTAACAGATTGCAGCCATCCTTTTTGATATGGATAACGACCGAATTGAACCGTTTCTTCCACTGTAAATGAGAAGGCTTGGTCCGTTTTCTGCGGTAGAACAGCCATTTTTTGCGCAAGTGCCTTTGGACGATAGGATTGAATCAGTTGACCGCTCAGGCGTACTTCACCACTATCAGGTTCCAGCAACCCAGAGATCATTTTAAGCAAGGTCGACTTCCCGCTTCCATTTGGACCAAGTATACCGAGAAATCCCCCTTGATTTACCTCAAAACTGATGCCACGTATGACCTCTTTCTCTCCATATCCACCTTTGATTTCCTTCACTTGAATCATAGATGCGTCCCTCCTCTGTATTTACGAATGAGGATGATGCCGAATACAGGGGCACCAATTAACGCTGTGATGATGCCGATCGGTAATTCAGTCGGCTCAATGATCGTACGTGATAACACGTCTGCTAAAACGAGAAAGGAAGCGCCATTCAGCATAGACAAAGGCAGGAGGTGCCGGTGGTCTGTGATCGCTAAGAGGCGAATAAAATGAGGAATCACAAGTCCCACAAACCCAATCGTCCCTGACACTGCTACTGCACTACCAGTCAGAATCGATCCAGCAAGCAGCACGATATATTTGCTCCTTTTCACATGTACACCTAATAGCTTTGCCTTCTCCTCGCCATACGTCATGACATTCAAATCTCGCCCCATCAGCATTAATGCAAAGGTCCCAATCAGAAAGAAAGGAAGGAAAAGCACAATATAGCGCCAGCCCCTCATGGACACACTGCCAAGAAGCCAATGAATAATCTCTTTTAAATCATCACCCGTTAAGGCAATCATCAATGATATAAGCGCGCCCAAAAAAGAACTGAAAATCACCCCTGTTAAAATTAAAGAGGAGATGCTCATCCCCCGATGGACAAGACGCGCAAAAAAGAGGACGAGACATAGGGTCACAAGCGCTGTTGTCATACTGAAAAAAGGCAGTGTGAAACTGCCGAGCAAAGGGAGCTGCAAACTGAAAAATAGGGTCGCGACGGCTCCAACTGATGCCCCTTGAGATACACCCAGTGTATATGGGTCAGCAAGAGGATTTTTTAATAAACCTTGAAAGGCTGCACCAGATAACGCCAGCGCTGCTCCGACTAATGCCGCTAATATCACTCTCGGCAGCCGGATATTCATCATAATATTGCGATCAATTGAATCTATTGTGCCTATCTGCACACCGAATAGTTCATGAACAAATATACGGAGAATAGAAGGAATGGGAATCCCTAAGCTTCCAAAGGAGATTCCCATTCCAATGCTTACCACAAGAAGTAAAGCACTTAGTGTGTATGCGATGATGAATTTATTTGAACGTGTCAGGATAGATGCTTTTCGCAAGAGCCTCGACTCCTTCAACCAATCGCGGCCCCGGTCTTGATGCGAGATCCGTATTCAATTGAAAGACTTGTTTTCCCTTCACTGCTTTGATCGTATTCCAGCCGTCTCTCTTTTTCAGATCAGCTAAGCTGGAACCATCAATTGTGACGATTACGTCAGGGTTTCGTTTGATAATCGATTCTTCTGTCATTTGCACCCAGCCAGTTTGATCACTAGCAGCATTTTTCGCATGGATAACAGAAAGCATTTCATCCATAAATGTATGAGTACCTGTTGTATAAATTTCAGGCGTACCTGAAACTTCAACAAAGACTGTTTTTTGTTTGTCTTTGGAGATCGCCTCTGCTTGTTTCTTGATGTGATTCAATTTTGCTTTCATCTCGTCTACAAGCTTTGTTGATGCTTCTTTTGCACCTGTTGCTTCACCGATCGTATTGATCGATTTGTACACATCCTTAAAGGAAGTGGCATCATTTACAGTCAGTACTTGAATTCCTGCATCCTCTAGCTGTTTAAATCCCTCTTTTGATCCCATTTGCGAGGCATGAGCTAGTACAAGATCAGGCTTTAAGGAAATCACCTTCTCGACATTGAATTCAAGTCCGCCAATCTTCTCTACCTTTTCAACTTCCTTTGGATAATTGTCAAAATCAGATCGTCCAACCATTTTATCTCCAAGACCAAGCGCATAGGCAACCTCTGTATTACTTGGAATTAATGAGACAATACGTTTAGGCTGTTCTTTGATTTCGACTGTTTTACCAGCTGCATCTTTAATCGAGACAGGAAATGCCGCAGCCGCTGTTTCGTTATTTTGTGAACTCTTTGCTTTATGGTCTGTTTCAGCACCTGCACATCCTGCTAAAACACCCATCACAAGCAATAGCGATAGCCAAATGGCCGTTAACTTTTTCATGAATGAACCCCCTGATTTATGTACTGCTTGACGAAAGCTCTTCCGTCAATTCTTTTCTAATTTCGGGAATATTATACTACAGTGCAGTTAGGTTGTATATGTGATTTCTAAAAGCGTCTTTTTCGTTCTGATAAAAGAAAAACAGCCTCTAATAAGACTGTTTTACGCCCATCTATTTATTAATTTGTTCCCCATTGATGACAACTTTCTGAAAAGAAGGCGCTACTGCATGCTCCAAAGAAAGTGGATACGTCACATGGTCTATGACACAATTTTTCATGTTGAAGTTTGTCACGGGGGAATGTGAGTAGGCAGCTATTTTCACACCATATCGTCCGCCGCTGCTTTTCAGTCCTTCCACTTGAATATGACGTACAACAGGACGATGTGGACCCGCATCCCCTTCCTCATACATCATGTCGATACAGACCACTTCATGCTTTAAGCTTTTGACTGTGTTGTTTTTAAAGTAAATATGTTCAATGGTACCGCCTCTGACAGAGTTGGTTTTAATCCGCAGTGCCCGGTCAAGGTTCGGACTATCCATGACATTATTCTCTGCATAGATATACCTTACCCCGCCAGAGATTTCACTCCCAATCGTCACTCCGCCGTGTCCATCACGCATCTCATTTCTACGAATAACAATGTTTTCAGATGGAATCCCTATTCTCCGTCCGTCCTCGTTCCTTCCAGATTTGATGGCAATACAATCGTCGCCATTATCAAAATAACAATCTTCAATGAGCACATTCCGGCAAGACTCCGGATTGACACCATCTGTGTTTGGTCCATGCCCGATAATATGAACTCCACGGACAATCACATGTTCACTTAGTACAGGGTGAATTTGCCACATCGGTGAATCCTTCACTGTCACTCCCTCAATAAGAACTTGCTGACATTGGTAGGGCTGGATAAAGCTTGATCTTAAATAATGCCCTTCTCCAAACACTCTTTCTTCTACTGGTATTCTCTTTTCAGCCATGTCAAATAGAAGCTGACGATCCCGATCTTGAGAAGGCTGGCCATTCGTGCCATATTTCCAAGGCCACCAATGATGCTCATCTCCTCTGCCATCAAGCGTTCCAGCTCCTGTAATGGCGATGTTTTCTGCATGGTGTGCATAAATGAGAGGTGAATAATTATAAAGCTCAACCCCTTCATATCTTGTCAGTACAAGCGGCAGATAATCCTTTGGGTTTTGGCTGAATGCCACATACGCTTTCTCATGCAAATGCAGCTCTACATGACTCTTCAATTCTAGCGCACCTGTCACAAACGTCCCTTCTGGAATCAGCACACGTCCCCCTTTCAAACGGTGCGCATCATTAATGGCAGACTGGATAGCATCTGTTGAAAGCTCGGTTCCTTTTGCATCTGCCCCATAATGAACCACATTAAATTCACGATCAGGGAACAGCGGTGCTTTTATCTGCTTTAACACCTGATCGATTCCGTTTGCTTCTTTGTCTTTCTTCCCTTGCCTTGCTAAACGAGTGAGTCCGATTCCTGTGAGTACCGTTCCTGCTGTGATATACATCAAATCCCGTTTTCTAGACACATTCTCAACCCCCAGTCGCCTTAAAGTGTGACACCTGTTTTGAAAATAGCCAGCTCTCTAAAATTGTTTTTTTCATGATTTAATAGCTTCCCGCTCGCCACATCAATGACAGTTGAAATAAATTTTTCTAACACAATATCTTCTGGTACATCTTCAAGCAGTTCTCCCGCATTAAAGTCAATCCAGTGCTTTTTTGTTTCATATAAGGCTGTATTCGTCGAGACCTTCATTGTTGGGACAAACGTGCCGAATGGTGTCCCTCTGCCTGTAGTAAAAAGAACCAACTGACAGCCAGAAGCGGCAAGAGCAGATGAAGCAACCAAATCATTTCCCGGTGCACTTAATAAATTTAGGCCCTTTCGCTTCAGCAATTCCCCATATTTCAATACATCTTGAATGTCAGAAGTTCCTGCTTTTTGTGTACAGCCGAGAGATTTATCCTCTAATGTCGAAATTCCACCTGCTTTATTTCCCGGGGAAGGATTTTCATATACTGGCTGTCGATGATCCATGAAGTATTGTTTAAAGTCATTGATCATTTGCACAATATTGTCGAAAGTCGCTTCTGATTCCGCTCTCTCCATTAAAATCGTTTCTGCTCCAAACATTTCGGGCACTTCTGTTAACACTGTCGTGCCGCCTTGAGCAACAATAAAATCGGACAGCCTTCCTAAAAGCGGATTTGCGGTAATGCCGGAGAATCCATCTGATCCCCCGCACTTCAAGCCGATTTTCAGCTCAGATAACGGGATTTCTTCACGGTGATCTTCTTTCGCTGCCTCATAAATTTCCTTGAGTAAAGCGACTCCCGCCTCAATCTCATCTCCTACTTCTTGGCTTCTTAAAAATTTCACTCTCTCATGGTCATATTCACCTAATGTAGACTGAAAATCTTCAATGTCGTTATTTTCACAACCAAGTCCGAGGACGAGCACTCCTCCAGCATTGGGATGCTTCACGGCATTTTGTAAAATGATTTTTGTATTCTCATGATCGTCCCCAAGCTGTGAGCATCCATAATTGTGCTTTAATACAAGAGCTGTTTCAAACGGATGGATGCTTCCGCCCATTTCAGCGGTAAAAATTTGAATGATTTGATCGGCAATGCCATTTACGCATCCAACGGTTGGGACAATCCAAAGCTCATTGCGAATCCCGCTTTCCCCATTTTTTCGTTTATATCCTTTAAATGTAAGATTCGTTTTTTCATAGGGGTTATTTGTAAATGAAGGCTCGTATTCATAATCGAGCTTGCCTGATAAATTGGTTTTGATGTTATGTGTATGCACCCATTCTCCAGCAGAAATGGCAGTCGTTGCATGACCGATGGGGTAACCGTATTTCATGATATTCTCTCTTTGCTTGATATCAGCCAATGCAAACTTATGACCTTTGGCGATGGTCTCTTTTAAAATAACGGAATGATCTTGATAATGCAGTTCCTCCCCTTGTTCAAGTACTTTTAAAGCAATACCGACATTATCTGAAGGGTGAATCACAATAAAATCTTTCATGCCTTCTCCCCCTGACTTTCATATTGATGTTGCAGCATTCGTTGAACAGCCGCTCTCATTCCTTGCTCCTGTATGAGGGTAAGCTGATCAGCTACAGCATGAACCAAATCATTTATATCCGTTAAATTTTTCCCCCATAATGACTCACATGATAGAATCTTAGCTGCGATCGCTTCATTAGATTGGTTCTCTCCTTCAAAGGCTTCCTTCATGAATACCAGTACAGTCTCATCATCCTTTATCTTTTCTGCCTGTGCTCTGTAAAAATAAATGAGGCTGCTGAGTGAAAACACGAGTTTCATTGGCAGCTGTTTCTTTTGCTCAACATAATCAAACAATGACGGGAGAATACGGGTTCGAAACTTAGATACACCATTGAGCGCAATATCCAGCAATTGATGCTTCACAAATGGATTGCAAAAGCGATCCCAAACCGATTGTGTATAAAGAAGAAGCTCATCTCGAGAGAGCTCAAGCCCTGGCAGCACTTCCTCCTCCAGCATCCGCCGGATGAACGTACCAACATCCTCATCATCCACAGCTTCTTTTACAGTTTCTACCCCGCATGAGTAAGCGATTGGCACCATCGCTGTATGGGCACCGTTTAAAATCCGTACCTTGCTCATGCGATAAGGCGCAATATCCTCTACAAAAAGGACATTTAAACCTGCTTCTTGAAAGGGAAGCTCTTTTTGTACGAAGACAGGTGCTTCAATAACAAAGAGGTGATAGTATTCTGCCGTGACAAGCAACTCGTCGATATACCCCTCTTCCTTTTGAACAATTTCAGCTGCTTCCTTAGAAAACCCAGGAACAATCCGATCCACAAGCGTATTACAAAACGTATTGGCTTCCTTGATCCATGTGATAAACGCAAGCGGCAGATCCCACTCAGCTGCCATGTCTATCACATATTCCTTCAAGCGATCACCGTTATGTTCGACCAGCTCACATGGAAGGATGATCAGCCCTTTTTGTTCATCTCCAGCAAATGCTTTAAACCTGTGATATAGGAACGCCGTCAGCTTTCCTGGAAAACTCGCTTGCGGTCGATCCTCCAAGCGATCCGCCTTTCTGAACATAAGCCCTGCCTCTGTCGTGTTGGAGAAGACAAAGCGGAGATCGGGGTTTTCAGCTACTTGTAAAAAAACATCATAATCCGTATACGTACTGATTCCTCTGCTGATCGATTGAATGACCATCCGCTCATTCATTTCTTGCTGGTCATGATAGCCCTGTATACATAATGTGTATAAGCCATCTTGTTCATTTAAAGCTGCAACAGATCCTTTTCTCGGAGGAACAACAACAGCTCTTCCTTTAAAATCTGTGCAGTCGTTCAGCTTTTGGATGTGCCAATTAATAAAGCCTCGCATAAAATTCCCTTCACCAATCTGCAAAATCGTTTCCGGATACTCAGGCACCGGGTATAGGGCTTTTGATAAACGTTTCAAATGGATTCCCCTCTCTGTAATTTATGCACACGTGAACATTCTTCTATAAAAGATGCTGATTACTGCACCTTTTTGACTGAATCTCTGATCATCAGCTCTGTGTGGACATACATTTTTTCCATATGATCTTTTTCCTGCTCTTCACCGTTTATGACGGATAGGATGGCTTCTGCTCCAAGTGCACACATTTTTTCGATTGGCTTTTTCACCGTTGTTAGTGCAGGCGTGGTATAGGATGAAAATGCAATATCATCAAAACCAATAATAGAGATATCGCCTGGACACGTCTTGCCCTTTGCATATAAAGCATTCATCGCACCAATGGCCATGTCATCGTTAGAGCAAAAAAGCGCTGTTGGCGGATGATCAAGGGTCAGCAGAGATTCCATTGATTCATAGCCGCTTTTCATATGGTAGTCACCCGTGATCATATATTCTTTTTTCATAGGAATATGGTGATCAATTAACGCTTGGAGAAAGCCAGCTTTTCTCTCCTGAGTCGATTTAAAGCCTTCTTTTCCTTCAATGATGGCGATTTGTTGATGGCCTTGCTGAATGAAATAGTGCGCTGCCTGATATGCTCCTTGACTATCATCTGCTAATATATTCATCACTTCATTACTTTCTACACGGCGATTCAGCACAATGATTGGAATGCCCTGTTTCTTGACATGATGGATAAACGCTTCATCGTGCTCGCTTTGGCTCATCAGCAAAATGCCATCGTAGCGCTGTTTATGAATGGTTGTGTAATCGTGAAAATCGTCAATACCCCTAACAAACAGATTGTAATGCTCTGTCATGACGCTATTGACGCCTTTTAACGCATCCACAAAGAAGCTTGAGGATGTGCCTTCTGTTAAACTCGTGAAAAACAGACCGATTGTAAACGATTTTTGTGATACAAGGCCTCTGGCATGGACATTTGGTGAATAGTTCAGCTGTTTTGCAATCGACAAAATCTTTTGTTTTGTCTTCTCTTTAATAAAAGGACTGTTATTCAAAGCCCTTGATACTGTGGTATGAGAGACATTTGCCAATTTTGCTATGTCTTTAATTGTGACTGTCATGCTATTCCGCCTTTTATGATTTTTTTCCATCTTATCATAAAACCGCTTTCATTTTCTCACCTTTTTCCTCATGTGATTTTACTTTGATGATGGAGCTGCTTTGCTCGGTCAAATTGAAAATATTGCTTGGCATTTTCATAGCTGATACCTTTCACAATGCCCCCTAACAGCTCAAGGTCATAGGGGACTTCTCCTTTTTCTACCCAATCCCCGATGATATCACAAAGCAGTCTTCGGAAATATTCATGCCTTGTATAGGACAAAAAGCTTCGTGAATCTGTCAGCATCCCGATAAAACGGCTGATCAGTCCGATACTGGAAAGAGCCATCATCTGCTCTGTCATTCCTTGCTTCGTATCATTAAACCACCAGGCTGTTCCGTGCTGCATCTTCCCAGGTGTCTTCCCGTCTTGAAAGCTTCCAGCCAATGTTGATATCACTACATTGTCCCTTGGATTCAAGGAATAAAGAATCGTGTTTGGCAATGCATCTTCTTGTTCTAAACGATCTAATATTCGGCAAAGCGGCTTTGCAATGTCTTCGTCATTCATCGCATCGTACCCCGTATCTGGTCCGAGCCTCTCAAACATTTTCGTATTGTTGTTTCTAAATGCATTGATATGAAGCTGCATTGCCCAGCCACGCTCACAGTAAGCCTGACCTAGCATAATGAATGTCTCTGTTTTAAATTTGATCTTCTCTTTTTCCGTCAATGGATGACCAGACATTCTTTTATGAAAGATGGTCTCCACTTCTTCTTGTGTCGTTTCTTCATATGTCATTTCATTAATGGCATGATCTGAGATCAAGCAGCCGTGATCATGAAAAAAATCAATTCTCGCACGGAGGGCATGTAAAAAGTCTTGGTAGGATTGTATTGGGATAGCTGAAGCCTCTGCCAGCTCATGAACATATTTTTCAAACAGATCATTCGCTATATCGAGTGCTTTATCAGGTCGAAACCCTGGAAGCACTTGTACAGAGAATCCCTCTTCCCGCAGTTTTTGATGATATTGAAGAGAATCGACCGGATCATCTGTTGTGACAACGGTTTCAACGTTTGATTTCATGATGAAGTCTCTCGCCCCAAATCCCTCTCCTTGCAGCTTTTCATTGACTTTCTGCCAAATGATGTCTGCATTTTTTTCATTTAATAGGTCTTCGACTCCGAAATATCTTCTCAGCTCTAGATGAGTCCAGTGATAGAGCGGATTTCCTATGGTCATAGGGACGGTCTTTGCCCACGCCAAAAATTTATCATCATCAGATGCATCCCCCGTGACGTGCGTTTCAGGGATGCCGTTTGCTCTCATGGCACGCCATTTGTAATGATCTCCATAAAGCCATGCCTCGGTGATATTTCGGAAGGTTTTATTTTCATAGATGTCTTTAGGGCTTAAATGACAATGGTAATCTATGATTGGAAGGTCCTTTGCAAACTCATGGTATAACTTTTCCGCCGTTGGACTGTTTAGTAAAAACTGCTCATCTAAAAAGGCTTTCATCAAATTCCCCCATCCCTCTTATCGTATGAAATTGTTTTGTTCACGTTAACAATTTAATTGTAATCGTTTACAAAGTTGATTTCAATCCTAAAACAGGAAAAAACGATCTCCTTTTGAAAGGAAAATCGTTTTTTGGCTATTTTACAGGAGGTGATTTTTTTAGGATAATCGCAATAGTTGTTCCAGCACCTTGTTCACTTTCCACTTGAATATCACCGTCATGCAGCAAGACAAGCTCTTTTGCAATCGCCAGCCCGAGTCCTGTTCCATTCGTTGGGTCATTTGTATTTGTCCCTCTATAGTAGCGGTTAAATAAGTGATCGACCGTTTCTTGTGCCATTCCGCATCCGTTGTCTTTCATTTCGATCCGAACTTCTTCATTTGTTTCAGATAAGGTAGCTGTAATATGAGTTCCTTTTTGGTTATGCTTGACTGCATTCGCTAGCAGGTTCTCAATCACTCGTCTGAACCAGGCTTTGTCGATCTCAAACATGACACCATCAGTTTGATCTTCGAAGGAGGATGGGAAATCTTCTGAAAATGAGCTCCTTGAAAACTCGTCCATAATGGATGCTAAGAATTCACCAAGCTCGATCGGCTTTCGATTAATAGGCAATGCGCCATTTTTTAGTCGATACGTGAGGTTTAAATCTTCAATCAAGGTCGACATGTATTCTGATTTCTCACGAATCACCTGTCCCATTTCCATGACTTCTTCCTTGGACCATTGATATTGATCAGATTCAAGCATGAGCCCGTAGCCGTAAATCGTACTAAGGGGTGTTTTCAAATCATGAGACAATCCTGCAATCCATTCTTCCCTTGTGGTTTGAATTTTTCTTCGGTTTGCTTCATTCTCTTTTAATGTAAGCGTGAGCTGATCCATTGTTTTTAGGATATCCTCAAATAATCGGTATTCCCGCTTAATACGACCTTTTTTATTTTTACTGATTGGAATTCCTTTTCTATTTGTTGGTTCCTGCAATTTATTTCTAGATAAGAAAATCAGCCAGCGGATAATGTGATAGATCGGCAGTCCATAGCGATACGAGTACCATAATGTCATGACGATAATAATCGTAATCGCAAGACCTGCAATTAAGATGGTCGTATATTGATTTAAAGCGTCTGTTTCTTTATCGTATAATCCATCTGGGCTGTATACTTTATTTGGTACAGAAATAATGATATACAGGTTTTTATTCACTCTGATATAAGACAGATCACTTCTAAACTCCCAAGGCTTTGATTGATACTTGAGCAGTTCAACATCTGTTACCTCATGTTTCAAATTGGTATTGGCTCGAATACCTTGTAAATATTTCCCTTCATCATTGAACAGATGCACCGATCCATTCATTCTCTTCAAGAATTCTTTCGTTTCAACCGAATATTGAGATAATGCAGCCAAGTCTTTCTCGTGTTGCTTCAGATAGTTGGCGACCTTTGTGCTGTTCGTTTTGAACCCGTATAGCACGATAAAGCTTTTTTGATCAATCTCAATGGGCCAGAAGTACATCTTGTAATCTTTATATTGCCTTTTTTCAAAGATCTTGATCATTTCATCCTTTTGATAGGAAGTTGGAATGGACTTAGGGCGGTGATAGCTATAGACGTTATCCTTTTTTGAATCAATGACTTGCAGCCATCCGTCTCGTTTTCTCACTGCTTGTTTCAGCTGATCATCGGCTTCCATTTTTCCATCCTCATTAAAATAAAGCCAGCTCATGAGTGTATCTCCATCAGCTTTTGTTAAACCGGTTTCAGCCATGTTCTCGTAGTATTTTTTTAAATATAAATTATCAGAGAACGTATTTCCGATGATCAAAATGGCAATCACAATAAACATTTGTCCGACAAAGTGAAAGAAGAGTTTTGCTCGTAGATTCATAAATTATTTAAGAACCTTTGCTGGGTGCGGTATAAATTTATAGCCCATACCACGGATCGTCACAATATATTCTGGCTGACTCGGATCTAGCTCGATCTTTTCTCTCAGCTTTCGGATATGAACCATCACGGTGTTGTTATCACCATATGATGGGACGCCCCATACTTTCTCATAGATTTGATCTTTTGAAAGAACCACATTCGGATGATCACAAAAGTACTTCAGCAAGGAAAGCAGCTGAGCTGAGCATGCAGTCACCTCTCCTCTTACTTTCAATTCGGCTGAATGAGGATGATAAGAGAAATGGGCATATTCGTATTGACTTTGAGCCTCATCATGGTCTTCCTTTAAAGAGATATATGTTCGGTTTAAGTGAGCCTTAATTCTAGCCACTAGCTCTAGCGGGTTAAATGGCTTTGTGATGTAATCATCTGCTCCTTGAGCAAAGCCGGTCAGTTTATCTACATCAGACGTTCTTGCGGTTAAATAGAAAATGGGCGCTTTCGTATATTTTCTCATTTCAGGAAGAACATCAAAACCAGACTTACCGGGCATCATCACATCTAGAAGTAAAAGGTGGATGTCCTCGTTTTTGACAACATCTAATGCTTCATCTGCATGGTAGGCTTTATAAATATGCTTGAATCCTTCTTTTTTTAATACGCGTTCAACCATTTTTACAATTGCTTCTTCGTCATCTGCAATCAATATTTTTGCTGTTTCCACGCATCTCTTTCCTTTCTAGCTATGATCTCTAACCGTATATTACCATTGTCTAAAGTAAAAAAGTACCTCTTTTCTGCATAAAAGCGAAAAAATATCAACTGGAGAAAATGGCAGCACTAGGAAGTTTCAGAGACGCAAAAAAACTCGGCTATTCCACCGAGTTCCTTTTACTTCTATTATCCATTCACAGCTTCTAGCTTTCTTTCATGATTCATTAAGTCATATGTTAAACAGATCGGCTTATTCGTTCTAGGGTCAAGTACGATTTCTGCATCAATGTGGAATACCTGACCAAGCACTTCTTTGGTCATGACCTCATGAGGCGTCCCATCTTTGATGACTTTTCCTTGATTGAGGGCAATCATGTAATGAGAAAAACGTGCCGCATGATTCAAATCATGAATGACCATCAACACAGTTCGTCCCTGCTCTCTGTTTAACCGTTCTAACAGCTGAAGAATCTCGAGCTGATGTGCCAGGTCCAAATACGTCGTCGGCTCATCCAATAGAAGCAGTTCTGTTTCCTGGGCAAGTGCCATTGCAATCCATACACGCTGACGCTGTCCACCAGAAAGTGCTTCAATTGGCCGATCATGAAAAGCAATCATGCCCGTTTCCTCAAGTGCCCATCTGATGATTCGTTTATCTTCATTTGATAAGCGCCCAAATCCATTTTGATGTGGGAAACGTCCATATGACACCAGCTCATACACTGTCAGTCCACTTGGTGCTTCGGGCGTTTGCGGTAAGATCGCCATTTGTTTTGAAATTTCTTTTGTAGGCGTTTGATGAATAGCCTGACCATTTAAGTAAACAACGCCTTGATTGGACTTCATGATACGGGACATTGTTTTTAAAATCGTTGATTTTCCGCACCCATTCGGTCCAATCAATGTCGTCACCTTGCCTTTTGGGATACTGATATTTAAATCGTCTACAATCAAACGGTCATTATAGCCAATACAAAGCTTTTCTGTTTCGAGCGATTTCATATGTTGTACTCTCCTTCCTTCTTAGTTCGTTTTCATCAATAAGTAAATGAAGTAAGGTGCGCCTAAAGCCGAAACGACAAGACCAACTGGCACCTCTGATGGTGCAAGTATGACGCGGCCAAGTGTATCTGCCAGTAATAATAACAATGCGCCAATCAACGCGGAGGCTGGTATCATTCCTTGATGCTTTGGTCCAACAAGCTTTCTCGCCAAGTGCGGTGCGGCTAACCCTAAGAACGAGATACTACCTGCAACAGCGACACTAGCACCTGCTAATGCAACAGCAATCAGCATAAAAAAGCTTCTTTCTTTATGAACCGAGATCCCTAAGCCGTAGGAAAGCTGGTCACCCAAATTCATGATATTTAAGTAGCGTGCTCTTACAACCGCTAATACAAGGAAAATCAGCATCCATGGCAGGACAGCCAGGACATACGTCCAGCTTGAGCCCCAAATGCTTCCTGATAACCACACGATGGCTTGGTTAAAATCATTTGGGCTCATTTTTAATTGAATAACCACAATTGCTGCTGAAAACGCAGCATTCACGCCAATACCCGTTAAAATCAATCGAACAGGTGTGATGCCTTTTTTCCACGCTAACACATAGATAAGAAATGCAGCAAAGCCTGCACCTACAAAAGCGAAGAGCGGCAGTACAAAGATCGTAAAATCACCTAGGTTTGACATCGTACCTTGGAAAGCAAAAATAAACAAAACCACTGCAAAGCCTGCGCCCGCATTGACACCAAGAATGCCTGGATCGGCTAAACCGTTTTGAGAAACACCTTGCCAAATCGCTCCTGATACAGCGATAGAAGCGCCAACAAGTAAAGCGATGACCATTCTTGGAAGTCTGAACTCGAATAATACAAGCTCATCCATTTCACTTCCGAATCCAAAAAATGTTTTCAATGTATCCATCGGAGAAATGCGAATTTCTCCGGTATTTAAACTAATAAGGAACACAGCCACGATCGCCAAAAAGATCATGAGCATCGTTCGTTTGTATTTCTTTTTCTTTGCCTGCTGCACCATTTCCATCTAAATCCCGCTCCTTTCACGTCTAGCTAAATATAAGAAGAAAGGAACGCCTATAATTGCAGTAATGGCACCGACTGGCGTTTCAAATGGGGCATTGACCAGCCTTGCAGCAATGTCTGCATAAATTAACAGAACCGCCCCTAAAATAGCTGAGCATGGGATAATCCATCGATAGTCAACTCCGACCAAGAAACGAGTGACATGAGGAATCACAAGCCCGATAAAGCCAATAGTACCGGCCACTGAGACAGCAGCACCTGTTAGAAGAATGACGACCAATATTCCAAGTACCTTGACAGTTTTCGTGTACTGTCCAAGCCCTTTTGCCAATTCATCACCTAAGCTGAGAACAGTGATCGAGCGGGCAAGAATCATTGCGATGATCAGCCCCGCAACCGCAACTGGAATGATGATCTTAATATTGCTCCAATTCACACCAGCCACGCCGCCAGCATACCAAAAGCTCATGTCTTGAGCGACGTCAAACCGGATGGCAATTGCTGAGGAGATGGAGCTTAAAAGTGCCCCAACAGCCGTACCAGCTAGTGCGAGCTTCACTGGGGTCAATCCACCTTTTGAAAGAGTACCGACACCAAACACAATAGAGGCAGCGAGTGCCGCACCAACAAATGACCAAAGAATTAATGTAAAAGAAGATTGTCCTGGGAAAAAAGCAAACGCAATGGCAATCGCAAATGCAGAGCCATTTGTCACACCCATAATTTCAGGAGACGCAAGCGCATTTCTTGTCATGCCTTGCATAATAGCCCCCGATACGGCTAAAAAGGCACCGACGAGTGCAGCCCCAACTGTACGCGGCAGCCTCAATTCCCGGATGATTTGATGTGAAGTTTGCTCATGATCAAATTGAAAAATGGCTTCCCATACCGTGTGAAGATGAATATTTGCTGCTCCTAATGATACCGATAAAAAAAGACCAAATGCTAAAGCGATAATTCCTATGATGACAACAACTGCTGTTCCAAAGGGTTTCGTGACAATATCCATTGCATCGTCTTTGGCCGGCAGCTGTTTATTCGATTGTGAGCCCAAAACCAGTCTCTTCCTTTCCGTTCAAATCTATTCCTCATTAGTGATAATGATTATCAATCTCGAAGTCTAGTATATCACTTTCTTTTCTTTTTGAAATCATTGTTCTGAACATTTTCTTTATTTTCATCAAAAAACCGGGAGAAATTCACCATTTTTCTTTAGGCCCTAAAATAGCCGATGCATTTTTCATTCCATCATGTTACGATATAATTGAAATTGATAATCATTATCATATATGAGTGAATAGGAGAGAATCTTTGTGAAAAACCGATCTGGATTTCTTTTGATATCCTTAGCCATTCTCATGCTTTTTACAGCTGCTTGCGGCAGCACTTCAAATAAAAAATCTGGTGCCAACCAGGATGACACAATCACCTATCAGGATGTAAAAGGTGAAGTCAAACTCCCTAAAGATCCAAAACGAATTGTGCTTCTGGCAGAAAGCTACTACGGTGACCTCGTGACACTTGGCAAGACGCCAATTGCTGCAACGGCACCCATCTTTAAAAACCCTTTCTATAAAGGCAAAACGGATGGTGTCAAAAACCTTGGAACAACCCCTTCTGTCGAAAAGGTCGCCGCTTTGAATCCAGATATGATTATTGCTTGGGGAGAAGACGAGAAATTTGATCAATACAAAAAAATTGCGCCAACCGTTGCCATTAAATACAATCAATATTCCTTTAAAGATCAACTAAAAGAATTCGGTAAAATGACAGGTACACCGAAAAAAGCAGCAGAATGGATCGCAAAATGGGATACCAAAATAGCTGAGGTAAAGCCTAAAGTAACAAAAGCGGTCGGCAGTAAAACCGTTTCAATCGTGTCACCTTTTGATAAAGGGATCTATATCTTTGGAAACACCTTTGCACGCGGAGGCGAAATTATTTATGATGAGCTGAAATTACGTGCGCCAAAGGCAGTTAAAAAAGATGCCATCGACAGCGGCGTCGGCTATGCAAACATTTCCCTTGAAAAGCTGCCAGAATACGCAGGCGACTATATTTTCACTAGTCCATGGAGCGGGTCAAAAAGTAAAGGAGACCATGTGTATGAAAGCAGCATTTGGGCATCACTTCCTGCTGTACAAAATAAACACGTATTTGAAATCGACCCTGTCGGTTACTTCTTTAATGACCCAGTTTCATTAGAAGGACAGCTTGAGTTTATTGTGGACCGATTAACATCTGCATCATAAAAAAACGTTTCTCCATATGTGGAGAAACGTTTCCCTTATTCCGTTCCTTTGGCAAATCCTTTTGACATGAATGGATAAAGCAAAATACCTACTAAGAACAGACCGATGCCAAGTCCAAATGTTTTCAAATCAGCTGTTCCTGAAATAATGACCCAAGCGGAATACCCCATCGCAACAAGCGCAATGATTCCGTCTCTTGTTCGCTTCCCTTTTTGAAGATCATACGTGTCACCTTGCATGATGACTTTAAAGCTATAGATCGAAGACACAATATACGGAATGAGATACGCAAGTGTCGCTGATGTCGTTAAAAAGGTAAAAGCTTCATTAATCGTACGAGACATCACTGAGAAAATAAACAGCTGTGACATGATATTTGTAACCGTTAAAGCAAAAACAGGACTGCCTTTTTTGTTTGTTTTTGCAAATACTGCCGGGAAATCGCCAGCCTTTGCTGCTTGGTATGGTACTTCTGAACCAAGTAAGATCCAGCCAAGCATCGAGCCAAATAAACAAATAATCGCAAGCAATGCCATCACAATTCCACCAGCCGGTCCAATAATAAGCTGAAGCACGTCAACGAATGGTTTATCTGAGCCTTGCAACTGATCGTGTGGCAGGACGCCCATTGTAATCAAAGTAATAATCATGTAGATAGAAAGTGCAATTAAAAGACCTGTAATCGTTGCACGTTTCACATCGCGCTGCGAGGACGCTCTTCCTGATAAAATGACAGCAGATTCGATGCCAATAAATGCCCATAGAGTGGAAATGGCCGCATGATGAATTTGGCCTCCAAGTCCGAGCATTCCTTCGCCTTCTGCTGCAACTGGGAAGTAATAATGTTCAAATAATGCCGTTTGGAATGCAAATAATCCCGCAACAATAAAAAGGACGAATCCAAGTACCTTTGAAAAGGTCGTAATAAAGTTTAATTTACTTGCAGCACTTAAGCTTGTAATTAAGATCGTATGTGTTCCCCAAAGAAGAATGGTACATACAATAAACGTTGTCAGCTGACCAAGTGTGATCGCTTCTTTACCAAAGGTGAAAATCTCCGTCTTCACTGTGAGAATTGGGAAAAATGTCGTTAAATAACCGGCAAGACTCGTAATAATCGCGACATTACTAATCCAGCTTGCTACCCAATATCCCCAAACCATTGTAAAACCGGCCGCTTTCCCCTTTTTCGGATCGTTAAAAAGTGCTCTTGCATAACTTTGTGGTCCTGCCGTTAGCTGCGGCTTATGAATGGACAAATGCCCAAAAACAAGTGCAATCATCAGCACACCGCCACCTGTGACAAGCCATGCCATCGTCACACCTAAAGGACTCGCATGCTGGGCAAGCGTACTTGGCAGCATAAAGATGCCTGAACCTACCATATTTCCGACGACAAAAGCCGTCAATAACCAAAAACCCCATTTTTTTGTCTGTTCCATTTCCGTACCTCCGTTATATTCACTTCGGACCAGACCCGGCAGTATCTTCATTGATATATTTGTGAAGCAATGACTTGTATTCTTTATGTTCCTCATGGGTCCACTTTCTTAACAGCATACCCTTATCTTCGGTACTCAGAACATAAAAAAAAGCCTGAACAACAGTCCATGCTTTTCAAAACATACACCTTGATCTCCGGATAGCCCTCCACGCTTCAAAGACGTGGCAGTCCTGCATTTATTCAATGCAGACCCAGCATAAAGAAAGTTGGAGCTCTCTCTACACTTCGGCGCTGATGCCTTTTTTCTCATGTTCTTCGATTCCATCTCTCCCATGAGTGACTCATCATCCGCGCAACCTCTACCTCACTGAGACATAGCGTGAGGATTTCTATTCATTTTTACTACACGAAGGTTATCAAACATTCTCACTTCTGTCAAAGGGAAAAACATAGAAAAAGGGCAGAGATCCTTTTCTCTGCCCTATACCTGTTTATTGATCGTTGTTTTTCTTCTTTTGTACAGCTTCCTGAAGCGGATCGCCTGCTAGCTCTTTGCTTGCTTCTTCTAACAGCTGATCTACTTGCTTGTGGTCTTTCTCGCTTTTCGCCTTTTTATCCTTTTGGAAAAATGACATCGCTGTTTCCTCCCTTTTCATAAAATGCGGTTGCCTGTTTAATTTGTGCTACAGTGCGCCGCATTATACAAAGTGGAAAGGCTCAATCATCATGAAAGGTCTGTCTCATTTTTTGCAGATACGTCAAATAGGTCTTTAAGTCTTCCTTTGTGAAGTCTGACATCATATGCTGAATCACCTTTCCGAAAAGACGTGTGTGCTTTTCATAAATCACCTGCCCTTTTTCGGTGGCTTCTAATCGGACGAGCGAGGGGTCGTCTTTGTCCCGTTCTCTCTGAATATAGCCCTGCTCACATAATTTATTGAGTGCAATGGAGGCTGCACCTGGGTTTAAAGAGAGTCTTTGTTTCAGCTCTTCGGCATGTGATACTTTGCCTTGTATCAAAATAGAAAGAGCATATATCTGCGGAGGCGTGATGTCTTTTTCTAACTCAAGTAACTTGCGGTTTAATTTACGGCTGACTTCATAATGTACAAGAACAATTTCTTTTAAAATGTCTGCATTACCCATCCGAATCGCATCCTTATCGTTAGTATCAACATGACTTCCCCCTTATTATAGAATGTTTTTCCAATCAGCCAACCCTTTTGCCCTCTTTTTCTTTAGAAATAAGTCTTGCTGAATGAATTCACCCTTGATATAGTGAGGACTTGAACAAAAAACAGAACAGGAGTACGCATCATGACAGGAAAAACACACATTATGGGCGGAATCGCCGCCTCAACAGCCGTCGCCTACTACTACGGATTCGACCCAGTCATCATGGCTGCAGCTGGATCAGCAGGTGCTTTGATCCCCGATCTTTGCCATACAAAAAGTAAAATCGGTAGAAAATTTCCGCTGCTCTCGGCACTGATCAGCAGCGTATTCGGTCATCGCACGTTCACTCACAGTTTATTATTTCTGCTGATCATTTATTTTCTTGCGACAACATACATTCCAAATGACAGCCTAAGTATCGGTTTACTAGTTGGAATGGCGAGCCACCTTATCCTTGATGCTGGAACAGTGAACGGCATTAAATTTTTATTTCCAGCTTCCATTAAAGTGCGTCTCCCCTTCTATGTCAAAACAGGCAGCACAGGAGAACAAGTCGTACTAGCTGCTCTCACTGTCGTCACCTGCTATTACATCGCCGTCATCTGCGGCATATCTATCCCCATCCAGTTCTAACAGAATAAAAAAGAGTTTTGCGAAAAAGATAAGATATGAATTGATCATTCCTCATTTTTTTAGTAGGTTTAAGATAAGTGTTTTTGCCTTGCAGCTGAATACAGAATGATGAGGAGATACATAAATGAAAGCGTTTTTCAAAAATCACTGGTTTTTAGTGTATTCCATCCTCTTCATGTGGATGAAAACATACATCATTTATCAACTAGGTTTTCACATACGAACGGCCAATCTGTTTCATGAATGGCTGCTTTTGATCAATCCACTTAGCTTTCTACTCCCTTTGTTTGGGATAGCTCTTTTTTTAAATGAAACCAAACAAAAGGTTTTTTTATTGACTGCAAATTTTATTCTTACGGCGATTCTTATATCGAATACGATCTTTTATGGTTTTTACATTGATTTCATTACCATTCCCGTGCTATTCCAAGCGAAGAACATGGGAGATATGGGCAGCAGTATGACGGAATTATTCCACCCGCTCTTTGTGCTGATGCTCGTTGATTTTGTCGTACTTGCTTGGCTGCTCAAGCGCAAACCATTAGCCCCAAAAGCGTCATACAAGACGATCAAAACATATTATGCGATCTGCTGCAGCTTCCTATTGTTTCATGTCAGCTCAGCTATGATGGATCACCCTCGATTTCTGACAAGCTCTTATGATCGTGAAGTCATTGTCAGAAACCTCGGGCTGTTCCAATTCCATCTTTACGACGGTGCTGCCCAAACGGCACGCATTGGACAAAAGGCTTTTGCAGATGAAGATACGCTTTCTACTGTAGCAAACTACACAAAGGCTGATTACAGCGCACCAAACGAAGAGTACTTCGGACTTGCTAAAGGCAAGAACGTTGTGTTCATTTCACTTGAATCGACGCAGCAATTTGTCATGAATCAAAAGGTAAATGGACAATATATCACTCCCTTTTTAAATCAATTGGCTAAAAAGAGTTTTTATTTTGATGAATTTTATCAGCAGACAGAACAGGGGAAGACGTCCGATTCAGAGTTTATTGTCGCGAATTCCCTATACCCTTCTAGCAGCGGCGCTGTCTTTTTCACAGCGAGTGATAATGAATATGATACGTTATACAAGCAGTTGAAAAAGGAAAACTATCAATCCGTCCAATTTCATGCGAATAATAAAACGTTTTGGAATCGTGATGTAATGTATAAATCTCTAGGAATTGATCGTTTTTATGATGTCGATTCATATCATGTCAATGAACGGAATTCCACTGGCTGGGGCTTAAAGGATATCGACTTCTTTGATCAATCCATTGATTATTTAAAAAAGTTGAAGCAGCCTTATTACAGTACGTTCATTACTTTGACCAATCATTTTCCATTTGAAATTGACCCGAAGGATCAGTTTATTGATGAATATGATTCGTCCAGTACCATTTTAAACCGCTATGTGACGACCGTCCGCTATCAAGATGAAGCGATTAAGTTGTTTTTTGACCGTATGAAAGAAGAAGGATTGTATGACAATACGATGTTTGTGCTCATGGGTGACCATTATGGCATCTCTGAGGCACATCATGAGGCAATGGCACAGCTGCTCGATCAAGAGGAAATCACACCGTTTGATGCGGTCAAACTGCAGCGTGTTCCGTTTTTGATTTACATTCCTGGTGTCACGGACCAAGCACCGCAGACGATTTCTGAAACAGCTGGTCAAATGGACGTCAAGCCGACACTTCTTCACTTACTAGGGATTGAAACGAAGGATTCCATTCAATTCGGCAATGATTTATTTTCAAATGAACGGACGCCTTTCGCTGTATTGAGAAACGGTAACTTTATTACAGATGATTATCTCTATACAAAGAACACCTGCTATGATCAAAAAACAAAAGAACCCGTGAAGCAGGATGAGGTATGTCAGCCTTATATCGAAAAAGCCAATAAAGAGCTCTCCTTATCAGACAAGGTGATCAATGGGAATTTGCTGCGTTTTTATCAGCAGTAAACAGGATAAAACGATCTCCTTAGTCGTCACGCTGAAAGTCGCCATTTGGCGGCTTTTTCTTTTCTCTTTTTATTGAAAGCCTATGAATGCTCAAATAAGTTTGCTTATAATAAAGGGAACTACATGATATTGAATGATAAGAGGTGTGAACATGAAGTATATATTCTTAGCCTTCATCTCCATATGTTTGCTTCTGAGTGGATGCCAAACAGAGATGAAGCCATCTAATTCGAATAAAAAAACAGAGCTTGTAATTTCAGCAGCGGCAAGTCTTCAGGATGCACTAAAGGAAATTGAAGCCTCCTTTCACAAACAGCATCCACATGTGACATTAACGAATAACTTCGGATCATCCGGCGCATTGAAGCAGCAAATCGCTCAAGGAGCAAAAGCGGATCTCTTTTTCTCAGCAGCTGAAGAGCCCTTCGATGAACTTGTTCAATCTGGAGACATTGACCGAGAATATATCAAGGACGCCATACAAAATGAGCTAGTCCTTATTGTGCCAAAAGATGGCTCTTCCTCTATTAAAAGCTTTCAAGACGTCCAGCACGTAAAAGGAAAGATCGCTCTTGGCACACCTGAATCGGTTCCTGCTGGTACATATGGCAAAGAGATTTTCACAAAACTGAATATATGGGATCAAGTGAAAAAGAATGCTGTCTATGCCAAAGATGTACGGCAAGTTTTAAGCTACGTTGAAACTGGAAATGTCGAAGCAGGTGTTGTGTATAAAACAGACGCCCTCGTTTCTAAAAAAGTAAAGATTGCAGCTGAAGCAAATTCGGACATGCACTCCCCGGTTATATATCCAGTAGGGATTGTCAAAGGGACAAATCATCTTACGGAAGCCAAAGCCTTTTTTCAATTTCTTCAATCTGATAAAGCCACATCCATTTTTAAGAAATACGGCTTTCAAGTGTCGTAATGCCTATGCTGACTGAAGACTTTCTATCACCCATTTGGCTGTCCGTGCAAGTGGCTATCGTCAGCGGGCTGTTGGCCACTGTCTTTGGCACAACGATTGGCTTCTGGATGGCGCGAACAACTTTTAAAGGGAAAATGATTGTGGAAACGCTCCTGATGATGCCGCTCGTTCTCCCGCCAACAGTCGTTGGCTTTTTATTGCTCGTCGTATTCGGAAAGCATAGTGTAATAGGGGGCGCGATTGAATGGATCTTCCATCAGCCGGTCATTTTCACATGGTGGGCGGCGGTTATTGCTTCGACAGTCGTGGCATTCCCGCTCATGTATCAATCAGCAAAGGCGGGCTTTTCTACAATTGAGTCAGATATTGAAGGGGCTGCAAAAGTAGATGGTGCTCATTCCTTCCAAGTCTTTGCCTATATCACCGTACCACTTGCCCTGCCTTCCCTCTTGTCAGGCAGCATCCTTAGCTTTGCAAGAGCCCTTGGAGAATTCGGGGCGACCTTAATGTTTGCCGGCAACATCCCAGGAAAAACCCAAACACTCCCAACCGCTATCTATGTGGCGATTGATTCTGGACGCATGGAGCTTGCTTGGGCATGGACGATCTGTATTGTGATCTTATCTTTTATTATGCTTTTGGCTGTGCGTAGAAGTAGTACGTAAAAAAATCCCCTTTCTCACGTGAGAAAGAGGATTTTTTCATTTATTCAAACCCAACCGTCATCGTCTCTGGATTCGAGCCGACACGCTCGTTATTGTTTAATGCATCGATTTTTTCCATGTCTTCCTTTGATAATTCGAAATCAAAAATATCTGCATTTTGTTTAATGCGTTCTTCGTTGATTGATTTTGGAATCGTCACGACACCGCTTTGCAGATCCCAGCGCAAGATGACCTGAGCAACAGATTTGTTGTAGCGTGCAGCCATGTCCTTTAATACGTCATGATCTAATAGCTTTCCTTGCATGAGCGGAGACCACGCTTCAATTTGAATGCCTTTTTCTTTTGCGTATTGACGTAGTTCGACAAGTGTCAGTTTCGGATGAAATTCAACTTGGTTCACGGCTGGAACAACCTCAGCATCTTTTAATAGCTCTTCTAAATGCTGAATGTAGAAGTTGCTGACGCCAATGGCTCTCACTTTCCCATCCTTGTAAAGCTTCTCAAGCGCACGCCATGTGTCTTTAAATGTTTCTGCATTTGGGCCAGGCCAATGAATCAAATAGAGATCTAAGTAATCAAGACCTAATCGATTCAAGCTTGCGTCAAATGCAGCCAGCGCTTTGTCATAGCCTTGATCCGTATTCCATACTTTAGACGTAATGAACAAATCTTCTCGTTTCACGCCAGATTCTTTAATTGCTTTGCCTACGCCTGTCTCATTTTTATAAACGGCAGCCGTATCAATACTGCGGTATCCGTTGCGTATGGCTGCTTTTACGGCATCTACCACTTGATTGCCGTCCTCCACTTTGAATACACCTAAACCAAACCAAGGCATTTCCACTCCGTTATTCAGTGTTACGGTATCATTCAAGCTTTTAACCATTTTAACAACCACCTTTTTCATAGATTCCATCTTTTTCATTATCTCACGTTGTCCATTAAAACTCTATTATCAGGCTTTTTTCTTCGCTTCGATGGCTAACAGCAAAGCACCTGTCATGCCGGCCTTGTCTTCAAGTCCAGGAGAGACAATATATGAATCAAGCGGCGGCAGGTCTACATAATCATTGAGATAAGCAGCAAGCTTCTCTCGAATTAGTGGAAACAGTTGTTTTTGCTTCATGACACCCCCGCCCATAATGATGCGCTCTGGGCTTAAAATAAGCGAGTACTGCATCAGCGCCTGCGCCAAATAGTCAGCTTCAAGTGCCCAAACTGATTCTTCCTCCGTAAGCTCTTTAGCAGATTTCCCCCATCTTTTCTCAATCGCTGGTCCAGCTGCCAGTCCTTCTAAACACGTCCCATGCGCTGGGCAGACTCCTTCAAATACGTCTGATTCATGCTGCCTGACAAGGATGTGCCCCATTTCTGGATGCGAATGACCGTGAAGAAGCTCGTTTTTTACAACAGCGCCAGCACCGATACCCGTACCGACCGTGATATACAAACAACTATTCAGCCCTTTGGCTGCTCCTTTTGTTAATTCACCTAAGGCTGCCGCATTTACATCTGTTGTAAAAGATACTGGGACTTCTAATTGCTTCTCTAGCTCTGGAATGAACGGGTAATGCTTCCACTCTACTTTCGGCGTGTTCATGATATAACCGTAAGAAGGGTCGTCCTTTTGGACACAAATCGGTCCAAAGGAGCCGACCCCTAATGCTTCAATGTCATGCTGCTCGAAAAATGGGATGAGCTTTTGTAATGTTTTTTCTGGGTGCTCTGTAGGAATTGTCATTTCTTCGAGAATGTCCCCGTGCTCATTGCCAATTGCACAACAAAACTTTGTACCGCCAGCTTCAATTGCTCCATAATACGCCATCATTGATCTCCCCCTGCTTGTTCTCTTTCTTCATCATAAAACATAGGGGAGAAGATCACAACATTACGTATTGGTCAGAAGAACAGCTTCCATATCATTGATATACTCCCTTAGATGATGGGCAATATCACGATTGATTTCACCATTTTCATACAAAGTTTGAATTTCATTTCGAATCGTCTGTACAGCTTGGAAGTTAAGCTCTTTTTTCTTCCGGTCAAACGAACGGTCTTTTTGCTGAAAGAAGCTTGGACCGTGTTCACATCGATAAATGACTTGGTTGTAAAAGCCAATCACTTGGTGACACGTTTGTTTATTTTCATCGGTCATATGCTGTTTGATCGAGTCCACAGCAGCCTCTGCCGTTTTCTTACGGATTTGCTTGTACGAGTCTTCGTTTTCTAAAATACCGCTGGAAACGAGCTGATTCGGTCGCCATAATTGAAGCCACTGAAGCAAGCGCAGGAACTTCACTTTTGAAAAACGAATTTTGAAGGAGTTTGAATACAGCATTTCCAGCTCATGAAATCTCTCCTGTAGCTCATAGGCTTCTTCTTTATCTAATTTCTCTTCATCAATTAATTGCTGAAGCTTCATTTGTTCTGCTTTAATTCCATGCAATCTAATTTTTCGTTCCTGTCTTCTCATCCCGAATTGGTACGGCTCACGCTGGATATTACGCAGCTTCATTCGGTAATCATTAATGAGTGCTATAGACACTTCCCTGTTGTCTTCATTCATTCCTTCTCTTAAGGTTTTAATGGCACTTCTCAGCAGCTTCCGTTTCGCATGCTGAACCTTTGTATCCAAATCCACGGCGATTTGTTTGTCTTTTTTCTCAGATAAAAGAGGCAATAATACACTAGCTAAAATGAGTGTACATAAAATGACGCCTGCTGCGAGGAAAATAATCAAATGCCGCTCGGGGAATGGTGATCCGTCCGCAAGCGTAAATGGGATTGAGAAGGCACCAGCTAAAGTGACAGCACCACGAACACCAGAGAATGTCATCAGCATCGAAGCACGCAGCTTCGGTTTTTTCACATTCTGCTTTTTCGTTACACTCCAGTTACCTGCCCAGAAGAGCCATACCCATAAGAATCTCAGGATCATGAGACATAGCGTGATGATTAAGATGTAACTGATGACCTGCATATTATTAAATGCTTCATCCTGGAAAATCACTGTCGATACATCAGGAATCTGCAATCCAAGAATAACGAAAACAAGTCCGTTTAATATAAATAAAATAATATTCCATGTGTTTGATGAAGCAATTTGCAGTTTGGCTAAATTTGCTTCCATTCGATCCTGCTCAATGGCATGTGTCACACCGCCAGCAACAACGGCTAAAATGCCGGATACACCAATTTCTTCAGCTGCTAAATAGATGACAAATGGTGTAAGGATTTGCAGAATGATATGCATCGTGACATCGTCCATTCCTAAACGGCGGAGAAAATAGCGAAAACGAATGATAAAAAAGGATAGAATAAATCCAGTCAATAGACCACCTGCGGCAATCAGGACAAAGCTAAAGGATGCCTCAGCAATTGAAAAAGCGCCAGTTACTGTTGCTGCAATGGCAAATTTAAAGGCGACAAGTCCTGATGCATCGTTCATCAATCCCTCGCCTTCCAGCAGTCTCATGATGCCCTTTGGCATGTTCACACGGCTGGAAAGAGCACTGACTGCTACCACATCTGTCGGTGATAAAATCGCTGCAAGCGCAAATGCGGCTGGAAGTGGTATGCTTGGGATCATCCAATGGATGGTATATCCTGCGACAATGACTGTCGCAAAGACTAACCCTAGGGCTAACAGAAGAATCGGCGCTCTTAATTTCCACAGCTCGTCCCTTGGGGTACGCTTCCCGTCATTAAATAACAGCGGCGCAATGAATAAAACGAAGAATAGTTCAGGATTTAAAGAAATATGTAAACCTGAAGGAAAAGCTGCCACCAGTATTCCTAAGCCCACTTGAATTAACGGGACTGGAATAAAGGGGACAAAACGATTGATAATATTAGATGATGCAATGAGTGCAAGTAGTACGAGCACTGCCAAAAAAATCTCCACTAGTACGTGTCCCTCCTATTTTAATTTTTTCGTCAAGTTTTGCTTACATGCAAAGATGTGTTCATTTCGAGTTGATTCATCCGTCCGATCATAGAAGCTTCTTTAGTATTCCGCAAAATGTGAAACCAACACATAACAATCCATCTAGGCAAAAAAAGGCTGAATCCAGATATTCAGCCAGCTGACAAAATTTTCATCATATGTATTGTTCCAATGATGAACAAAAAGACCCTGCTTTTATTTTACACGAAAACTCCATTACCTGCTGACATCCAGCTCGTTTCAAACACAAAAAAAGAGCGAAATCGCTCTTTTCTCGTTTTACCCTTTATTTAAAAAATAAGACCTAGCGGGAAGCCGCCATTTGAATAGGTAGGAACAAACCCTGCATACGACGAGGATGAGAAACAGCAAATACAAAGCAATCTCTCCTTGTGCTAAACCGAGTCCTACGAGTAAGCCGCCAAGTGCTGCCCAGACTGCGTAAATCTCCGCTTTTAGCACAAGTGGCTTTCGCCCTGCCAATAAATCACGCACAATTCCGCCACCGCTTCCAGTCAGAATGGCTGCCACAATGACCGCACTGAGCGGAAGCTCTCTTTGCACAGCAAATAATGCACCTTGAATCGCAAACGCTGCTAAGCCAATCGCATCCGAGAAATTCCCCCATGTGCTCCAGTGCTTGAGCAAAAGCTTTGGAAAAAGAAACACAATCGTAATGGATACAAGAGCAATGGTAAACATCTTGCCCTGTGACCATAAAGCAGACACCGGAAGACCGATTAATAGATTCCGAATCGCTCCACCGCCAAATGCTGTCACAATCCCTAAAATGTACACACCAAGAATATCGTACTCTTCCTCCATTGCCACTATCGCACCACTAATCGCGAATGCGATAATACCAATGATACTTAAGACTTCCCATGCCATTTTCCGCTTATCTCCTTACATGATCTGATCATCTAACACTACTCCCTTAATGTATATCTGACATAAGCGAAAAGCAATACAAATTTTCTTTAAATTTTATCTTTTTGCAAAAATAAAAAATAGCCCGCTAAAAAGCAGGCTATCTCTCAATCTTCTCTTGCATTTAACAGCAGCATACTGATGATAATCAGAATAAATGCAATAAGTGCTAATAGCGGAATGGTGATAAAACCAAACCAGTTCAAATAATCAACAGAACAAGGAATGCCGCTGAGGCAAGGGCGAATCGACGCAAAGCCTGGGATCTTTTGTTCCATATAATGATAGATGGAAAAGCCAGCACCGATTACAGCTAAAGGCAGTACGTAATACTTCACTTTGACATCACCCCGGAACGTAGCAATTCCAAGTAAAAGCACGAGCGGGTACATGAAAATACGCTGGAACCAGCACATATCGCATGGAATAAACTTTTTGATTTCACTTAAATACAGGCTGCTCATCGTCGCAACGATCGAGACAATCCAAGCACTGTACAAGTAAATAAGCTTATTCTTCATGATTTCTTCCCTTTAAGCTCTTGATCAATTAATTCTTTGATTTCATCATAGTCATAGAAGTTTTGGACTTGTTTATTGTTAATGAAAATCGTTGGTGTTGAATTCACTTTGTATTTGTTCACAAGCTGATCGTCTGTGTTCAGCTGCGGCTGATACGTTTTCTTTGATAGGTTATCTTTGAGTTTGTCCGTATCAATTTTTGTTGTCTTTTTCGCTAATTCAGTCAGCTTAGCAGGCGTAACCCATTCTGCTTCACTATCTGGCTGTGCTTGATAGACAGCTTCATGGAATGCCCAGAAGTTTTTTGGATCTTCTTTCCATACTTCTTCAGAAGCTAGTGCTGCTAACACTGCGCCATCTCCATGAACAGGCAGTGGCAAGTTAATAAATGAAAATGATACATCGCCTTTATCTATGTAGTCTGCTTTCAGTTTTGGGAAAATGTCTGTTTCGAATGATTTACATGACGGACATTTGTAGTCCCCAAACTCGACAATTTGCACCGCTGCATCTTTGTCTCCTATGACAGGCTGTCCTTTAATCGAAGGCTTACTGTCAACTGTTTGTGCTTCTTGGCTGTTCTTGTTTCCAATCACAACAAATATACCGATGAGAAGAGCTGCGATGATGGTTAAAATGACAGCAAATTTAATGGATGAAGATTGATTATTTTTCTTACTCACATAAGCACCTACCTTATCTTTTTCATTCCTTTTAAAAAAGAAAAAGGATAATAGCTTAGAAAAATGCCATTATCCAACTTCTTCTATTTTAACAAGAGGGGGTCCATTATGAAAGATGGTATTCATGAAATTTTCCTTACAATTTTATTTCATGACCCTCATCGCATTTAAAACAGCGAGTACGGTGACACCGACATCCGAGAAGACGGCTTCCCACATCGTCGCAATTCCGAATGCTCCGAGTAATAGGAAAACGCCTTTGACACCAAGGGCGAATGCGATATTCTGCCAGACAATCCTTCTTGTTCGTTTTGCGACAGCGATGGCTTCTGCTACCTTTGATGGCTGGTCCGTCATGATGACGATATCAGCCGCTTCGACAGCTGCATCTGAACCAAGCCCGCCCATTGCAATTCCTATGTCCGCTCTTGCTAATACCGGTGTATCATTAATGCCGTCCCCAACAAATAATAGCTTTTCTTGAGGCGCTTTTTTCTGATCAATTTCTTCTAATTTCGTTACTTTGTCCTGCGGTAATAATTCTGCATGTACTTCATCAATGCCAATTTGCTTAGCGACCGCCGTTCCGACTTGCTTAGCATCACCAGTGAGCATGACGGTTTGAATACCAGACGCCTTTAGAGCAGAAACGGCTTCGATTGCATCGTCCTTTAATTCATCTGCGATCAAGATTGATCCGGCAAACTCACCGTTAATTGCCATGTACACAACGGTTCCGCTTCTTTTTTCTTTTTCATACGCAATGTCTTCTCGCTCCATCAAGCGATGATTTCCCGCTAAGACGTGAGATCCGCTGATGGTCGCTTTAATTCCATGTCCCGCGATATCCTCATATGCTTCGATCTGGCTTTCATCAAGCGGTGAGCTATATGCCGCTTTAATCGATTCTGCAATAGGGTGAGAGGAATGGGCTTCTGCTAGTGCTGCAAAAGAAAGCAGCTCTTCTTCTGACCACCTGTCACTGACTGTGGCAATATTGGTCACTGTAAAGTTTCCTTTTGTAAGCGTGCCCGTCTTATCAAATACCGCATATTTCACAGAATTCAATGCTTCTAAATAGTTACTGCCTTTGACAAGGATGCCTCGTTTAGACGCTGCCCCAATTCCCCCGAAAAACCCTAATGGAATGGATACAACAAGAGCACAAGGACAAGAGATCACGAGAAAGACAAGCGCCCGGTACACCCAGTCAGACAATTGTGCTGATGGAATAAGAAGCGGCGGCACAAAGGCAAGCAATAAGGCGAGCACGACGACAGCCGGTGTATAATATTTTGCAAACTTTGTGATGAAATTTTCTGTCTGTGCTTTTCGGCTGCTTGCATTCTCAACCAAATCTAAAATTTTCGTCACTGCCGATTCGCTTAACTCTTTTTGGACTTCAATTTCAAGTATACCGTTTTGATTCACAAATCCTGCAAGAACTTCTTTTCCCGCTTCTACATCCCGCGGCACCGATTCCCCTGTTAATGCGGATGTATCAACAAGCGAGAAGCCCTCAATAACGAGCCCATCCAGCGGAATTTTTTCACCAGGCTTCACGACAATACGGTCACCGGCTTTTACTTCTTCTGGATTCACTTTTTTCGTTTCATTTCCGACTTTTAGATTCGCGTATTCTGGACGTATATTCATTAATTCACTAATTGAACGTCTTGAACGATTCACTGCCGCCCCTTGGAAGAGCTCTCCAATTTGGTAAAAGAGCATCACTGCCAGTGCCTCTGGATATTGCTGAATCACAAAAGCGCCAACTGTTGCAATGGTCATTAAAAAGTTCTCATCAAATACTTGGCCTCGCACGATATTTTTCAGCGCCTTAAAAACCACATCACCGCCGACTAGTAAATATGCTGCGAAGAACATAAGGAACTTTAATACACCATCTTCAGGTATAAAGAAAGCGGCTGTTCCAATGACTGCACCGCCAATTAATTTCAGCACAATCGTTTTTAAATTTTTTGTCCCATGATCATGATCGTGATGATGTCCTTCTTCTTTCGGTGATACACTCACATGAGGTTCAATGGACTGAACAGTTTTTTCAATACGCTTTGTCATCGTTTCTTGCTTATCTGCATGCGTCACAGTCAAGGTGCCTGTCGCAAAGTTAACAGAGCAAGCTTCCACTCCATCCATTTTGCTGACACCTGTTTCTATTTTACGTGCACAGTTGCCGCAATCAAGACCGCTTAATACGTATTCATCCTTCATCTTTTTCATGTTCTCACCTTTTTCTATATGATAAGTAACGTTCCCTGGATCGATTCAACCTATTAAAAATTAAAAACTTTATATATGAGCATATATTCATATATTGGATTACCCTTATTATATGAGGATTTCTTATCTTCTGTCAATCATTTATGAAGAAATAATTGGTTTTTTGTGTCCCATTCTGTCACACGGATTTTCAATAAACCAAGCTCATGCCCTCCGCTCACCGCATAACATAAAAACGATCGTTTGATCTCTAACAGAATAAGTGCAGTTTTTTCTCTTTACAAAAGAAGGACAGACGCTTAGAATGAAATAAAAGTTTCCTCAAGGAAACAAATTAGCGTTAGAGAATCATTTCATCCTTTAGTCAAAATTATTTAATGTATGCATATATCTTTAGGAAGTGCAATGATGATCGAAAGGGGCCGCAAGAGATGCCAAATGCTTTAACAATCGACCGTCTTCATGTGTCATATCACGGGCAGGATGCTTTAGAGAACATCTCTCTTTCCATACAGGAAGGAACGATGACAGGAATCATAGGTCCAAATGGTGCCGGTAAATCGACTTTACTCAAGGCATGCTTGGATTTAATTGAAAAAGATCAAGGGGATATTCGCTTTTTTGAACAGCCCTTTAAACAAGTTAGAAAACAGATCGCCTATGTACCTCAGAGAAATGATCTAGACTGGACGTTTCCTATTCATGTGCTGGATACCGTCCTACTTGGAACATATCCGAAGCTTGGCCTGATCAAACGTCCGAAAAAAGAAGACCGGGCATATGCGTACCACTGTTTAGAAAAAGTCGGCATGCAGGACTTTGCCAAAAGACAAATTGGTGAGTTATCCGGCGGTCAGCAGCAGCGTGTCTTCCTTGCAAGAGCACTTGCGCAAAACGCACAGCTCTTCTGTTTGGATGAACCATTTGTTGGAATTGATATGGCAAGTGAAGAAACAATGGTTCGCATTTTGAAGGAATTACGTGATGAAGGAAAAACCATTTTGGTGGTCCATCATGATTTAAGTAAAGCCGATGATTACTTCAGCCATCTCGTTCTGTTAAATAAAAAACTCATCAAAGCTGGACCTGTACACGATATCCTTCGCCCAGAGGTCATGCTGGAGGCATATGAAACGCAGCTACCATTCTTAAAATCAGCAGGAGGAGACGTGTAATGGAATTTTTAACTGGACTCTTTGAATATGCGTTTTTACAAAAAGCATTATTTACATCCGTGATGGTAGGCATTATTTGCGGGGTCATTGGCTGCTTTATCATTTTACGGGGCATGGCCTTGATGGGAGACGCCATATCGCATGCTGTGCTGCCAGGTGTCGCCATCTCTTATATGCTGGGAATTAACTTTTTCTTCGGAGCCGTCTTAACTGGCGTATTAACAGCGATTGGGATCGGATATGTGAGTCAAAACAGCCGCATTAAAAATGACTCTGCCATCGGTATTGTCTTCACCGCTTTTTTCTCAATCGGAATTATTTTGATCACATTTTTGAAAAGTTCCAGTGATTTATATCATATCTTGTTTGGAAACGTTCTAGCTGTTCGTTCATCTGATATGTGGATTACGCTTGGCATCGGCATTTTTATCCTGCTGGCCGTCATCATTTTCTACAAAGAATTGCTCATTAGTTCATTTGATCCGGTGATTTCTTCGGTTTACGGTTTACCGAATCGAATGATCCATTATTTTCTCATGACCTTGTTGACCCTTGTGACCGTTGCTTCACTACAAACTGTTGGGATTATTCTTGTCGTTGCCATGCTTATTACGCCGGCAGCCACTGCGTATCTCTTAACAGACCGGCTATGGATTATGATTTATTTATCTGCATTTTTCGGGGCCGTTTCTGCCGTTGCCGGTCTTGGGCTTAGTTTTACGTATAACTTGTCGTCTGGCGCTTCTATCGTGCTAGTTGCGACCATTTTATTCGGGAGTGCCTTTATCCTTTCACCAAAGCAAGGAATTCTATGGAGATCATTAAGATCTAAACGAAAACGAACGCAGCTAAAAAAGGAAGCGTCTATGTAAAAGGAGGACATATATGAAGAAGGTATTTGCAATCCGTTTGACCGCAGTATTCATTGCCCTTATGGTCATCACAGGCTGTTCTACAAAACAAAATAATTCCGGCAAAGATGACGGCACATTAAAAGTCGTCACGACCTACTCCATTCTTTATGACATTGTGAAGGAAGTAGGCGGAGAGCATGTCTCTATTCACAGCATTGTTCCCATTGGTACAGACCCACATGAATTTGACCCACTGCCAAAGGATGTTCAGCATACAACGGATGCAGACCTTGTTCTATATAATGGCTTAAACCTTGAAACAGGGAATGGCTGGTTTCAAAAGCTGCTCGAATCGAGTGGCAAGGACGGGGATGATGCACCTGTAGCCGAAATGAGTAAAGGCGTCAAAGTAAAACATTTATCTTCAAAAGGCCTCGAAAGCCAGCAGGACCCCCATGCCTGGCTAAATGTCGAAAATGGGATTCTGTATGCTAAAAATGCCAGAGATGCACTTATTAAAGCGGACCCTGAGCATCAAGAGGATTACGAAAAAAATGCAGAAGACTATATCAAAAAGCTTCAAGCGCTTCATGATGAAGCAAAAGATAAGTTCGACCAGCTGCCGAAAGACAAAAAGCGTCTTGTGACAAGTGAGGGAGCCTTCAAGTATTTTGCAGATGCCTATGGACTAAAGGCAGGCTACATTTGGGAGATCAACACAGAGAATGAAGGAACACCTGGACAAATGAAGCGCATCATTCATTTCGTCAAAGATCATCAAGTGCCTGCGCTCTTTCTTGAAACAAGTGTCGATCCACGCAGCCTTGAAAGCCTATCTGAAGAAACTGGTGTTCCGATTAAAGGAAAAGTATTTACTGACTCCATTGGAAAGAAAGGTGAAGATGGGGACAGCTACTATAAGATGATGAAATGGAATATTGACACCATTTACAAAGGGCTTTCATCATAAGAAAAGACAGGCGGAGTGAGTTCGCCTGTCTTTTTTATTAGCTGGCTATATTTTGCGGGTGTTTTTTCGGCCAGATCACATAGCTGATGCTAATGACGAAATCAATGGCTAAGACCATTCCCCATACTCTCGCTAGCTGCATCAGTGCTTCCGTTCGTTCTGGTGCTTGGATGAGATAAGATAACCCAAATAGTAGACCGGCTCCGATGACATAAGAGACGAGATGCCGCGTCCAGCCGACTATTTCATATACAGACCGTTCCTTCCCGTACTTTGGTCTTCCCTTCGGCTTAGGGCCTCCTGCAAATCGATAAGCAAACCGGACATCTGCCCATTTCACCATTTGATGTCCAAAAGCGAGACTCACCCCAATATAAACAGCTGCGAGCCCGTGAATGACACTTGCCACAGCCCCCTCTCTTAAATCCATATAAGTCGCTGCAAGAAGTATGAGATCCAAAATCGGTGTACAAATGAGGAAGAAGGCGCCCCACTTTTTCTGTCTAAACACATAACGAAGTGTTAACCCCACCAGAATAAACAGCCAAAAGCCAATTTCACATGCCACAATCAATAACCCGATCAATATTCACCACATCCTTTTTAATACGATTGTATTAAATAAAAAATAACACAACTGTGTTAAAAAAACAATAGCTGTGCTAAAATCAATGTATGCCAAAAATCGTCGATCACTATAAACAAAAACAAAAAGTCGCTCAAGCTGCCATGAGAGTGATTAAACAGGATGGATTGGAAAACGCTTCTGTACGAAAAGTAGCGGTAGAAGCTGGCATTTCAGCGGGCTCTATGCGTCATTATTTCTCCACACAGCAGGAGCTATTTCTTTTCTCTATGACATTGATTCAGGAAAGAGTCAAAGAGCGGATGACAGGACTTCAGTTGAACGGTTCAACGGAAGAAAATGTCTTCGCGTTATTGGAGCAGGTTCTCCCACTTGATGAAGAACGAAGATTTGAAATGGAGGTGTGGCAGGCTTTTACAGTCAAGTCGATGACTGAACCTGATTTACAGCCGCTCAATGCAAAGATGTATGACGAGCTTTTCCAAATGACCCAATATTGTTTAATGAAATTAAAAGAGGATGGGCTCTTGCTTGATCATATCGATCTTTTAGTCGAAACTGAGCGGCTTTATGCGGTCATCAATGGGCTTGCATTGAATGGAATCTTGCAGCCTCATCGCTTACCGCCTCAGCTCATACGCTCCGTACTGCAGATGCACCTGCAATCCATCACCAAAAAAGACATGTCTCCCTCATGAGGGAGCATGTCTTTTTTTAATCTTCCATAAAAATACGTTTTGCTTCGTAGTAGAGCACCTGTACAAATTTCTTCACATTGATACGGGTATGTTCTTCTCTACCGCTCGTCTCTTTTGTTAATTCACTCATTTTCTTTCGCACGATGGTGAAATCAAAGAATTTAGAAGCGTAATTTTCAAAGGTCGGATGAGAAAAATCAGTTAACCCAAGTGAAGCGATGTGTTTCAAGGATTGGTTGATCGCACGCCTCACCCGCTGTTCCGCTGCCTTCGCTTCTCTTGCAATGTCTGCCGATGTGTAAGGCTCATTTAATTTATCCTCGGTGACACCCGTGAAAATGACCTTTAAAGAAGGAAATGAATCATGATGTTCGGTATGTAGCGCCAAATACTGATCTGTGAAGAGGATCATATCTAATAAATCTTTAGATCCCTTTTCACCCACAATTCCAAGCTCTGCAAGCAAGAACTGGCCTGCCTCTGCAAGACTTTTCCCACGCTGCTTCGTTTTCGTCTGACCGCGCTGCTGAAACTGCATGACGGATTTGAGTGAGTGCTGAATATTTTCAATTGAATGCTCTAAATGAAGCCGCTCAATCATGAGGTGGAGCACACTTAAGACCTCTACACGATTGATTGGCTTTGTCACATAATACTCGACACCAAGCGTATACGCCTGGCCGATTAATTCCTTTGTTTCTACCTGTGACAGCATTAAGTATTTGCCATGAAACTCATCCTTAATGGCTCGAATCGTTTCAAGTCCGTCTCGTTCCGGCATCAATAGATCAATACATAAGATATCAATGTGCAAATCATTTAAGTAGCTTGCCGTTAACTCTGCGCCATCCTCTGCTTCTCCCGCGACGAAGCCAAGCTCTTCATCTTCAATGAGCTGAGCGAGTGAAGAACGCACGGCTTCATCATCATCCACAATAAAAAATCTCATCTCCCAATCCCCTCTTTTCTACTAACCTGATCCATTGGTATCGTTAACGTGAAAGTCGTTTGTTTATTTGGGATACTCTTCATCTCAACACTTCCGCCAAGCTTCTCCGCTGTATCCTTTACATAGGAAAGACCGATACCGCTTGATGGATTCCCAGCCTGATCGTATTTTAAAGTAAAACCGGGTTTAAAAATCACATGATGATTACGCTCTTTAATGCCAGGCCCGTTGTCACTAATTTGAAAGATCACATGGCTCTCTTTCTGGGAAATAGAGAGTGACACCTCTCCATCCACCGGAATGGCTTCGACAGCATTGGAAACGATATTATTTAACAAAGATAGAATGGTATACACGTGATAGACGGGATGCTGCCCATCTTCATCATAATGAAAGACAATGTTTTTTTTAAGAGATTCTGCGTAATTTTCATGAATACGAATCACGAGCCCAGCAATATGCGCAGGACTTGCATACGCCTGAAAATTTTCTTCATGAATCAGCTTTGATAATGCAGAAAAAATCCGCTGGTTATCCTTTTTGATCTCATGCACCTCTCCTGCGATTTGCAGGGCTGTTTTTCCGAGCTTTTTCAAATCCAATGACTCTGCATCCTTTGCGTGATGCAGGGATTGATACAATTGATAGGATGTCGCTGTAATGTGCTCAGCATGTGCAAGTGTTTTATGAAAGTATGTAGATTCCGTGTAAAGATTAGACAGGAGCATGAGCAGATGTTCCTTTTCCTTTTTCATCTGACGCTCTCTCGCCTGCTCTTCATATAATCGAATCATTGTATAACAAGCCAACACGAAAAAGCTTCTGAAAATCGCCAACACGAAAAGTTGAAACAGCGTCCGCATTGTTAAAATTTCATCGATGGTGCCACGAAGTGCAATCATTTCAACAACGCTCGCGCATAGCTCCATGATGATACCTGTCGCTCCAATCAGCCAAGGCTGATCGCGGAAACGTCTGACCTTTAATAAATAAAAGAGCGTGCCGTAGACGACGTAATAAAGCAGGGAAGGAAATCTTAAAGAAATCGCCTCTTCCAGCGGAAGATGACCTGTGACGGCTGTATCAAGAAGCACGCGAAACGCAAAAACAGAAACCCCTGCAATGATACCGCTTGCCCATGCTGGGAATTTTTTCATTTGGAGTAGGATAAAGAAAAAGACAACGGTTCCAAAGCTGACCCGAAAGCTGTCCTCAAATGGATAAAATTTAAACTCTCCGCCAATCGGTGTCAGTACAATGAGCATCACAATTAAATAAGGCTCTGTATTTAGCCATTTTTTCAGTAGATTCAAACGCAGTCACATCCCTAATAATTGACGATAGTATACTATGTGGGCTTGAGAAAAACAAACATCCATAAAAAAGCGCACACCGGAACTTTGTCGGTGTGCGCTTCTCATGATGCTGCTTAATCTTCTAAACGATCCTTTTCTAAAAGTGATGCGCCAGCAATACCTGGTTTAGTCATTTCAAAAGGATTCAAGATGACATCAAGCTCTTCCTCTGATAAAACATCATTTTGCAGACAAAGCTCACGTACAGATACGCCTGTAAGAATCGCTTCTCTGGCAATTCGTGCAGCAGCTTCATAACCAATATGCGGATTCACCGCTGTCATGACACCAGCACTTTTTTCTACATATTCTTTTAATCTAGATTCATCTGCTTTTAGGTCACGCAAGCAGTTGTCTACGAAGGACTCAAAGACATTTTTCATGATGCTGAGAGATTGAAGCAAGTTGAACACAAGGACTGGTTCCATCACGTTCAGCTCAAGCTGACCAGCCTCTGATGCAAGACAGATCGTGTGGTCATTTCCGATGACTTGGAATGCTACTTGGTTCATGACCTCTGGCATCACTGGGTTGACTTTCCCTGGCATGATGGATGAACCTGGCTGTCTCGGCGGCAAGTGAAGCTCACCAAAGCCTGCTCTTGGACCTGATGCCATCAAGCGAATATCGTTCGCCATTTTAGACATATTCATCATACATACTTTCAGTGCAGCTGATACTTCTGTATAAGCATCCGTATTTTGCGTGGCATCGACTAAGTCTTCAGCTCCAACTAACGGTAATCCGCTAATGTCAGATAGATAGCCAACCACCTGGCGAATATATTTAGGATCAGCATTCAAGCCAGTTCCGACTGCTGTTGCACCCATATTGACTTCATATAAATGCTGTTTAGACTGCTTGATACGTTTAATATCACGAGCAAGAACCTTTGCATAAGCACTAAACTCTTGACCAAGTCTGATTGGAACAGCGTCCTGAAGATGCGTACGTCCCATTTTGATGACATGATCGAATTCTTGCGCTTTTTCTGTCATAACTTGATGCATGTTTTCCATCGTATAAAGTAGTTTTTCAATCATATTCAATGTTGAAATATGAATCGCTGTTGGGAAAACGTCGTTTGTTGACTGCGACATGTTCACATGCGTGTTTGGACTTAGCTCAGTATAAGCGCCTTTTTCCTTTCCTAGTAGTTCAAGCGCTCTGTTTGCAATGACTTCATTGGCATTCATATTCATTGAAGTGCCAGCCCCGCCTTGAATTGGATCGACAATAAATTGATTGTTCCACTTTCCTTCAATAACCTCATCTGCGGCTTGAACAATTTTTTCTCCAAGACCAGAATATAGTCGCTTTGTATCCATATTTGCAAGTGCGGCTGCCTTTTTGACAATCCCTAATGCTTTGATGAGTTCCTCATGAACATGGTAGCCAGTAATTGGAAAGTTCTCTACTGCACGTAATGTTTGAATTCCATAATACGCTTGAGTGTCTACTTCCTTTTCACCTAGAAAGTCTCGTTCGATTCGAACTTGCTTGTCCTGTAGCTTCGTCATTTGAAAAGATCTCCTTTTACGCTGCTTTTGTTTGTTGTTTTAATTCCTCAATATACTTCTTCGATTTCTCTTGATCAAAAACTTTTTCCCACTTAGACATGACAATGGCTGCAAGTGAGTTACCAAATACGTTAACAGTTGTACGAACCATGTCAAGAATACGGTCGATCCCAACGATGAAGGCAAGTCCTTCAAGCGGCAGTCCCATTGCACCAAGTGTTGTGATGACAACAACGATTGATGCACCTGGTACACCAGCCATTCCTTTAGATGTCAGCATCAAGATTAATAGTAACGTAATTTGCTCATAGATGGAAAGTGGCATGCCGTACATTTGTGCAACAAATATGGCGGCAATGGATTGATAGATGGCACTTCCATCTAAGTTAAAGGTGTAGCCTGTTGGGATAACGAACGACGTGATCGCTTTCGGGCAGCCGAACTTCTCCATTTTATCCATTAGTCTAGGCAGTACAGCTTCTGAACTTGCTGTTGAGAATGCAAGAATGATTTCTTCTTTTAGCACTCTAAATAGTGTAAAGACGCTTGTTCCAGCTAATTTTGCGATAATGCCAAGTACGACAATCACGAAGAATGCCATTGTGCCGTAAACGACAAGTACCAGCTTACCTAGCGGGAGAAGCGCTCCGACCCCGAATTTGATCACCGTCACACTGATGAGCGCGAATACACCAAATGGTGCAAACTTCATCACTTTATTGGTCACCCAGAACATGGCTTCGAGTATACCCTCAAAGAACCCTAACACTGGTTTCCCTTTGTCTCCTACTGCGGCAATTCCTAATCCGAATAAGACGGTAAAGAAGATCGTTGGTAATAGATCACCTTCTGCAATGGATTGGAAAACGTTTGTTGGCACTAGATGCACAATCGTTTCAGAGAAACTTGCTTTTTCGGAAGAAGCTTTCGATGTCTCTTCATATTTAGAGATATCGCCTTTTTCCATGTTGCTCATGTCAATTCCTGTACCAGGATGGAAGACGTTTGCTGCAAGCAGTCCTACTGCTAATGCAATCGTTGTCACAATTTCGAAGTAAAGAATCGTTTTCCCACCGAGTCTTCCGATGGTTTTCATATCCCCTACACCAGCTACTGCTACAATCAACGCAGCAATAACAATTGGAAGAACGATCATTTTAATTAAATGGATGAATATATCGCCAATCGGCGTTAACACATTAATAACGGTTTCATTTTGATAAAACAGCGCTCCCACGATAACACCCAGAACAAGTGCAATGAGTATTTGTGAAGCTAACCCTAACTTTTTCATACGTGAACCCCCTTTTTTTGATAACGCTTTCTTTGTTGCTTAATCGCATCTTAACGATGAACCTACAAAAAACGACAAAAAGGAACAAAAAGAAGTGAATTTTTTATGAAAAATCTTTTAAAAGGTGGGTTTTTCCACAAAATTGTTAAAAAAAGACTTCGCTTTTGGGCGAAGTCCCAATGATTTTGCATTTGTTCACTTGGTGTATCTTGTTGTGGATAAAATCTATCGTATATCGCATATCCAATAAGGACAAGAGCAACGTAGAACAATGCACTAATCGTCCAAATCCATTTGACATTCAGCTTCATTGTGCCACTCCCTCTCTAACCGGTTTCAATCGCTGCAATCTGAGCGCATTCAATACAACCGACACGGAGCTAAAGGCCATTGCTGCTCCTGCAAGCCATGGCGCAAGAAGTCCTAAAGCAGCTATCGGTATCCCAATACAATTATAAGCAAGCGCCCAAAATAGATTTTGCTTGATGTTTCTCATCGTTTTTTGACTAAATTCAAGCGCATCAGCAATGGCATGGAGGTCTCCTGTCATGAGTGTGATATCTGCTGCTTCCATGGCGACATCTGTCCCAGTTCCAACTGCCATCCCAATATTCGCTGTCGCAAGGGCCGGGGCATCATTAATACCATCTCCGACCATGGCGACTTTCTTTCCTTGTTCCTGAAGCACCGCGATGTGAGCCGCCTTTTCCTCAGGCAGGACTTCAGCAATGACATGATCAATGCCCGCCTGTTTCGCAATCGCCTCTGCTGTCATCTTGTTATCACCTGTCATCATCACGACATGAATCCCTTGCTTTTTCAGACGCTTGATCGCTTGAGGTGAAGATGATTTGATTGTATCTGCGACCGCGACAATGCCAGCGACTTCGCCGTCAATCGCGACAAGCATAGCCGTTTTACCTTGCTGCTCCAGCGTGGTGACGGATGCTTCGACTTGATCATATGGGATATGATGTTTCTGTAATAGCTTACGCGTTCCAATCAAAAGCCTGCGCCCTGCTGCCGTTGCTTCAATTCCATGACCTGGGTCAGCTTGGAAGGCTTCAATCTCGACCGCTTCAAGACCTTGTTCCTTCATTCCGTCTGTGATGGCTCTAGCCAGCGGGTGTTCCGACTGCTGTTCAGCTGATCCTGCTAGCTGTAGCAGCGCATCTTCTGTCCAATTGGCATATGCCAGCACATCTGTCAGACTCGGCTCCCCTTTTGTCACAGTTCCTGTTTTATCTAAAACCACCGTGTCGAGTGATTGAGTCACCTCTAAATGCTCTCCGCCTTTAAACAGAATGCCTGATTCAGCTGCACGACCGCTCCCAGCCATAATCGAGGTTGGTGTGGCAAGGCCGAGCGCACACGGACATGCGATGACGATGACTGCGATAAACGTTTCAAGGGCTGACGTCACATTTCCTGGATCAACAAAGAAAAACCAAATCAGGAAGGTAAGCATGGCAATTCCTACAACGATGGGAACGAATATCCCTGATATTTGATCTGCCATCCTTTGAATCGGTGCTTTTGAGCCCTGTGCTTGTTCTACGACTTTAATAATCTGTGAAAGGGCGGTCTCTTTCCCAACCTTTGTCGCTTTCACTTTCACAAACCCATTTTTATTAATGGTTGCCCCGATGACCGCATCACCAGCCGTTTTATCAACAGGCAAACTTTCGCCCGTAATCATGGACTCATCAATTGCGGTTGTTCCCTCCACGATCTCTCCATCTACCGGCACTTTCTCTCCCGGTTTGATAAACACAAGATCATTCACTTTCACTTCGGAAATTGGCACGGTCATCTCTTTCCCCTCTCGCTCGATGACCGCTTCTTTCGCTTGTAGACCCATCAGCTTTTGAATCGCTTCTGATGATCTCCCTTTTGCTCTTGCTTCCATTAATTTTCCGAGTACGATCAACGTAATGAGTACAGCACTTGTTTCATAATAGAGGGCTGCCTCATGTGTGCCTTGAACCGCTGACTGAATGCTTTCATATAAACTATAGAAAAACGCAGCTGATGTCCCAAGTGCGACAAGAACATCCATGTTGGCACTTTTATTACGTAACGCTTTATACGCACCTACATAGAAGGGCCAGCCGACAATGAACTGAACGGGCGCTGCTAACGCCAGCTGAACCCAAGGATTCATGAACGCTTCAGGCAGCCAAATAAAAGACGTGAAAGAAAAATGACTGACCATTGCCCAAAGAAGTGGCAGTGACAGGATCATTGAGAATAGAAAGCGTGCCGTCTGCTTCTCTATTGCTGCTTGGCGATGATCTTTTTTTCCTTCCTCTGCTTCATCTGCAGCTGGTTCAATTAAAGAATACCCAATGGACTGAACCGCTTGCTTTATATCACTTGTAGACGTTTGGCCTGGGTGATACGTGACCTGAAGGGTCTCCAGCGCAAAGTTCACAGATCCGTGATCGACACCATCCATCCGGTTAATTTTTTTCTCGATTCGGTTGGCACACGCTGCACACGTCATTCCTTCTATATCAAATTCTGCTTGCTCCATCACCACATCGTAGCCGAGAGATTGAATTTTTTGCTTGAGATCATCTGGTGTGAGTTGTTCTGCTTCATACACAATATGAGATGTTTCCAGCGCCAAATTCACATTGGCATCCTCTACACCTTCCAGCCTGTTCAATCCCTTTTCGATGCGCCCTGCACAGGCAGCACAGGTCATCCCCGTAATTTGAAAGTCGATTTCCTTCTTCATTGACCTCACCTCTCCATATACACCATGGGGGTATTATATTTTGAAAAAAATACGTGCTGTTATGCAGCACGTATGTTCATTTATACGACATCATATCCCTGTTCTTCAATTACATCAGAGATACGGTGCAACGTGACTTGATCTGGGTGAAATGAAACTTCCACCTCTCCTTTGTCTAAATGGACTTTCACAGATTCAACACCTGCTAGTTCTCCTACATTTCCTTCGACTGCTTTCACACAATGTCCGCAAGACATGCCCTGCACTTGAAGTGTTGCTTGTTCCACTTCTCATCGCCTCCATCAATCATTTTCTACAATTTACTATACCCTAGTAGGGTATAAATGTAAACATAAATGCTATGATTTTGTCAGTTTCGTAAAGACCGTCATTAACTCTTCAATGGCTTCATCCCCATTGCCGCTCTTGATCGCATCCGCTACGCAATGATGTGTATGCTTTTCCATTAAATGAAGACTGACCTTTTTCAAAGCCGCATTGACTGCGGAGATTTGATTGACAACATCAATACAGTAACGATCGTTTTCAATCATTTGCTGAATCCCGCGCACTTGTCCTTCCACTCGTTTCAACCGATTGATCAATTGATCTTTTTCCTTCTCGGCTCTAGGCGAAGCCATATGTCTTTCTTCATGTTCTGTCATGTGATCACCTTTTTTCCATTATGACTTGTCTTTACCTAAATTAAAGCATATCTCCACCGGAAAAGGCAAAGATATGCTGAATACACTCTATAGTGTTTGCTTTAGTTTGTTAATTGTTCAATGTCCTGCAATAGATTGACGGATTGCTGAAACTGCTTAATCAATCCTTGCTGGTCCTCATGCATGGCGGCAACGTCGATGTTGTCTGCTTTCAATTGCTGTAAATACGTCTGAATTTCCTCTGACAGCACTTTATTTTTTTCAATGATTTGCGCATGCAGGTCTTCTGCCATTTTTGGCGCTGTGACCTCATTAAAATCTTGAATGTCTGCCTTCAATGATTCAAGCTGCTGCGTTAATTCTGCCTTTTTGGCGGCGTTTTGGACAGCTTCTTCAGCAAGCTTTGGAAAGTCCTCTGTAAATTGCTGAATGTCTGTGACATAGTCATTTGTCTCAGTGACATATGTCGTTGTATCGTTGACTTGATCAAGTAAGCTGGAGCACCCGCTTAATACAAGCGTTCCGGAAAATAGGAAAGCTATCACATATTTTTTCAAGATCGATCATCCTTTCATCTGTGGGATTAAAAGCATCATTTGTTCAGCTTCCCTATCACACAGACTTAAAAAGACCTTAAAAATAGCCAGACCTTTGCCTCATGTGTGATAGGCAAAGGTCTGGCTAACATTGTTCATGCCGGAATGGCCGAGAAGCAATCGCTGCTTCTGTAATGACGACCAAACCGTAAAAGCTACTCCCCTTTAGGAAACCGTTCAAATGTTATGTTTATCATATCGAATGTCAGGACAACCGTCAATGAGAAGCAAGCGGTAGGTCAATTCTCTTCATAAAGCATATAGTCCGCTCCAGTGGACGCATAAATCCGGTTCCGTCCTTGGCGTTTTGACATATACAAGGCCTGGTCCGCTTCAAATAGAAGAGTTTCTAATACATTGGGATCATAAGCTGTGTGAGCAATTCCAAAGCTCGCTGTCACTCGCACTTTTTCCTCATCATTCTCAAAGAAACTCATCTCAAATGAATGTCTAATTTGCTCCGCAATATGACATGTCTCTTCGAAAGAATGATGCGGCAGACAAATAGCAAACTCTTCTCCGCCATATCGTCCGAATAAATCGTCCATTTGTAAATGCTGCTGACAAATGGTGACAACATGACGTAGTGCCTCGTCTCCAATATGATGTCCATGTGTGTCATTGATTTGTTTAAAGAAATCAATATCAAACAGCATAACAGCCGTATCCTGCGCATCCTCTTCCAGGATCATCTGCGTTCGTTCAATAAATGAAGACCGATTGAAGATATTCGTCAATCCATCAATATACGCACGACGCTCCAGCTCTTCCTGTAGCAAACGCTGCTCTGTTACATCACTGATCACAATTTGCCTGCCCTCAATCTCTCCTCTTCTATTAAATAACGATGAAGCGGTCAGAAGATAATAGCTGGACTGATCTTCTTCCTTTTTCCACATTAAATCATATTGCGAATGATCCTGCGGAGAACGCAGCCACTGAAAGAACGCGGTATCTTTGATGATACCTGAGAAAATATCGTCAATTTTAAAGCCAATCCCCTTTTTATTAGAAAGTGCTGGAATGATCGATGCAGCAGCGGGGTTGTAATCTATGAGTGTCCGGTATCGATCTAAAATGAGAACCCCTTCAGACATATGCTCAAACACACGCTCCATCGCAATGGGAGAGAGCTTAAAGAGCTGGAACGACATAATCGCCCATAAGTAGAGCGCATTGGTTAAAAACATCACCACAGGGACCGGGTCAATATGAAGAGGTGTCACCCCTAATAAATAGATAAAAGATGTCGTGATTGGCAGTAACATGCCCACTAGCAAAATAAGGATCTGCTTTAAATACTCTTTTTTTGTAACACGCAAAAACCAAACCAGCATAAAAATAGCGAGCATCGAACAGCCAAATGTATAGACGCCATGAATGATATACCAATAGCCAATCGTAAAGTCAGCCAATAAAAATCCGTCTACTGGATTCATCGTGATGCTTCGATAAAAGAGTGAATGAAAAGAGTTGGTGAACACCATAATGGTGGTGAGAGTTGGAATCAGTAAGATGAGAAGCACGCGGCGCTTTGTAAAATATTGATGGAATCCCGTAAATTGCAGCACAATCATCAGACTGAATGGCGCAATGAACGGAAGACCTATGTATTGAAAACAAACCCAGAACATAATCTCCCCAGGTGTACTTGCCAATAATTCAAATGTGTGCCCAAAGATATAAATCGCAGTTGCTCCAGACATGTACATAAACAATTGACAGCCAATATACCGGTGGCGGTTCGCATGAGCAATGATTGATAATATCACGGACAGAATGCCAGAAACACTCATGATCACAATAAAATGTAAAACAATCGAATCCATGTAAACGCCCCAATTTCAGTTATTTAGAACTAGTCTAATATAACTATATATGAGGACGTCTCAAATGGGAAGGTGTGATTTTGATTTGGGTGGAGGTTTTTTGTAACATTTCAGGCGTTATCTGTTCGTGATCTCTTATATTTTCACTACTTTTTGCTTAATTTAAGATAGAAGTATGTTGCGCTCGGAGAAATATCTGTACAATGTGGGGATGAATGGAGAGGAGACTCAAAAGAAATATGACTTTTTGGATGATCATGACAGGGCTGTTTATACTGATTCTTTTGAAGAAACCGTTTGAAAAGAGAAGTTCTGGATTGTTATTTTTGATCAGTTATTTACTGCTGATTGCGATTTATGTGATCCAAACAACGTTTGTGGAACTTGTGCCGGATGGATTTTTGATGATGATTGCGGTGGTTGTCGTTTTTCCTTTGTTTGTTCGGTTGGTGGTGTCTTCTCAGAAGACACGTTCTTGAAAACTATACAAAAATGAGACTATGTTAGTACTTATTTTGCAAGTTTAATTATTAGTTAAATAGACAACTAACTAGTGTAAATGGTCAATTGAATTACCTTACAAAAAATAAGCAAGCAGAAGCTTGCTTATTTTTCATAATCACTTATTAGTAAATAACTTATCAATAATGTTAATAGCAATAAGACAAATAGGAAGTGCAATGATAATGTACAAAAAGTTTTTAGGTACAAACATATTGTAATAATAGAAAAATACACTGATAAAGAGAATCATAACAGCATACTTCATTATACTTTTCACAAAATTCCTCCTAATAAATATCCACCCAGCCATTATTAGGGCGTTTATCCCTTTTATCTAATTGTTTAGCAATTTGGGTTCCAATATCCAAATAATTTAGAGCAATTGCGACAGCAACACCAATAGAAACCGCTAATTTTTTAGCTCCCCACGCCTTTAATCTACTTGTTACGGTTTTAGTGAATATTCTTTTAGCTTCTGCTTTGCCTTTTTTAATAATAAATGATTGTATAACACCAACGCCACCCCCAACAGCAAAACCAATCACAGCATTGAAAACTGCACCTGCAAACCTCACAGATACACCAACCTTTATACCAGATGATTTTTTCTTTTTAGCAGCTTCAACTTCTTTAACCCCAAATGAAGAAGCAAATACCTCTTTAGCAAATGCTAAATTCTCATTTTCAAATAGAGTTGAATCATTTATTTCTTCCACTAACTCTTCTTGTGCTGCTGACAAATCATTATATGTATCAGATTCTTTATCGAAGAAATTTGTTAATTCTTTTTTAAATATTTCCTTCTCACTAACATTTGCAAGCTCTGTTTGTTCTTCTACTATTTTATCAAAAAGTTGCCTCTCATCTTTCGTCATTTCATCTATCGAAGGCATATTTCTAACCTCTTCTTCAAGATCGAACTCTTCAGATAAAACTTCCCTACTCAATTTAACATCATTTGAATTTATACCCTCTACTGTTTCACCTACTAGAACCCCCTCTAACACAGGTTGTTCCTCATTATCTGACTCTGCAAAACTAGTTAGAGTAGATAATGAACTAATCGTAAAGATAATTACTGTCAAAATTGATACTCTCTTAAAAAATACATTCATCGACACCTTTACAAATACCTCCTATAAAAGTTAAATTAAAACACATAAAGTCTATTTTAACATAAAAATCATAAAAAAATAGTATAATATTCTCTAGATAGGTAAATAATTAATAAATATAATCGAATTTCCAATTCTTAATACCTGCAAAAACGCCGAATAATAATTTAGGTTATAATACTACGGAATAAAAAAAAGACGCTTAAAATAGCGTCTTTTTTATTCTTAAAGTTTTTAATAAAATCCTTTTGTGTTAACCAATCATTTAGAACACCATGTTGCCAAAATGTTGCCAGCCCCCGAATCAAGGGCTTTCAAACCCTTGATACGACTGCATTCTAAAAGTTTTGATGGAGACGGTGGGAGTCGAACCCACGTCCAGAGACATCGATTACTTAAGCGTCTACGAGCGTAGTCAACATATTTGATGTTCACTCATCCTCATGCCTGCTGACGGGCGCTTGGAGAGCTAGTCTGATGGATCTCTTCTTACGTCCTCAGACGAAAACGTAAGCGTAGCCTACTTCATTGGGCTCCTCACAGACACATAGGCGATGTCAGGAAGAGCTCGCTGCACTTATTAGGCAGCTAGTGCTAAGTTTTGGTTAAAACTTTTAGTTTTGCCAGTTACATTTAGTGCGTGTTAACGAGATCGCCTCTCGGCTCGCAGCTCAAGCTCGAACCGCCCCTGTCGAATCCGTAACGTCCCCTTGTAAAAGGGATATACGGGATGGAAACGTTCAGCTTAACTGCTTCCGTATATAACTATTATAACAATCTTATCGCTTGAAACAACTGGTGGTTTCTGTAAGAAAAGCGGTGATTGTTTACTGCATAACATATTGTAGCATAATGCTTCCGCTCTCAGCAAGCCATCTGCATCAGGCTAGAATTGCTTTTGTCGATCACGGAAGGCACGGTCGATTTCGCGTTTTGCATCTTTTTTCTTCAGATCTTCACGTTTATCGTATTTCTTTTTCCCTTTACCAATTCCGATCAACACTTTGGCAAAGCCATTTTTTAAATAGAGTTTCAGAGGCACGAGTGAGTAGCCTTCTTCCTTTGTCGCACCAATCAATTTACTAATTTGCTTGCGATGAAGCAGCAGCTTTCTCGTTCTCAGCGGGTCATGGTTATAACGGTTCCCCTGCTCGTATGGGCTCACGTGCATGTTGTGAAGAAACACTTCTCCTCGCTCAATTTTGGCAAAGGAATCTTTTAAATTCACTTTTCCTGCACGAATCGATTTGATTTCAGTTCCTTGTAACACAAGGCCGGCTTCATACGTTTCTTCTATAAAATAGTCATGATTTGCTTTTTTGTTTTGGGAAACAACCTTTCCCTCTCCCTTTGGCATTGGCGTACACCCTCCTTTTGACACAAACACGGTCCAAATCGTACGGATTATTTTATCAAACAATCCAGCTTTCGACAACGCTGACGCTATGTGGTCAAAAAGCAAATAGAGCGTGATGCTCTATTTGCTTTTTGTCACGTTACTTTTTCTTTTTACGTTTTTGTTTTGGTGCGTTATCAAATACGCGTTTTTTCTTTTTCTTCTTCTTACGGCCTGTGAACCAGTCACTTCCGCCTTTATCCTCTTTGGCTTTATCCCCAGAGGCATTTTGGCCTCCGTGCCCTTTTTTCGCTGGTGAATCTGTTCGTTTTTTAAACTTAAAATCTTTCGGCGATTTACGGCGGGTGCCTTTCATGCCGACGATTTCAAAATCAATCGAGTGCTCATCTTTATTGACATTCACCACTTTGACTGTGATTTCATCACCGATACGGTAGACATTTCCTGTGCGTTCACCGATCATGGCAAAGTGCTGCTCATCAAAGCGATAGTAGTCGTCTGTCATGTAGCTGACATGAACAAGACCTTCAATTGTATTCGGCAGTTCAACAAATAGTCCGAAGTTCGTCACGGAACTAATCATGCCATCAAACTCTTCACCGATTTTATCAAGCATAAATTCTGCCTTCTTGAGATCATCTGTTTCACGCTCTGCATCGACTGAGCGGCGCTCCATTGTAGACGCATGATCTGCAATTTCAGGAAGCAGCTGACCCCACTTTTCTAGAGTTGCTTCGTCTGTCTTTTTCTGAATCAAATAGGTTCTAATTAGTCTATGCACGATTAAATCCGGATAACGGCGGATCGGTGATGTGAAATGTGTATAGAATTCCGTTGATAATCCAAAATGGCCGATGCTTTCTGGATCATATTTCGCCTGTTTCATCGAACGAAGCATGACAGTTTGAATCACAACTTCTTCTGGTTGATCCCTCACAGCATCAAGTACACTTTGAAGTGCACGTGGATGGATGTTTGTCGACGTTCCTTTCACAATGTAACCAAACGTTGTCACGAACTCTAAAAAGCGCTGAAGCTTCTCAGGATTTGGTTCTTCGTGAATTCGATAAATGAAAGGTACATTCAACCAGTGGAAATGCTCTGCAACCGTTTCGTTTGCAACAAGCATGAATTCTTCAATTAATTTCTCTGCGACAGAACGCTCACGAACGACAACGTCTTTCGCCGCTCCTTCATCATCTACAAGCACTTTTGCTTCCTTGAAGTCAAAGTCTACTGCCCCGCGCTCCATCCGTTTGTCGCGAAGGATCTCTGCAAGCTTCTCCATTTCTTGGAACATTGGCACAAGCGGCTCGTATTTGTCTATAAGCTCTTCGTCTTGATCGACTAAAATCTTATTCACATCAGTATAGGTCATTCTTTCCGTCGTTTTGATCACACTTTGGAAAATCTCGTGTTTGACGACCTTCCCATTTCGATCAATGACCATTTCACAAGACAGCGTGAGACGATCGACCTTCGGATTCAACGAGCAAATACCGTTTGACAGGCGGTGCGGGATCATCGGAATGACGCGGTCTACGAGATATACACTCGTTCCACGCTCATAAGCTTCCTGATCAATCGGAGAGTTCTCTGTGACATAATGAGAGACATCTGCAATATGCACCCCTAGCTTATATTTGCCATCATCCAGCTTTTGCACCGTAACGGCATCATCTAAGTCCTTCGCATCTGCTCCGTCAATGGTTACAATCGTTTCATTGCGTAAGTCACGTCTGCCTTCTAGGTCTTTTTCATCAATCGTTTCAGGTGTGTCTACTGCCTGCTGGAGCGCTTCTTCTGGGAACTCACCTGGCAGGCCGTGTTTATGAATGATTGATAGTATATCAATGCCAGGGTCATTTTTATGACCAAGGATTTCAGTGACTTCGCCCTCTGCACTCATTCTTCCTTCTGGGTAGCTAGTCAGCGTCACGACCACTTTATGCCCTTCGACCGCTCCATTTTTAGCGGATTTCGGGATGAAGATATCGGTTGTGATTTTTTTATCATCAGGAATGACAAAGCCAAAGCTTTTCGTTTCTGTATAGGTACCGACAACCGTCTGAGTATTACGCTCCAGAATTCGGATGACAGTCCCTTCTTTTTTTGTGCCGTTTGATTTGTGGCTGACACGAACCATGACCGTATCACCATTCATCGCTGTGCCTAGCTCATTAGGCGGAATGAAAATATCATCCTGTCCAAACTCTTCTGGTGTCACAAATGCAAAGCCTTTTGCATGAGCAGACAGCTTTCCTTTTACCAAGTTCATTTTTTCCGGTACACCGTAGCGATCGCTGCGCGTGCGAACGATGAGTCCTTGATCTTCCAGCATCACAAGTGCTTTGACGAGCTCTTTATAATCATCTGGATTGGTAATCTCCATCATCACTTCCAGCTCTTGAACGGTTAACGGTTTATACGCTTCATCTTTCATAAAAGCGAGTAATTCATTCATAAATTCTTCTTTTTGCACACTCTAACCCCCTATATATTTAAACTGACCAATGAAGTGATTCTAAGAATGCATATACATCCTGATGAACCTTCTCGCGCTCTTTATCAAGCGTGATCGCATGGCCTGATTCTTCATACCATTTCAAATGCTTTTGATCTGTCTCTACTTCGTTGTAAATGATATTCGCACTGTCTGTATTAATCATATGATCGTGACGTGCCTGAACAACAAAAGTAGGTGAATAAATCATGTCGACATTATTTCTAACATCTGCAATCAGTTCTTGCAGGCTTCTCAGTGTATCCATTGGCGTTTTCTTGAACTCTTCCATTTCCTGTTCAATTTGCTCCTCTGACTTACCCTCGAATTTCTTATAGTTACGGGCATATTCTAGTACACCCTGGTACATGACTTCTTCACTTTTTATGTACATAGGTGCACACATAGGTACAATTCCCTTTACAGGTACAGTGTAACCTAATTTCAATGAAAAAACTCCTCCGAGGGATAGGCCGCAAACCGCAATTTCCTCATAGCCTTCATCCTTTAAGAATTGATAGGCTTCTTGTACATCCTTCCACCAGTCATCCGGTCCAAAATGGACAAGCTCTTCTGGCGGCACGCCGTGTCCTTTATATTGTGGTGCATGACACGTATACCCTCTTTCGTTCAAATAACGGCCTAGCATTCGAACATCGGCTGTATTCCCAGTAAAACCGTGAAGAAGAAGCACCGCCTTTTCTCCACCTTTAAACGTAAATGGTTTTGGTGTAACAACTTTCATGATGTGACTTCCTTTCCTTCCGATATGGTTTATATTTTCCACTTGTATGTATGAAACAAACACAAAAGAGTGCTGATAATAAAAAAAGGTCTGAAAAAAGATCAGACCTTCTGTTACTCGCGCTTTATACGCCTAAATATGCCAATGCAAGTGTTAAGATGAAGAAAAGCACTGACAAAATAACCGTTAAACGGTGAAGTATCAAGTCAAGACCTCTCGCTTTTTGCTTACCGAAAAGCTGCTCGGCTCCACCTGAAATAGCGCCTGACAGTCCAGCACTTTTACTAGATTGTAACAATACAACGATGATAAGTGCGATACTGACAATTACGAGTAATGTGATAACAAATGCGTGCATGAAAACACCTCCAGACAAACTGGTACACATAACTTTATTTTACATGAAAACAAGGTGCATGTCACGAAACATCAAAATAAAGATTCCCTCTATATTCTCGACTTTACTCGTTATTTTGATTCAATTTCATTCCAAAGAGTAGTATGCAGCATTTTTTATATGCAATTTTCGTTTAAAAACATGTTTTTAACGGGTTGCTTCTTCTTTCAATAGCTGTTTTAATTCTACTAACAAACGTTCAGCTCCTTCAGGACTCAGCATCACTTTCCCATTTCCATAGCTTTTGTTATACTTCGTCACTTGTCCAGTTAACAGGCAGCTCTTATCTGCATCATATTTTTTCAGCATAATAGTTTGATCTTCAATGAAAATTTCTAAAAGCTGCTCTTCTTTAATATTGAGTACCTTGCGCATTTCTGAAGGCAGAACAATTCTGCCTAGTGAATCAATATGTCTGACCATCCCAGTTCTTTTCAACGACATTGCCTCCTTGATCATTTCATTCATTGACTTTTGTCAACATTTTCATAGTAAAATAGATCTTCAAATTTTTTATCAAAGTAATGAATCATTTTGCCAATGACAAGCTGGCCTGGTTTCCGATGACCATTTAATACCCTGCTGAGTGTGGCAGGAGAAATGCCAATTTCATCAGCGAGCTGATTTAAAGACATATCGTTTTCGATCATATACTGCATGACATAAGTCCGTCTGATCTGAATCTTTTCGACCATCATTACAACCTCCTATGGAATCAATATGTACAACGTGTAGGTGCTCACATGAAACAGATTCATTAACTTAAGTCAACACTTTTACCCCTCTGCTATTTCCTTTGGTCAATGATCATACTAAAATAAGTCATATACTGAAATGTGAGGTTCGATGTCATGAATCACTTTGGTGAACAATTACGCATTTTAAGAGAAAATAGAAAAATGTCTGTCAATCAACTCGCCATGTATTCAGGTGTAAGCGCTGCTGGTATTTCTCGTATCGAAAATGGAAAGCGTGGTGTGCCGAAGCCTTTAACCATAAAAAAATTAGCACACGCCTTGAAGGTGCCTTATGAGGATTTAATGCTGCTTGCCGGTCATATTGAACAGGAACAAGTTCATGAAATGAAACCAAAATATGAATCCATGTTGAAAATCTACCAAACGGCGCTTCAAAAGGATGTAGAACATCTTCCCATTTTTGACGGAGACCTATGGGAAAGGCTATCCGCACAAGACATCAGCCAGCTGAATGAATACTTTCTCACGCTCATCAACCAAAAAAAGACGAACAAATAGCGGGGCATAACCCTAAGATACATTCACTATTAACTAATGTCAATATTTTCATGGTATACTTGTTGCCAATAGTCAACAAATCAAGTAAAATAGATATATCTAATCTATAACCATGTGAGGTTTTGCCTTGATGAACTTTGGTGCATACTTAAGAGCATTACGTGAGGAAAAGAAGCTGTCAGTGAACCAATTAGCGATGTATTCAGAAGTCAGTGCTGCTGGTATTTCTCGTATTGAAAATGGGAAACGCGGCATTCCGAAGCCTCCTACGATAAAAAAACTAGCCGGTGCATTAAAGGTTCCTTATGAGGAAATGATGCAGGCTGCGGGCTATATTGAGGAAGCCTCTTCTGTCCATCAGCTGAAGGAAGAGGAAACGGCATTATCCAAAATAAAGGAAGCCGCAGCGCAATATGAACTTGGTGATCTCGAGCTATTTGATGGAGACATTTGGTCAACTCTTTCGAAAAAAGAAATAGAAGATCTTAACCGCTATCTGTTATTTATATTAAACAGCCGTTCGTCATCATAGAATGTTTTGATCATTAACAAGCTTTTTGAGCTGATTTATGACAAATTTACGGTATAATGGGTTCAGATTGGAGTGAAGAAAGATGAATCAATCTGACATGTGCCCGCGGTTTGAAAAAGCAGTTGAGTTATTGAGTAAACGCTGGGTTGCACTGATTGTTTTTCAGCTTCTCTCAAGTCCGCAGCGCTTTGGTGAAATTGAGGCCGCTCTGACAAATTTAAGCGGAAGAGTATTATCTGAGAGATTAAAAGAGCTGGAAGCAGCAGGCATTGTAAAACGGGAGGTTTTTGCTGAAACACCCGTGCGTATTGAGTATTCTTTAACTGATATGGGGCGTTCCCTTGCACCCGTTTTTGAGGAAATTTCGAAGTGGTCTACTGAATGGATCACGCTTTAATCATAAAATACCCGCATGTGAACTGCCTGATCATCATAAAACTACCTCCCTTACAGATGTAAGGGAGGTTTTGTCTTTTCAACCGCTTAAGCAGATGTCATGTTTTTTTCAGCTAATGCTTTTCTTTCTTTTTTCTTGTTCGTTGGGCTTAAATAGCGTTCGAGCCAGCCCATGACTAGGTCAGCGATAATGGCCATGAGTGCAGTTGGAATAGCACCTGCTAAAATGATGGCTGTTCCGTTTGTGGCGTTTGATCCTCTGATGATGATATCACCTAGACCTCCCGCGCCAACAAATGTCCCAATCGCTGTAATGCCGATAGCGATGACCAGTGCAGTTCTTAAACCAGCCATAATAACCGATAAAGCAAGCGGTAATTCAACCATTCTCAGCACTTGCCATTTCGTCATGCCCATCGCTTTACCCGATTCTAAATAAGCATGTTCAATGCTGACAATCCCTGTATACGTGTTGCGGATGATCGGCAACAGCGAATACAGAAAGAGTGATATGATGACTGTATTTGCGCCAAGTCCTAACACGAGCATCAACACGGAAAGCATTGCCAACGCCGGTATGGTTTGAATGACGTTGGTAATGGCGAAGATCCAATTGCTTAGCTTACGGTAATGCGCCACAAAGATGCCTACTGGAATTCCGACTATTGCCGCAAACAGCACCCCATACGCTGACATGAGAAAATGCCGATAAAATTCTTCTAACACATATGAACCGTTCTGCTGATAATACGTCCATAATTGCTGCAGTGTGTCCATCAGCCGTGACACCTCCCCATCTTACTCAAAGTAATTGTGCTTTTTCAGGAAATTCTTCGCAACGGTGGCTGGTTCTTGAAGCTCTCCGTCGACTTGATAGTTCAGCTCTTGCATTTGTTCTGTATTAATTTTTCCGATCAGTCTGTTGATCACCTTATCAAGCCCTGGGTTCTCTTTTAAAACTTTTTCCGGGACAACGGGCGATGCATCATATGGCGGGAAAAACCGCTTATCATCTTTTAAAATTTTGAGGTCATAGGCTTTGATTCGTCCATCTGTTGAATAGGCAAGCACAATATCCATTTTTTCATTTTTTAATGCATCGTACACTAAACCAATCTGCATTGGATACGTGCTTCCAAATTCAATTCCGTATGTTTTCACGAATCCTTCATAACCGTCGCCTTTCTTTTTGAGCCATATATTATCGACACCGAACCGGTAATTCTTCGCATTCTTTTTCAAGGCAGAGACCGTTTCTAACTTGTTTTCCTTCGCCATCTTTTGCGTCACGGCAAAGGCATACGTATTGTCAAAGCCATAGGAATCAAACCATTTGTAATCATAGCGTTTCTTAAATTCTTTTTGGACGATTTCCATTGCACGCTCCGGGTCTTTTTCCGCATCCATTCCAAGCGTACTCGTCAAATCTGTCCCTGTATATCTTGTCGCAGAAATGTCGATATCCCCATTTTCCATTGCTTTCTGCTGTACGGTATTAGAGCCTAGGTTTTTCACAATGGTTGTCTTTTTATCTGTGTAATGTTCGATGATCTCGCTAACCATATAGGCCATGATTTCTGATTCGGTAAAGTTTTGTGCTCCCACCCGCAGCGTATTGCCTGAGGAGCCGGCTAGTCCAGGAAGTGAACAGCCGCTTATCAATAGCAAGCATCCAGCAAGCAGTGCGCTGATCCATTTTGTTTTTCGATTCTTCACATAAGCCAACTCCTTATGAAACTTCCTTCAATCCTTTTAAGCCTTCTGGTGTTACTTTTTTCTCCAGCTTCATCAATGTAAAGTCAATGATGACCGCTAAAATGGTGACTGGGATGGCACCTGAAATAATGTATTCCGGCTGGTATAGCTGAAGTCCAATCAAAATGTAGTCACCAAGACCGCCTCCACCGATAAAAGCAGCAAGTGTTGTCCAGCCAATTAAATAAATCGTTGACGTTCGGACACCTGCCATAATGATCGGTACAGCAAGCGGAAGTTCCACGAGACGAATTTGTTCCCATGTGGTCATGCCGATCCCTTTACCGGATTCAAGCAGATTTTTGTTCACACCTTGGACGCCGGCATACGTATTTCTCAAAATAGGCAATACCGAATAGAAAAAGAGAGCAACGATTGCAGGTATTTTCCCAACCCCCAAAATAGGAATAAAAAATGCAAGAATCGCTAAACTAGGGAGTGTTTGAAAGATATTCACGACACCGATGACAAAGCCTGCGCCTCGTTTCATTCGCGTGAGAACGACGCCTAAAGGAACGGCAACGATAATTCCTAGCACGACAGCAATTAGGGAAATATATAAATGCTCCCACATTTTTGTGAGGAGTTCCCCACCATTTTTCTCTAGAAAATCGATGATTTGATCCATGTGTCCACCTCCCTTAGTTCATTTCAATGGCAGACGCTGGCGTATCGTCTCCCCAAATGGAGTCGTACACAACATCTACAAGACTTGCCCGTGTCACAATGCCTTTTAAATGCCCTTTGGCATCGACAACCGGTACATATTTAATACCGCGTATTAAGATTTTCCGAACGGTGTCTCTGAGAAGTGCGCCTTCTTGTACAGTATAGAACTCTGTATTTAAGATCTCACCAACGAAAGCCGCTTTTCTGCGGTTCGCATCAATAGTTTCAATATCGATATAGCCTTTTAACACATCATGTTCATCTACTACAAGCAAGGAATCGACCCGCTTTTCTCTCATGATGTAGATGGCATCAGTCAACGTTTGTTCGACTGTAATGGTGACTGGTGACGTGTTCATCATTTGTTCTACACGTTCCATATTCGGATTTGATTGAAGCAGGCGTTCTTTTCCGATGAATTCTTCTACGAACTCGTTGGCTGGGTTACGTAAAATATCTTCTGGTGTGCCTACTTGAACAATCTCTCCATCTTTTAAAATCACAATTCGGTCAGCCAGTTTAATTGCTTCATCCATGTCATGTGTGACGAATACGATGGTTTTATTTAACGTTTTTTGCAGCTTCTTAAATTCTTCCTGCAATGTATCTCGTGTAATTGGATCAAGTGCACCAAATGGTTCGTCCATGAGGATCAGAGGGGGTTCTGCTGCTAGTGCGCGAAGAACTCCAATACGCTGCTGCTGTCCTCCACTAAGTTCATGAGGATAGCGCTCTAAAAATTCCGGGCCCATGTCGACGAGCTTCAGCAGTTCACGTGCTCGTTCCTTCCGTTTTTCTTCCGGCCATTTTAACAGCTTCGGCACAAGTGAGATGTTTTGCGCGATGGTCATATGGGGGAACAGTCCAATTTGCTGAATCACATAACCGATTTCTCTTCTTAATTGAACTGGATCTTTTTTCATGATATTTTCTCCCTCGATAAAAATGTTTCCTGAGGAAGGTTCGATGAGTCGGTTGATCATTTTCATGGTTGTGGTCTTACCACAGCCACTCGGTCCAATAAAACAAATAAATTCTCCTTTTGCTATGTCTAAATCAATATTTTTGACAGCTTTTTTTCCGCCTTTATACGTCTTAGATACATTCTCTAGTTTCAGCAAATGAGACACCTCCAATTAGTTGGATCTATATATTCAGAAAATTTACACCTTATTAATTATAGTGCAAACTTTATAAAATAAAAAGTTTATGATGTGTTTGTATTGCATAACATTTATATAAAATTTTCAGTTAACGCCGTAATATCTAGATATCTCTCCTTTTTCCTCCAAATTACTAGCAATTACTCAATATTTATTGTTTTCATCAACAAACAGGTATATGATATATTGTGTTACAAATTGTCAGTCGTGAAGGGATGAAGCGGGGAGTGGACAAGCAAGCGCTAGGCGCCATTCAAAAAGCACAGGATCATTATATTGAAAAAGCTGCAGAGAACATGAATGCCTTTGGTCTTTCTTCTACAGTGGGTAGAGTGCTTGGTATCATTCACATGAACCGTAAACCAATGACGCTGGAAGAGCTATCAGAGGCGACCGGCATGAGCAAAACGAGGATGAGTCAAGTCGTTCGAGAAATGCTCGATTTAAATATTGCGGAAAAGGTTTATGAAAAAGGAATACGTAAAGATCTTTATGACGTTGAGCAAGATCAATACCAAACGTTTATTTCATTGTTTGCAGCCAATTGGACACGTGTTGTCAGTAAAAACCGTAAAGCACATAAGAAAACGTGCAAGGAATTGCAAGAGCTGCTTGAACAGGAAGATTTACCAGAAGAAACAGAGGATAAAATCAATCTGCTTCTTTCAGAAATCAAGGAAAGTCTTGATTACTATGATTGGATTAGCCGCTTAATTGAGTTCTTTGAAAGTGAAGAAGTATTTAAGCATGTGCCGAAACCTTAAAAAAAGCTGTTTTATTTTACATCATTGTAGAAAAAAACAGCTTTTTTATATACACTTATGACATAAACATCGGAAACATCCCTTTTAAGCCTGCGCCGATCATTTCAACTGCCACTACAGCCAGAATTAATCCCATCAAACGCGTCACGACATTCATCTCTGTTTTCCCCATTTTTCGCATAATAAAACTTGAATAATGAAAGGCATAATACGTCATGGCAAGAACGATGACAATGCCGATTAGAATCGCAAACATGTGGAGCATCCCTTGACTTCCCGGGGTTAAACTCATCACTGTAGCGATTGTACCGGGACCAGCGATGATCGGAATGGCGAGCGGCGTAACGGAGATATCTGACTTCTCTTTGCTTTCTGCCTTTTCCTCCGAATGAGGATTTTGGACGTGTGATTCTTTTGCATTCAGCAAATTGTAAGCGATACCAAAAATAAAAATACCGCCAGCGATGCGGAGTGCATGAATATCAATTCCAAACAGTTTGAAAATGAGCCTGCCTGCCAATAGAAAGGCAATCAAAATAATAAAAGAGACCACGATGGCTTTTTTGGCTGTCTGGGAGCGCTCTTTCTCTGTATAGCCCTCTGTTAAGGTGATGAAAAGAGGTACGTTTCCTATGGGGTTTGATACAGCAAATAATGAGACGACAACATGAATCATAAAGGAAATCAACAGACACCCTCCTTTTTTCATAGTGTCTGCCATTCTGATGTGAATATTCCCTTGTGATGTTAAAACCTGTATATCTTTAACCGATGATAATAAGCAAAGCAAATAAGCAGACCGCTCAGGGTAAACCAACTGTAAAAAAAGACCCGAATGTTACTCATCACCCTCCCTCACAGTGGGTACAGGACCAATACGATTGGGGCGTGAAACAAGGGTATATTAAAGAATAGAAAGGATGAAAAAATGTGATACAGATTCGGCCATTATCTCATGATCAATCTCTCCCTATGGATCTTTTACTATTAGCTGATCCTTCAAAGGAAAAGGTTCTTGCTTATGTACAATCCGGCTCTTGTTATGCCGCCTTTCATGAACAGGAAGTGATTGGTGTCTATGTGCTATCATCGCTCTCTCAGCATTCAGTGGAAATCATGAATGTTGCTGTGATGGAGTCATGGCAAGGAAGGGGAATTGGGAAGCAGCTGATCCGCCATGCGATCGCTGAAGCGAAAGCCACTGGTTTTCATACGATTGAAATCGGCACAGGCAACTCGAGTATTCAGCAGCTCGCACTTTATCAAAAATGCGGCTTCCGTCTAACGTCGATCGATCGCGATTTCTTCCTTAAGCATTATGATGAACCAATTTATGAAAACGGGATTCAGTGTATGGATATGGTACGGCTGTCTCTCACATTTCAAGCAGACTGACTATTTGTTCAGCCTGCTTTTTTTATGCTCTTCGTTTCTTCATAGCATGAATCACATATTGAATGAAAAAGTAAAGCACAGCGCCGGCTAAAAAGCAGACAACGCATCCAAAAAGCGTCGCCTCAGAGCTGAATTGATACTCTTCAATTTTCATAATATAAAATGGCATACCAAACAGCGTTGGACTTGATTCGATATGATTGACCTCTAGCAGTAGTAAAAAGACAGGGGTCATAAACACAGCAAATATATACAGCATCGCAAGTGTTAAGCCGCTAGAAAACGAATGAAATACTTTGATCATCTCTTTCTCTCCTTCATCTCTTTTAAACTGACTGTGATATTTTTCCCGTCTGGGCAAGCTGGATGCAGCATCACAGTGTTCAGTAAAGAAAAAAACAGCAGTTGATGACTCACCGAATGCTTCCACGTTAATAAAAGCACAATTGAGCAGAGTACCGGAAACAGCGGACCTGCAAGTGCCACCATCAGATTAAAGCTCGGCCGGGCAAATGTCTCATGAATAATCGCCACATGCTTCCAATCAATCGTTACCACAAAATCAAAGAGCGGCCTTTTTTCGACTTTGTTACACACCATGATCATCAGCATATGACCGAGTTCATGAATGAGCACAACCGCTAGTAAACTAATGACAAGCCCCATCATCGCAATATCGGCCTTTTTAACATCACAGCATATATACAACTGAAAAAGGCAAGTGACCCAAGCAGATAAGCGGTGGCAAGAAGAAACATATGAGCTGACAGCCACTCTAATAAAAGCATATCGATGAAGCTGAATACAGCAATCATCATCACGATGACAAACAGTTTATTAAAATCACTGATTTTCACGACAAACCCCGTACAGGCTGCCATGACGGTCATGAATAAAATGGACAAACTCGCCAAGCCATGACCTTCACTTTCAATACCGATCACCAAATAAGCAAGGCCAATATACACAAAATAAATGAGTAAATTGATTGTGTAATAAAATAAAATTCTTGGCAATATATACGCACCCTTTGATGTATTTAACATAAAGATGGCCCGTTGATTGATATGATATTCTCTGCCAATCATCAGCGGAAGCATGATCAATATTTCCTTTAACGCAAACTGCACAATAAAGGCATACAGCCAGCCAGTTTCTTCCGTTGTAAAAACAAATGGCAGCCCAATCGTCAAACAAACGAGAAAGAGGAACAAAATGCCTTGTTCTTTAAAAACAGTTGATCGGATGAAATAGACCATTTCCTGCCGCACATGCGTCAGAAAGGAAGAGTACGTCCTAATTTTCTGGTAAGAAAATGACTTTACCTCTGTTTTCAGCTGCAAAAACATTTGATGAACATAGCAAGCTGCTAAGCCCTTTCCCCATAGCCAGCCAGAGCTTAGAAGAATTACCAGCAACGTCAGATAGACAGCCGGCCATACATGGATCATCTCCACTGCTTTTTGAAAAAGAAGATATATGAGTACTTGAAGTGCCGCAAAGCCGATTGTTTGTAGCAGTAAATGCTCCTTTGTTTTTGATACGAAATAACTTACACCGATCCTCATTAGCATCCATGAAGAGAGCGTATAAAGTGCCAATATGCCGCATGTGATGCAGACAACGATGATCCAATACAGAGATGGGGTGACACCTGTGATAAAAAGACCTAATACAATCGGTAAAAAAAGCAGTCCAGCCATGAGGAAGCAAAAAAGCACTGGAAAGAAATACGCACAAAGGACAAAGGGTACACTTTGTATGGCACTGTTCAAAAAGTAGAATTGATATTCTTGGCGCTTCAGTTTATTGCGGGATAACACAATCCCTGCTCCTAATAGTAAGAGCGACATTTTGACAAATTGGAGATATAGCGCAGCTGGCTCACTTTCACCTGCCTGCATGTAAAAGCGCAGGCTGATGACAACGTATATCGCATAGATTAGCAAGAGAAAAACGGCGGCTGCGAGCAGCTGCAAAGGATACTTTTTTCCAAGCTGCTTTCCTTTCGTTGTCAGCATGCCCCACTCTATTTTATGAAGAACGTGTCGTGTCCAAATCATTGAGTAACCTCTCCACCTGCATATAGTAATCTCGATTTACTTCTTTATAAATCTCTTCAAGTGCCTGATGAGGAAATGTCTCATTCGTTTCTTGGCGGGACATATTCAGCTTGACGTCACCATTTCTTAAGATCATGAGATGATCATATAATGTATCACCAAAACTCAAATGATGAGTTGAAATCAGGATGCCAGCGCCTTGATCTCTCAGCTTCATGAGCACCTTTTTTAAGATGATCATCATATCTGGATCAAGTCCGTTCGTTGGCTCGTCGAACACATAATAATCACATGGTCTGAGGAGCTGCGAAATGATCTGTGTTTTCTTTTGATTGCCATGGGACAGCTGAGCGATTGGCTGATCCATATACGGACTCAGCTCAAACAAATCGGTGAAGGTCTCTTCACGTGTGACATCTTGCTCATGTGGCAGCTGAAGTAATTGAAAGTATTCCCTCGGTGTTAAATAATCGAACAACGCATGATCGTCAGGAATATAGGAAACATGTTTTTTCAACAGGGAAATATGTGCTGAGGATTGAAGGTTCAGCTGTTCACCATGTAAGGAAACGTAGCCAGTAAATGGCGTCAGCCCAAACATAGCTTGAATCATCGTTGTCTTTCCTGCACCATTATGCCCTAAAAGAAGCATCATCTGGCCTTTCTCCACGTTCATTTGTATATGGCGGAGAGAGAAGGTGCGGCTATACGTTTTTTCTTGTAATTGTAATGTCAGCATCATATCCCTCCGTTTGTTTCAGATGGAACAGATGACCTTGCATCTGTTCTCATCCCTGTTAGAACCCGCATTGGATTTTAACGTACATGCCTAATAATTTGAACTCTCCTAAAAATTTGGAGCCCTGTCCAAAGGTCTTACATGCCCAAATCAATGCTCCAAGTGAAATAATGCCCAATATAGCGGCAAGGACATAAATCCAAAATGCGTTTTTCTGTACATTCTTAGAAGTTAGAATTCGTTGCTTCCTTTCATCATATGCCGCCAGTAGGTGGAGAATATACATATACACACCTACTGGAAAACGAAGGCTAAAAGGATTCAGCATCTCATCACCCCCTAATATATGTAAAATGATACCACCCCCTTACAGAAAGCATAAGTTCATTTCAGATCATATTTTTAGTCGTTTTTTCATGATCTATTGCTTATAAATGGTGGATCTTCTCACTTTCCCTCTGACTGAAGGATGACTTTTTACAAAAATAGGATGTGACTATTGAAACAGCTGCGGGATCTCATTCAACACAAAAAAACGCTGCGCCCACTCTTTTATAAGAGCGGAACGCAGCGCGTTGCTGGCATTATTTATTCAAGTTATAGAATGTTGCAATGCCATGATATTGTGCTGTTTCAGCCAATTGATCTTCGATGCGAAGTAATTGGTTGTATTTCGCCACACGGTCCGTACGAGACGGAGCACCTGTTTTGATTTGTCCAGCGTTTGTTGCAACAGCGATGTCTGCAATTGTGCTGTCTTCTGTTTCACCAGAGCGGTGAGAGATAACAGCTGTGTATCCAGCGCGTTTTGCCATTTCGATTGCATCAAATGTTTCAGTTAATGTACCGATTTGGTTTACTTTGATTAGGATTGAGTTACCAACGCCGTTTTTGATTCCTTCAGAAAGCTTCTTCGTGTTTGTCACAAACAAGTCATCTCCTACTAGCTGAACCTTGCTGCCAAGACGCTCAGTTAATAGTTTGTGACCTTCCCAGTCGTTTTCATCAAGGCCGTCTTCGATCGAGATGATTGGGTATTTCGATACCATATCTTCATACCAGTCAACCATTTCAGCAGATGTTTTCACAACACCTTCGCCTGATAAATGATATTTACCGTCTTCTTTGTTGTAGAACTCAGAAGATGCAGCATCCATTGCAAGTTTCACTTCTTCACCTGGTTTGAAACCAGCTTTTTCAATCGCTTCAACGATTGTTTGAAGTGCTTCTTCGTTAGAACCAAGGTTTGGAGCGAATCCACCTTCGTCACCTACAGCTGTGTTTAAGCCTTTTGCACTTAATACAGATTTCAGGCTATGGAAGATTTGTGCGCCCATGCGAAGTGCTTCACGGAAGTTAGGTGCACCTACAGGCATAATCATGAATTCTTGAATGTCTACGTTGTTATCCGCATGCTCTCCGCCGTTGACGATGTTCATCATTGGCACTGGAAGCGTTTTGGAGTTGAATCCACCAAGGTATTGGTAAAGTGGAATTTGTAAGAAATCAGCAGCAGCACGTGCTACAGCGATAGATACGCCAAGGATTGCGTTTGCGCCTAATTTCCCTTTGTTTTCTGTTCCGTCAAGTTCGATTAACATTTTGTCAATTGCTACTTGTTCAGTTACATCAAAGCCTAAAAGCTCTGGTGCAATGATTTCGTTTACGTTGTTTACAGCTGTCAGAACACCTTTTCCAAGGTAACGGTCTTTGTCTCCGTCACGTAGTTCTACTGCTTCATATTCACCAGTAGAGGCACCACTTGGTACTAGTGCACGGCCAAAGCCGCCAGATTCTGTGTAAACTTCTACTTCAACTGTTGGGTTACCGCGGGAGTCTAATACTTCGCGTGCATATACGTCAACAATGTATGGCATCGTTATTTCTCTCCTTTTGAATCAATTTGTTATTTCTGAATCAATGATGTTCCTGTCATCTCTTTTGGTTTTTCAAGACCAAGTAAGTCTAAAAGCGTTGGAGATAGATCGGCTAGAATGCCGCCTTCTCTAAGCGTTGCACCTTTTTTCGTTACGATGACTGGAACAGGGTTTGTCGTATGTGCAGTATGCGGCTTTCCTTCTTCAGTAATCAGCACGTCTGCGTTACCGTGGTCTGCCGTGATGATGGCATGTCCGCCTTTTGCTAGGATTGCGTCGACAACAGCTCCTAAGCATTCATCTACTGCTTCAATGGCTTTGATTGTTGGCTCAAGCATACCTGAATGACCAACCATATCCGGGTTAGCAAAGTTCAGGATGATCGCATCATGCTTGTCAGCATTGATGTCTGCAACAAGTGCATCCTTTACCTCATAAGCGCTCATTTCTGGCTTGAGGTCATAGGTTGCCACATCTGGCGAATTGATCAAGATGCGGTCTTCACCAGGAAATTCTTCTTCACGTCCACCGCTCATAAAGAACGTCACGTGAGGATATTTCTCTGTTTCAGCAATCCGCAGCTGTTTCAATCCATTTTGCGCTAGCACTTCTCCTACTGTGTTATCCAAATTCACTGGTTTGAAGGCAACATAGCCATCAACCGTTTCACTGAAGTGTGTGAAGCAGACGAAGTGTAAATGCTTCGGATGTGCTTCTCCGCGATCAAACGAGCGGAAATCTTCATTTGTGAAGGTGTTCGAAATTTGGATTGCACGGTCTGGGCGGAAGTTATAGAAAATCACAGAATCGCCGGCGTTTACTTTTGCAACTGGCTCACCATTTTCTCTCGTGATGACAGATGGAATAACGAATTCATCGTAGATTCCATTTTCATAGGAGTCATCAACGACATCATAGATGTTTTGATAACTTGGGCCTTCACCATACGCCATCGCGCGATATGCTTTCTCCACACGATCCCAGCGTTTGTCACGGTCCATTGAGTAATAGCGTCCAGAAAGTGTTGCCACTTCTCCGACACCGATTTCTTTGATTTGTTCTTCAAGCTGTTTTAAGTACACTTTGGCTGTCTTTTGACCAACATCACGTCCGTCCAAGAAGCCATGAATGTATACTTTTGTTAAGCCTTCTTTTTTCGCTAGTTTCAGCAAGGCAAAAAGATGCTGGATGTGGCTGTGCACACCGCCGTCTGACAGGAGACCGAATAAATGAAGGGCCTTGTCATTCTCTTTTGCATAAGTCATTGCCTCTAGGAACGTTTCGTTTTTCTCAAATTCCCCATCACGAATGGCAACATTCACTCTTGTTAAGCTTTGATACACAATGCGTCCTGCACCGATGTTCAAATGCCCAACTTCAGAGTTCCCCATTTGACCTTGTGGGAGGCCTACTGCCTCACCTGAAGCCGTTAAGGTTTGATGCGGGAATTCGTTCCAGTAGCGGTCGAAGTTCGGTTTCTTTGCTTGGGCAACAGCGTTACCAACTGTTTCGCCTCTTAAACCGAATCCATCTAAGATGATTAATGCAGCTGGTTTCTTACTCATATTGACCTTCCTCCAATAATTGAACGAAAGACTGAGGTTCTAAGCTTGCGCCGCCTACCAAAGCACCGTCAATATCGGATTCTGCCATATATTCTTTAATATTCGCAGGTTTCACGCTTCCGCCATATTGAATGCGAAGGCTGTCTGCCGCTTCTTGACCATATTCGCTTGCAACCGTTTGACGGATATGCGCACAAACGTCGTTTGCATCTTTCGCTGTAGAAGATTTCCCTGTACCGATCGCCCAGATTGGCTCATATGCAATAACAGATTCAGAAACTTGCTGAGTTGTTAAACCAGCTAGTGCTTTCTTCACTTGATCAGCGACAAGTTCATTTGTTTTGCCAGCTTCACGCTCTTCAAGCGTTTCACCTACACAGATAATTGGAACGATGCCATGCTTGAATGCAGCATGTGCTTTTTTGTTCACTGTTTCATCTGTTTCAGCGAAGAATTCACGGCGCTCTGAATGACCGATCACTGAGTAGCCAATGCCAAGATCTTTTAGCGCAGCAGGACTGATTTCACCAGTGAATGCACCATTTTCTTCAAAGTGCATGTTTTGTGCACCAATTTTAAGGTCTGTTCCGTTAGAAAGGCTGTTTAGCTTTTCAAGGAAAAGAGCTGGCGCACAGACAATTGCTTCCACTTTGTCAGGAGATGGAATGGATGACTTGACTTCTTCAACGAAGCTAACCGCTTCGCCAAGTGTTTTGTTCATTTTCCAGTTCCCAGCTATAATTGGTTTTCTCATGATTGACACTTCCTTATAGCAGTTTTGGTCTTATTTATCGTTTAATGCAGTAACACCTGGAAGCTCTTTGCCTTCCATAAATTCAAGTGAAGCGCCGCCGCCTGTAGAAATATGGCTCATCTGATCAGCCAGACCAAATTTCTCAACAGCTGCTGCTGAATCTCCACCGCCAATGACAGAATATGTATCTTTTGCTTCTGCCAGTGCTTCTGCGATTGCTTTTGTTCCTTTAGCGAATGCGTCGATTTCAAATACACCCATTGGTCCGTTCCAAACAACAAGCTTGCTGTTTTTAATAACATCAGCGTACTTGCCTATTGTCTCTGTTCCAATATCAAGTGCTTCTAGATCACTTGGAATTTCAGAGATTGGCACAATGCTTGTATTCGCATCATTTGAAAAGTCGTCGGCTACCAGAACATCTGTTGGAATCAGGAAGTTCACGCCTTTTTCTTTTGCACGGTCCATAAAGGATTTCGCTAAATCGACTTTGTCTTCTTCTAATAAAGATTTTCCTACTTCGTGGCCTAGTGCTTTCACAAATGTGTAAGCAAGTCCGCCGCCGATGATGAGGTTGTCCACTTTATCAAGAAGACTTTCAATCACACCGATTTTATCCTTTACTTTTGCGCCACCGATAATCGCTGTAAATGGGCGATCAGGGTTTGAAATGGCTTTTCCTAGAACCTCAAGCTCTTTTTGCATGAGGAAGCCAGAAACAGCCGGAAGATATGCTGCAATACCAGCAGTGGATGCATGTGCACGGTGTGCAGCACCGAATGCATCATTGACATACACATCGGCTAAATCAGCAAATGCTTTTGATAGTTCAGGATCGTTCTTTTCTTCACCAGGATAGAAACGAACGTTTTCAAGCACTAGCACATCTCCTTCTTTTAAGTCAGAGATTTGCTTTTTCACGTTGTCGCCGTAAGCTTCATCCGCTTTTTTCACTTCTTGTCCAAGAAGCTCTTGAAGACGTTTCGCTACAGGTGTCAGACGCAGTTCTTCAGTAACTTGACCCTTCGGACGACCCAAATGACTAGCTAGTAGTACCTTTGCGCCTTGTCCTGTTAAATACTCAATCGTTGGTAATGCTGCGCGAATACGAGTATCATCCGTCACTTTTCCGTCTTTCATTGGAACGTTAAAATCTACGCGGCAGAACACAACTTTACCTTTTACGTCAATGTCTTTTACTGATTTCTTATTCATGCTCGTCAGGAGATCCTCCTTTATTCTGGTTTCCTTACGCATTGGACAAGTCTCTCTTTATCCTTTTCCCATTTTGCCCTCATCAAAACGAGAAATCGTGCAGAACGGATAAAAACAGAGAAAAAGGGAAAGGGATGCTTCCCCTTCCCTTGTCCGTCTTCATTATATCGTGTCTATAGGAAAGAACCAAGTGAGTTCCTTCAGTGTGACAAATTAAAGACCTTGTTTTGCAATGTAAGCTGCAAGGTCAACAACGCGGTGAGAATATCCACTCTCGTTATCGTACCAAGAAATGACTTTCACCATGCTGCCTTCCATTACCATTGTAGAAAGAGCATCAATTGTTGAAGAGTTTGCATTACCATTGTAGTCACCAGATACTAATGGCTCTTCGCTGTAGCCAAGGATTCCATTAAGTTCTCCTTCAGCTGCTTCTTTAAGTGCTGCATTTACATCTTCAACAGTTACATCTTGGTTTAATTCAGCCACAAGGTCAACTAAAGAAACGTTAGGTGTTGGAACACGCATAGCGCCACCGTTTAATTTACCTTTAAGTTCAGGCAATACAAGTGAAACAGCTTTCGCAGCACCTGTAGAAGTTGGGATGATATTTTCCGCAGCTGCACGAGCACGACGGTAGTCTTTGTGCGGAAGATCAAGAATTTGTTGGTCATTTGTGTATGAGTGAACAGTTGTCATCATTCCGCGTTTGATACCAAATTTATCGTTAAGTACTTTTGCAAATGGAGCTAAGCAGTTTGTTGTACAAGATGCATTAGAGATGACATCGTGGCTAGCTGCATCGTATTTGTCTTCGTTTACACCCATAACGATTGTGATATCTTCTTCGTTAGCAGGAGCAGAGATGATGACTTTTTTAGCACCAGCTTCTAAGTGTTTTGCAGCGTCTGCACGTTTTGTGAAGAATCCAGTAGATTCAACAACGATTTCTACGCCTTGTTTACCCCAGCTTAATTTCGCAGGGTCACGCTCAGCTGATACTTCGATTGTTTTACCGTTCACTACTAAGTTCGTACCGTCTACAGAAACCTCTGCATCTAGTTTTCCGTGAACAGAGTCATATTGTAAAAGGTGTGCAAGCATGTTAGCGTCTGTTAGATCGTTAACCGCTACTACCTCAACTTCAGGATTGTTTAATGCTGCACGAAATACGTTACGTCCAATACGTCCAAATCCGTTAATACCGACTTTTACTGCCATGATGTTTCCTCCTTTTATAGGTCACAATGTTTTATATTGAGGGATCAATTGACTCCCTTAATAACTCTTTTGCGGCTCCTTCGTCTGTGACGAGAACCGTTCGGCGGGGTTTTTTGAAATAAGCTTCAATGGCCCCTGCCTTTGATGATCCACCTGCAACAGCAATGATGTGTGGAATGCTTTCTAAATCATCTAGCTGCATGCCGACGGAGTGCACTTTGTGGACGACCTCACCATCACGATTAAAGTAATAGCCAAAGGCCTCTGTCACTGCGTCATGCTCATCAATCTTTTTTAAATCTTCAGCTGGTGTGTTTCGTCTCATCGCCATTGTTTTTGCTTCACCGATTCCATGAATGAGCATCGTGGAAGATTTGATCGTTTGAAGCACTTCTTTGACTGACGGCTCTTCAATAATGGAAGAGTAAGCACCTTCTGACAGCTGTCCTGGAACAAACAGCAGTTTGTAAGTACCGGAAGCTTTTTCAGCCATGTGGGCACAAATGGTGTTTGCCTGATTTTTTACATTCTCCCCAAGACCGCCTCTCGCAGGGACAAACATCATGTCTCTGTTTTTGGCATCAGGGGTCATCATTTCGGCAACGGCTTCCATCGTCGTTCCGCCAGTGACGGCGACGATATTATTTCCAGTAAACCTTTTTTTCATACATTGGACAGCAGCTCTTCCCATCTCTTGCTTCACCCACGGGAATTCGTCACTGTCACCAGAAACGATCACGACTTCTTCTAGGCCTAACTTCCTCTTCAATGTATTTTCCAAAAAGGTTAAACCTAAAACGTCTTTCATCATTCCTTCAAGCATTTCAAGCAAAGCGTGGCCTTCACTCGTCAGCATCATGCCGCTCGTTTTGACATCCAGCAGATTTTGTTCTTTTAAAAACTGAACTTCAGCTCTTAAGATGCGCTCACTGAGACCAAGACTCGTCGCAAGACTTCTGCGGCCGATTGGTTCAGCTAATCTGATGTACTGCAAAATGTCGTAGCGTTTTTGCATAACGATGAGAAGATCTGGCAATAATTTTTTTTGAGCTTCCAATAAACGATTCATGGCTAACGACCCTTTCTTTTCACGTTGGACTAAAAACGTCCCACTGTGACAAAAAACGTCCCGCCACAGCCAAAAAAAATCAATCCCTGCTTTCTTTAATTATTTTAACAGGATCATCTTGCATTTTCAACTATTACAAACACATTTAGACAAAAAATAGACACATTTTCACCCATAGCCTGCTTGTCATCTAGGTTCTTGCTATGATTTTTCTTTTCGAAATATTTTATTTTCTTCTATATTGAATGAATTCATCAATGAAAGTGTGCATGCGTAAGAGGTCTGCATACACACTTTTTTGATATAGTCGTCTTTTATGTTTTTGGGATTCCTTCCTCTTCGGCGAAACGCTTTGCCTCTTCCTTCGGTTTGATTTTGAGATAATAAATGATGTAGCAGGCAGCCATGAACGGGATTCCGCAATAAAGACCGATCCGCTGATCCTCGATAAAAAATAAGCTAATGAGCACGATGCCAAATGCGATGAAGCCTGCTAGTGGGACAAATGGATAGAGCGGTGTACGGAAGACGAGATCCTTTACATCTCCCCCGTCTTTTATGAATTGTTTTCTAAAGAAATATTGAGACAAACAAATGGACATCCACACCACAACAAGAACCATTCCAGAAATCGAAATAAGCCACACATACACCGTTTTTGGTGCCACAATACTTGTGAGCAGAGATAGAGCGGATACACCCATTGTCATCAATAATGCATTGATCGGGATTTTACGCTTGGACAGCTTTTTCGTAAAGGCAGGTCCTTTCCCGTCCTTTGAAAGCGACCAGAGCATACGTGATGATGCATATAATCCAGAGTTTGCTACAGACAAGACAGCTGTGATGATAATAAAATTCATGATATCTGCAGCATATGGGATGCCGACCTTGTCCAGCACGACCACAAACGGACTGTCGACAGCGCCTGCTGTCTGCCATGGAAGAAGTGCGGCTAGAACCGCAATTGATAAAACGAAAAAGACCATCGTTCTCCAAATAATATTCCGTATTGATCGAGGCAATGTTTTTTCAGGGCTTTCACTCTCACCTGCTGCGATCCCTACAAGTTCTGTTCCTTGGAAGGAGAAATTGACCGTGACCATGGTTAATAAAATAGCAAAAACACCATTAGGAAATAGTCCGCCATGATCCGTCAAATGACGAAATAAAGGGGCTGGTTCTCCGCCTTTTAAATGAATCATTCCGAAAATTGCGCCAATTCCGATGATAATAAACAATAGGATGGCCGCAACCTTGATGGCTGAAAACCAAAACTCCGTTTCAGCGAAGCTGCGAGCAGAGATGGCATTCACGGCAAATAATATCACGCTAAATGCTAGACACCAGAGCCAAACCGGAATATCTGGAAACCACCTTTGGAGCAATATGCCTGCTGATGTAAACTCCAGACCAATCGTACACGCCCAGCTAAACCAATACAGCCAGCCGATCATAAAGCCTGTGGACGGGCCTATATATTTGGTTGCATATTCCTGAAAGGAACCGGCTGTTGGCATCGCCACTGCTAATTCTCCAAGACAGAGCATGACCAAATACATTAAAAATCCGCCAATGATAAACGATAGAATGGCTCCCCCCGGTCCTGCCTGATGGATAATCAACCCTGACCCAAGGAAAAGCCCTGTACCGATGACGCCGCCTAAGGCAATCATAAAGAGATGTCTGCTTTTCATGGAACGCTCTAGTTCATTATGCTGTTCTTGCATCAAATCCACTTCCCCACTTTCCCTCTTCTATTCAGCATCCTTTGACAAAATTCGCTGTTCGTTGAAAAAGAAAGGGAGAAAGTGAAGCTTCCTCCCCCTTTGCCATTTAAGCTTGAAACAGTGCTTCAATATGACCAATCGCCCAGTCTAAATCTGCTTTTGAAATGGTCAGTGGTGGTGCAAAACGGATGACTGTTTCATGAGTTTCCTTACATAACAAACCTGCTTGCTTCAGCTTTTCACAATAAGGTCTAGCTGCCTCTGTCAGCTCCATTCCTATAAATAGTCCGCGGCCGCGCACTTCTTTAATCACAGGACTTTGAATGTGTGCCAATTTGTCTTTGAAGTATTCACCAAGCTCCATAGAGCGTGCTGCAAGCTTTTCGTCGATTAAAACATCCAGTGCAGCAAGCGACACTGCACACGCAAGAGGATTTCCTCCAAAGGTAGACCCATGAGAACCAGGGTTAAACACGCCTAAAATATCGCGGTTTGCTACAACACACGAGATTGGGAATACTCCGCCGCCTAAAGCTTTCCCAAGAATCAGCATATCTGGCTCAATGTCTTCCCAATCACACGCAAACATCTTACCTGTTCGTGCTAACCCCACTTGAATCTCATCCGCAATGAACAGCACATTTTCTTGCTCACAAAGCGTTTTGGCTTCTTTCAAGAAGCCTTCTGGCGGCATGACAATCCCAGCTTCTCCTTGAATCGGCTCAATGAGGAAAGCCGCTGTCTGTGGTGTGATCGCTTCACGTAACGCTTCAATATCTCCGTAAGGAATTAGCTTAATTCCAGGAAGCATTGGGCCGAAACCTCTTTGGTATTCTGCTTCTGAGGAAAGAGATACAGCCGTCATCGTCCTCCCATGGAAATTGCCAACACACGCAATGATTTCTGCACGATTCTCTTCGATTCCTTTCACATCATAGCCCCAGCGTCTCGCTGCTTTTACAGCGGTTTCTACAGCCTCAGCACCTGTATTCATTGGCAGTGCCATGTCTTTATTCGTCAGTTTGCAAATTTTTTCATACCAAGGACCAAGCTGATCATTATGAAAGGCTCTCGAGGTGAGCGTCACGCGGTCTGCCTGTTTTTTGAGCGCTTCAATAATGCGGGGATGGCGATGTCCTTGGTTCACTGCGGAATACGCACTCAGCATATCCATATATCGATTGCCTTCAGGGTCTGTCACCCACACTCCCTCAGCCTCTGAAATGACAATTGGCAGCGGATGATAGTTTGCCGCTCCATATTGCTCTGTTTGTTGAATCAATTCATTTGTCTGTGTCGTCATCATCTATTCCTCCTTCTGTAAGGTAGCTTCTTTCAATTGGGTTCATCTTCATCCATATGTTATGCAAGGATCGTGCCAACTTTCTGACCGCTTGATCATGGGGTCTACTTCATTAATTACGCAAAGTTTCTTTGCATACGCCAAATTTTTTAGAGGAAACCGCAAAATTTTTCATGTAAAATAGAGGTAACGTCAGGAGGTGGCGCAATTGAAAAAAGATCTGCATGCCGCAAAGCTTGAAAATGAGATTGATTTATATAAACAAATGCTCGATTTAATTGATGTCGGTGTTCATGCTATTGATGAGAATGGACATACGGTTGTTTATAATAAAAAAATGATGGAGATCGAGTCTTTAAAACGCTCAGATGTTCTCCATAAAAATGTACTCGATTTCTTCGCCTTTCAAGATGAGATGCACAGTACACTTGTCCAAGCGCTGCGTACCGGGAAACAAACCGTACATGCCAAGCAGACGTATCATAATTACAACGGAAAAGAAATCACAACGATTAACCATACATACCCACTCGTTCGAGATGGTCTCATTCAAGGGGCAGTTGAAATTTCGAATGATGTGACCAAGCTGGAACGGCTGATTCATCACAATATGAAGAAAAAAGGAAGCACCCGCTTTACCTTCGATTCTATTATTGGACAAAGCCCTGCCTTTTTAGAGGTGATTGAGCATGCGAAACGAGCGACACGCACCTCTTCCTATGTGCTCATTGTTGGCGAAACTGGGACTGGGAAAGAGCTGTTTGCTCAAAGCATTCATAACGGCAGCAGCCGGTCATCTGGACCTTTTATTACTCAAAATTGTGCGGCACTGCCTGATAATTTGATTGAAAGCCTGCTCTTTGGTACACAAAAAGGGGCTTTTACGGGAGCAGCTGATCAGCCTGGCTTATTTGAGCAGGCGCAAGGAGGAACCTTGCTTTTAGATGAGATCAACTCACTAAATCCTCATCTTCAAGCAAAACTATTGCGCGTCTTACAGGAGAAACGTGTGAGAAGGCTAGGAAGCACAAAGGAAATTGCTGTTGATGTAAGAGTGATTGCCAATATGAATGAGGACCCTGTGGATGCAATCGCAGGTGGACGCATGCGCAAGGATTTATTTTATCGTCTCGGTATTGTCACCTTATTTATTCCGCCGCTTTCTGAACGAAAAGAGGACATTCCTACGTTTGTGAATCATTTTATTCAAAAATATAATGAGCTGTTTCAAATGAAGGTGAAGACGGCTGATGAAGAGGTACTTGCCCTTTTTAAGGCGTATCATTGGCCAGGCAATGTAAGAGAACTTGAGCATGTGATTGAGGCGGGGATGAATATGATGATGGGTGAAGACGACTTAAGCATGCATCACCTTCCCTATCATTTTAGATTTAAGCACGGGGAAGCCCGTCCTAAGGCGCAATTGCAAACAAATTCTTTGCAGCAAACCGCAGCTGCTGACACCTTTGTGTATACAAGCCCTGAACAGACGACTGATTTCCAAACCCAAATGGAGCGGTTCGAAAAGCAATACATCGTCCATTACTTAGAAAAAATGGACGATAATATTTCACAGACTGCAAAGTTATTGGGCATGAGCAGGCAAAGTCTGCAATATCGAATGAAAAAGCTACATATTTCTCTTCAATAATAGAGCTGTGCCATCATCCGGCACAGCTTATTGTGTATCTGACTGTTCTGCTGGTTTTTGCAGCACATCACCGAGCAGATTTTCTACATTTTTCAAATGCGTAAGCATCGCTTTCTCTGCTTCTTCTGGCTGCCTTGCAACGATGGCTTTGTAAATTTGTTCATGTTCTTCGTAAAGCTTCCGAATGGAGGCTTTCGTTGAGAATAACACGACTTTTCTCGTTTCCCGCATCGTTTCTACTAACAAGGATGAGACTTGATTCATTAACACCTTTAATACATCATTCTTCGAGGCTTTGGCTAAGGCGAGATGGAAGGTAAGATCTGCCTCTTCACCAATTTCTTCATGGGCTTCTGCCAGCTTCATTTGTTCGAGTGCATCACGCAGCTGATGTAGGTCATCGTCCGTCCGAAGCAGCGCCGCCTTTTTGACAGCACCTGTTTCAATAATGGTTCTCACTTCAAGGAGCTGCCTGACATCATGCTGCTTCATTAAAAATGCAGGAGATAAAGAAAATGCGAGCTGTTCAGGATCGAACTGCTTCACATATGTGCCTTCCCCTTGTTTCATCTCTATTAATCCGATCGCTTTGAGAGCAGACAGCGCCTCTCTCACAGCGGAACGGCTGACTTGAAAGCTTTCTGAGAGCGATTGAACCGAATCTAATTTTTCTCCCGGAAGAAGCTCACCAGTGCGAATCGATTCGATTAATGCATCCGCAATTTCTTCATATATTTTTTTGGTTTTGATTTGTTTATATTTCAATTGGTCTCACCTCATCACTGTTGTCTACCCTTTTCGGCTCATGCCCTATCTTATACTTTACCCCAAAATTTCCGTTCACACGTCTCCCCGATTTAATTTTCAAAAAATCTTCTGTATGCCTCGCTTTCAACTAAAAAAGCACCTGCCATGTTTCTGGCAAGTACTTCTTTTTAATCATAGCGCTTCCGCAGTGTAGATGATGGAAGATTCATTTGTTCACGATATTTCGCAATGGTTCTGCGCGACACTCGGATGCCAAAGGTTTGCTGTAGCTGCGTCATCATTTGCTGATCTGAATACGGTTTTTTCTTATTTTCCGTTTGGATCAGCTCTGCGATGTACGTCTTGACTGTGTAGCTGGACGCCTCTTCCAGCGAGGGTCCTTCTAGCTTTGCTTGGAAAAATTGCTTCATTTCCATGAGGCCATAAGGGGTTTGCACCATTTTCCCTTTCACCGTTCGACTGACTGTTGACTCATGCACTTGCAATATATCTGCGATCCGCTTCATCGTAAGCGGTTTCATTTTATGTTTCCCTGTAAGGAAAAAATCTGTCTGGTGTAAGATAATCTCACGAACGACATGGGTCATCGTTTGTTTTCTTTGCTTCAGCGCTTGGACAAGCCAATTGTACTGCTGCTCTTTTTCCTTTAGATACGCATATGCTTCATGCCGCTTTCGGTCTTGAATCATGGCGAAGTATCCTTCATTCATTTCAACGTCTGGGAAAGCGCGCTGATTCAGCTCAAATGTGATGTGGTCCTGCACGACAGTAATCGTCACATCCGGCTCTATATACACATGGTCTTCTTCGTATGAGAAATGGATGCCGGGTCTTGGTTCAAGCTGCGACACCTCATCTTGTACCGCTTGAAGTGTTTTCATGGAAATGCCTGTTTTCGCCGCGATTTCCTTCCAAGCCTTTCTTGCAAAGAGAAAGAAGTGCTCATCAATGATCAGCTCGGCTTCATACCAGCGCTCCTTTTTTCTTCTCAGCTGAAGCAGGATGCATTCTTGTAAAGATCTTGCGCCAATACCGGCAGGCTCTAGCGATTGAAGCTGATGAAGGACGGCTTCTACTTCTTCAGCTGACACCTTTAAGACAGCTGCCATCTCGTCAACCGGTTCATTTAAATAGCCATTAGAATCAATGGACTCAATCATAAAGTGAAAGATCCTTTGATTCTTTTCACTTAGATTTAAATCAATGGCTTGCTTCTTTAAATACATTTGCAGGCTTTCTTTTTGATGCGTTCGATACGGCTCTGTCATTCGATCTTGAGATTTTTTATGATAAACTGGTTGATAGCTGTCCGTGTCTTTCCGCTCAATCAGAGGGTTCTCAAGCGCTAACTGGTCAAGATACTCGCCAAGCTCAGTGCTATTCAGCTGGAGCAATGTAATGGCCTGCCTGAGTTCTGGTGTGAGCACCTGCTTTAATACCTGTTCTTGTTGCAGATTAAGGCTCATTGTCTCCCCTCCCTCTCATCATTTTACATGAAGATTGACGGACCGTATATACGAAATAGGAGTGATTCCCATGTCTGAACTTTTTTCCGTTCCATACTTTGTTGACAACTTGAAACAACACATCGCCATGAATCAAAATGAAGACAAGATTCATGCCATGAATGCCTATTACCGCTCAGTGGTGTCAACGCTTGTACAAGACCAGCTGACCAAAAATGCTGTGGTTTTGAAGCGAATTCAGCACCTTGATGAGGCGTATCAAAAGGTGAAAAAAGAAAGCGAATGAACGAAAAAGAACACCCTTTGTCACGATGGCAAAGGGTGTTTTTCATTTGCAAAAAGCTTCCGATCCAGCCTTGATTTGTACATCATCAAAAAGCCAGAACGTCCTACAGTATAGATGATAAAAGCAAACCATAATCCGTGATTGTGCCAAATAGGCGTAATTGCTGCTTGAACAACGATAAACAAGATCATCGCAAACAGCATCGAATTTCTGACAGGGGCAATTTCTGTCGCACCTGTAAATACGCCGTATATGACCAAACCGAAACAAGCGGCAAACGGATAGAGAACGAGCCAGTCTGCATAGCCTAATGTCACATCAAGAAGCCGGGGAAGATTTGTAAACAAGCCCAAGATCGGCTCTTTTAAGAGGAAATAAACCGACGCAATGACGCATGCCATGACAAGTGACCACTGCCTTGAAAGGGTTAAGGTTCTCTCATAAAGGGTGCGGTCATTTGCACCAACTGATCTGCCCACAAGGATGCTGGATGCATTGGCAAAACCATCGAACAAATAAGCCATGATGTAGTGAATTTGAAATAAGATGGCATTGGCCGCAAGCATTTCTGTTCCAAAAGAAGCACCTTTTGCTGTAAACATGTTAATCACGACAAGGAGACAAATCGTCCGAATAAACAAATCTTTATTCACATGAAACATTTTCTGCACTGCCTGTGTATCCATGATTTTCTTAATAGAAGGCATCTGGAACCCGTTTTTTGAATGCTTCATGATGATCCATGCGCCTAATACAAAGGCGGTTAATTCAGATATCAATGTCGCAGCCGCCACCCCTTTGACTGCAAACGAAAACACATGAACAAGCAGAAGGGCAAGGACCATATTCATGACATTGATCAAGATTTGTAAAGAGAGGGCTTCTTTCATTTTTGCCATTCCCATCAGCCAGCCTAATATCACATAATTCATCAAGGTAAACGGCGCACCCCAAATCCGAATATGAAAATAATCTGCTGCAAATTGCCGAACATCCGCAGAGGGAGAGATCACTAGAAAAGCAGATTGAATAATGGGCCATTGCAGGGCAATAAAACAAAGGCCGACAATGATGGCGATTAAAAAGGGTCTCAGAAAAGCAAGTACACCCTGCTCTTCACTTTGCGCCCCGTTTGCTTGAGCGGCAAAAGCAGATGTACTCACCCGCAAAAAACCAAAGAGCCAATAGAGTGTACTGAAAATGAGACTGCCAACTGCGACGCCTCCAATATACGCGGGATTGGCAAGCTGACCGACAACTGCTGTATCAACAGCTCCAAGTAATGGAGTGGTCATCGTTGAGATGGTTAAAGGAATGGCTAAAGCTAAATACGCTCGATGGTTCACGATGCCACCTGCCTTTCATGAAAAATAGCCTCTCTAAAAGAGGCATTGATGAAATGAAGATTTATCGAACCGGTCTGCCAATTGTTCGAGACAAAGGATGGTCTGCGAGCATTGCATCTCTCATCTTTTGCACCGCTTTCTCTTCTGATGAAAAGAAATCATCCTTTGATTGAAATTGAGCAACAAGTTCACCTTGATCTAATATCGCCAATTGATCACTTAAGTGATAGGCTGCCGTCATATCATGCGTAATAAATAAGTAAGCGACACCTAGTTCCTTCTTTAATTCTACTAATAAATCTAAAATGACACCCTGTGTGACCATGTCTAAGCTGCTGACGGATTCATCCAGTACGACGAGCTTTGGCTGCAGCAATAAGGCTCTTGCAATGTTGATTCTTTGCAGCTGGCCGCCGCTGAATTGATGCGGATATTTAGACAAGTCCTTTTCACTGAGCCCGACTCTTTCCAGCCAATGGATCAGCACGCTTTTGCGTTCTTTTCGGCTCATGGTTTCATAGTTTTCAAGCGGCTCGGATAAAATTTGTTCGACTGTCCACCTTGGATTTACCGCCGAGTACGAATCTTGAAACACCGCTTGCACATGCCGGCGATAATGTTTGCGTGTTCTTTGATCTGCACAATATATATCCTGCCCTTCAAAAAGGACCTGACCGGCTTTTGGCTTCTCTAGACCAAGTATGATACGGCCTAGCGTGCTTTTCCCTGCACCGCTTTGCCCCAGCAATCCGACGCACGTGCCTTCTTCAATGATTAAATTGACGCCGTTTAAGACTTGATCTGCGCCTTTTCTTCTCATCAGAAACGACCGGCTGTTGTATGAATGACTAACTGCTTTCACTTCTAATAAATGCAAGGGCCTTCTCACCTCAAATCGGGCAAACAGCTGGGATGGATGGACGAGCTGCTAATAGTTTCTTTGTATAATCATGCTTGGGGTTTTCAAAAAGCTCAAGCACTTCTGCTTTTTCAACCATTTCTCCCTGTCTCATGACAACAACCTGATCTGCCATTTCTGCAATGACGCCAAGATCGTGAGTAATGAGCAAGATGGCAGTTCCATAGTCATGACGAATTTGGTTCAGATGCTCCAGCACCAGCTTCTGCGTGTGTACATCTAAAGCAGTTGTTGGTTCATCTGCTATGAGGAGAGGCGGGTGCATACAGGCAGCCATGGCAATCATGACACGCTGCAGCATGCCGCCGCTTAGTTCAAAGGGATACTTGTTTAACAGCTTGTCTGGCTGCGGCAGATTCATCTGCGCTAACGCATCGACTGCCTTCGCTTTTGCCTGCCTTTTACTGACAGCGGTATGCCGGCGGATGGTTTCAATCAGCTGATGACCGATCGTCCATACTGGCGTAAAGCTGTTCATTGGATTTTGCATGATATATGAGATGTCCTTGCCCCGAATAGAACGCATATCCCTTTCACTCAGACCGATCAATTCTCGTCCTTGAAGTGTGATGCTACCAGTGACATCGGTTGTTTTTCGATCAAGCATATGTAAGATCGACATACTTGTCACCGTTTTCCCGCAGCCGCTCTCACCTATTAATCCAACGATTTGACCTCGCCCTACTTCAAACGATACGTCCTGAATAAGAGAGGTTGTTCCATAAGGCGTTTTCGTCTGCACATGCAGGTTCTCTATTTGTAAAATGGACTCTTGCACATTGATCATTCCTTTACACACGGCGTTTGATACCATATTTCTCTGAAAGGGCTTCTCCTAGTAAATTAAAGAGGACGACGACAGCCATGATGACAAGACCTGGATACAGCATCAACTGAGGATTTGTTTGAATATACGATTTCCCTTCATGGATCATCGCTCCCCATTCAGGCATAGGAGGCTGAACGCCTAATCCGAGAAAGGACATCGCTGAAATGTCCATAATCGCCCAGCCCATTTCAAGTGTGCCAATGACCGCGAGTGGCGGCAGGACATTTGGAATCATATGCTTTCTCATGATGTTCCAGTGGGATGTCCCGCTGATTTTCGCAGCGGCAATAAAGTTCTGTTCTTTTAAACTCAGCACCATTCCTCGGAAGACGCGAGCATAGTATACCCACTGCACAAGCATCAAGGCAAGCACTACTTGAGAAAGTCCAGGACCGAAGATGCCGACTAATCCGAGGATCAGCACCAGGTTCGGGAATGCCATGATCCCGTCGCAGATTCTCATTAAGACGTGATCGATCCAGCCGCCTTTGTAACCTGACAACAAACCAACGATTAACCCAATCAATAAAGAAGAGAGAAAGATTAATAACGCACAGCCTAGTGAAACACGTGCACCATATAAAATTCGAGATAAATTGCATCGGCCTAATTGATCTGTCCCAAGAGGATACTCCCACGAAGACCCCTTTAGCTTCATCGCTAGATTGACAGCCGCCGGATCATGTGGAGCGATCCACGGCGCACATATTGTCACAATCAGCAATAGACCAAGGAGCACCACGCAGATCGAGATCATCTTTTGATGAGAGAAGAGATATTTTCCTTTTGTCATCATGACTGGCGGCCTTCCTTTCTGGAAATACGGGGGTCAATGATCAGCTGAAGTAAGTCCACAATCAAGCTGCTCAAGATAAAGATACATGCTGCCATGAGGACATAGAATTGAATGACCGGCAGATCCCGGTTAAAGATCGCTTCAATAAAGAAACGCCCAAACCCTGGCCATGAAAAAACCGCCTCTACGATAATGGTTCCTGTCAGCAGCTTGCCAAGATTCACCCCAAGCCCTGTCAGCATTGGCGATATCGCGATTCTCAATACATGCTTGAACATGATCGACCGTTCCTTTAATCCTCTGATTCTCGCATATTGAACAAACGGCTCTTGAAGCGCCTCACTCACACTTGATCGTAATAGCCTTGTATACATCGCAATTAAAGGGACGGCCAGTGTGACCGACGGCAGAATGAGATGCTCCCATGTTCCCACCCCTTCAACCGGTAGAAGATCGAGCTTCACCGAAAAAAAGAAGATGAGCAAATACCCCAAGACAAATGTCGGGATAGATGCTCCTAAGAAAGAAATGAGCCGGCTCACATGATCAACGATGCCATTTTTCCTCATGCCGCTGAAAAAACCGAGTGGAATGCTGACACAAATTGCAATCAGTAGACTAGTCAGCGCCAATTGAATCGTCGCTGGTATTCTATAGATCACCTCATTGAGCACAGGCTGGTTGGACATATATGACTTGCCAAAATCAAGATGAATGACTTTTTCAATGGTGTGAAGATACTGCATATAAAACGGTTGGTCTAAACCAAATTCACTTCGTTTTTGCGCTAATATTTCATCCGTTGGCTGGATATGAGCCGCTGCTAAATATGCCTCAGCCGGGTCGACTGGCGAAAGGTGAATCATACCAGTCGTGAAAAGAGTGGCTAATAAAAATACAGGGATGATTGATAGCATGCGTTTGACGATATAGCGGCCCATTTCCTAACCTTCCTTCTATTACTTCAGCTTAATACCTGTGAATGGATGTTCGTCGCGATTTGCTGGGAACTCAAAGTCCTTCACATTTTTTTGATAAACGGCTGTCTTTTTAAAATAAGAGATTGGCACAATTGCCCCTTGATCCTGTAATGAAGATAAGACAGACGAATAAAGTGCTTTTCGTTTGTTTTCATTGGTTGTTGATGGAATTTCGCTCATTTCTTTGATCAGCTTGTCCTTATTTGGATAGGCTGAAATGGCTTCTTTGAATCCAAAACCATCTGATGAGACGACGTTCATAAATGTATGCGGATCATATGGCGCTCCGTAGTTGCTAAAGAAGTTCATATCAAACTTGTTGGCTTTAAAGCGCTGCACCTGCGTTGCCAGCTCCACACCTTCAAGTTTGACACCAACGCCAATGGCACCCCATTCTGCTTGAAGGGTCTCAGCCATCGCTTTTTGAATCGATTCTGCTGAATCATACATCATACTAAATTCAAGCGTTTTTCCATCTTTTTCACGAACGGTTTTTCCTTTTGGTAGTGTCCAGCCTGCTTCATCCAGCAATGCTTTCGCTTTGTCTACATCATATTGGAACGACTTCACCTTAATATCAGAAGTGTAAGGCATGTTGGTCGGCAATATGTGATCTGCTTCATCCTCTAAGCCAGAGGTGACACCTTCGACCATTGATTTCTTATTCATAGCATATTGAAGGGCATGGCGCACTTTCTCATCTGACAGCTGATCCACTTTTGTGTTCATGACAAGCTGTCTCGTTGCAACTGGCTCTGACATTTTCGTTTCGTACTTACCGCTCGCCTCTAGCTGTTTGTAGGCATCAAGGCTAATGGTTCCTTCTCCGTAAAGGACGTCTACATCACCTTTTTCAAATGCCATGACTCTCGTTTCCGCATCTGGGATGACCTTGACTTTGATTTCTTTGACCTTTGGTTTTTCTCCCCAATAATGATCATTTCGTTCGAAAATGGCATAGTCATCTTTTTGATATGTTTTTAATACCCAAGGGCCTGTCCCCACTGGTTTTTCAATTCCTTTTGACGTATCTCCGTTTTTAGGGAAGCCTGCTTCGCCTAAGAAACGAACTGGGCGGACAACGGCTAATTCTTGAACAGTTGGATAATATGGCTCTGTTAATGTGAGTTTAAACGTTTTCTTGTCTACTGCTTCTGTCTTTTTGATTTTTTTTATCACACCTAACCAGCTATGTATATCCTTGTTTTTTAAGATGGAATCAAAGTTCTTTTTCACAATGTTTGCATTAAACTCAGATCCATCTGAAAATGTCACTTTGTCTCTTAAATGGAACGTGTACACCTTTCCATCCTTTGACACATCCCATGATTTCGCTAATTCAGGTTTTAGCTTTCCATTCTTTTGATAGCTGACCAATGGCTCATAAATCATTGATTGCGCGAACAATTGTGATGGGTTGTATACGTGCGGATTCATTTCGCCAATATCTCTCGGCCAAGCCATCGTGATCATGTCAGGATGATCCTTGTTTCCATCTGCTCCATTGTTTGCTTGAGAGCAGCCTACTAATAAAAAGATAAGTAAAAATGTAAACACAGTATTTATTTTAATTTTCGGAAAAAATTGGCTCCAAATAGACATAAGATGTTCCTCCTAATTGATGCTGATAATCATTTTCATTTTAAGGAGGAACAACCCCGTTGTCAATAACATATTTAAAACGATATGACAACAAAAAATCCTAATTATTCCATTAGTTGATGAATTTGATAAAAAGAGAGGCAGGCTGCTTACAAGTGAGCAGCCTGTGAAGAGGTGAAGTTTTTTTCTCGCAGGGCATGACGAAGTGTGTCAATGATACGATCCTGTTCAACGTCTGTCATACTTGTTCCAGAGGGGAGACAAAGCCCTGTTTCAAATAACAATTCAGATACGGGAGTGCCTTTCGCCGCTGAATAAAAGGGACAATCACGAAAGAGCGGCTGCTCGTGCAGCGGCTTCCATACACGTCTTGCTTCAATCTGTTCTTCTTCTAGTGCAGCAATAATGTCCACTGGAGAGGTATTTTTATCGCGATCAATAGTCAATGTCGTCAGCCAGCGGTTGGACTTGGTGTCTTGATATTCAGGCATGAAATAAAGACCCTCTACTTTAGATAACGCCTCCTGATAACGCCTGAAAATGCGGCGCTTTTGTTCAACACGCTCGTCCAATATTTCCATCTGAGCAATCCCGACGCCTGCTAGCAGGTTGCTCATGCGATAGTTGTATCCTATCTCTTGATGCTCATAATGCATCGCGCGTTCTCTAGCCTGTGAAGCGAGAAAGCGGCAGCGTTCGATCGCTGCTTCATCATCACTCACAAGCATTCCGCCGCCTGATGTTGTAATAATTTTATTTCCATTAAACGAATAGACACCGAACCTGCCCATTGAGCCGCTTTTTTTTCCTTTATATAGAGAGCCTAACGATTCAGCCGCATCCTCAATGACTGGTACATCATATGCTTCACACAACGCCAGAATCTCGTCCATTTTTGCGCTTTGTCCATATAAATGCACGACAATGACAGCACGGGGTCTTTTTCCAAGTCGTTTTGATTCCACAAATGCCTTTTCTAAAGCAATCGGGCACATATTCCATGTATCCCTTTCAGAATCAATAAAAACGGGTGTCGCTTGTTCATATAAAATCGGATTTGCAGTTGCAACAAATGTGAGGGTGGAACAAAAGACAATGTCCCCTTTTTGAACGCCAATAAGCTTTAAGGCGAGGTGAATTGCTGCTGTTCCAGAAGATAAAGCCGCTCCTGCATCCACTCCTGCATAGCGCGCAACTGCCTGCTCAAATTCATTCACAAGAGGTCCAAGCGGTGCAATCCAGTTACTCTTAAAAGCTTCCTCTATTTTCAAATACTCTTTTCCGCTCATATGCGGTGGTGATAAGTAAATTCGTTTCCTTTCTTGCATCATTTCCCACCCTCTCGCCGATCTTTGATTTCTATTGCAGGAATGCCTACAGCGACTTTCTGATCGTGTATATCTCTTGTTACTGCGGCTCCTGCGCCAATGAGTGTCCAGCTTCCGATCGATGTCCCGGGTATCACAACAGCACCTGCTCCAATATGTGTACCCATTCGTACAGACACACAGCCAGTTAACACTGCTCCCGGTGACAGATGGACAAACGATTCCAGTATACAGTCATGCTCTACGATAGATCCTGTGTTGATAATCGCATGTTCACCGATTGCTGCATCTGCTTGAACTACTGCCCTTGCCATAACGACAGCTCCTCTTCCAATGACTGCTGATGGACTTACGACCGCCTGTGGATGGATGAGTGTGGCAAATGCCGTGTTTTCAAAGGAGAGGCGTTCCTTTACTAACTGTCTGCTCTCATTTTGTCCGATCGCAATCAGCCATTTCATATGTGGCATTGTCTCTCTCAGCTGTTGACTCATGGAGATCGGTCCATACAAGATACTGCTTTGAGTCGTCGTCTCTTCAAATTGATCATCTAATACGGCACATAATGAGTAATCGGGATGGGCAGCAATCATTTCTTGAATGACTTTGCTATGCCCGCCATCCCCAATTAAACCAATCGGTTGCTCTTTATATATCAGTTCCTTTGAATTTTTCAGCTGTGGCATGATGCGGCTGCTGCACCCCCTCTGTTTTGATGACTTTCAGCAAGGTCATCCATAAAATTTTCATATCAAGCCAAAATGATTGATGCTCGACGTACCAGAGGTCATAGGTGAATTTCTCCTCCCAGGAGATCGTGTTCCTTCCATTCACCTGTGCCCATCCAGTAATGCCAGGCTTGACAAGATGGCGCCTTGCTTGCTCCTCTGTATACATCGGCAAATACTCCATCAGAAGCGGCCTTGGTCCAACGAGACTGAGCTCTCCTTTTAGGACATTGACTAGCTGCGGCAATTCATCAAGACTGAGCTTGCGAATCAATGCGCCCGTTTTAGTTAATCGTAGATGATCTGGCAGGAGCACCCCTTGCTCGTCACGTTCATCGGTCATCGTCCGAAATTTATATAGCATAAATGGCCGGCCATACAGACCAGGCCGCTTCTGCCGAAACAACACAGGCGTCCCAATTTTCCACCGAATCAGTCCATAAAGCAGAGGAAAAAGAAGACTGCCTGCGATGAGCAGCGTCAATGCCACCATCACATCTAACATTCTTTTCATCATGAAATCTCCTTATCTCACTAGCGGGAAACAGCTTGTTTTACCTTGTGCACCAGCTGCTGCCGCTCTCGTTTTGTTCCTGCAAATTGATACAAGTAGCCCATATAGAGAAAGAAACATAGACCGCCAATACAAAACAGCTCCCACCAGGACGTCACGTCATAAATCGCTTGAATTCCTGCACAGACGCCCCAAACCATGAGCGCTCCTGCAAGTGGAACCATCGTATGTTTGTAAAAGATGGTGCGTTTCTGATTCGTGATGCGGGCCGTATAAAATGGCAGAAACACGATATTTTTGATCAATAAAACAATCGCTCCCGCTGATGCAATGCCGTATAAACCAAGCTGAAGCGTATGAGTCAATCCATAGGCAAAAAGTACATTGGATACACCTAATATGAGCGTGACCACCGCTGGAACCTTCAATCGATTAAAAGCGGTCGGCACATATGTCAGCGGTAAAAACATCAAGGTCAAGCATAAATAAGCAGCATGAATCATGAGAAGCCATTTCAGCTCTTCAAAGGCAGGTCCAAGCCATAAAAGCATGAGCGGACCGGCAAGTCCTCCTAGCAGAGCGGCCGGAAACGTGACAAATAATCCGCTCCACTTAATGGCACTGGCTGCATATTGGATGAGACCGTCTTCATCTTGATTCGAGTAAAATTTCGTAATCGTTGGGGCAAACACAACTGCCAATGTCCCTGCGAGTGTGCGTAATAATAATGGAAATTGTAATATCGCCGCATACTGTCCCGTCGCTTCCGCTCCAATGAGCAGATTGGTCATCAATAAATCAATCTGTAAGAATAGCAAAATCCCCATTTGCTCAAAAGAATGCCAGACCCCTGATCGAACAAGTGTGAGACTAGAAGATAGTGAAACGTGCCGCCACTTAAACGAAAACCAAGGAATAAGCTTTTTAAAATAATAGATACCAATTCCCATAGCCGCCAAGCTTCCTATCACAGCCGCAAGTGGAATATGCCAGATGGCGGGTGCCGTCCATGTAAACAGCAGCACAATCATCATTGCCCTCAAAAACATTTGAATGGCCTGACCAATACTTGATACATATAGCTTATTCGCATAAAACGGCGCAGCCCCAATGCCGGACATGACAAAATTGAGCATAAATAAAAGACCCCCTAATATAAAGGCGGTCTGTGTGTCTTTTGCGAGATAAATAGGCACATGAAGCCACTCTACCAGCTGGCGGGACATGAATAGACAAAACAGAAAAAGGCTAATCGATAAAAAAATGGAACTGACGAAATAAGATGAGAGATAGCGCTGCGCCTTCTCCATTTCCCCTTTATGAGCCGCCACAGAAAAAAAGCGCACCACCACAGCACTTAATGACGCCGTAATAACCGATAAATAGTTGATCATATTTTGCGTCAGATGGATTAAGCCGAATGCTTCGACTCCAAGTGTATGAACGATGTACGGTGTTAAACAAACAGACATAAGCATCATCAAGACAAACGTCATGATGTTTGCACTGGCATTGTAAAGAAACGCTCGATTCATTTTGATTTCACGCAGCGTGTAAAAGCCTTCATCCAGCTTCCTCTCCCTTTTGTCCGCTCGTTTTCATCAGCTGATGAATCGCCTCTTTCACAGACGCCCCATTCGGTTCTTTCAATAGCATCAAAAACGGAAGATGAGCCACCCATTCATACCCTTCCATCACCTTATGATCAAACGACCTGAGGACAACACACGGTGTTTGCGTAATCGCACAAAAAATCATACCGTGAAGCCGGTCTGTCACGACCACCTGCGCCTTACTTAACTCTGTCCATAAGGCAGATAATTCATCTAAGCGAGTCGTTCGATCCACTCGTTTGCCAATTGTCGTTGTGATCAAATCGACTTGATCATACGTCTCTTGAATTTGCTGCTTTAGCTGCCGCCGCTCCTTTTCGGTGAGGTACGCTTCCTTATCCTCTCGCAAACAAAGTAAAACCCCTTCACGTTTTTGTTCCTTGGTTGATTCATCTAATGTCAGCACCATATCAGGCTGTTTCCACACATCTTGATCAGGGAAGTGCTGCTTCATCCAAGTGTAGGTTGTTTGATCTCTTGCCATGAGAAGCAGCCTCGGATGGTGTTTGTATGTTTGAATAGCGCGGCGTTCCTCTCTTTTTCCTCTCTTTGTTTCTGTAAAATGGGCAGTGGCCGGCAGTTGAATCACCGGATAGGACTTGAAGGTTTTCATGATAAATTGTCTCGTCCATTCTTCATAACGGTATAAGTCCCCCATATTGCCCCCACCGATGATACAGACGATGTCTTCCGGGTGCCGCATACGCTTTAACGGACGGGCGAGGCGATAGATCTCTTTCATGTCCACTTCCATGATGTCATAGGCGGGAAAGTGCTCTTTTAAAAAACAATAACTCGCATAGGCAATCGCATGATCCCCCAAATTATCATGTCCTGGCAGCAGCGTGAGAATGATTTTCTTCTGATGACTCCGCTCTGGCAGGCTTTGGCGGCTCAGTCGATATTCAAGCGGATATTTAACCTTTAAGAGCAGCCACTCTGCGGCGTGCGCCTTCAATTGCTGCAATGTCAATCTCATCACCCCTATTTCCTTGTTTGATATTCGATCCATTTTTGATAGCTAGAAGCGGCGGCAGAAAGCGGATAGACCAGCCGGCACTTCGCAAGGAATAAAATCATTCGCTTTCGCGCGGTGAGCTTCGATGGTTCCACTTGTTTGACGGCATGCTGAAAAGCCTCGTGTGTCACCATTTCCCGCATATGATCAAGCTTTTCCCGAAGAGAGAGTGCATTTTGGCTCTTCCATTCGTTGAGCATACAATGAAGGGTGTGATTGACAATAAAAAAATCAAGTGCCTTCTCATACAGAGAGATGTCATCATATTCTGTCAAAAACAAGCGCTGTGCATGATAAAAGGTTAGTCCATGATGAAAATACTGCTTCTGATATCGCTGCACAATAGAAGATAGATGAACACGGTAGTAATAAAGTGGTTCATGAACAAAGGCAATACTGCGTGATAAAGAAAAACAGCGCAGCGTCACATATTGATCTTCTATGTTCTCAAGTTCTCCCCGCAACGGAAATCGAATGTCGTGTTCTTCGATAAAGGCACGCCGATACAGCTTATTCCATGAGAACCCCGTAATGTCTCCGTGCAATAACGCTTCAATTAAAATCGTTTTTTCCGCCGACCGCTCGGCTAACAGCGTCGTTGGTATGGTTCGCTTTGACTGTTCAAATTGAATCCAGTACTCACTGATCACTAAATCTGCGCCGGTCATTTCAGCTTTTTCATGCAAGGCTTCGCAGTAATGAGGCGCGAGAATATCATCTGAATCAATAAAGGCAATATACGTGCCCTTTGCTTCTTCGATACCCCGGTTTCTCACAGCGCCTAGCCCTTGATTGGTTTGATGAATGACCCGAAACCGCTGATCTTGCGCAGCAAATGCTTCAAGATATTCTCCGCTGTGATCTGTAGATCCATCATTCACGAGAATAACCTCTATATCTGAAAAACTTTGATCTGCAATTGATTGAAGGCATTGCTCCACATACTGACTCGTATTGTAGACTGCGACCAATAGACTGATAGCTGGCATTACAACATGCCCCACCTTTCTCAAAATCTACTTTGTAAATATCGTCCTGTACGGTAACACAGATGAATCGAACGGCATCAGCATGATGCTGTACAGAATATAGCAAACAGCAATCCCTACATAGATAAAAACATTAGACCGCTGATCAAAAATACGTGTGAAATACGGCAGTAAAATAAGCTGATACAAGCCAAAATAAATATGAAATCTTGCATAAATGACATCCTTGGTGGCAAGGATGCCAAACAAGAAACCGAGCAAACAAAAGTTCACAACGTAATCACTCTCAGGCGTCAGCTCACGAAGCCGTTTTCGATAAAAGAACGCAAGCAAAAGCGGCAAAATCAATACACCGATTTTTGTCACATTCATTCCATTTGTATTCGTTGTGAGCCATTCCTCGTAATGCCCATATGAACTGCCTTGCAGCATTACGACAAACACAGAAATAAAGCGGTCATAAAGAGCGGTTAACCCTAAGAAAATCATGCATAAGACCAGCATCATCCAAGACCACGATTTTGTTCTCACGATAAAATACACAGGAATCATGATGAGAGCCGATGAATGAAACAATGAACATACGAGGACGAGCGGAAAATACAATTTCCACTGACCATTGATCACAAGACGGATGGCATAAAAAAGAACCGCCGCCACCATATACTGACGCATGCCATTAAACGAAGCGTAATAATGAAAGGTGCCGAGAAAAAGCAGCATACTCAGCTCAAAGGGACGACCATATTGAATGAGCGTCTTGATGATAAAAAAATAAGTGATCGCCCCAACCGAGATATACATGATTTGCGGATCATGGGACAGTTGATTGAGCATCCATAAAATAAACGTAAATCCTGGGTCAGTGGCCGCCTTGTCCACACCAAATCCGAATATGTGCCAAGGTTTTTCATAATTGATGGAGAACTCATACATCTGTCCATATGTGACAAAATCGGTTCCTACTTTGTACCGAATACCAGCGACAATACAAAGAAACAAAAACGGAAATAACACGAGAATCTTGTTAGGCCGCCATCCGCTTTGAATGGTATCATCACGCCTGCCGTAAAATGCGGCAAAGCTCGACCATAAATAGACCATGATCATGTTCACCAAATATACCGCCATCTGCCATTCCTTCCTTACAGTCCATATCCTTTCATCACACGTGTGATGTTCTGTTTGACATCAAATCCTCTTTGTTCAAGCTGGTACGTAATGGTCTCTTGAAGAGGAGGCTCTGCATGATACGCTTCAAGTACCGCCTTCATCCATTCATGCGCGGAATCCCGCAGCGACATTCTTTTCACAAGACCGCAGCCTAAATCTACTTCCTCTGTAATATGATCTGAAATCACACAAGGCAATCCAGATGCCTGTGCTTCCACTAAAACGAGTGGAAGGCCTTCAAACAAGGAAGGCATCACAAATACATCAAATGCTTTCATATAGTCTGGAACGTCCGATACAACGCCTGTAAAGACAATGTTGTCTAACAAACCGGCCTTTTCCGCATATGATTCAACCACCTGCCTCAGCGGTCCATCCCCTACAAGGACAAGCTGAAATGAGACCCCCTGCTTCTTTAAGGTCTGTGCCAATTCCATAAAAAAAACGTGATTTTTTTGTTCATGAAAACGACCAATATGACCTATCACCATACTCTTTTCCTGAAGACCAAGCTGCTTTTTGATCTTCACCTTTTCTTCTGGATCAGGCTGAAAGAAAAGGGATAAATCAATCCCATTCGGCAGCACCTCAACCTGTCCATTCTTCATTTTTTTCTGCCCAAATAAAAAGGAGCCGGCATCCTCACCGCATGCAACAAGCTTTGTAGAAAATGCAAAAATCAGCCGGCGAAACCCTTTGAGCATCAAATGGTCTACCCAATTTGGCGACTGTTTCCAAGCTGTATTATGCGAATGACAAATCCGCACCTTTACACCCGCCAATTTCGCAGCAAGGGCAGAGAAGCCTGTTTGAAAATCTGTATGTGCATGCACTGCTTGATACGGTCCTGTTCGTTTGATCGTCTTTGTCAATGTTCTGACAAATGCCAAAGGAGAGGATGCCCCAATACTCGGGACGTAAAAGATACGTCCTCCGAGCCTCTGAATTTCCTCATCATAATCACAGACATCCTTCCGGTGGGTAATAAAGTCAAATTGGAGGACATTTCTATCGAGTGCACGATAGATGTTCATGATCATCGTTTCAGCTCCGCCGCGGTTCATCCCGCCCACAATATGAAGTACACGCTTTGGCTCACTCATCCCGAATCGTCCTCCTTTTCAACAAAGGCGCCTCCAGCTTCCGCTGGTGATAAAATTTCATGATCTTCGGTGATAAACAGGCGCGGATCACCGGCTTTAGCGCAAACAAATAATGAACCGGCGACAATTTTAATAACCAGCATGCTTTCAAAACGAGCCAAGCATTGTCTATCGAATATTGAAACTTACGACGCTGAAAAGCCGCTTCATCCTCTCTCACAAGGTATAACGGCTCTTGTAAATTAAAGCCTTTTCTCCCCGTAACAAAAAAACGGATCCACAGATCAATATCTTCCATCCGCCTCGTTGTTTTCACAGAGCGATATCCATTTAAAGCCTTGTACGCAGCAGCCCTCATCATAATGGTTCCATGACAAAAAGGCGTCCCTCTTGCCAGCACTTTTCGATCAGGCTCTGAAATCAGTGCACGTACACCTTTTGTACCCGATTCATCAAACACGGTCATCGCCGTCCCGACCACATCATATTCAGGATGTGATTCAAGGAAATGCACCTGTTTTTCTAAACGATCAGGTACTGATATATCGTCGCCATCCTGCCTTGCAATCAAGTCTCCCCTCGCTTCAGCTAGACAGCGATTCAGACTGGCAGCGAGCCTTTGATTATGCTCATTGCGGATAAGGCGAATTCTTTCAGGTTCTCGTTTTGTATAGGACAGCACTTTTTCATAGGTGCCGTCTGTTGATGCGTCATCACATATGATGAACTCCCAATTATCATATGTTTGATGAAGAATGGATTCAATACTTTCTTCTACTGTGTCTTGGCAATTGTAGACGCCCATGATGATAGACACCTTTGGCTTATGCATGCTCACATCACCTTCTCTGCTTGATCCATAAAGGTTGTATAAATTTCTTCCATAGCACTCACCGTCTGCTCCTGTGCAAATGCATGGGCTAAGGAGCGCCCCGCTTTTCCCATGAGGGGCAGCTGATCTCTTTTGTGATAAAGCTGGTGCAAATATTCAGCCAAGTCATTCACATCATGCGGTTTGACTAAAAAACCATTCACGCCATGTCTGATCAACTCACAGTGTCCTCTATTCTCTGTTGCAATGACCGGCTTTTCCGCAGACATCGCTTCAAGCAGATTCATGCCGAGCCCTTCTCTCAAACTAGTCGACACACATACATCACTCAAATGCATCCATTCCTCAATTTGTTTGCAAAAACCAGCAAAGTGGACATGCTTTTCAAGATGGAGCTCGTGAACCAGCTTTTCATACATCGGTCGCATTGCCCCTTCACCGGCAAACACGACCTTCACATTTGGTATTTTCCTATATAGCTGGGCACATGCTTTGATGAGCATCCCTTGGTTTTTATTCGCATTTAATTCGCCAGCGCACAGCACAATAAAATCTTCTGAAGAAAAGCCATGGACTGCACGAAGACGCTGCTTCTCTTTTGCAGTAACTGGTGCAAATCGTTTCATATCCACACCCATACCAGGAACATAGTAGACAGATGCCCGTTCTTTTGATAGACGATCTGCTCTTTTAAAATCCTCTCCATTAATGGTGATCAAAGCGTCTGTATGGCGGGCGAGCCATCGCTCAATCGGATAATAGAGCAGCCAGTTTTGAAGCGGCGCTCCTTGCCAAAAGTGAAAGCCATGTGCTGTGTAAAGAACCTTCGTCCCTTTTTTGCGCGCGCTTTTGGCTGCAAGTCTGCCAATTACACTTCCCATTGGTGTGTGGCAATGGATGAAGTCGTAGTGCTCTTTCGCTAACAGCTTCTTCAGCTCCACATACGCAAACCGGTTGTGCACATGAAAAGGAGAGCGCTGAATCGGAATTGAGTGCGCTTGATCCACATAGGGAAGCTCCAGCTGACCATTTGCCGCTGTATGCACTTCCCATCCTTGTTCCTGAAACCACCGGAAATACGGAAGGTGAAATGCCTTAAAATGATAGTCAACCGTTGCGCAAAACAAGACTTTTTTCTTCATCGGCAAGCGCTTCCCCCTCTCTTGTCATCTGTTCAGACAACAAATCATGCGATTCGATGGCAGCAAACAATGCTTCTCTCATTTGCTCTTCACTCATCATGTCAAATTCATGGATAAAGCGGTTCAGCACATATGGATCCCCATCCAGCGCATGGCCGATATGAATTTTCGGGAAAATTTGTTCCTGTGCTTTTTCATGCTGGTTGAGTAGTTCCTCATACATTTTCTCCCCAGGGCGAATGCCTGTGAACGTAATCGGAATCTGGTCTGTGGTGTAGCCTGAGAGGTGAATGAGGTTTTCTGCGAGGTCAACAATTTTCACTGGCTCCCCCATATCTAATACAAAAATCTGTCTTCCTTCTGCCAAGGCACCCGCCTGAATGACAAGTCTCGATGCTTCTGGAATGGTCATAAAATATCTTGTCATGGCTGGGTGCGTGACCGTGACCGGCCCGCCTTGTTCGATCTGTTTCTTAAAAATTGGAATGACGCTTCCCCTGCTTCCGAGTACATTTCCAAACCGAACCGCGACAAATTTTGTGTCACTGCTTGCCCCCATTTGCATGATCAGCATTTCAGCAAATCGCTTTGTGGCGCCCATCACATTGGCAGGATTGACCGCTTTGTCAGAGGAAATGAGGACGAATGTTTCAATGCCATGCTCATGTGCAGCTTCTGCGACATTTTTTGTCCCGATAATATTGTTTTTCACTGCTTCTTTTGGACTGATCTCCATGAGCGGGACGTGCTTATGTGCCGCAGTATGATAAATCATATCCGGCTGAAACTGACCAACGATTTCACTCATTTTCTGTTTATCTTGGATATCCGCAATTTGCGGATAGAGACTGATGGTGTCCCCATAGATTTCTTTCAGCTCTAGTAAAATAGAATGAATGCTAAATTCTCCATGTCCCACAAGCACAATCGCTTGAGGAGCAAACACACAAATTTGACGACAGATTTCTGACCCAATCGATCCGCCTGCCCCTGTGACCATGATGGTTTTCCCCTTTAAATGGACAGATAGACGGCTCGAATCTAATTGAATCGGTTCTCTACCTAATAAATCCTCTGGCTGTACATCTCGTAATTGATTCAGCGCATGGGTTCCTTTTAAAATCTGCTCCATCTCCGGCATGATCTGTGTCTTGATCCCAGTCGCTACGCATTCCTTATACAGTCCTTTTAACGTATGGCTGCTTTTGGACGGAATGGCGATGATGATCTTTTGAATATCCATCATCACAACAGCTGTTTGAATCTGTTCTTTTCCACCTAGAACAGGCAGTCCCATGATTTCAAGCCTATGCTTCGTCTTGTCATCATCTATGAAGGCGACTGGCTCAATATGTACATCACTCGATTGCTGAAGCTGACGAACGATGATGGTTCCAGCTGATCCGGCGCCAATGATTAAGGCCCGCTCCTTTTCTACCTGCAGCCGCTTTGCCCCATCATGTAATAGCCGGGACGCCATTCGAGATGCACCGATGAATAATACGTGAAAAAGCCACACGATGAATAAAAAACGGAAGGGCCATGTCTGCACGAAAAGGTACAGCATTGCCATTGAAAATAAAAAAGAACATACAAAGGTCTTCATTAAAGAAAATAGCTCTCTTACCCCTGTATAAGCCCATACTTGCTTGTACACGTGAAAAATATACGAAAACAAATGGTGCCCAATGAGTAGACTGAGCGAAGAAATGACGAGCATTTCAAATGTATAAACAGTTAACGCCGCTTCTTGGACAAATTGAAAACCAAAAAAGACAGCCACTAAGATGAGATATGAATCTAGTGCCACGATGATTGATAATCTTTGGGCGTAAGTCAACGCTCCTCCCCCTTTTTAAAACATCACTATTCTTACGTAAAATGGGCATCAAACCCGTCCTCACATCCCACTATTGATGACGAGCATCTAAGGCATTGGTCATGCCCACAGCAGGATCGAGTGCCTCCATTGTTAAAGATTAGGAGACATCACCTATCAATCTTGTTAATACATATACAGCCTTCCCTTTTTCTCTTTCTTGCCATTTAGCATAGCCCCAAGCAGTTTACCTGTTGTCCCGTCTAACACTTCTTTTGATTTCTTGACCGCAGCTATCTTGGTTTTGCCGCTTAAGACAACAAGAATGCTTCCATCTGTCCGGTTCGCCAGGATCTTTGCATCGGCTACTGGCAGAAGCGGCGCAGAATCAACAATCACCATGTCATATTGCTGTTCAATTTCATAAAACAGCTGCTTCATGACAGAAGAGGAGAGCAGCTCAGCTGGATTCGGCGGAATGGTTCCACTCGGAAGCAGCTCTAAATGTTCAATAGGTGTGGGTAAAATAGCTTCCTCCAAGCTGCAATTATTTAATAGCACATTGGTCAAGCCCGTGTGATGACTCAGGTCAAAATATTCATGAACAGCCGGCTTTCGCAAATCAGCATCCATTAGCAGCACCCGCTTTTTCTGCTGTGCAAAAACAGCTGCTAGATTTGCAGCCGTAAATGATTTCCCTTCCTTCGGCAAGGAGGATGTCACCAATATGGATTTCAGCCTTGTTTGGATTGATGTGAATTCGATGTTCGTTCGGATCGTACGAAATTGTTCTGCTATGACAGAGTGAGGATCTAATACAGAAATACAGGATAAATCTCTCTTTTCTCTTTTCTTTCTCTTAAAGATCAATGTTCTGTCCTCCCGTTATGACGGACTGCTTGTCTTTTTTTGCCCTCCTGTCTGCCTGCATCTGATAGACGCTACCGAGCGACGGCAATCCGATCTCTTCTCTTATTTGATGTGTTCGTTTTACAGTATCATCGAGTAGGTTCATTAAGAAAATGAGTGTTATCCCCCCTAATAAAGAGGCGCCTAGTGCCAGTACGATATGAACGAATTTTCTTGAATTCATGAGAATCGTATTGGACAGCTTGGCTTCAGACAAAACATTAATGCGATCCATATTCATGGTTTTTTTGATTTCTTCTTGCAGCACCTCTGTTGCAGTATTCGCGATGGCAACTGCCTTTGCGCGATCCTCATCTTGCACAGAAATATTGATGACCTCAGACTCATTTTCTGTACTTGTGGCAATTTTGTGTTTTAATCCTTCAGCTGATTCTGTGAGATTGAGTGTTTCTTTTACTTTTTCAATGACGATCGGACTTTTTAATAAAACTTGAAAGGTACGTGTATATTGAAGGTTCATCTGAATATCGTTTAAGTTCGCTTGTGCGTCATTGCTGCGTTTATGAACAAGAATTTGAGTGGTTGCCTGATATACAGGAGTCGAGACATAGAACTGATAGTAGGCTGAAATGCCCGTTACGATCAGGACAATCAGGATCAGAAGGGCCATTTTCTCTTTAATGACAGAAAACAGCTGCTTAAAACCTATATTCTCATTCATAGATACCTCCCGATTTCATCATAAAAAGGTTATATATGGTTTCTTTTTGTTAATGATTGGATTATAAAAGATAATACCCGCAAAGAAAAATGTCATAATAGGTCTTATAGTTCTTTTTAAAGAACGAAATCGTTCGTTTTCTTTTGTTTACTTCCTAATTCTTACGTTTTTGAATTTTATAAAGAACAATTTATTTCTTATAATGAACGAAAAGGTCGCAGTACGATTCGCCAGGAAGAAGGGATGATCGAATGATAGGAAAGGTGATACGCATTTACCGAAAGAGGAAGGGATACTCCATTCAGCAGCTGGCTGAAGATGCCCATGTTTCTAAATCGTATTTGAGTAAGATAGAGCGTGGTGTCCACAGAAATCCATCTGTCCAGTTTTTAAAAAAGGTATCCTCTTCGCTAGAGATTGATTTACAAGAGCTATTTGATGCAGAGACGTTGATGTTTCATGAGTCTGAGAGTGGTGAACACGAATGGCGGGAGCATATCGTCAATGCCGTCCAATCCGGCATGCCAAAAGAAGAACTCTATCAGCTGCTCCAAACGTACCGAAAGGAGCAGGAAGAAAAGACGTTACATGTCACTCATAGAAAGTTGACGGATTCGAATATAACAGAGTGGAAGCGTCTGATGAGTGAGGCGAAAGCTATCGGCTTAAGCATTGAGGAAGTAAAAGCATTCCTCGCCAACATGGGAGAACGACGGGCGTAAGCCTTTCAGGAAGAGTCAAATTGCGGGGAGAGGCGTTTGACGCTTCGCTGAAAAAGAGCCTTTTATCATGAAAAGGCTCTTTTTCCTCTTATTCTGCTTTTTTTGTTCGTGCTTTTTTCGTTATATCATTGTTTTTCCAATAGGCCCAGAGAGATGTAATTCCAAGAAAGACTAACGTGATGAATTGCTGAATACCTTCTTCATCAATAGGTATTGGGCTTTTTCCCGCAGCGGTTAGCGCACTGTTGACAAGCGCGAGCAAAAGCAGCACAAGCCTTGCGATTGTACCTGCACTAATTTTTTGAACTTCCAACTGTAACCCCTCCCTTTCTTCCCCTTCACGGGCGGTACGGCTCGTTCTCTCTCATATGTATGCAAAAACCGAAAGAATAGAAGACCGGATCAAAAAAAGAGACATCATGCCTATATAAGGAATGATGCCTGATTTCATCTTATTTTGATGTAGAAAACATCTCTTTCGCTTCATCCAATGCCATTTTATTGCCTAGTGCTGAGTAATCGAGCCATGGCTGATCGGCAATCGGATAGACTTGATTGTTCTTCACAGCTTTTAGACCCTTCCAAATCGGCGTCTTTTCTAATTGCTTGAATGCCTGCTGCGCTTTATCATCACGGTTCACAACGACAAAGATAGCATCTGCATCATAGTCAGGAAGAACCTCTTGAGAAATCACTTCAAATGGCCGCTTGCTGTCCAGTTTCTTCACCCCATCGACAGGTGTGAGGCCTAAATCCTCATACAAAATTGGACCCATTGGGCGCTTCATGCTAAATACTCGAAGCTCCTTTGCCGTCACACGGATCGCCATTACTTTTCCGTTTCCAATCTTTTGTTTGATGAGCGATTTGACTTCTTTTGCTTCTTGATTGTAATCCTGAATATATTGATCGGCTTCTTTCTCTTTATTGACGAGCTTGCCGATTTTTTTCAAATGATCGCGCCAAGTGCCGTTATTTAAATTAAACACTTCTGTTTTGGCAATTTTTTTATATTTCGATAAGTCTTGTCCAGCTAGTTCTTCATCGACATAAATAACATCTGGTTTTAATGCAAGCAGCGACTCCATATCAGGATCGGCTGCGATGCCCAGCTTCTTCGTACCACTCAGCTGCTTTTTGGCATGTGGAAGAAAATCTTTTAAATCCCCTCCTACAACAGAGCCTGCTGGCTTGATACCGAGAGCTAATAAGTCATTCGTTAAATGAATAGACAAGGAAGCAATTTTCGGTGTTCCATGATCATTTTGAGTTGCTTTATTCTTTGTTTCCTGTTGACCACAAGCGGCAAGCAAAATAAAACAGAGCGTTAAACCAAGCACAAGTAATTTTTTCATGATGAGTTCCTCTTTCTTGTTTATTTCGTTTTTGTTAATAAATAGAGAAAATAAGGAGCGCCGATAAAAGCCACAACGACACCCGCTGGTATGGCATTTGGGGCAAAGATGGAACGTCCAATTGTATCGGCACTGACCAAAATCAACAAGCCAAGCAGCGCACTAACCGGTAAAAAGTATTGATGAAGCGAGCCGACAAGTCGCCTTGCCAAATGCGGGGCGACAAGTCCAATAAAACCAATACCGCCTGTCATCGAAACACTTGCACTCGCCAAACCAACAGCTAAGGTCAGCAAAAGGAGACGCTGACGCTGAACACGTACACCTACACTTGAGGCGACAGCATCTCCTAATGTCAACGCATTGAGCGTGCTTGACTGCATCAGCGTAAGCGGCACAAGGCATACAATCCAAGGCAGAAGCGCTAACACATGAATCCAATCTCTCCCCCAGACATTTCCGACAAGCCATCTTGAAGCAAATGTGTAAGTATCTTCATCTAGCTTCAATGACAAAAATAATGTCAAAGCACTGAATCCCGCTGCAACTGCAATTCCTACTAGGATCAGCCGGATGGGAACGAGCCCTTCCTGCCGGTCATACGCCAAAAGCACAATGACCGCTGCCGCAAGTAACCCTCCGCCAAATGTAAAGAGCGGAATAAGAAGAGAGGGATTGCCTTCTAGTGCGTGGAAATACGTCACAAACACGATTAAGCCAAATGCGGCGCCTGCATTCAGTCCAATAATCCCTGGATCGGCCAGCGGGTTACGAGATAAACTTTGCAAAATGCCTCCCGCCATACCAAGACCAATTCCCGCTAGCATCGTTACCACGATTCGAGGCAGACGATAGTCAAACAGCACCGTTTCACTTTGAAAATCTCCAAAGCCGAATAACGTTTTGACGACTACAAGAGGATTTAGTTTTAGCGTACCGGTATTTAAGCTATACAGCACAACAGCCACACTTAAACAAAGCAAAACGACTGTCACAACAAGAGCCCGCTGTTTCTCTCTCATGACAGGTTCCTCCCTTCTTTTCTGGCAATATACAAGAAGAAAGGAACACCGACAAGTGCCACCATCACGCCAATGGCAAGCTCTCGCGGCGGATTAACGGTGCGGCTGGCAAGGTCAGCAAAGACAAGCAGCACCGCGCCTAATATCGCTGACATCGGAATGACGAAACGATAGTTTATACCAACCAGCTTTCGTGCGATATGCGGGATGACAAGACCGACAAACCCAATGGAGCCGACTGCTGACACAGAAACCCCTGCTAATAATACAGCAGCTACCATTCCTAGTATTCGCACTTGTCGCGTTTTCACCCCTAAATTTGCCGCTACATCTTCACCAAGCGACAGTAGCGACAATGACCGTCCTAATAGCATCGCCCATACGATCACTATGAGAATGACCGGAGCAAGAATTGTCAGCTGCGGCCATTTCACACCAGCCACGCCGCCTGCATACCAAAACGCAAGATCCTGACTTAAGTCAAAATAAATCGCGATTCCAGAGCTAAGTGCATGAAGCAATGCAGCCACAACGGCTCCTGCTACAGTTAAGCGCAGCGGTGTCAAAACGCCGCCTGCCGCACCAATCGCAAAGATCAGCAGCGTACTGAGCACTGCACCAAAAAAGGAAGACAACATAAGTGCCGAATAAGGGATGCCTGGGAAAAAAGCAAAACAAAGAGCGACCACAAACATCGCACCGCCATTGATGCCCAAAATTCCCGCATCGGCCAGCGGGTTTCTTGTAATCCCCTGCATGAGCGCACCCGCTACGGCAAATGCCGCTCCAACAAGAGCTGCTCCTAAAACACGAGGAAGTCTTAACTCATGGATGATCTGCTGCTCTGTGACATCTGACTGATAGTCAAATACAGCTGTCCAAACCGTTTGCAGAGACAATGTTTTGGCACCATATGACACAGCCAAAAACATAGCAACAGCCAAACTAAGGACGGCGAGAAAAAATATCAAAAAGAACAGAATATATGATGATCGTTTTTGTTGAGGTGTTCGCTTATCCTGCAAAATCGGTGTCATCCTTTTCTTCATTAAAAGTCTGTTTGAAAATGAGAATCATAATCATCAAAATTATATCTGCCTGCCTCTCAAAAATCAATGTACACCTCATTTTTTAATTAATGAAGGTATGCAGGTGACAGTGTCATACAGTGTCTTTGCTCGTTTGAAATGGCCTATCATTTTTTCTCATAGTTTAATAGGAAAATAGTTGACATTCCGCCTGAATATCCTCTAAAATGACAAAAGTAAGTCAAATGTTATAAAAATATTACAAACAGATGTCAAACTGATAAAGAATGACCCGTCTTGAGAGGAGATTTGAACGTTGTGTCATTAAAGGGAAAATGGAGTATCGGCCTATTTGCACTTGCGATCGTCATTGGAGTCGTTGCTTTCTTTCAGAATCAACAAGCAAGTGGGACCGAGAAGAAAAATGTAAAGCAGGATACGAACTATAAAAACGTCGAAATCGTTACTCTCGTAAATGACGGGAAATTTATGAGATATGCAGTCAACTATCCTCTTTTTCATCAAAAAGAGCTAGATGACAAGATTCAAAGCTACGCAAATTCAGCTTTAGAGCATTTCAAAAAGACGTTTAGTGAAGCCAAGGACGTCGATGAAAACAAACGCTTTGAACTGAATATTGATTATGATATGGTGCATTATGCGAAGCAGTCGGCTGCTATTCGCTTTACGACTTATACCTATACAGGTCAGCAAAATGGGACCACCAATCATCTCACAATCAACTATGATTTTCAGAAAAAAACCTTTCTTGACACAAAAGATTTATTTCTACCTAAAACCAACTTTTTAAAGAAATTATCCTACATTACATATTCAGAGCTTCAAAAGGACAAAACCTTATCTAAGGATCAGACGCTCCTTCAGAAAGGAACAGCCCCTACTGCCCAAAACTTCAGTCAATTTGCCTTGAAAGAGAAATATGTAGAATTTTATTTCCCAGCATCTCAAGTAGCCGGCGAGGATCTTGGTCCCCAAACACTTGCGATTAAAAAGACGCTGCTGAAAGATATAATGAAGCCAGAATATATGAATAAAACCAAAAATCAAAATGAAATGAAAGAATCAAATCCGAAAAGAAAAGCCGTCAAGCTGCCGCAAAAATCAAAGCTTGATCCAAATAAAAAAGCCATCGCCCTCACATTTGATGATGGTCCGAACCCAGCGACCACCTCAAAGATTTTAGAAGCACTGAAGGAAAATAAAGGACATGCGACCTTTTTCGTATTAGGCAGCAGGGTGCAGTATTATCCTAGTATGCTTGCCGATATTCTAAAAGGCGGGAATGAAATCGGAAACCATTCTTACAGTCATCCTTTATTAACAAGACTGCCTTTAAAGGAGGCGGTAAAACAAGTGAAGGACACTCAGAAGCTGATTGAGAAAGCGAGCGGGTATACACCTACGCACTTTAGACCGCCATATGGTGGAACAAATCAAGACATCAATCAAGCGGTTGGGATGAAGGTCTCTTTATGGGATGTTGATCCTGAGGATTGGAAAATTCGCAACAGCCAGCAGATCACAAACCACGTTCTTTCACATGCAGCAGATGGCAGAACGGTGTTAATGCACGATATTTATGACAGCTCAGCTCAAGCAGCAGTGAAGATCATTCATGAACTCACCAAACAAGGCTATCAGCTCGTCACCGTCAGTGAGCTTGATCAATTAAAAAAAGAACGACATGAACAAGCCCCTGTGCAATAAACACAGGGGTTTTCTTTATGACTCCAAAGATTTCTTTTGTTTCAATAATGCTTGAAATGTCTCCTCCAGCTCCTGAGACGGCTCAATACTTAACCGGCTGAGCACTTCAGACAGCTGTAAATCAATTAACAGAAGCTCCTCTTCTCTTTGGGTCACAGCTGGTTTGTCGCCTTTTTGTTTATACGCTTCATATGTTCCACAAAAAGCTTCAATACGCTTTTCATGAACATGGAAAATGCGAGTCGCCACATTCTCAATCAGTCTGCGATCATGGGAAACGAACACAACCGTACCCGGGTAATCCTTCAATAGACCTTCAAGCGCTTCAACTGCCGCCAGATCTAGAAAGTTCGTCGGTTCATCCAGCATGAGAACATTGGCATCGCTGACAAGCAAGGACGCCAGCATGGTCTTCACCCGTTCTCCTCCGCTTAACACCCCGACAGGTTTATACACGTCATCCCCTCGAAACCCAAGTCTCGCTAAAACCGTTCGTACCACTGTCTCATCTTGAACTGCCTCTTTCAGCGCATTTTGTAAAATCGATTCATCTACCTTTAAGCCTGAAAGATCCTGACGAAAATAGCCGAGCTTGACAGCGTCTGAGCGAGAAACTCCGGGATGTCCATTTACCAGCATTCGGAGAAATGTCGTTTTCCCGCTCCCATTCTTGCCAATGATGGCGACCTTGTCCCCGCCTCTCACTTCCACATTCGCCTGCTTCCAAAGCAATTGATCGCCCGCCTTGCCATCTACATTTTTCACTCGCAAAATGGTACGGCTCGCTACTTCCTTCATTGTGTGCTGCGTCATTTGAATGGGCTGAATGTCTTTTACTTTCTCAACCTTTTCTAATTTCTCCATCCTTGTTTCAATCGATTTGGCTGTTTTTTGCAGCTTTTTTTGCTTATTTGCATAGTAGGGCTTTGCAATTTTTGGCCCTGAGGATTTCAGCTTTTGGGATGGCTTTGTCGCTTTGTCGGCTTTTTTCTTTTTCTTTTCTAGCGCATGCTCTAACTGTTTTTTCTTTTGAGTATAAGCTTCGTACGCTTCCACCTGCTGACGATGCGCCAGCTCTTTTTGCTGTGCAAATTGCGTGTAGTTGCCTTTGTATTGATTGAGCTGTCCATGATCCAGCTCCCAAATCTCCGTACATACCGCATCTAAAAAAGCACGATCATGTGAAACGACAATGAGGGCTCCTTGATAATTGTTCAGCTTCTCTTCCAGCCACTCAATGTGCTCTGTATCTAAATGAGTCGTTGGTTCATCTGCTAATAAAAGGGCAGAAGGACGGTTTAACGCGCTTTCAATATACGTCTGGGTCATCTCACCACCACTCCGTGTGCCATCCGCTTGTTTTAGCTGAGGAAGCAGTGTGCAGGTCGTTGTGGCGGCAAACGTGCCACTGTCTGGTGTCTCTTGCCCCGCGAGCACATGCAATAACGTCGTTTTCCCGCTTCCATTTGCCCCGACAAGTCCAATGCGGTCACTTTGATGGATGGCAAGCTCCTCGATATCAAATAACAATCGATCTTTTCGAAAAACCTTTAACTGATTGGCTTTTACTAACATCCAACCCTCTCCTTTCGTATCAGGAGACATGAAAAAGCCTCCCATTCTCAGAATAGGAGGCAAAATGGTGTACAAAAATAAGCGGATCAATTCCAGATGACGTGCCGTTCCTATCTGAACACACACATCCCCCGTATCAATCTTCTCATTCTTTGATTCCCAAGCTGTACCATCCTATTCCGAAGCTAAAAAATGAAAACGCAGCAAACATGGCAAACCAATCGTTTGCTCACTGCCTTCGTTTTTTCATTTTGCTTACAGGTCATAGGATTAGTACTTCATTGCATTGGGTCACCCTTCCGTCGTTTGTTACGTTTACAATAAAAGATTGGTTATTTTTTGTCAAGCGGAAATGGCACAGGTGAGTCCATTCAATTCAGCGTAATAGAAAACCTTTGAAGTCTTGGAAGGACTGGTACCGAAGCGGAGCGAATTCCACTTTCACGCACGTCAGACACCAAATGCGTGGGTTTACCTACACGCTAACAGACTCATGATTGAGTCTGTTTCGTCTGCATCCATTGATCAATCGCCCGCAATGCTTTATCTGTTCCTCCTGCTGTTTGGAAGCTTTCTTCAATTTTTTCGATTCCAGCACGGTACGTGTTACTTCCCAGAACAGATTCCACGGTTTCTCTTAGCTGCTTTGCTGTCAGCTGTTCTTTATCAAGTGCACGGGCAGCAGATAGCTCGGTCAGTCTTTGTGCGACCATCGGCTGATCTTTGTCGACAGGAATGACAACCATCGGAACGTGATAATGAATGCCTTCATTGACACTGTTCATTCCGCCATGCGTCACAAACACATCTGTCAGCTCAAGCACTTCAAGCTGCGGCACATAAGGCTCAATCAGAAAATGAGAAGGTGCTTCTTTCAAGAGAGACCGATCCACTTTTTCACCTGTTGCGAGCACCACTTTTCCATCAAAATCGGCAAAGGCATCAATACACATATTAAAAAATGCATCTGTATCCCCAAGAACGGTGCCCATCGAAATAAAGACGACTTTATCTTGCTCAAGTGCTTCCAGCGGGAAATCATGCTGATCTGCCCTTTTTAGAAAGCTCGGTCCAATGAAAACAAATGAATCGTTCACTGCATCGACAGACGGCTGAAAATACTCACTTGTATACACGATATTCAGTTCTCCGCGATTTTTCATGAATTGCATCAAACGCGTTGGCTGAACGCCAAAACGCTCTTGTATGCTTTCTAACAGATGATCGGCTTTCTCATCTTTTCTGTATAGCGGTGTATCAAAATGCGCCTCTTGCAGCACAAAGGATGGGTTTGAACCGATCCCTGGAATTTGTAAATAATCTCGAACAAGCTCCCCTGCCCCAAACATATCAAAATAGACAAAATCAAATGAATGCTGCTGAGAAAGTATTTCCACCACCTCTAAAATATCAAATGATGTTTGCAGCATGGCATGAAAGAATGGCTGCATGGAATCGAGATTTCCTTCATCCACGTGTAATGTCCGAATATAGTCTGGATGTTTATGTACGTGAGCGCCTAAGCGTTTGATTCGTTCCTCATAATGTACAGTTGTGACCGCATGCACTTCATCTCCACGATCCGCCCAAGCTTTGATGATCCCTAACATAGGATTCACATGCCCTTCAGCGGGAAATGTAATCAATAAAATCTTCGCCACAAGAAATCCCTCCTCATTGTCAATTCTCTTCCATGTTAATCATATACAGCCAGCAGGCTCAACAAATACGCCTGTAAAGGGAAGAAATGAGTCTTATGGCTAGTATTTTAAGAGATGACTAGAAGAAAAAAGACAAAGCCCCAAGTTAAGTGCTTTGTCCCTTTTCTATTATTTTTTGAGCAGCATTTGTTTAAACGCAGCAGACTGTTTTTCAATTGAGATCGGATCTGCATAGATAAATTCATTGATTGAAGTTGAAGAACATTATTCAAACATTAAAATTTTGAGGTCTTTATTGTAACAGTGAACAAGCATAGCATGTAATTGTCCCCTATGATGATATACATGTGCTAATATTTCTAACAACCATTCATACCTTGTATATGTCACACCCCAATATGAAGTGGTACGAGACAGTAATTCTGTGTCCGATAATTTCATATAATTATTTTTTAATGAATGAAAGTTAGTCATTAAGCCATTTTCTATCGACTTTAAAGTTCTATATGATACATTAGCATAAAACTTTTCCATCTCTTCTTGGGTAGCCTCATTAGCAATACGCCAGTCCGCTTCACAAATGATCGCAATGTGTTCCAGCAACTCTCCGATAGACTGCTTATGAGGTGTTGGTTTTTTTTGTAAATCATCTTCTTCTAATTGACTTACTATTTCTATTAATGTTTTAACAGCTACTTCAATTTGATGTAAAACACTTTCACAATTCATGAGTGCCCTCCTTATTAAAGGATTCTGCCCTTTTAGTTGAACAAGCTTTGAGAATATTGTTGATTCAATGATTTTAGACTCCAATTATAGATTAACTTTACTTAATCACTATCATAAAAAAAATTTGTCTTTTTAACAATTTTACTCCGTGCTTTTTGGTACAAAATGAACTACTTCACTTAAACGATGATAAATAGTGAAGTTCCTCTCAATTTACTCACACAATACCACTCATAAAAAAACAAAAAACCCTTTATTTCAAAGGGTTTTCAGCTTTTTCATAAATGATAAATCGAATCCTATCGGATACTATAGACGCGCTCGGAGGGATTCGAACCCCCGGCAGACGTGGTACCGGAAACCACCGCTCTATCCAACTGAGCTACGAGCGCACGATATGTTTTTGAACGTCAGCATATCAAATTATAAGGGAAATGCTGCAAGAAAGCAATGATATTCTGATGACTTCAAAGAAGAAGCCTGCACCGAAAAGATGCAGACATGTCGACTTATGCACTTTTAACAGATGCAATAATTTTTCGTTCCATGTTTTCATTTACTTCATCCACTGTTTTGACAAGACAAATGATCCCATCAATAAATGGCCAAATGAACAATGTCAACCATCCTAGTAGAAGCATGGTCACTGCATAGCCTTTCTTTTCATCAAGATAAAAACGATGAACAGCAATAGCTCCAAGGAACCACCACAAAATAAATACAACTAATTTCGACTTTTTTTTGGCTTGAAGTTCAGTTGATACAACAATACGCTGTTGATCAGTCAAACTACTTTTCTCCAAAAGATTATCCACTATTCTTCCTTCTTTCTGACTATATATAATAATAACATAGGTAATATTACCTCATAACAGAAAGTTTTACCATATTTTTTTAAAACTTTTCCATGGTTTAAGAAAAATAAATTTTGGGAAAAATAACATGTGGCTGTCGAATTTTTTGATTGCGTTTTGTTTGACCTTTATTGACCAAAAATGTATCATTGAATTACATACTTACCTAAAAGGTGAAGGAGGAACATTATGAATTTAATACCTACAGTCATTGAACAAACAAATCGTGGGGAAAGAGCTTACGACATTTATTCTCGTCTTTTAAAAGACCGTATTATCATGCTTGGTTCTGCGATCGATGACAATGTTGCCAACTCCATCGTGTCACAGCTGCTTTTCTTAGAAGCTGAAGATCCAGAAAAAGATATTTCTATCTACATTAACAGCCCTGGCGGTTCAATCACAGCTGGTATGGCCATTTACGATACGATGCAATTTATTAAACCAAAGGTATCAACCATTTGTATTGGTATGGCTGCATCTATGGGTGCGTTCCTGCTTGCTGCTGGTGAAAAAGGTAAGCGTTATGCTCTTCCAAACAGTGAAGTCATGATTCACCAACCACTAGGTGGTGCCCAAGGTCAAGCAACAGAAATTGAAATTGCGGCAAAACGAATCCTTTCTTTACGCGATAAACTGAACCAAGTACTTGCTGAACGGACTGGTCAGCCAATCGAAGTCATTGAGCGCGATACAGATCGTGACAACTTCAAAACAGCAGAAGAAGCACTTCAATACGGACTCATTGACAAAGTCTTGACCCGTAATTCAGAAGAACAAAAATAATATAACAAAACAAACCGTCTGCTCCTTGAACAGACGGTTTTTTGTGGTTGAAATACGCTTTACTTTAAGACAGCTCCGTCCATTTCTGCTGAAGAGATGGTGTTTGATAAGAAGCCATCTGCGTGATTAATTCCTCCGGTTCGCTGGAGGCATGTAACAATTGGAGGTGTGATTCATTCGAGAAACCTTCCTGTACACTAAACTTCACCATGTCAATGAGCGGATTGAAATAGTCATTCACTTGATACAAGCCGATTGGCTTTTGGTGAATGCCGATTTGTGCCCAGCATAGCACCTCAAATAATTCTTCATATGTACCAAAGCCGCCTGGCATCGCAATAAATCCATCAGCCAGCTCACTCATTTTCGCTTTTCGTTCATGCATTCCCGTTACCTCAATTAACTCTGTCAGCTCTTGATGTACAACTTCTCCTCTAAAAAGCCCCTTAGGCATAACTCCAATGACTTGCCCGCCATGTCTTAAGACCTCATCTGCAATGGCACCCATCAATCCAATTCGTGAACCGCCGTATACAAGACGGATGTCATGCTCTGCCATATAAGTCCCCAGCTCTACAGCCTTTTCTTTGTACACGTCCTTCACGCCTGGATTCGAACCAGCAAACACACAAATCGTTTTCATCAAAACAGCTCCATCTCTCTCTATGATTTCTTCACCCACTCATTCTACTATAATTGTTTTTAAAAAAACAGCCGCTTCATCTATATATAGTGTAAAATCAAAAGGTGCACACCATATAAGGAGCTGTATAAAGAGAATGCAAACAAATGAGATGGAGAAATGGATCAAGGATTTTTACAAAAAGAGAAATTGGACAGAATACGGACCGTTTATCCGGTTAGGGTTCCTGATGGAAGAAACAGGAGAACTCGCTCGCGCTGTTAGAGCCATCGAGATCGGACGTGACCGGCCTGACGAGCAAAAACAAAAATCATCTGAGTTGAAGAAAGAACTCGTTGAAGAAATGGGAGATGTGTTAGCGAATCTACTTATTTTAGCCGATCTCTATGATGTCACAGTAGAAGAGATTTTCTCCTCTCATCAACAGAAACTCACAAAGCGTTTTTCAGAACTGAAAAGCACGTGACCACATCGTCACGTGCTTTTTTCCACCTTTATAGCTGCTGTGGTGAGATATCATCTGTTCGTTCAAAGAAATGCTGTTTTCCAATATGATGGAAAAGACCTGTTCTGTGCAAAAGCTCTTTCGGCTGTGATTGAAGTCCGACAATCATCAGCTTGCCATTATGATGCTTTAACCGATTGGAGATATTCATCAGCACCGCTTCTGCTGATGTGTCCATATAGTTGACTTTATTCATGAGCAGAATGAGCGTTTTCGGCTTTGTCTGAACATGGTCAAGAATCGAATTTTCGAGTGAATCTGTTGTTCCGAAAAACAGCGGCCCTTCAATGGCGTACATACTGATGCCTTGCTGGTCTGTCTGTTTTTCTAAAGCAGCTGCTGTTTCCATCTGGGGAACCGCAACGTTTGGATGAATGCTGGTCGTCTGGCTCATTTTTTTGATGAAAGCGATAAAGGCTAAAATGAGACCTGCGGTGACGCCAATAATCAAATCACCGATGACCGTCAGCAGGAAGGTCACAACAAGTACAAGGGAATCCGCATTTTTCACTTTTACAATATTGATAAACTCTTTTTTCTCACTCATATTCCAAGCCACAAACATTAAAATCGGTGCCATCGCAGCAAGTGGAATCATCGACGCATATGGCGCAAAGAGCATTAAGATGAGCAGCACGACGACGCCATGCACAACACCTGAAATCGGGCTTGCTCCGCCATTTTTGATGTTTGTTGCCGTACGGGCAATCGCCCCAGTCGCCGGAATTCCTCCGAACAGCGGTGCCGCCATATTGGCGATCCCTTGTCCGACAAGCTCCTTGTTGCTATCATGCTTAGAGCCTTTCATATTATCAGCAACCATTGCGGACAAGATCGATTCTACTCCGCCTAAAAGCGCAATGACAATCGCTGGAGGGAGGAGGTAGATCATTTTTTCAATCGTTAATTCAGGAAAAGCAAAGCTTGGCAGCTGACGAGGAATTTCCCCATATGCCGAGCCGATCGTTTCAACTTGTCCTTGGAAAAAGAGAACAGCTAGAAACGTTGAAGCCAATAGACCTAATAGAGCACCAGGTATTTTGGGAATGTATTTTTGTGCCACCAAAATCACAATAAGCGCAATAACAGCTGTGATGATGGCAAGACTGTTTGCGGTACCGAGATGGACCACAATTTCTCTCATATTGAGGAAAAAGCTTTCATGCTTTTCAACACCCTTTAATCCGAGGAAATTGGCAATCTGTCCTGAAAAAATAATGACAGCAATGCCAGCAGTAAAGCCGATGATAACCGGACGAGGAATAAATTTCATGAGCTTCCCTAGTTTGAATATCCCGAATAATACAAGCATACACCCTGCCATAAAACCGGCAATGAGTAAGTTTTCGATACCGTATTGGCTGACGATACCAAATAAAATCGGAACAAACGCCCCAGTCGGCCCGCCGATCTGATACTTTGAACCACCAAACAATGAAATCAAAATGCCGGCAACGATGACTGTGTATAATCCATATTCTGGTCCGACACCAGATGCAATGGCAAAAGCCATGCCTAAAGGAATTGCCACAACGCCCACGACAAGCCCAGCGATTAAATCACGTCTAAATTTTGATGAATTATATCCTTCAAATCTTCCATAAAAACGCATGGTATGTGTTGGCCTCCTTCAAGTATGTGTAGATGATTTAGGTATACTGCGCATCAATCTGATTATCTTTCACAACGACATCCAGCTTTCCCGTTGCTGGATGAATGACAAGTCCATGAACAGCCACATCACTTGGCATCAATGGATGCTCTTTAACCAATTTCACACTTTGGGACACGCTCTCTTCAACCGAATCAAAGCCTGTCAGCCATCCCTTTAAATCAACTCCTGAGTTTTTCACAATGCTCAAACATTTCTCTTCAATGCCACGCGCTTTCGCCTTTTCAAGTAAAGGATCTGCCGCAAGACCTGCCATTCCGCATTCATGATGTCCTACAATGCATACCTCTTCTGCCTTTAGCTCATAGATTGCTAGCAGAATACTCCGCATCACACTGCCAAAAGGATGTGTTACGATGGCGCCCGCATTTTTAATGATCTTCGCATCACCGTTACGTAGCCCCATGGATTGCGGCAATAATTCCAAAAGACGTGTATCCATACAAGTTAATATGACGAGTTTCTTTTCAGGAAATTTCCCCGCTTTGTAAGGCTCATAATGTCTCTCTTGTACGAACTTTGAATTGTGCTGAAGAATCTGTTCTAATTTTGATCCCATCCTGCCATCTCCCATCTTTTTATAAGTCACGTAAGCTCCTGCCTGTCCTCCTTTTCTTTCGTGTGTTCTCAAGCATAAAGATGAAAAATGATAGAAAAAAAAGAAAAAAATGAGAAAACGATGAGAAGAAATGTGATCATTTTCTCTCATTTACGCTTCATCGCAAGGGGGACGCGGTCTTCCTTTCAATCTATCGTTCTCTACTCGCCAAAAGACGATGAAATGGTTTAGTAGAAAACGACCTTCCCGTTTAATATGTTTCAAATATAATCATTTTTCTATCAAAAAATCTCGATCTATTTTCCAGTTTGTCAGATAATCTCTCAGAAAAACCGGCTTTTTCATATGTCACAACTCCTATTAGCTGATTTTCATCTAAGTAAAAAATGCATCAGATGGCATATGAATACCCTTTTTCACTAAGAAAATGTCTCTCTTTTCCGTTATTTTAGTATATTAAATATTGAGCAGATAACCTTCAAACGTGTTCAGCCGAAATGGTTGCTTTATAATAAAAGGAGCAAGATGATCATGTGAAAGGAGCGAGTTGACAATGAAACCACACATTTTTGTCGCCAAACCATTACCTGCTTCATTTGAGGAAATACTAAAGGAACATTGTACATATGAGGTGTGGCAATCCAAGGACCCCATTCCAAAAGATATTTTGTTTCAAAAACTGCAGCATGCTGATGGTCTTTTAACGTCTGGGACGAAAATCGATCAAGAGCTATTAGATCACGCACCAAAACTCAAAGTAGTGAGCAATAACTCTGTCGGCTATGACAATTTCGATATAGAATTGATGAGCCAAAGAGGCGTAATTGGTACACACACGCCTCATACACTCGACCACACTGTGGCTGACCTTGCATTTTCACTCATTCTTTCCTCTGCACGAAGAATTGCCGAGCTTGATCGTTTTATCCGTGAGGGGAAATGGACGAAATTTGTACAGGAAGAGGATATCTTTGGCATCGATGTCCATCATCAAACGCTTGGCATTATTGGCATGGGACGAATCGGAGAGCAAGTTGCCAAACGAGCTGCACATGGTTTTGATATGAATGTTCTGTATCATAACCGCAGCCGGAATGAAAAGGCTGAATCAGCATATGGCGCTTTATATTGCACACTTGATGACCTGCTAAAGCAAGCTGATATCATTGTGTTGATTACACCGCTGACCGATGAAACGTATCATATGATTGGCGAACGAGAATTGAAGTTAATGAAGCAAACGGCTTTATTTGTAAACATCTCCCGCGGGAAAACAGTGGACGAAAAAAGCCTCATTCAAGCGCTTCAAGAGGGATGGATCAAAGGCGCAGGTCTTGATGTGTTTGAACAGGAACCGCTTCAGGAGAATCATCCTTTCAAAGAAATGAACAATGTCACCCTTGTTCCCCACATCGGTTCCGCTACTGAAACAACACGGGATCTTATGCTGAAACGAGCCATTCATAATGTGATTCATGGAATTGATGGCAAAGCCCCTGTAGATATTGTGAAGGAGCTTGCTTCATCTTAATCGGAAAAGACGCAGGATTCAGAGCTGCGTCTTTTTATTAATTTCATCAGAAGAATATCAGGAGAAAAGCCTCATTTTAGCAAAGATCCTGTTTCTTTACATTTCCTTCATATTCGGGTGCTATAATATGAGGTAGACAAGCATCAAGAGGACAGCTTCCGATTTCCTTAATAGGAGGATGAAGATGAAAAAAATCAGTTCGGTTTTTACTATGTTTGCTCTGATCGCTGCTATTCTGTTTTCTGGTTTTATTCCGCAGCAAGCCTATGCCGAAACACCACTTACACCGACCGCCACAAATGAAACAGCTTCTGTTCAACTGACATCAGATGTTCATACCCTTGCCGTCATTAATACGTTTGATGGTGTAGCCGATTATTTGATTCGCTACAAACGACTGCCTGATAACTACATCACAAAATCACAAGCAAGTGCTCTTGGATGGGTGGCATCAAAGGGAAATCTAGCAGAGGTTGCCCCAGGCAAAAGCATCGGTGGAGATGTTTTCTCTAACCGGGAGGGACGTCTTCCTTCAGCAAGCGGCCGCACATGGCGTGAGGCAGATATCAACTACGTCTCAGGCTTCCGCAATGCTGACCGCCTCGTGTATTCAAGTGACTGGCTCATTTACAAAACAACAGACCATTACGCGACATTCACACGGATTCGATAATCAATCAAAAAACAGCCCCATTTGACGCAGGGCTGTTTTTTGATGCCACTTATGGCAGCAGGGTTTTCACGTATTCCTCAAAAGGCAGAGACAGCGGTTTTTTCGACACTTCTTCATGTTCATGTATAGTGACATGATTCTCGGTGACGATTACACGTCCTGTTGGTGTGAGCTTTGAAGCAAGCGGTCTTTTGTTAAAAGGAGAGGCTTCATTTTCATAAATCTCCTCTCTCATTTGGACCAATGTAGACTCTCTCACCTCTTCCAATGTAAATGCATAGCCTGTTTCAGCGCCTTCTCCTCTATCTAATTGGACAAGATGCGTACCTTTTTCGGTTTTCTCTTCTTTGACTCGAAACCGAATAGACGCTCCTTCCACCCATTCTTCAGTAAAGGGTACAGGCTGTAGAGGTAAATTCACACCAAAACCCGCATCAATCAGATACCGTTCGTTGTGATGATTCAACGTCATGGCTACGTGCGTACCATCAATTGCCCATGTGCCCGCTTCCTTGTTATACACGGTCCCTTGAACGAGCTGTACAGCGAGTCCTGCCTCTTTTAACACATAATATAAAAGAGGATTGAGATCGTAACAAAGACCTCCTCTGCCTCCTTCAAGAAGATGCTCTTTCAATCCTTCTTGATTCAAGGCATAGGATTGTTTGTTCAGCACAGATCTATTTTCAAATGGAAAGGTGTAGGCCATCTTTTTTAATAATGCAGGCAGGTCATCAAAGGTGATGGACTGGCCTTCGTATCCGATCTTTTGTAAAAATGCTGATTGCATCATGTTCATTCCCTTCTAAAAAAACTGAGTCTGTGAAGAGACTCAGTTTTCTTGATTGATAAAATCCGTTAACGCATCAATGGCTTCTTGTTCATCCGCACCATCTGCTATCAGTTTGACAGTGATCCCAGAGCTGATCGCAAGGCTCATGAGACCCATAATGCTCTTCGCATTGACTCTTTTTCCGTCCTTCTCTAGAAAAATTTCAGCCCCAAAGCGATTCGCTTCCTGTACGAACAAAGCAGCGGGACGTGCCTGCAAGCCTGTTTTCAACTGGATGGTGACCGTTTTTTCCACCATATGATCTGCCTCCCTTTTTCATTCTCCTATTTAAGTGTAACAGCTTGTCCGTTTCGTAATTGTTCTGCAATTTGATCTAGCTTTCTTAAGCGGTGATTAATGCCTGATTTGCTGATCTTGCCGCTTTCCACCATTTCTCCCAATTCCTTTAGCGTGACCTCTTGATAGTCGACTCGCAGCTTTGCAATTTCTCGCAGCTTATCTGGCAGGGCATCAAGTCCAATTTTTTCATCAATGAATTGAATGTTCTCGACCTGGCGCAGGGATGCACCAATCGTTTTATTCAAGTTTGCTGTTTCACAATTGACGAGCCGGTTCACGGAATTCCGCATATCACGGACGATCCGAACGTCTTCAAAGCGAAGAAGTGAATTATGCGCACCTACAACACTTAAGAATTCGGTGATTTTTTCGGCTTCTTTCATATATGTGATGTAGCCTTTTTTACGCTCAAGTGTTTTACTGTTGAGATGAAATTGGTTCATCAGCTCACAAAGGGCATCATTGTGTTCTTTATATAGTGAAAAAATCTCAAGGTGATAGGAAGACGTTTCTGGATTATTTACAGAACCGCCTGCTAAAAAAGCACCTCTCATATAGGAGCGCTTACAGCATCTTTTCTTTACAAGCTCTTCTGAAATATTACGCTCAAATACAAATTGCTCACCTAATATTTTCAAATCCTCTAAAATGGTTTTCGCTCGTTCTACCAGTCTGACAATATACACATTATTCTTTTTTAATCTCATTTTCTTACGAACGAGCAGCTCGACTGTGACATCATATTTCTTTTTTAGCAGCGTATAAATCCGTCTTGCGATAGCTGCGTTCTCTGTTTGTATATCTAGAATTAATTTTCGATTAGAGAAAGATAATGAACCGTTCATACGGATGAGGGCAGAAAGCTCTGCTTTTGTGCAGCAGTCCTTCACGTCCAGATTAGTCAGCTCTTTTTTTGTTTCGGATGCAAATGACATCCTTGCCACCCCCATTCCTATTTTTTCTTATGCAGCAGGTCGACAAGCAGCGCGGCTACTTTCAGCGTGTCGTGACGAATCACATGCTGGTCGTATGTAATGATTTCCCCAGGGATGACTTCCAGTCCCATTGCCTTGAGTACATCTGTGTCGAACTGTACAGGCTGTGCCTGTTCTTCTGCATATTTTGCTTTGATCTCTTCTGGAATTTCTTTATTGTTTACAAAAATGGTATCAATAAATGGACGAACCATATGATCGTTTAATGCCTGCACATGATCAGCTGCACTGTAGGAAAGCGTTTCCCCTGGCTGCGTCATGACATTGCAAATATACACTTTTTTCGCCTTAGAACGAATCACTTCTTCGCCAATATGCGGTACAAGCAAGTTTGGCAAGATACTTGTATACAAGCTGCCAGGTCCAATGACGATCAAATCAGCTTCACGAATGACTTGAATCGATTCTGGGAGCGGCTCAATCGTATTGGGTGTGAGGAACACTCGTTTAATTCGCTCACCATAGGTTGGGATTTTTGATTCTCCTGTTACCACTTGCCCATTTTCTAATTCAGCATGTAGAACAACACTTGAATTCGCTGCTGGCAAGACTTTTCCTCTCACATTTAAGACCTTGCTCATTTCTGTGACGGCATGAAAAAAATCACCGGTTATATTTGTCATGGCCGCAAGAATGAGGTTGCCAAGAGAGTGGCCTGTTAAGTCATTCCCTTTGTTAAAACGGTGCTGAAATAAGTCTTCTACAAGCGGTTCAACATCAGAGAGAGCTGCAAGGACATTTCGAATATCGCCTGGAGGCGGAATATTCAAATCATGCCGCAGTCTGCCTGAGCTGCCTCCGTCATCAGCAACCGTTACAATAGCGGTAATGTCCACTGGCTTTGTTTTTAGCCCTCTGAGCAAAACAGATAAGCCAGTGCCCCCGCCAAGAATGACCACCTTTGGAAGTGTCGTCATCTATTTTCTGCTTCTCTTTTCAATGTCCCGGTGAGTGACATGAGTGTAGTAGTCATTTTTAAAATACTCCGATAAGTAGTTCGCTAGCGTCACTGATCGGTGCTGTCCGCCTGTACAGCCAATAGCGATCACAAGCTGGCTTTTTCCTTCTCGTTTATAGGACGGAAGCATAAAGCTGAGAAGGTCAATTAATTTCTCTGTGAATTTTTGTGTCTCGCTCCATTTCATTACATAGGAGCGCACTTCTTCATCGTTTCCAGTCTGTGGACGCATGCTCTCAATATAGTAAGGATTCGGCAGAAATCTCACATCAAATACAAGATCAGCATCAATCGGCAGACCGTATTTAAAACCGAAAGACATCACATTCACTGTAAACACCTGCCCTTGGGTCGTGGCAAAGTGCGCGACAATTTTTTCTCGAAGCTGTTTTGGTTTTAAATCCGATGTATCAAAAATCATTTGAGCCCGACCTTTTAACTCTTCTAACAGATCGCGTTCCATTGCGATTCCTTCGAGCGGCAAACCTGTAGTCGCAAGAGGATGCGAACGTCTCGTTTCTTTGTATCTTGAGACAAGCACCTTATCGTTTGCATCTAGAAATAATATTCTTGGTGTGATCCAGCCAAGATCACTCATTTCATCTAAGGCTGCAACTAAGCTGTCAAAGAATTCTCGTCCGCGTAAATCCATCACAAGGGCGACCTTGCTCATCTTCGAATTCGAATCCTTCATGAGTTCTAGAAACTTTGGTAAAAGTGATGGCGGCAAGTTATCTACACAGAAGTAACCTAAATCTTCAAAGCTTTGAATGGCAACGGTTTTCCCCGCACCTGACATTCCTGTAATAATCACAAGCTGAATATCTTCTTGTTTGTGCGTATTCATGCCTGCTTCCTCTCCTTCTTTATAAAAACGGTTCATGTATTAGTCTCCTTGAGGATCTAACCGATAAGCAATCAATTCAAAATCAGGTGTATACGTAAAAGTACCGTGAAGAAGTCCTTTTCCCTTTAGCATGAAATCAAGAATATGGGAATCCCCTGGTGCCATCGGTAAATGCGGCACATCCTTTACTTCATGCCACTTTAAAATGCCTTCCTCTGACTCTGCCACGTTTTTTCCAGTAAATGAATCTGCCATAAAGGTGAACATCATCCACTCTTGAACGATTTGATCGCCTTCTTTTATGATAAAGGTAAAAACACCTTTTAACTGTGGATTTAAAATATAAATTCCTGTTTCTTCTCTATACTCTCGAACGACTGAATCCTTGACCGATTCTCCGCTTTCCATTTTTCCGCCCGGCGCTACCCACCAGCCTCGTCTTGGCTTTTGCAGCAAGAGAACTTGATCTTCGTGATGCAGCACACAATTGGTTACTCGTTGCATCAGCTGTCACCTACTCTTTTATGTCTTTAACTTATTATACAGGTTCATCCTGACTCCCACAATGAACATGCCCCTTCTTCACCGAAAACAGACCGAATTTCGTCTGAAAGAAGTGGCGGGCATTTTCTCTACTCTTTATTTTACAGCAATCAATGGTTCTCCATGCGTCATTTGTGAACATCTCATGAATTTCTGATTTTAAGCAAAAAAAAGGACACGGATTCTCATCCGTGCCAAACATGTATTCCTTATAAAAGGGGGTCAATTACTAGTTTTATCATAACGGAAAATTGTTTCACCCGTGTTACATTCCAGTTAAAAGCCCATGACGCTATATTAAGGATTTACGACAGCCTTTTATTTCGTTGCTTTGAGTTTTTCAGCAAGCTCTTCTACATAATGCTGTGCGCTTTGTGCGGCAATACTTCCGTCACCTGTTGCTGTCACAATTTGACGGAGTGTTTTTTCACGAATGTCACCAGCGGCGAAAATGCCTTCCACTCTCGTTTCCATTCTTTCGTTTGTTTCGATGTAGCCTTCTTTATTTGTAATGCCGAGATTTTCAAATGGTTTAGACAGTGGCAGCATTCCGATATAGATAAAGGCGCCATCTGTTTTAAAGTCTTCTTCTTCACCAGTCACCGTATCAATCAAAGTCACACTGCCGACTTTACCGTTTTCTTCATTAATTTGTTTAACGGTTTTGTTCCACATGAAGTCGATTTTTTCATTATCAAAAGCACGTGCTTGTAAAATGCTTTGGGCACGAAGCTTGTCGCGTCTATGAACGATCGTTACTTTTGACGCAAAGCGTGTGAGGTACACACCCTCTTCTACCGCAGAGTCTCCTCCACCAATGACGACGAGCTCTTTGTTTTTAAAGAAAGCACCGTCACATACTGCACAGTAAGAGACGCCTCGGCCGCCAAGTTCTTTTTCACCTGGTGCACCGATTTTTTTGTATTCCGCACCTGCTGCAATAATGACAGAGCGTCCTTTGTATTCTTTTGAACCGGCTTTGACGATTTTGTACTCTTCACCGTCTACGATTTCTTTGATATCGCCATATGCATACTCAGCACCGAATTTCTTCGCATGGTCAAACATTTTATTTGAAAGTTCTGGCCCTAAAATGCTTTCAAAGCCAGGATAGTTCTCGACATCTTCCGTATTAGCCATTTGACCGCCTGGAATCCCTCTTTCAATCATCAATGTTGAAAGATTTCCACGAGATGTATAAACAGCGGCTGTCATTCCGGCAGGTCCCGCTCCAATGATGATCGTATCGTAGATTTTTTCTTCTGACACAACTGTCACTCCCTCTTCAATTGCTGCTAGCATTTCTTATTAGAATGCCCTTGGGTGATGCTTCCATTCATGACAGAAAGCATCCATTCCACTCTTATTTTTATTCCTTACCCATATCCTATTAAATCTGCGGATAATAAGCGAATCATTTGCTCATATGTTCAAAAAAAGAAAAAGCTTCCTTAAACTGCTGTTTAAGGAAGCCTGTTTACGGTTATATAGTAAGTAATGATTTATTCAACGACTCTTCTTACAACGCCATTGAATGCTTTTTTCCAGTAAACATTGCTCATAGAGTCAACTGAAACACCGCGAGAGCTGTTATCGTTCAAGAATGTACCGTTTCCTAAGTAAATACCAACGTGTCCATTTACTTTATACGTATCAAAGAACACAAGGTCTCCGCGTTTCATGTCAGATGCACTTACAGCTCTTCCTTTACCTACAAGCGTATCTGTTGTTGTACCGCCAACTGGTCCAAGGTTGATGCCTGCTGATGCAAATGCCCAGCGAACGAATGAAGAACAGTCAAAACGACGTGCGTCAATATCAGCTTGTGATCTGCCACCAGCCCATTTATATGGAGATTGTCCAACAATGGAAGAACCTGTGCTGATTGCACCTTCGATTCCGCCTACGTTACTGCTGACAGGTGATCCACCGCCAGTAGATGGCTTCTTGCTTGGTGAACTGCTGTTGTTATTATCGTTGTTGTTTGAAGATCCACTGTTACTGTTATTTGAAGACGAGCTGCTGTCGTTCGTTGAGCTGTTGTCTTCTGCTTGAACACTAGCTTGACGCTGCTGTTGTCTTTGTACTTTTTCTTCTTTTGCTTTTTGAGCTGCTTCTCTTGCTTCCTTTTCAGCTTGTTTTTGAGCAGTGATTGTTGCGTCTTTTTCAGATGCAATGCTGTTAGCCTCACTGTTTAACTCGCTAATTTGAGAAGAAGCACTTCCTTTTTGCTTTTTCACTTGCTTGAATAGCTTGTCTTTTTCATCAAGCTGTTTATTCAAGTCTGTTTGAAGTGTTTCAAGCTTTGTAAGTGTCTTTTGAACATCTTCAAGCTTTGTGTTTAATTCGTTTTCAGACTTTTGGAGCTCAGCTTTGTCTTTTTCTTGCTCTTTAATGATTTCGCTGTCTGCGTTGATGAGTGTAGATACTGCACCTGCACGGCTGATGAAATCGCTAAAGCTTTTCGCTCCTAGTAATACATCTATGTATTTCGTAGAACCGCCGCTTTCTTGAAGCGCACGTACACGCTTTTTCAAGAATTTGTTTCGATCTTCAATACGTTTTTCAGTATCAGCAATGTCTTTTTTCAGTGCATTGATTTCTTTTTTCGTTTGTTCATTTTCTTTTTGTTTTTCTTCGATTTGATCACTTGTTTTTAAAGCTTTCTCGTCAATTTCTTTTAGCTTTAGTGCAAGTGCCTCTTGTTTTGCTTCAAGCTTTGAAAGCTCATCTTTTTTCTTTTGAAGGTTTTTGTTGACCTCAGATTGCTTACTGTCCAGCTCTTGTTTCTTTTGTTCAAAGTTCTGTGCGTTTGCTTCATGAGTAAATGGGATAAATAAACTGCTCGCTCCGATGACCGAAGCTAAACCGAAAGTAATAAACTTTTTCACGAATAGTTCCTCCTTTGACAATTTCCAAGCGACATGAGAAAGCAGCAAATTCTCTGCGACCAATCTGTGCTATCTATGTCTTTCTTCCTGATTGATCAGTCAGATGTTGACCAGATTGTTTCTATCACTAGGTGTTTCATTATGTATAGTAAAATATCTAAATATATGTCTTTGTTTTAATCCACGATTTTCATTATACATGAGACATCGACAAAATGAGCTAATATTTTTATTACATTTATGTTTCAAAAACATGTCGTGATTGTCATACTTCGCCAAATCCTTGCAAATCCCACCTTTTTATCCAAGAAAAAAGCATGACCTTTTCGGCCATGCTGCAATCTTCTAAATCTATTTACCTATTTAATCAATTAATGTACAAATGACTTGTTCATATTTAGACAGTGTTTGAACACTGATTTGAAAAGAGGCTGCAATCTCTTTTTTGCTCATAGATTCTTCTTGCTCCTGCATCCATAAATAATAGGATGCTGCTGCCCATGCAGGCGCATTTTTCTTATCCACGCCAGAAGCACGTGCCTGCTGAATAATATGGAATAACCAAAAATAAGGCATATGGCTGTCAGGCTGAACAGCTTCTTCCAAGCTGGATGCCGCCTGTTTTGCGAAAACCGCATCTTCTGAAAAAGACCGTTCTTCCATTTCATCCTCGTATAAGAGCAGTTCAATGAATTGCTGTTCAAAAGCTGTTTTCGCTGCGCGTGCATCAAGGACAGATTGAAGAACGTCACGTTCCCCTTTTTGTTTGCTTACATAGTACGCCGTCAGCCGCTCCTCAATGGAGACCATTGGCTCAGTCTCCTCAGGTTTATCCTGCCACGGCTTGATTTCATCTGCATCGATATCTTCTTCGACCATCTTATCCCAAACCGTCTGTGCAAGCGTTTTGTGACCTGTATAATAAGCTGCGCTTGCGAGCCAGTATAAAAATGTACTATCTCCTTGAAAGCCTGTTTTGTACAAAGAATAAAGCCATTTAAAGGCCCATTCAAATTCTCCAACTAGGGCAAATGTTGCGCCAAGCTTATAACGCTGTTCACTTAATATTGGATACACGTGCGTTAATTGCTTTGCTAACGTATTGACCTTCTCTTCTTCTTTTTCATAATGATAGAAGACTAGCTGGTTGCAAAGGGCATGCAGATTACCCGGATTTTCATGTAGAACCCGGTTCAGCATCTCTTTTGCCTGATGGATTTGACCAGAATAAAAATAGGCCAATGCGAGATTATTATACGCTGACCAAAATTCTGGATACTCAACAATCATCTGTTCCAGCATCTCAATGGCTTCATCAAGCCTGCCGCTTTCCAGTAAGTGATTTGCTTGATCCTGCTTCACAATCAGGTCATCCTGATCGTAAGGAAAATCTTCGTCCTCTTCGTCACTCATATCGAGCAGGTCGAGAAGGTCATCATTTTCATCTGCAAATTCCCCGTTCTCTTCTAATGAAGCATAGGCAGTCGCTGACTTATATGCCTCTTGAAAGAGTCCTAGATTCGCATAATTATTGGCTTTAAAATAGTGACACTCAGACATATTTTCATCAATATGTTCAAGGATGAAATCAAGCAGTTCATTTGATTGTTGGAAATGACCCATTTCAGTATAAATAATAGCAAGCTGTGACAGCATTTCTACATTTTCAGGCTCAAGTACGATAGCCCGCTGTATGAGCTTACTCGCTTTAGATAGATTTCTTTCTCTATAAGCTTTTAGACCTTTATGAAAAAAGTAATGCCCATCTTGGAATAGCTGGACGACTTGTGTGTGATTATTTTGAGAAGTGTATTTACTCACTGATACCCTCCATTTCGAACAGTGTACCGTGTGTAGTATAACATACTTCAAGAGTCGTCACATAGAACAAAAGAAAAGGAAGGATTTGTTTTTCACTTGGGAAATAAAAAGCCGGAGGTGCCCCCGGCTTTTCACTCACTTTGATGACGTTTTTTTAATACTTTTAATACATCATCAAGCGGCAATTGCTGTTCACGTAATAACACAAGCAGGTGATACAGAAGATCAGCTGTTTCCCATTTCAATTCTTCTTGATCCTGGTTTTTCGCCGCAATGATGACCTCTGACGCTTCTTCCCCTACCTTTTTCAGGATTTTATCGACCCCTTTTTCAAATAGATAGGTTGTATAAGCGCCTTCTGGCATTTCTGCCTGACGTTTCGCAATCACCTGTTCAAGTTCATTTAAAATGGCAAAACGATCCTGCTCTTCCGTTTGACGCTTCACGCCTTCTTCCGAAAAGCAGCTATAGCTGCCAGTGTGGCAAGCTGGTCCACTTGGTGTGACAAGAACAAGCAGAGCATCTTTGTCACAGTCATATCGAATGGATGTGACTCGCTGAGTATGTCCAGATGTGGCGCCTTTGTGCCAAAGCTCGTTTCTTGACCGGCTGTAAAACCATGTTTCTCCTGTTTCTAGTGTTTTTTCATAGGATTCTTGATTCATATACGCCAATGTCAATACTTCCTTACTTTGAGCATCCTGTACAATCGCAGGTATCAGGCCTGCCTCATTAAAGGATAATTCGTTTGCCTGTTTCATCTGACCTTCACCCCGTGTTCTCTCAAGTATGTCTTTACCTCTTGAATTGAAGTCTCTTTATAATGAAAAATGGAAGCTGCTAAAGCTGCATCCGCTTCTCCTTTTGTAAATGCCTCCAAAATATGCTGAGCATTGCCAGCGCCTCCTGAAGCAATGACAGGTACGGTGACAGCTTCTGACACAAGCTTTGTTAATTGATGATCAAAGCCCTTTTTCTCACCGTCGGCATCCATACTTGTCAGCAAAATCTCTCCTGCCCCCCTCAGCACGGCTTCTTTTGCCCAATCGCTAACCTCTATATCCGTTTGACGACGCCCTCCGTGTGTATAAACCATGTACGCTTTTTTCTCTTCATCGTACTTTGCATCTATTGCGACGACGATGCACTGGGAACCAAAAAAATCGGCACCTTCTGAAATGAGTTCTGGTCTTAAAACTGCCGCTGTATTTACAGATATTTTGTCTGCACCCGCTCTTAATATGCGCTTCATGTCATCAAGGTGATTAATTCCGCCGCCTACCGTAAAAGGGATGGCAAGAGTGGACGCCACTTGCTTGACCACATCCACCATCGTTTTCCGGCCTTCATGAGAGGCAGAAATATCAAGAAAGACGAGTTCATCCGCCCCTTCCTCATCATATATCTGCGCTAATTCTACCGGATCACCAGCATCCTTTAAGCCGAGAAATTGCACCCCTTTAACCACACGACCTTCCTTCACATCGAGACATGGGATGATTCGTTTTGTCATCATACGCGGTCAAGCCCTTCAATTGCTTCAGCTAAAGTAAACCGCTCCGTATAAAGTGCCTTTCCAATGATCGCACCAGAAACGCCTGACTGTTTTTGTGATGACAGCTTTTGGAGATCGGCTACCGAACTGATACCGCCTGAGGCAATAACTTGTTTGCCAGTAGCTTCTGCTAAGCGAACTGTACTTTCCACATTGGGACCAGCCAGCATGCCGTCCATTTGAATATCTGTGAAAATAAAGACCTCCGCGCCTTCCTTTGCCAATTCTTTGCCGAGATCCTCCGCCTTCACTTTCGACGTTTCAAGCCACCCCTCAGTCGATACAAAGCCATTTCGCGCATCGATGCCAATCGCTATTTTCTCCCCATATTGCGCAAGCATTTTTTTCACAAAGGCAGGGTTAGAAACAGCCGAGCTGCCAAGAATGACTCTAGCTACACCATTGTTTATATAAAAGGCAACGTCTTCTTCTGTCCGAATGCCGCCGCCAATTTGTACATTTACATCTAAGGATGAAGCAATCGCCAGCACATGCTCATGATTCACGCGATTCCCCGCTTTCGCACCATCTAGGTCAACGAGATGAATCCACTTTGCTCCTTCATTTGCAAATCGCGTCGCCATATCGAGCGGCGAATCTCCATAAATGGTTTCTTGATCATAATCTCCTTGCACGAGCCGTACACATTTGCCATTTCTCATATCAATTGCTGGATACAATGTAAATTCACTCATTTGTTCACCCTCTGTTCGTTTGCTAATTGAATAAATTGTTTGAGCAGCGCCATGCCCGTTGTACTGCTTTTTTCAGGGTGAAACTGTGCGCCTAGCACATTTCCCTTACCAACAACTGCTGGTACTTGAACGCCATAGTCTGCGCTTGCTAATTGCTCTTCTGGATTCATATCCCTCACATAATAAGAGTGAACAAAGTACGCAAATCCTTCCGGTACCCCGTCAAACAATGGGGAGGGCTGATGAAATGTGAGCTCATTCCACCCCATATGAGGCACCTTAAGCCTTTGCCCATTCTGGTCACGATCCTTTAAAAGAACGACACGACCTTTTAGCAGCCCCAAACCTTTCGTACGCCCTGCCTCTTCACTTTCTTCAAATAACAGCTGCATCCCAAGACAAATGCCAAATAGCAGTTTTCCTTCCTGCACTACTTGGTGGATAAACGCCTCGAGCCCTGTCTGTTTTAACAGCTGCATCGCATCTCGAAACGAACCGACCCCAGGCAAAATATAAGCATCTGCCTTTTTGAGCTCCTCCACATCAGAGGAGACGATATAACGGGCACCTGCTCGTTCCAGTGCTTTTGATACGCTGAACAAATTTCCCATTCCGTAATCAATGACTCCGATCATTAGAGCATCCCCTTTGTTGAAGGAATCCCTTTCACACGTGGATCAATGGTTGTTGCTTCATCTAAAGCACGTGCCATCGCTTTAAAAATAGCTTCAATTATATGGTGTGTATTGGTTCCATAGTGAACAATTACATGAAGATTTATACGAGCTTCTAACGCAAACTTCCAAAGAAACTCATGTACGAGCTCTGTATCAAAGGTACCGACCTTTTGACTTGGAAAGGCCGCTCTCATTTCTAAATGAGGACGATTGCTTAAATCGACCACGACCTGAGCAAGCGTTTCATCCATTGGAACAAAACTGGAGCCATATCGCTTGATTCCCTTTTTATCACCTAACGCTTCCTTAAACATTTGCCCAAGCACGATGCCGATATCTTCTGTTGTGTGGTGATCATCAACATCTGTATCTCCTTTCGCATCGACGGTCAAATTAAAGTGTCCATGCTTCGTAAATAGATCGAGCATGTGTGTCATAAAAGGGACATCTGTTTGAATATCCGCTTTTCCTTCCCCATCAATCTCTAACGATAACGAAATATTCGTTTCATTTGTTTGTCTCGCTGTTTCCGCCTGTCTCATGACGATTCCCCCCGCTTTCTCGATTCAATCGACCTTGCATGTGCTTCGAGCCCCTCTAACCTAGCAAAAGCCGCAATGCTATCCCTGTGTGTCTCAAAGGCTTCTTGACTATATGAAATAATGCTTGTTTTCTTTTGAAAATCGGTCACACCAAGCGGGCTAGAAAATCTGGCTGTTCCGTTGGTTGGCAGCACGTGATTCGGTCCTGCAAAATAATCTCCCACCGGCTCAGGGCTATAACGCCCTAAAAAAATCGCCCCTGCATGCTTGATTTGACCAAGAAATGATTCTGGATATGCTGTCAGCACCTCTAAATGCTCTGGCGCTAACTGATTGACAACGTCTACTGCACGATCCATGGAATCTGTCACGTATATACGGCCATGATGTTGTATGGATTGTGCAGCGATTGATTTTCTTGGCAAGGTGTCCAGCTGCGCTTGCACCTCAGCTCGCACATTTTCCGCAAGTGTCTTAGACGGGGTCACCAAAATACTAGATGCCAGCGCATCATGCTCTGCCTGAGAGAGTAAATCGGCCGCCACCTCATGTGCTATGGCCGTGTCATCTGCTAGAACCGCAATTTCACTTGGACCGGCAATCATATCAATGTCTACCTGACCAAATACTTCCCGCTTTGCCAGTGCGACATAGATGTTGCCTGGACCTGTGATTTTATCAACAGGCTGGATGCTTTCTGTTCCATAGGCAAGTGCCGCAATCGCCTGTGCACCGCCCATTTTATACATCTCTGTAATGCCGAGCTCCTTCGCAGCAACGAGTACAGCGTCAGAGAGGTAGCCGCTTTTCCCTGGGGGTGTCACAAGGACAATTCGCTGAACACCAGCGACAAGCGCCGGAATCACATTCATTAAAACAGATGATGGATAAGCAGCTGTTCCGCCGGGGACATACACACCAACTGCCTCAAGTGGTGTCACCTTTTGTCCGAGCATCGAGCCATCCTGCTGGTGATAAAACCAAGAGGATGTCAGCTGACGCTCATGGTATGTGCGAATATGATGGATAGCCATTTGGATCACCTGAATCATGGCTGGGTCCAAACGTTCGGAGGCTTTTGTCATTTCCTCATCTGTCACAAGCGGATCTTCAAGCAGCACCCCATCAAATTGCTTTGTAAAAGACTGTACCGCTTGATCACCATTTAGCCTCACTTCTTGTATAATCCGCTGAACAGCCAGGCGCTGTTCTTCCGTGCCTGTATCTAAAGTCCGTTTGAGCGAGAGTGTCTCTGTCTCACCTTCTTGTATATAGGTGATGTTCATGATGTTTCCTCCCCTTCAATGATTCTTGCAAGGCGCTGCGCCATTTCATCGATCACCGCATCCTTCATCCGATAGCTCACAGGATTGACAATAAACCGTGACGTAATATCACAAATATGCTCCGTTTCAACAAGTCCGTTTTCCTTGAGTGTTTGACCTGTAGAGACAATGTCTACAATACGATCGGCGAGTCCGATGAGCGGTGCTAATTCAATGGAACCATTCAGCTTAATGATCTCCACCTGCTCCCCTTGCTCTCTAAAATAGGAAGATGCAACATTTGGGTACTTTGTTGCCACACGCGGTGCGACACCGCCCCAGCTAGCTCCCGGCAATCCGGCAACCGCTAAATGGCATTTACTGATGTTTAAATCAAGCACCTCGTACACATCACGAGCTTCTTCGAGCATGACATCCTTTCCTGCAATGCCAACATCTGCTACACCGTGCTCTACATAAGTCGTCACATCCATTGGCTTCGCTAAAATAAAGCGGAGGTTTTCTTCCGGTACATCGATGATTAACTTTCTTGAATCCTCGAATTCCTCTGGCAGTTGATATCCTGCCTGCCTTAACAGCCCTGCGGCTTCTTCAAATATTCGGCCCTTTGGCATCGCCATCGTCAACACTTTACCCATTTTGTTCTCCCTTTCTAGCGCCGATAAAATAAGTCACCTGCTCAAATGCCTTGGTCATCGCGTCAATATTTTCAATCCCTGCTAAGTCTTGCAAGACGATCTTTTTCCCTTTTGACCGCTCCTTTTCTGCAAAAGCAAAAGCCTCCAGCCGTTGTTCTTTACTAAAAATCACTGCCTCCTGCGGCTCATTGATTTCTTTTGCATCAAGCGCTTCAAGCAGACGGTCTAATCGAAGTCCGAATCCTGTAGCTGGTGCAGGTGCATCAAAATGAGCAAGCAATTGGTCATATCTGCCGCCACTTCCGATGACTGACCCAACATGATCTGCAAATACTTCAAACAAAATACCCGTGTAGTAGCTCATATGACTCACCATGCTTAAATCTAGACGGATATATTCTGTACAGCCGTAATCTTCAAGTGTCTCCCAAAGCGACTTTAACTGCGTAAGCACCTCTTTTCCTTCTTGTGAAACGACGATTTCCTCTGCCCGCTCTGTGACTTCCTGGCCACCTCTTAATTCTAAAAGCTGTAACAGCCTCGTTTTATCGATGGAGGAAAGTGGCAATTGCTTCACATGCTGACGGTACCCTACATAATTCTTTTCATATAAGAATCGGCGAAGAACGTTTGCACGCTCTGTATTTCCCAGTACATCTACAAATAACGTCTCTGCTAAAGCGACATGCCCAATCGCGATTTTGAAGGATTTGAGCCCAGCATTTTTTAATGCGAATACGACAAGCGCGATCACTTCAGCATCTGCACTAATCGAACCGTCTCCAATTAACTCAATTCCGACCTGCTCAAATTCTGATGGTCTTCCGCCTTCTCTTTCCTGTGCCCGGAACACATTGGCCGCATACCCAACGCGAAGCGGATACGCCTGTTCATGAAGCTTTGATGCTGCCACTCTCGCAATAGGTCCCGTCATATCAGGTCTGAGTACAAGGGTTTGCCCGTTCTGATCTAAAAGCTTAAAGAGCTGTGTATCTGTAATCGCCGATTGAACACCGACTGTATCGTAAAATTCAAGCGTTGGTGTCTCCATCAACCGGTAACCCCAACCATTCATAACCTCTGTTAAGGAATGTCTCACTTTTTTCTTCGTCTCATACAATCCTGGTAATGAATCCCGCATACCATATGGTTTCTCAAACATAAACATGTTCTTCTGCACCTCCAACACATTAAAACAAAAAATTCCGAATCCTTTAGTTCGCTAATATGATAATATGCTAACAAAATAAAGTGATTAAATCAATCATTTTTATTTTCTCTCTATTTTCATGAAAAATTTGTGGAATTATTACATTCAAGTGACACCTATCTCTTTTCTACATGTTTGATAAAAGAACGTGCTATAATACTTAAAAATATTGATTAACACAGGAGATTACAGTGAAGTTCATCCAGACATTAATCTTAACTTTGTTGTGCGCATGCCTTGTTTATTTCGGCTTTATATACGTGACACAAATCGACCAAGTCAAAAAGACAGCTTCACCACACGAAGCAGCCAAAGAAAAAGAAAACGATACAGCACTCGCAGCTGAAGAAACACGATCAACGAAAAAAACAGACACCACCTACTCTTCCTTAAAAGGAAGCAAAAAAGCCATGGACGTCATCCTTTACAATCAAATGGATGCCCCAAAGCTTTATAATGGATGCGAAGTCACAAGCTTAGCGATGCTTCTTCATTACACCGGCTACGAGCAAGTGACGAAAGACACATTGGCAAATGAAATTAAACGTGTTCCACTCAATTATGAAAATGGCTTAAAAGGAGACCCACATGACGGGTTTGTAGGCGATATGGAGAATGGACCAGGTCTTGGTGTATACCATGAACCTATTTATCAGCTTGCGAAAAAATATGCGGGCGCTCAAGTCGTCGACTTAAGCGGAAAACCTGTCAAAAAGGCCATCTATCAATCACTTGAAAAAGGGTATCCTGTTTGGGTGATTACCACATCCACCTTTGACAAAATAGATAACATCGAAACATGGAATACACCAAATGGCAAAATAGATGTAAGCTTTAATATGCATAGCGTGGTCATCACAGGCTATGACAAGGAGCATGTCTACTTAAATAACCCATACGGAGAAAAGAATCAAAAAGTCGATCGCGATCAGTTTGAAGATTCTTGGGAACAGATGGGCAGGCAGGCGATTATCATTAAAGCATAGAACAATTTCTCTTTGAAAACATGAAAACCCATCCTCTATCCGAATAGAGGATGGGTTTTTCATGATGATAGTATTTCCTTCAGACTGTTCTCAAGCTTTTCAGCTGTCATTACTCCTCCGCCTACACTGAAGCATTCAACCTTTTTTAATAAAAATGAGAGATAATTCTTGATCGTTAAACTCCCCACTCATCGTTTTTAGCGGCAACGAATCGCTTATTCTGCTTCAGATACAACGGTAAAACGTTCTCCAACATGGGCAGCCTGCTCAATTTCATCGACAAGCGCAATGGCGTAGTCGGCATAGCTCACATAGCTGTCACCTTTAGAATTGACAATCAGTTGGTCTTTCCCTTTCACATAAGAACCTGTGCGTTTGCCAGCTGGATCAAAGAATGCAGCAGGGCTGAGGAAAGTCCATTTTAATCCTACGGTTTGTTGAAGGTCTTTTAGGTTTTCACCTTGCTGTGAAGCAGTAGGCACATACTCCTTTGGAAATTCCGGTGTATCAACAAGTCTTGTTGTTTTGGCTTCATCAACAAAAAGGCTGCCCGCTCCGCCCACAACGATTAAACGGGTACCGGGTACCTCTTTCAAAATATCAATCAGCTTTTTCCCTGCCTCTACGTGAAGGTGCTCTTGTCCAGCAGGTGCGCCAAATGCATTGACGATGACATCAAAGCCTTTGATGTCTTCTGCTTGTAAATGAAACACATCCTTCTCATAAACAGCTACGGATGAATCTGTCACTTTTTTCGCATCTCGAACGATGGCTGTTACCTCATGTCCTCTTGATTGAGCCTCTTTTACAATTTCCTGTCCTGCTTTACCTGTAGCGCCAATAATGCCGATTTTCATATGAATTCCTCCTGTAAAATGATTTTATTTAATAAACAAAGGTGTAACCACCTTAGTTACAACAGAGGTAAAAAAAATTGAATAGATCATCCAATTTTTTTGATTAACACCTGCGTTAGTTCACTTAATTTGATCTCAGCAAGCACTTGCTCCATCGCACTTTGAGCGCGGCACAAGATTAACTCAAGCACAGCCTGGATATTTGCACCGATCGGACAGTCAGGATTTGGGCTTTCATGGATTTGAAACAATTCTCCCTCATCCACCACCTCAACCGCTTTATACACATCAAGCAGCGTGATATCGTCTTCACTGCGGTTCAGCTGAGAACCGCCTTTGCCAAGACTCGTTGAGATTAGGCCTGCTTTTTTTAATTTACTCATAATACGGCGGATGACCACTGGGTTTGTATTTACACTTCCCGCGATATCCTCCGATGTCTGTAATGATCCTTTTTCAAGTGATAGCAAGGCCAGAATATGGACAGCGACAGTAAATCTGCTGCTGATTTTCATGTTTTCTCACCTCTGTTGTAATCATTATAGTTACACCATAACATATTGTCAACAAAAAAGTCTGCCGAGCTACTCAGCAGACGTAGATTGACGTGCATTCATTTCTTCTTTCATATAAATCATGCGCATTGGATTTCCTCCAACAAATGAGCCTGCTGGAACATCCTTATGAACAAGTGTACCAGCCGACACGATCGCCCCATCCCCAATGGTCACACCAGGTAAAATGGTGGAATTGGCTCCAATTAAGACTTCATCCCCAATATAGACTTCCCCAAGTCTGTATTCTTTAATCAAATACTCATGGGTCAAAATGGTTGTGTTATAGCCAATCACCGAATTTCGACCGACCGTGATTTTCTCAGGAAACATGAGATCCACCATGACCATTAAGGCAAACGCTGTATCTTCGCCAACCTTCATACGAAGAAAGGTTCGGTATATCCAATTTTTCATTCCCATAAAAGGCGTGTACCGTGCGATTTGAATGAAAATAAAGTTTTTCACCACTTTGAAAAAGGGGACCGTCCGATAGACTTGTCGTAACGAATTGACCCCTTTTACAGGATATCGATCTGTTTTTCTCAACTCAATCAGCTCCAACAATCGCCAGAAGATCACTCATTTTCTTTAGCATAAAATCAGGGCGATGCTTTAAAAGGGCCTCTTCTCCCTTAATTGACCAAGCAACACCTGCTGTTTTTGTCCCTGCCACTTGACCAGACAAAATATCGTGATAATTATCGCCGACCATCACCGCTTCATGTGGATCACTGCCAAGCTTGGATAATGCCAGCTGGACTGGCTCCGGATGCGGCTTCTCATTTTGGACATCATCGAGCGTCACAATCACTTCAAAGAATGGCTCTAAACCGGTCAGCTTCAATCCCATTAACACTGTGTCACGTATCTTTGTTGTGACAATTCCAAGCTTAAATCCTCGATCCTGCAAGACTTTCAATGTATCTATAACAGTCTCATATTCAGTCACGAGCAGATCATGCTGTTCATGATTAAACGTACGGTACATCTGAATCATGTCATCCGTTAGATTAGGGTCCATCGCAGAGAATGTATCAAATAATGACGGACCAATGAAATGGAGGATCTCTTCACGGCTGTACTGACCAGGGTAATAATGATCAAGCGTATGTTGAAATGAAGCAATAATTAATTCATTCGTATTGATTAATGTGCCATCTAAATCAAATAGCACGGTGTTAACAGTTGATTCGTTCATATGGCTTCCTTTCTAACAACTGCGAGCTCGCGCTTTCGCCAAATATAGCTAATGGCAGCTGTTAATAAAATAGCAGATATCAGACGGATGACAAGAAGCGGCCACACAGGAATCCCAAGTGGAATAAATATCAGCGTGTCTTCGACTACTGCATGGCAGGCAACAAGGAAAATGAAAGCAAGGGTTAAATCCTTTTTACTCACGCCGTCCTCTTCCACTGCCTTCATCATCACGCCAGCTCCGTATGCTAGACCAATGGTTAACCCAGCGACCATCGTCATCGACGTATTTTCTTTCATTCCAAGCATTCTCGTAAATGGAGACAGCCACTTAGACAGCGTATGGAGCCATCCTAAATCTCTCATGAATTGAATGATGATCATGAGAGGGATGACGATACAGGCGAGCTGGAGCACACCGAGTACGGCTTTTTGTAAAGCGACAAGGACGATCATGTACCAGCTGGAAGGCACATCAGCCGTTTGGGCTGCTGTCAGCAGTCCATATTGTGCCGGCTCCTGGCCTCCCTGCCAAACGAGATGAATGACAATAGCCGAAACAACAGCAAGACTGATTCTGACCAGCAAAATGACAGACACTCTCAGTCCAACCTTTGCTGCCACAGTCGATTCGATGATCAGGTTGTGACAAAAGGACAGCATCACGGCCAAAATAAACACTTCCTTCACAGGAAGATCTAGAGTCAAAATGGCCGCTATGCCCGCATACAAGTTCAGCACATTTCCTAACACAAGCGGAATGGCTGCTTCTCCTGAAAGACCAAACAATCCCATAAATGGCCGTATGAATTGAATGATCCAATCCATAACAGGCGTATGCTGCAAGATACTGACGAGAATGGTAACCGGAAAGATGACTTTTCCAAGTGTCCAAGTTGTCGATAGCCCTGCTTTTAAGCCGTTTTTCCATGTCTCCTGCATCTTTCTGATCCCCCCTGCTTTAATTCGATGAGTTGTTCTCTTTATACGGGATCGATGCGTGACCTTTTATTCTTCTAAAGATCAGCAGCAGAACAGCCACTACAAAAATGGCAATCGAAATCATTTGAGCGATTCGAAGATGTTCTGTCAGCATCAAACTGTCCGTTCTCATACCTTCTATGAAGAAACGACCGATTGAATACCAAATTAAATAAGACAAGAAGATTTCGCCTCTGCGCATCGCTGTTCTACGTAATAAAATCAAGATCACAACACCGGCAAGATTCCATAATGATTCGTATAAGAACGTTGGGTGATAATACGTCCCATCAATATACATTTGATTAATGATAAACTCAGGCAAATGCAAATTCTCTAAAAAGGCTCTTGAAACAGCCTCACCATGCGCTTCCTGATTAATAAAGTTCCCCCAGCGTCCAATGGCCTGCGCTAGTAAAATACTAGGTGCTGCTACATCGGCTATTTTCCAGAAGGACACCTTTTTCACTTTTGTGAAGACGATCGCTGTCAGCACAGCACCTATCAGCCCGCCATGAATGGCAATTCCGCCATGCCAAATCTTAATGATTTCATTTGGGTGCTGCTGATAGTAATCCCATTCGAAGGATACATAATAAATTCGTGCACAAATAATCGCTATTGGAATGGCAAATAAGATTAAATCAATAAACGTATCTTTATTGATTCCTCTTTTCTCACATTCTCTCAGTGCGAGCCAGAGTCCTAGTAAGGCTCCGACCCCAATGATCACACCATACCAATGAACCGAAAGAGGTCCGAGCTGAAAAGCAATCGGATCAATTGGCTGAATCGCTTCGTTCATATAGACAACTCCTATTCATCTTGGCCATTGTCTTCAATGACATCGGCTAGTTTACTTGTAAATTGTTCCGCCGCATTATGTCCCATGCGTTTTAACCTGAAGTTCATCGCAGCCACCTCAATGATAACCGCTAAGTTTCGACCAGGGCGGACAGGAATGGTCAGCTTCGGTACATCTGTATCGATGATTCGCATCTTCTCTTCTTCAAGTCCTAAACGATCGTACTGTTTGCCTTGTTCCCAAAGCTCAAGGTTCATGACAATCGTAATTCTCTTATAGCTTCTGACAGCCCCAGCTCCAAATAAGGTCATCACATTAATGATGCCTAACCCGCGGATTTCTAAAAGATGTTCAATCAGCTCTGGTGCGCTTCCGACTAGCGTATCCTGATCCTCTTGACGGATTTCCACGCAATCATCTGCGACCAGCCTGTGTCCTCTCTTCACTAATTCTAAGGCTGTTTCACTTTTTCCTACTCCGCTTTTTCCAATTAACAATACACCTACACCATATACATCAACAAGTACGCCATGAATCGCGGTCGTAGGTGCAAGCTTGCTTTCTAAAAAGTTGGTCAAACGACTCGAAAGTCTTGTCGTTTTTAGACTTGAACGTAACACAGGTACGCCATTTTCATTTGAAGCTTCAATTAATTCCTTTGGCACTTCACGATCTCGTGACAAAATAATTGCAGGGGTAATATCAGTACAAAGAGACATCATTCTCTGCTTTCGTTCGCGTTCTGGGAGCTGTTCAAAAAAAGAAAGCTCTGTTTTCCCTAAAAGTTGAACTCTTTCTTTTGGGTAATATGTAAAATAACCAGCCATTTCAATACCTGGTCTGGAAAGATCACTGATTGTAATGGGACGATTAATCCCTTCTTCCCCACTTACCAGTTCAAGATGAAATTGTTCCATTATGTCCTTCGTACGAACTTTCGGCACGCTTCTTCCTCCTTTTATCACAGGCGATTCAGAAATACAGCTCTATTTTATCACTTTCAATGATGATCCCAAAACAGTATTTTATCCTGATCCTGTTTCAGTTCATTTGCTGGTATAGACAACTATACTTAAAAAGGGTAAACTAAATTCAAAGACAACGAATAAGGGGGCACAACCATGAGCAGCTCTTTATTGCTCTCCAATATTCATATTGTGACAAAGACTGAAATGATTGCAAACGGTTTTGTCGGTTTACGCGACGGCAAGATTGACTATATTTCAACAACACCACCGACAGGAAATTATGAAAAAGTATATATTTCCCGGGAAAACTTTTATCTACTTCCCGGAATGATTGATATTCACATCCATGGCGGATATGGAGCAGATATGATGGATGCGACATCAGAAGCCATGAATACACTCGCTGACAACTTACCGTCAGAAGGAACGACAAGTTTTTTAGCCACAACCATCACTCAAAACCATCATGAGATAGAGCAAGCACTTAAAAATGTCGCCAAGTGGAAACAATACAATGAAGAACAAGCAGGCGTTCAGGCACAATGTTTAGGTATCCATCTTGAAGGTCCTTTTATTTCTAAAGATAAAGCAGGGGCACAGCCTGTTCAATGGATACAGCAGCCCGATCGCCCTCTTTTTGAAAAATGGTTGGATGCTTCTGAACGGCTTATTCGAATTGTCACGTTCGCACCTGAGGAAGACCCTGATTTTGCTTTTCTTTCCTTGTTGCAAGAAAAAAACATTATTCCTTCTATTGGACATACGAATGCCCATCATGACATGATTGAATTAGCAGCAAAGCATGGTGCACGCCATGTCACGCATCTTTATAATGCACTGAGTTCGTTTCAGCATCGTGAACCAAACGCTGTAGGAGCTGCTCTTACAAACGACGATCTCCATACTGAGCTGATTACGGATGGGATACACTCCCACCCACTTTCCATCAAGCTTGCGTATTTGGCAAAAGGAAGTGATCGTTTAATGATGATCACAGACTCGATGCGCGCAAAAGGACTTGGAAATGGCACGTATGAATTTGGGGGTCAAACAGTCACAGTGAGCGGCGAACAAGCTTTACTGGCAGATGGTACACTTGCAGGATCTATTCTGCGAATGAAAGATGGCGTCAAACGGATGAAACAGATCACACATTGCGAATGGACAGAGATCGCAAAGATGACCTCAACTAATGCAGCCATTCAGCTAGGACTTGATCAGCAGCTTGGTTCGATTGAAGTTGGAAAACAAGCAGACCTTGTGATCTGGGATGAGTCTGGTGAACTAATGATGACGATCTGCCATGGACAAATCGTCTTTGAGAAAAAGGAGGCCAACCACTAATGAACATCATTGAATTTGAAGATAAAGAACAATTAGGAAAAGAAGCAGCAGCCCTGATCGCGCGCACAATCGCTTCTAAACCAGATGCCGTACTCGGCCTGGCAACGGGCGGTACACCTCTTGATACGTATCAAGAGTTAATTCACCTTCATCAATCACAACAATTGTCTTTCAAACAAACAAAAACAGTCAATTTAGATGAATATGCAGGCCTTGATCCAGATCATGAAAATAGTTATATGACCTATATGAAACGTCATTTATTTGATCATATTGATCTTCCACAGGATCAGTATTTTCTTCCAAATGGCGCTGCACCTGATTTAGAAAAGGAATGCTTAAGATATGATCAGCTCATTCAGGATATAGGCGGCATCGACCTTCAGCTTCTTGGAATCGGTCAAAATGGACATATTGGGTTTAACGAGCCCGGTACCCCATTTAACTCAAAGACTCATGTCGTGCAACTAGATGAAAACACACGGCAGGCCAATGCAAGATACTTTTCTTCTATTGATGAAGTGCCTACACATGCCATCACCATGGGCATTGCAAGCATTCTTTCTAGTAAAAAGATTCTCCTTCTTGCATCAGGAAAATCAAAAGCGAAAGTGATACAATATTTAGAACAGACTGAGATACACCCAGACTTCCCAGCATCTGCTCTGAAACTTCATGAAGATGTGACGATTTTGATTGATCGAGAAGCTGGGTCACTACGCTAAAGCTAAACACGAGAGGATTTTCACATGTTTATTGATAAGCAGTCACCTATTCCGATGTACCATCAGATTATGGAGAACTTGAAAAAACAGATTGAGGATGGAACATTAGCACCTGATACACTCATTCCTTCTGAAAGAGAATATGCCGAACGCTTTGGTATAAGTCGAATGACTGTCAGACAAGCCTTATCGAACCTTGTGAATGAAGGATATTTGTATCGACAAAAAGGAAAAGGCACCTTTGTGAGCCGAAAAAAATTTGAACAGCCGCTTCAAGGCTTAACAAGCTTTACAGAGGATATGCGTCAGCGTGGTCTTAAAGCTTCAAGCCAGCTGATTGATTTCACAAAAACCGTCTGTCCAGATCACTTGCTGCCTGTCTTACAACTGTCAAATGGCGATGCTATATTTGAACTCAAACGGATACGCCTCGCAAATGATGAACCGATGGCGATTGAAACGAGCTATATCCCTGAAGCATTTGCAGGAGATTTAACAAGGGAACATTTAACTGGCTCTATATATGAATATATAGAGACTCAAACAGGCCTTACAATTGCTCATGCAAAACAAGAGCTTGAAGCGAATGTGGCTTCAAATGAAGAAGCACACGTGCTGTCTATTTCAACAGGCGATCCCGTGCTCTCAATCGCAAGAACGACTTATTTTCAGAATGATATTCCGTTTGAATATGTTCTTTCCGTTTATAGAGGAGATCGTTACAAGCTCATTCATACAATGGAAAGATAAACAGTGCCCTTATAAAAGGAGCACTGTTCTTATTTCCTAAGAAATGTTTCTTCACGATCATTTTTTGTATGAATTTTCCATATCGGTGAAATCGCTTTTCCTTGAAAACGATCTTTTGCTACGGTGTACCAATAATAGTCTTCGTTTGGCTTTAAGCCTTTCCACTCAAAGCTTGCTTTTTTGCCGCTTTTTACGCCGCGCGCCTCTCCTAACAAAACATTTGTGTACACATTGAGTTCAAAATAGTTGGTTTTGACAGATTTCATTTTCGGCGTCAAATCCACATCGATTGAAAAATCATCCTGATCTCCATACGTTTTAGGATCGTAGAAATGCTCTTGATTCATGTAAGGTGAGTATGTCGTAAAATGAAGCTGGTTTTTTTCTTGATCGGCTGTTATCAATCGCATAAACCCTTGTCCACCTTCAGGCCCTGACTGATAATCGGCGAGTATTTGATATACTTTCCGGTCTACTTTACCATCCTTGTCATCGTCAAGCTCATCTACTTTCCTGCTCGCTCCGTGATAGTGACCGCTAAATACCGCCACTATATTGGGATGGCGTTTCACTACCTGGTGGAAGATGAGGTCGCCAATCGGACTGCGGTTGCCACTGACCAACAAATACTCATGGAAATTTAAAATGACGATACGGTCTGGATGCTCAGAAATCACACGGTTCAACCAATCAATTTCATCTTGCTTAATCCCCCAGCCCATGTATACCATCATATAATCATTGCCACCGGCAGAGATGAGATCATAATGACCTCGATTGTTTTGATAGGATTCACCATAGTACGGTTTATTTGCAAAGCGTTTCTCACCGAAATATTTCCCATATTCCGCATAAAAACCGTCCTTATGTCGAACATCATGATTTCCTGCTAAAACACCATAAGGAATCTGATGCTCATCTAACACGCGCATAAACGTATCGGCTCGTTGCCATTGTTTATCTTTTGAATCATCCACAATGTCACCTGTATGGAACACATATTGAATGTTTAACTTTTCTCTCTGGTCTCTGATCCACTCGACCATTTGTTTAAAGATATGAGGATAGCTCTTTGCATAATATTGTGTGTCAGACATCCAAACCATCTTATATGGCTTTTGCGCTTTACTGATTTCATCCTGTACAAGCAAATCAAACTTATGATTCTTCATGTACTGTCTGACGGACAGCAGTCCTTTCAGGTAAAATTCCTTTTGATCCTTAGCAAAATGATGAGTAATTTTATCCCACTTTTCTTGCTGATGATTCCATGCATACATGGTCACCTTTCTCCCTGTCAATGAACTCCCTTTCCATATCGCTTCGACGACATCCTTTTCACGTACATCTTGATGAACCTTGATTTGAAAACGATGATAGGGAAAACGATGTAAATCCTTCGTTTCAACTGACTTACCATCAGCAAATGCAATGCGATTCCTTTCTTCATGAGAAAAGATCATTTCTCCTTTTTCGTTAAAGCTCTTTGGCGGTTCTGTCTCCGCTGCATATTTCAAAATGTTCATTGATGGATGCAACGATGTATATTGATACGCACGGTAAAAGGAATAATCCAGCTTATCATTCGTTGGGTCCTTGGTGAGCACAGTTTGCTTTGACGATTTCATTTTCGTCTTATCTGCTACACGTTCTGGTGGCTCAGGGTGTTCATGTACCGTCTTGAATTCCTTTTTCAACGTTGACATGTTTCCTGCGGCATCTTTTGCTTTAATTGTTAACGTGTGCTCCCCCGGGTATAATTCGCTAGAGGACGTCTGGTATGGCAAGGAAATTGGCTTGCCATCTACATATGCTTTCATCTCTTCTATGTCACTCCAACGATCCGTTACCTTTGCTTTTAACGTAAAGGCTCCTTTATATGCATCCTTTGTTTGGACGTTGGTTTTAATTTTTGGACCCGTATTATCGACCATCACATGTACAGATGCATGCTCGTCTGAGGTTTTGGCCTCAATCAGGTGCGGCCCCTCTTTCAACCTTCTTGTATCCCACTTCATAAACGTTGAAACATAAGCTTCTTTTGGTATTTCAAATTGAAATGTTCTGACCTTTTTGGCGTTACCGCTGTCTCCCATTCTCCATTCTTTTTCCGGCTTTGCATTGATTGGAGGAATTTGAGTTCCATTCGATAAAATCATCCGAACGTTTTTTAGTTCAAAATCATCGTGATTCTCACCAGGCAACCGATCAACTGGAGAAGATTTTGTTCCTGCATGGAAGGAGATCGATTGGAGACCTGCTTTTTTCATCTCTGCTTCTGGTATTGGCATTGTATAGGTACGATACACTTTTGTCGAATCATCAAAAATAGAAAGTAAGTGCTTACCTATGGACACACCATTTTTAAAATATAAATTTGTCCCTTTGACATCAAATGCAATATATGGATCTGCTTCAAGGGCAGAAAACACTTGCTGATTCCGCTTTCCATCTATCAATAATTCAATGCTTTTTTTCTGATCAGACGTTGCTTTTAATGGAAATAATCCTAAAACCGTATCTCCTTCTTCTACATTGAATCGAAGGCCATGAGCTTTGCTAACTTGCTCTACATCAATCATTTTTTTCATCGTCATTGCTGTATTTTCACCGTCTGACGCTTCAAGCTGATATTCCAATTGTTCTTTACCAATCAACTCAGGTGAGTAAATAATATGATGAAATAATCGGTCGTTATGATCTTTTTGAAGCAGTATTTCCTTAAAATCATCTTTCCGATTTGTTCGATAGCGAAGCTTGACGGTTTTGACGACCTGATCATCCTGTACATCTGCTTTAACCTCTATGCTTTCAGTTGGTTTCACTGGTTTCCTCACTGTCATATCTTCAATCACAGGTTTATGGATATCTTGAGAAATTTCTTTTTTCTCAGATGGAATTTGTGCTTTTAGCACTTTGCCAGGCGTAGGCTCTTCTTCAATTTTCGAGATCAGCTTCATTTGCGAAGTACCGTCCATTGGATATTTGAACAGCAAAGATTTATGCTCACTAAACCATGATGGCTTTAAGCGAAATGCTGCTGAAGAAATCTCCTCCCCTATATTCGTTGTAATGGAAACAAGACGAGATTTAGAGTTGGACAGCCCTTTGCTTTCGATGACAGATACATGCTCTCCCTCTTTTAATTGACTTTTGTACATGGCATTGAAGTCCGCTACAGTTAAATGCTCCTGTCCTTTTTTCCTCAGCCAGAAAACATACGGTTTTCCAGGTGAAAGAGTGACTGGATTTGTGTGAAAGGAATACACATCATCCATTTCGGTTCCTTGTGCAGGATTGCGGTAGCGAAGCTGATAATGTTTAAGAGAGATAGGCTCATGTGTTGTGTTATATACCTCAATAAATTCAAATGCATCTTTGCCTTTGCGATTTTTTGAATTGACAACAATTTCTGTGATGACTAAGTCCGGAATGCGCGAAAGATCCTCTTCAAATCCATTTAAGTGGACAGATTGTTCTGCCGTTTTGATCACGGACTTTTGCGTAAGAAACTCTGTATAGTAACGAACGGTTGAATTCCATAATTGATCTGGCGGAATTTTCGCTGTAAATTCTGGCTTCATACCTGGCAGCCGTTCCATTGGGATCAAACGGTACCCTAGCTCATCACTTTGTTTATAATACAAGTTCGCAGACAAAATTTGTTCCGGATCCGTAATCGACGCACGAAACTGGAGATCACGGCTTTTTTCCCCTAGAACTGGACGGACATCCACATGAAAGGGATCAAAGATAAAAGGAGAAAAAGGCTTGTCCGGTATATTGACTTGTGTTTGAATAAAAGGCCCTGCTGAAGCAGGCTGATTGAAACAAAAAAGAATGATAAAAAAACATAAAAGCATGATTTGTCTGCTCACGTTCACCATCGTGCACCGCCTCCCTTCGGATATTGTGTCTCCTGAAGGAAGTTTTTATGTCAGATGAAACGGAGAAACGATACAAAATGGGTCAAAAAAAAACCGTTAGCTTTTTTTCGCTAACGGCTCCACAATTCCTTTTTGTATCAACAGATGGAAAATGGATAAGATGACAGCCATCCAAATGGCCGTTCCAAACCCATCAATATTAAAACTATCGCCCATAAAACTTGATGTCATCATAAGTGTGATGGCATTAATCACAAATAAGAACAATCCTAGTGTAAGAACGGTTACTGGAAGCGTTAAAATGATCAAAAACGGCTTCACTAAAATATTGAGCAAGGATAAAATGATACTTGCCACAATGGCTGCGCCAAACCCTTCAATATATACGCTCCCAAGCCCTGGCAGAATGCCTGAATCAAAATATCCAGCAATGACGATTAAAAGTAATGCATTGACTAAAATACTGACGATCCATCTAAGCATTTAGTTAGTGCCTTCTTCCGGAACAACAAAATACCAGATGAAGTAGACCAAGAAAATTGGCATAAATGCTGTCATAAATCCGATGATGACCGTTAATATGCGAAGCAGAGATGCATCGACCCTTAAGTATTCGGCAAGTCCACCAACAACACCCGCTATTTTTTTATCTGTTGCTGAACGATAAAGCTTCTTCATGTAGAATCACTCCTTGTCTGATTGGTGCTTTACTTGTATTGAACCTGTTTTTGTTTCTGCAAAAATGGATATACTGTTCACTGCCTGTTGGTTGGCTTTGATCATTTTCTCTTTTTGTAATGTCTCATTTTTCTCTTTAATCATCTCTGCATCAAGCAAATCGTGAGAAATAGACCCAAGATTGCTTTTCAGCTCAGCGGTCACTGCACAAGCACGCGGGATCTGGACGTCCACACTGCCTGTTGTCGTTTTCGCATAAATGGAACGGCACTTCTCATCCGACAGCTGAACAGCAATGTTTCCGTTAAAGCTTTGGGCATCAATTGACTCACTTTTCCCGCGCAGGTCAATAAGCCCATTAATGGTTTCTACTTCAATCATACCACACTCGTGATCCGCCAGTTTAATTTGTCCATTTGCTGTTTCAATTCCAACCTTTTCCGCCTGTAAAGAGGCAAAAGAGACAACACCATTGGTGGTTTTCGCAGTAAGTTCTTTTGTCTTTAGCTTTTCCCCGCGGATCGGACCATTAAACAGCTTAACCTTGATTTTATCGTATTGGATACGTGGCACATATAAAGTGACATTGACTTTCATTGTCTTCTTTTCGGTCCGGATAAAAAATTTATCCCCTTCGAGGCCGCAGTCCAATTGATTGAGAAATTGCTGTCTTGCCTGCTCTCCGTCTTCTGCACGGTAGATTTTCGCATAGCATTCTGCTCGAATATCACCATCGTCCCAAGGCATCACATTGAGACTGCCGTTCGCCAATTGAATATCTAAATGAGAGAGCGAGGCGTCTTTGAACTGAAAAATGTGCTCAACGTCGACCGACTGTCCAAAGTTCAAATCAAGATCTACGTCTTTCACCTTTTTCACCGCAGAATCTAACCAGCCAAACAGCTTTGCACCAAGATTTTCTGTACCAGTTCCTTTGCTCTCCGTGCCTGCTTTTTCTTCATGAAAGGTGTGATCAACCGTTGATTTTTCTAATGAAACAGACGGATTTTCCTCCAATTTTTCAAGCAGCGTAATCGCTTCTTTTGCAGATAATGTCCCGTCTTCTACTAATTTTAAAATGCGTTCTTTTTCATTCATACAAAGCCCCTCCTACGATTTGATGGATTGAAGTACTTTAATACCTTGAATGATATTCCAAATGACAGAGATCAAAAATCCAATAGCGACTAAAAAGGACAAGATGAGCATCGTGATCACTGGCATAAGTGAGTCACTTGCCTGTGTCGACAATAAAAATGGGATAGACCCAAAAACCAGCAACACGCACGCTGCGACTGGCAAAACATGTGACCATAATGCTCGCAACGCGTGCCGTTTCGGTTCCTTTTGGTCGACTACAAAATATGCCACGATCGGTACAATAAACGGCATAAAAAATACACTGAAATAACAAATTGATGCAATGATCGACTGATCTCTATTCATATATATTCGCTCCTTCATGATGAAAATTCCTTTCTAACTCATACGTTTATTGCGTATCAAAAGTTTCAAAATCATTCGATTTACATATGACCTTAGACATAAATTACATCTTTTTGCACCTAAGTGTAGATTCTTCACGGATTACCCTTTAAAATATGTTGAAAAGATGGTGATTATCATTATAGGGGGTAATTATTTTGACAGATCATCATAATACTAACCACACGGCTCAAACGCTTTTAGACCTTATACAGAAACAAAAAAGCATGAACAGCGATATGATCAGGGAGCTTGAGACCATTCATCCGTCTCATCCACAGTATGGTGATATCCGTTATTTAAAAGTACTGCTCGACAGCAGCAGCACGCATATTTTAAAGGATTTAACGCAGCTCAGTCATTTAATGCCAAAGGAAGATGCGCAATAAAAGAAAACCCCTCTTAACGAGGGGTTTTTTTATGATGAAGTCACACTTTCTGTTTCTTTGACCAACTGTTTCATTCGTTTACGGTCACGCTCTAAAATAGGCTTTAAGTATCGACCAGTGTAAGAAGCTTTTTCTTTTGCAATTTGCTCAGGAGTCCCAGAGGCAATGATCGTTCCGCCGCCAGCACCGCCCTCTGGTCCGAGATCAACGAGGTAATCAGCAGCCTTGATAATATCAAGGTTATGCTCAATCACTAGCACCGTATCTCCGTTTTCGACCAAACGCTGAAGCACTTTTAATAAACGGGCAATATCATCCACATGCAGACCTGTTGTCGGCTCGTCTAAAATATAAAGAGACCTTCCGTTTGAACGGCGGTGAAGCTCAGATGCCAATTTCACACGCTGGGCCTCTCCCCCGGACAATGTCGTCGCAGGCTGTCCAAGTGTAATGTACCCTAGTCCAACATCAAAAATCGTTTGAAGCTTCCGCTTAATTTTCGGGATGTTCTCGAAAAATTGGAGTGCGTCCTCCACGGTCATTTCAAGCACATCAGCAATGTTCTTCCCTTTATATGTGACCTCAAGTGTCTCGCGGTTATACCGTTTCCCGTGGCACACCTCACAAGGCACATACACATCAGGTAAAAAGTGCATTTCGATTTTAATGATGCCATCTCCGCGACATGCCTCACAGCGTCCACCTTTGACGTTAAAGCTGAATCTCCCTTTTTTATACCCTCGTACCTTTGCTTCATTGGTTTGTGCAAACACATCCCGCACATCGTCAAATACACCTGTATACGTGGCAGGGTTGGATCTTGGCGTACGGCCGATTGGAGATTGATCAATATCAATCACCTTATCTAAATGATCCATTCCTTTGATTTCTTTGTGCTGTCCTGGCTTCGCCTTCGCTCTGTGCAGTTTTTGCGCAAGTGATTTTAATAGAATTTCATTCACAAGCGTACTTTTCCCTGAACCAGACACCCCAGTCACAGCTGTAAAGACGCCTAGAGGGAACTTCGCATTGACGTTTTTCAGGTTGTTTTCTTTTGCACCTTTGATCTCAATATAGCGGCCGTCAGGCTTTCTTCTTTCGATCGGCAGCGGGATAAATTTCTCTCCAGATAAATATTGTCCTGTTAAAGATTTCTTGTCCTTCATGACTTCTTCCGGCGTTCCAGCTGAAATCACTTCTCCTCCATGAACTCCTGCTCCAGGTCCAATATCAATCAAATAATCAGCGGCTAGCATCGTATCTTCATCATGCTCTACGACAATGAGGGTATTCCCGATATCGCGCATGTTTTTCAATGTCCCGATCAATCGGTCATTATCACGCTGATGCAGACCAATAGATGGTTCATCTAATATATAAAGAACACCTGTCAGCCTTGACCCGATTTGAGTCGCCAGACGAATCCGCTGCGCCTCTCCTCCGGATAGTGTGCCAGCCGAGCGGCTCAATGTGAGGTAATCTAATCCCACATTATTTAAGAAGGACAAGCGCTCTTTGATTTCACGTAAAATGAGCTGAGCAATCTGTAAATCTTTCTCAGACAACTCGATTTCACCATATAAATCAAGGGCATCAGAGACAGACAAATCAGTGATTTCTCCAATATGTTTGCCATTGATCAGAACCGCAAGCGTCTCTTTTTTCAGACGATATCCTTTACATGTCGGACATGGCTGGTTCGCCATATATTTCTCCATTTGCTCACGAATATAATCAGAGCTGGTTTCTTTATAGCGTCGTTCAATATTACGAAGAACACCTTCAAATTCAATTTCATTTTCACGTACCTGACCAAAATCATTTTCATATTTGAAATAAATCCGTTCAGAGCCGCTGCCATATAAAATTTTATCGAATAAATGCGACGGTATATCTTTCACTGGAATGTCCATGTCGATGCCGTAATGTGTGCATACTGCCTCAAGAAGCTGAGGATAGTATTGTGAGCTCTGCGGCTCCCAAGGGGCAATGGCATGCTGTCGTAACGTCAAATCCTTATTAGGAATGACAAGCTCAGGGTCAACTTCTAGTTTAGAGCCAAGCCCATCACAGCTCGGACAGGCACCAAAAGGACTATTAAATGAAAACATTCTCGGCTCAAGCTCACCAATAGAAAATCCGCAGTGCGGACAGGCATGATGTTCACTGAATAACAGCTCTTCTTGTCCAATCACGTCAATCATCACACGGCCTTCACCTAGTCGAAGCGCCGTTTCAAGGGAGTCAGACAGCCGAGCCGCAACGCCTTCCTTCACCACGATTCGGTCAATCACGACTTCAATGGAATGCTTCTTGTTCTTTTCAAGCTCGATCTCTTCTGATAGATCTTCCATCTCTCCATCGACTCTTACTCGCACATAGCCTTGCTTTCGAATTTGATCAAGTACTTTAACATGTGTTCCCTTGCGGCCAGATACGACCGGCGCAAGCACTTGCAATTTCGTTCTTTCTGGATATTCTAAAATACGATCTGTCATCTGCTCAATCGTTTGGGACGTAATTTCAATCCCATGTATCGGACAAATAGGTTTCCCAACTCGAGCATACAAGAGTCGTAAATAATCATAGATTTCAGTAACGGTTCCAACTGTTGATCTAGGGTTCCGGCTCGTCGTCTTCTGATCAATACTAATTGCCGGAGAAAGACCTTCAATGGCATCTACATCCGGTTTATCCATTTGACCGAGAAATTGGCGCGCATACGCTGAAAGAGATTCAACGTACCTGCGCTGACCCTCTGCATAAATGGTATCAAAGGCAAGCGACGATTTTCCTGAACCAGATAAACCCGTGATGACCACTAACTGATCACGCGGGATATTCACATCAATATTTTTAAGGTTGTGGGCTCTAGCACCTTTCACCTCTATTCGTTCCATAGCCATCAGGCAATCATCCTTCCGCTTTTAACTCTAGCAATAGATCTCTTAATTCTGCTGCTTTTTCAAAATCAAGCGCTTTTGCTGCATCTTTCATTTCCATCTCGACCTTTTCGATCACTTTTTCTCGTTCTTTTTTGCTCATTTTTGACAGCTTTGGTGCTGCATTTGTTTCATATTCTTCCGATTCTTCATGTATCTTTGTTGCTTTAATGGCATCTCTAATTTTCTTATGGATGGTTTGCGGAGTAATTCCATATTTCTCATTATACGCCTCTTGCTGCTCTCGTCTTCGCTTCGTTTCTTGAATCGCAATATCCATTGATTTGGTCATTTTATCTGCATACATAATGACCCGGCCTTCCGAATTTCTCGCGGCACGGCCTATCGTCTGGATGAGGGATCTTTCAGAGCGTAAGAAGCCTTCTTTATCTGCATCTAAAATCGTCACGAGCGAGACCTCTGGAATATCCAGTCCTTCACGAAGAAGGTTGATTCCCACAAGCACATCATATTTTCCAAGACGCAAATCGCGAATAATCTCAATCCGCTCAAGGGTCTTAATTTCTGAATGCAGATAATTGACCTTGATTCCGATCTCTTTTAAGTAATCTGTAAGATCCTCAGACATTTTCTTCGTCAGCGTCGTCACAAGCACACGTTCATTTTTCTCAACCCGCGCATGAATTTCTCCAATTAAGTCATCAATTTGCCCTTCAATCGGACGCACTTCAATGATTGGATCAAGTAAACCTGTTGGACGAATAATTTGTTCCACAACCTCTGGGGTTTTCTCAAGCTCATAAGGACCAGGAGTGGCAGATACATGCACAATATGGTTGATATGCTTTTCAAACTCATCAAAGGTGAGCGGTCTGTTATCAAGTGCTGAAGGCAGACGGAATCCGTGATCAACCAACACTTGCTTTCTTGCTTGGTCCCCGTTGTACATCGCACGGATTTGCGGGATCGTCACATGTGACTCATCAACAACAATCATAAAATCATCCGGGAAATAATCAAGCAATGTGTAAGGTGTTGAACCAGGAGGACGCAAGGTCAGGTGCCTTGAGTAGTTCTCGATTCCTGAACAAAAGCCCATTTCTCTCATCATCTCAAGGTCATATCTTGTCCGCTGCTCAAGGCGCTGCGCTTCTAGCAATTTTCCATTATCTCGAAGTTTTTCGAGCTGCTCTTCAAGCTCTTGTTCAATATTAATAATCGCTTTTTCCATTTTTTCTTCTCTTGTGACGAAGTGAGATGCTGGGAAAATAGCCACATGCTCACGATCACCGAGTATTTCTCCAGTGAGTGCATCCACTTCACGAATACGTTCAATTTCATCACCGAAAAACTCCACTCTGATACAATGTTCATCACGTGAAGCAGGAAAAATTTCAACGACGTCTCCTCGTACTCGGAAGGTTCCGCGCTGAAAATCTATATCATTACGAGAATACTGAATGTCCACCAGCTTACGAAGAAGCTGATTGCGTTCAATCTCCATTTCAGTACGTAAAGACAGCACAAGCTCTCGGTATTCCTCTGGCGAACCTAAGCCATAAATACAGGAGACACTGGCAATGATGATGACATCTCTCCGCTCAAATAACGAGGACGTAGCGGAGTGTCTCAGCTTATCAATCTCATCATTGATGCTAGCATCCTTTTCAATAAATGTATCAGTCTGAGGCACATACGCCTCTGGTTGGTAATAATCATAGTAACTCACAAAATATTCGACAGCATTATTCGGAAAAAATTCCTTGAACTCGCTGTATAGCTGACCGGCAAGTGTCTTGTTATGCGCAATGACAAGTGTCGGTTTGTTCACTTCTTTGATCAGGTTGGATACAGTAAAGGTCTTTCCCGTACCTGTAGCACCTAACAGCGTTTGATGCTGTTTCCCCTGATGGATCCCCTCAACAAGCTTTTCAATTGCCTTCGGCTGATCTCCTTGGGGCTGATAGTTAGAAACTAATTCAAAGCGGTCACTCACATCAAAGCCTCCGTTTCGTTACGAAATTTATCTAATGAATATATTATCATAAAAGAACACAAAAATACGAACTAAAGTTCGGCTCTTACTTGATTTTTATTTCCAATACAGTCATACCCTCTCTTCAATACCAAATAACCCTCTTGCGAAAACCTTCCTTTCAGTATGGAACATTTTGGTGAGAGATATTCGATGAGCAGAAAAAGAGAACAAAAGAAAGCTGCACTCACTAGAATTCGTAAGCACAGCTTATAAAACGTCATCTTTCTGCCTAACACGCTCTTGATGATGATATCAATGATTTTTTTCAGCCTTTTCTCTCTTTTCAATTTCTTTTTTAGCCATATATAATGCCCCAGCTACTAAAGAAATGATATCTAATCCCACAATAAAGTAGGTTTCTGTATAGCCCTTCATGTACGAGGCAAATAAAAGCGCTGCTGTTAATGCAATGCCCACATAATGATTATAAGTAACCTTTGAAAATAAAATAACGAGCAGGAAAGGAAAAACAAGTGCAAATATGGCTTTTGTAATCACAAAAACCCTCCCTCTTCTTGGTCTACTCCCTTGATTATAGTAAAGATTGGCATATTGAACAATTCACAGTTTTCAATTTCACCTATTTTTCTTTCTGTTCGGAGACTTTTGTTATAGATATAGAAGGAAATTAGTGAGAATGTCCCCTTTGTAAAGATAGGTCTTTCCGTCTTTGACAGTAACATCCAATAAATCCTATGATTAAAATGATAGTGCGCACTATCATTTTAGAAACGATAGAGAGACAGACAAACCATTGGCTATTTGGATAAGGGGGCATTCCCATGTATTCAGTTTTATTTCATGCGGCTGAAGAATCCGCAGCACTCGCAGGGGCAAAAGGCCTGAATTTAATCAAATTAAACAATCACGGCCTGCCAGTCCCAGATGGATTTATTATCAAAACCAACAGCTTTTCAAGCTTTCTTTCATATCACAACCTGCATCCAACTGAACAAAACCTTGCTGACAAAATCAAAAAAGCATCGTTTCCTTCTCAAATGGAAGCAGAACTCCTTTCGTCCTTTCAATCATTGCGGAAGACTTATCCCTCAGTTGCAGTTCGATCCTCTTCTGTTGCTGAAGATCTCGAAGGCGCCTCATTTGCAGGACAGTACGAGACCTATTTAAATATCAAAACAAATGAAGAATTCTTACAGGCTGTCAAAGAATGCTGGTCTTCTTATTTTGGAGCAAGAGTGACAGAATATAAGGAAGAGATGGATGAAAACGAGGAAGAGATGCCGCTCATGGCTGTTGTCGTTCAAGGATTGATCCATTCTGACGTCTCCGGTGTCATCTTTAGTGAGAATCCCGTAACAGGAAAAACAAATGAAATGATGCTCACAGCAAGCTACGGACTAGGAGAAGCAATCGTCTCCGGGCTTGTGACGCCTGACACATTTGTTATAGACAAAGAGACACTTTTTATTGAAAAATCACTTGGAACGAAAGAGCTGCAAATTATCCCTTATCAAGAAGGTGTCATTGAACAAGCAGTAACGGAAGAAATGGCTGGTCAGTTTTGTCTATATGATGACCAATTAGAAGAAATCACGCAAATCACCAAACAAGTAGAAGCACTTTATGGTCATAGCGTCGATATCGAATTTGGAATAGCAAATGGCACATTTTATTTACTTCAAGCCAGGCCGATTACCGCAGCCCTCTCAAAAGCAGCGGATGAGACAGCGGGCGCTTCTTTTCAAATGCAGCCAGACGAGCTGCAGGATTTCTGGATCTCAATGGACGATCATCTGCCGGGCCCAACAAGTCCTCTCTTTTCAAGCCTGATCATCCCAGCATTAAAAAGCGGTATGAAGAAAAATGGTGAAAAATATCAAGTGCCTGATCTGAATATTAAAGATATCAAGCTTTATAGAGGTCACCTGTATTCATCACCGTCACTGCCTGAAGCAAGTGCAGAAGCTGCACCAGTTTTTGATGAGAGCATATTTGAGTTATTTCCGCATTTAAGTGAACGTATGTATGAGATTTTAGAGAAAAATTTCTTTCCCTTTTACGAAAAACTCGATCATAAAATGAAGGAACCGATGACCATTGAAGACGCCATCGTCGGCTTCGAAGAATTAAAGACTTTTTATATACAAGCATACGATGATCATTTTGATATTGTCATACCTCAAGTCATTTTATCGGCTATGATTGAAGACATGCTTGTGACGTATACTGGTGATCAATCACAAGTGATCCTGCTGCATGAGATGATGATAGGCGTGATGAACAAATCTCTTGAAACAGACAAGAAGCTATCTGATTTTGCAAAGAGTGTCCATCAAGATACTGAACTTCATCAAGCATTTATGAACCATGAAAAGAATCCAGCACTGCTTGATGTACTCACTCAATCGGAAAAAGGCAGACACTTCATTTCGACATTAGAAGAATTTCTTCAAGTCTATGGCTGGCGATCTGTTAAAAGTCATGACCTTACGGAAGAGACATGGGTGGAAAACCCTGAGTTTATACTAGATATCATCAGAAACAATATTCAACACCAAAGTGATTTTGATGAAGAATTTGCACAAGCCGTCATCAAAAGACAAGAGACATATGAACATTTTATGAGCCAAGTGAAGGATGAAGCGTTTAAAACGAAATTTGAGACTCTTTACCAATTCGCCCTACAGGCCGCTAATATCCGTGACGATCACCACTTCTATATTGATGCCATGTTAGATGCTAAAGCCAGGGTATATCTATTAAAGATTGGTGAACTTCTTGTACAAAAAGGAGCGATCCCTCATCCAGAAGATCTATGGTACCTCTACGATGAGGAGGTACACACAGCGCTCACAACCTCTACATCATTTGATACGGTCATCGCACAAAGAAAAATTGACATGAAAGATAATGAAGCCATCCAACCACCAGCTTATATGGGTACCCCAACTGAAGCTGAATTGCAGCAAGTAGAAAGAATGCTCGGTTCATTAAGAGAAAATGAAAACAATACAAGCGATATGATCTATGGAATTGGCGCATCTAGCGGCATTGTTTCTGGAAGAGTAAAAGTCATTACATGTGCTGAGGAATTCTCACAATTTCAAAAGGATGATATTTTAGTTTGCAAAACAACCACACCTTTATGGACGAGCTTATTTAGAGATGCAAAAGCAGTCATCACCGATGCTGGAGGCATTTTGTCTCATTCAGCTATTATCGCTAGAGAGTATATGATGCCAGCTGTCCTAGGAACCCGAATAGCGACTGAAACACTTCAATCAGGTGACCTTGTGACAGTAGATGGAAGCAATGGACGCATTCAGATATTAAAACAGCATGCACGTGTCTAACTTTATCGTTTTGGATCATATTGGCGGTCATAGGTTTTATCGGTATACTTACTTTGTTGCAAACACATTCATAACCTGAGGTGAGTATGCTTGTTAAAATCTACAAATCAACGAATCATTCGTGCAACAATGGATTTATTGACTGAAAAGGGCTATCAAAAAACCACAACAAAAGAAATAGCCACAAAAGCGAATGTCAGTGAAGCAACAATTTTCCGCAACTTTAAAAACAAACGCGGCGTTATTGCTGCCATTATGAAAATGAAATCAACGCCGACGAAAACCTTAGAAGCAGAATTTAAAGGGGATTTATACACCGATTTAAAGTTTCTCGGTTCCTATATCCTTGAACATTTAACTTCAAAAAAAGAATTCATTTATATCAGCATGCGAGAACCGGCTATGTTTAAAGATCTGACCAGTCATGAAAAAATTTATCCTCAAGAACTAAGGGAAATGCTGATACAATACTTCAAAAAGATGAGTGCTTTGCATCATGTCTTAAAAGGAAAAGAAGACATTTATGCAGACATTTTCATTAGTACGTATTTCGGTTTTTTTATTCAGCAGCTTGAGCAAGACTTCCAGCTCGTATTAACACAAAAAGATGATTTTATTGAGACATACACACACATTTTCATGAGAGGAATTTCTCCCGCTTAAAGGGTGGAATTCTTCTTTTTTACAAAAGGTGGTATACACATTGAAATTGCAAAAAGAGAATTTGATCATCTATTCTTTGTTACTTGGAGCTATACTAGTTCCGGTCAACTCAACGATGATCGCAGTCGCTTTATCATCCATATCAACTTATTATGATCAATCCATTTCAAACATTACTTGGGTTGTCACGATTTATCTTATTGTCATGGCGGTCACACAGCCTATCGCTGGTAAGTTAGGAGATATATATGGACACCGCCGCATGTATTTAACCGGAGTGACACTCTTTTTAATCGGCTCGATTGGCTGTGCTTTAGCACCTAATCTAGCATTTCTCATCATCTTTCGCTCCATTCAAGCAGCTGGCGGGGCTATTTTAACACCGAATAGCATTGCTTTGATTCGTGCAACAGTCTCACCCGAAAAGCTATCTAAAACAATGGGTTACTTTGGATTTGGTGCTGGTATTGGTGCCGCACTTGGGCCATTTATTGGATCGATTCTCATTCAGAGTTTTGATTGGCATTCCATATTCTTAGTAAATATTCCATTTCTGTTTCTTACACTAGTCACCGGCGTCTTGCTCATTCCAAACATAAAGCATACACGCATACATGCAAGGGTAGATATGATCGGTTCATTGTATTTAACCATCGGAATTGCCACAATCATTCTATGCTCAAAAAGCCAGCTACTAAATGAATATTTAATTTATGGCATTCTAGCATTGATTGTCATTCCTTTATTCTTTAAACATGTACGCAAAGTAAAGAATCCCATTATCGATTTATCCCTATTTAAAAACAGTTCATTTACAAATGCGAATCTGTCGATCATGCTAAGTAATTTTGTGATGTATGCCATCCTTCTCATTATGCCGCTGTTTATGGAACAACAACTTGCGCTTTCTCATACAAAAAGCGGTATGATTCTATCGATATTTTCTCTTTGTATGTCTCTTAGCGGTTTATTAGGCGCAAGACTCCATCCAAAAAAAGGCGCGAAAAAAATGATTCGCTTTTCATTTCTCTGCCTTACTTTATCAGGCATCATGTTAATTACACTGAGTCAGTACCCAACCTTACCACTGCTTATCGTGACACTAGTCGCAGGTGGAATTTCATCAGGGATTGGTATGACCAGTATGCAGATGGCTTCTTTAACAGCTGTTGATCAAAGCTTATCTGGTTCGGCATCTGGTATTTTCTCAACCTTTCGATATTTTGGCAGTATCATTTCGTCGACATTGATTGGTATCATGAGTGGTTTCCAATCTTTATTTATTGTATTAATGGGCGCAGGAATCCTTGGCTTCCTTTTATCCCAACGCGTCAAAACGAAATCTACCTCTCCATCATCTGGACATTCTGCCTAATCACTCCCTGCGCTCTATGGCAATTTAGAGCGGGGGAGTTTTCATTATTTTTATCACTGTAAGCTATAGCTGGCACAGGAATCAAATATTGAAAATCCTTTTTTAAAGATGAAAAAATGCCACATGACTAGACAAAAAAGGAACTTTAAATCGAATTGTCCTCATTCATCTACCTAAAATCTGTTTTTCATCTCTTTCAGCATTGATAACTTCGATTTTTTTTCACAATTTTTGTGGTATGCTTTTTGAAAATAGAGGACGCAAAGGAGCGGAAGAATGGAACGTGTAAAATATGTTGTGATCTATTTATCAGCTCTATTGTTATTCCTGTCAGGCTGTGGAAAAGACCAGCAATTTACTCCACCTGGCAGCTCTCAATCGATCGCGGTCATCTCTCAATTAAAAAAAGCCTCCTTTTCAATAGTTGATTTACAAAAGAATAAAATGATCTCTTCCGTTGATTTAAAACATCCGCTCACTGATCTTATCCAAATCAACAAAGACGTCATCATCGCAACTAGTAAAGAAGGAGAATCGCTTATCGAAATTAATTTAAAAAAAGGTACAGCAACAGATTATATGGATGTGAATAAAGGGCTGACTTCCCTTACATATGATGCAGCTTCTCACACCTTAATTGCAGCAGATTCGCAGAAAAACGTCGTTTATTTTATTGATACGCAGCGTAAAAAAATAAAAGCAACTGTGAAGACCGGAAAGTTACCTTCTTCTATGACACTTTCTCCGTCAGGTACTTTATTTGTTTTAAATGCAGAAAGTCATACTGTCTCTGTTATAGATATTGAGAAGGAAAAACATATACGTACGTTCTCTGTACTTGAACGACCATCTGGTATTCATTTTGATGGACAATCCATTTGGATCGGTGGTCACGGTAAACCAGGCACCTTAAATAAGAGCATTTTTGCTTACGACCCTCAAACAGGTAAAAAGCAGCGAGAAATAAAACTAGGCGTTATGCCTGTTGCATTCTTTTCAGAGAAAAATTCTTCTACTTTATATGTACTTTGTCATGGAGATCATACGCTATACAAAGTAGATACAGAGACGAATAAGCAGCTTGCTTCTGTTGAAACTGGTCAAAATCCGAATTATATCACCGCTGATACCACATCAATATATGTGAGTAACTTAGATGACAATTCAGTATCAATTATCGATAAACATACATTCATGATGAAAAATCGACTGAATGTCCCATCAGGACCTTATGCTATCGTGTTGGAGGAAAAGAAATGAAAGAACAAATGCATATTTTAATTGTAGACGATGAGTTCGATATGCTTGAGTTAATCGGATCCTTCTTAAAAAGACAAGGCTTTCACATCATCACAGCTAGTAATGGAATGGATGCCTTACGTCAGCTTGAAAAGGAACCCGTTGACCTTGTAGTACTAGATATCATGATGCCTGATATGGATGGATTTGAAGTCTGCCAGCGTATCAGGCAAACATCTCAAATCCCCATCTTATTCTTAACAGCTAGAAGTTATGAGGAGGATCGAATTAGAGGCCTAGAAATTGGTGCGGATGACTACATCATGAAGCCTTTCAGTCTACGTGAGCTTGCAGCAAGAATTGAAACAACTTTGAGACGAATTAGAGGTCTTTCGCTAAAGCGCAGCCGCATACAGTTTGGTGACATGGAGATTGATCAGGATGGTAGACAAGTCTATATCCATCAGGAGCCCATCAATTTAACTAGAAGAGAATTCGATTTGCTCATGTTTCTTTTACTCAATCAAGGCCAAGTGTTTTCACGAGAACAGCTCTATCAAAAATTGTGGGAATCACATTCTACGAGCGGCTCTTTACGAACAGTCGATACACATATCAAAACGCTGAGACTGAAATTAAAGGGAGCGGAACGGCATATAAAAACCGTTTGGGGTGTCGGCTATAAGTTTGAGGAGGAAGAATGAAGCCTTTATCGATTAAAAAGAAAGTGCTCTTCTTAATCCTTGTAGTGACCGGAATCGTTGCTGCCTCAGCTCTTGCCCTCACCTATTACTTATACCAGCACTTGTATGTTGATAAGCAGATTGATTCCTTAAGTTTACAAGGTAAAAAGCTGGCACAAATTTATCATCAACACGGGAAAGATACGTATTTTACCGATAGAGTAAAATGGGCTAACGACTCGAGTCAGGCGAACATTATTTTTACAGATGACCCAATGGAGCTTTCAAGTGGTCTTCCTTTTGATACGAACACAAATGATAACCTCATCACGTTCAAGGAACGCCAAAAACTCCTTCAAGGGGAAACCGTCGTGTTGATTAGAGAACACTCACAGTTTCATCAAGATATTCTTGGCATCGCCATCCCTGTTTTCTCAAGCAAAGATGAGCTATCAGGGACAATTTTTCTATCCATGCCCTTATCGGATGTATATGAACCCTTTGTCCAAATCAGATTGACACTTGGCATATCCATTTTGTTAATTCTGCTCCTGATTTTCTTTATCGGATATAAGAGCTCCAATAAAGTCGTTCGGACAATTAATCAAATGAAAGAAATTGCGATGGAAATGGAATCTGGCGATTTTTCAAAACGGATGGCTGTGACCAAAAACGGAGATGAATTAAACCAGCTGAGCCGCTCTTTTAACAAACTGTCTTCTACCCTTGAAAAAGTTGAGCAGCACCGCAGGGAATTTCTTGCGAATGTCTCCCACGAACTTCGGACTCCGCTAAGTTATATGAAAGGATATGCTGAAGGTATTGAAGAAGGGATCATTGATCAAAAAAAAGGAATGCACATCATCCAGGATGAGGCCGCACGTTTAAGCCGACTTGTGCATGATCTTTTAGACCTTGCGCAGCTAGAAGGAGATTCTTATCCACTAACGATGGAGCCAATCGTCTTTGCTCAGCTGATTCATGACGTTCTTGATCAAATGGCATTTATCGCTAATCAAAAGGGCATTTATCTGAAACGGACACTTGATGAGGATTGTATTGTGTATGGCGATAGCGATCGGCTGCAACAAGTGGTTCGTAATTTACTGGACAATGCCATTCATTACACTCCCTCTGGAAAATCGGTCTCGATTGAATTACTAGTTCACCAACATAAAGCTGAATTGAGAGTGACAGATGAGGGCAACGGCATTCCAAAAGAAGACCTTCCACATGTTTCTGAGCGATTTTATCGAGTAAATAAGGCACGTACGAGAAAAGATGGCGGCTCAGGTCTTGGACTAGCTATTGTCTATCAAATCATGAAAAAACATCATGGCACGTTCGATATTCAATCTGAGCCAGGATGCGGTACGACAGCCATCATCCAGCTGCCAAATACTCCAGTCGTTGAAAACCTGCCAACGATATAACCAATTAGATTTTTTAGGTAAGGTTATTCGTTTAATCCAAATATACGCATCAGTCGCCTAAATTTGAACAGCTATTTTCGGCATCTTTTTGATCATCTACTTTTATGCATCAATTCCTTTCAAAAGGATAGTCGATTGCTTTCGTTCAAACAATAAAACTACATTAAAAAAGCGTGCGAGACCTTCTTCAAGAGTCCTGCACGCTTTTAAATTAAACAGCTGTTTCAAACCGCTTTCTATTGATGAAGAAAGAAAGCGTAATGATGAGATAGATACCCATTGTGACCAAGGTTTGGACAATCGGAGTTGTTGATACAACACCGATAAAAATGGCAATGATCGCAATGACAGAAAACCATGTTGTGAAAGGATACAGCTTGACGCGATATCCTCCTGGTGCTGCTACGCTTCGAGACTTTAGATGCCCGACAGCAATAATAAACCAGATGAATAAGACCGTGTAGCTTAAAGATCCCATTAAATAATTAAAGGTTTGACTTCCTACAAAAAGAGAGATTAATACGGCTACATACAAAGTAGATGTACATACTAGAATCGCTCTGACTGGCACCTGCTGTTTCGACAGCTTCGAAAAGCCCTTCCATATACGGCCATCCATTGCCTGTGTAAATAGTACCCTTGAAGAAGCATACAGACCAGAGTTCATAGAAGACAAGATTGCTAATAGAATAATCCCGTTCATGATATCACTTGCATATGGCACACCAATCGTTGCAAACACCGTGACGAATGGGCTCACTTGTTCATTGTTTACTTGATTCCAAGGAATTAAGCTGACGATGATGAAGAACGGAAGTACATAAAAACCGATGATTCGTACAAATGTACTTTGAATGGCTTTTGGGATGACTTTTTCAGGGTTTTTCGTTTCTGCTAATGTAACCCCAATCATTTCAGTTCCGCCATATGAATACACGACCACCAGCATTGCCGCAATTAAGCCGCCTGTTCCATTCGGAAAAAATCCTCCGTGTTCGGTTAAGTTGGATAATCCCGGTGCTGCATGCTGTCCGAATGAGACAAACAGCATCGTTAACCCAATGATAATAAATAAAAGAATGACAGCAATTTTAATAGAAGCTAACCAGTACTCTGTTTCAGCAAACATTTTGACTGAACAAACATTGATCAATGTCACAACAAGTGAAATGATTAACACAAGTGTCCAAATCGGTACTTGTGGGAACCAGTACTGAATAAAGATTGCAGACACGATCGCTTCTGCTGCAATGTTCAACACCCACATTTTCCAATAGATCCAGTCTAAGAAATAGGCGGGGTATTTGCCTAACACAGGTTCAATTAAATCACGGAATGTTCTAGCGCCAGGTCGTGCAACTGTCATTTCGGCAAGTCCTTGCATAATAAATAATAAAATAAGACCACCAATCATATATGCCAAAATGACAGCAGGACCCGCGATATCAATGGCAGAACTGCTTCCTTTAAACAGACCAGCACCGATGGCACCGCCAAGTGCGAGCATCATGATATGCCTTGACGTCATTGTTCGTTTTAATTGCACATGTTCCTTTTCCATTTTCTATAGCTCCTTTAAATTTGAATCTTCAGACAAATATAAGATAAAAGCATATAAAAAGGCCAGTCATCTCCTTGAAGAGACGACTGACCTTGCAACCGCGTTACCACTCTTATTGACTCAGACATAGCTGAATCCAACTTGAAACCCGATAACGGAGGTCACACGTAAAGACTTACTATTCATTCAGTCTTGCCGCTCCTTGAGCGAGTTCAATGATTCGTTTTACTGCGTTGCACCAACCCGCAGCTCTCTTAGAAAACGGATATTCATTTACTATTCTCAAGTCAAAGCGTTTTATAGTCAATTTGTCTATTTATCAAAGATTTTATTTTTTAAATATACTGACTAACCACACAATTGTCAACAGCCTTTTTCAGACATTTTCTTTTAACGAATCCAAATGGCTACTTCATCCATTGGACGACGCGTTTTGCCGCGCTTTGGCTCAATGACTCGATACCCAAAGGCAGCCATGACAGAGATGTCGTACTGACCATCTTCAAGTAATCCTTCTTCCTCAAGCATACGATGAATTTCATCGTAGCTGAATCCCTCAACAGGGCATGAATCGATGCCGATTTGTGCTGCGGCTGTCATCATATTTCCAAGGGCAATATACGTTTGTTTGGAAGCCCAATCGAAGAGCGTGCGGTTAGTTTCCATCAAATGAAGATCATTCTCTTGGAATTGTTTGTAGCGTTCTTTTACCATCTCAAACGTTTCGTCTGTCATTCCTTTGATTTCCTTGTTGATGTATTCTGCATATGCTGAATCGTACCGGGCGTCTGTTCTTGCCAAAATGATCACAAAATGGCTGGCAGTTGGAAGCTGCTTTTGCGCACCCCATGTATATTCTTTTAATTTCTCTCTAAATGCTTCATTTTGAACGACGAGGAACTTCCAAGGCTCAAATCCGACAGAGCTTGGCGAAAGTCTTCCTGTCTCTAAAATGAACGCAAAGTCATCTTCTGGAATCTTTTTCGCCGGGTCAAACTCTTTTGTCGCATGACGGAATTCATACGCCTCAATGATTTCTTTTTTTAATTGCTCTTTGTCTCGCATGGTATTCATCCTTTCTAGTGAACGATTAGGGTGTGAAGTTTCACCAATCCAATTTCTTTCCATTCCCATATAGAAATTGTTATGATAAGAAAACAAACAACCCGAATGTGTGATGTGATACCTCTATGGTAAAAGAAAAACTTCCTTTGATTCAAGTACGCACATTTTTGTTCGTTAGGTACAATCATGTTCGTTTATCACCCATTTCGCCTTAGAAAGGAGTGTAAAGATGAGTGCACCATCCAATCCAGTCAGTATTGTCAATCATGGCTGTCCCGTTTCCACCACAACGAGTGTAATAGGAGGAAAATGGAAAGGAGTGATCCTTTATCATTTGACTTGCGGTCCAAAACGATACAACGAATTACGCCGGCTTCTGCCAAGGATTTCTCAGCGTGTTCTTACGCTGCAATTGCGCGAGCTAGAACAAGACGGCGTTGTTCACAGAGAAGTCTATGAGGAGGTCCCTCCTCGTGTCGAATATTCACTCACTTCTTTAGGAGATACGTTAAAGCCTATCATCTTCGCTATGCGTGAATGGGGCGAATCCTATGGAAAAGAAGCGCGTCCAAAAGAAAAAAGCTGCCATCTCTAGCAGCTTTTTTTTATGATGAAATCGCCGTTGATTCTTGCTGAGGATCATCCTTCACAAACAGGATGCCAAGCTGATGATGCTCCCCTTCGTAAGAAGCGCGTTTCTCAAACCTTGTCTGACCATTCAAGCCAATGATCTCAAGCTTTGTCAGAGCACGATTGGTTTGAAGGGCTTCGTAAAATTCCGAAACGGTTTTGACTTCAATTCCATTCACCTTTGTAATGACTTCTCCGATCTCAAGCTTTAAATCAGCTGCAGGTGTATTCGGAATGATTCCCAGCACCATTAGCCCTTGATTACGCTTAGAGAAGTAGAATGGAGCTGCATTGTCGTTGACTCTCTGTTTCCATGAGAGGAATGCTCTTCCGGCAATCGCTATCAATACAGCTCCCCATGCAATCGGCTCAAACCAAATACTTGCAGCACCTAGTAAAGCAACAGCGAGTCCAAGCATGAGAATACGCCGTGCCGTAATTTGAATGCTGACAATTGGCAGCGATCCTTGAATCCGCTGCCCGAAACCGATGATGTATGGAATCAAAATAAATGAAAAGCTTTGATCGTGTACTTGAAGCACCGGCCACCATGGCAGAGAAGAAGTAAATTCGCCTGCCGGCATCAGCAAAACAAGCGGTAAAAGCCACAGACGGTTTGCCCGCTGCTGTCCAATCAAAAGTCCTCTCGCACTCATCACCATTGCAGGCGATGTTCGTAAATGCGCCGTTCGATAGGCTAGAATCCCCTCGGTCATTAATAAAAGACCTAGCAGAATAACAACGGCTGATGTATTCATCATTGAGAGCTGCGGCAGCCATGAATGGCTCACTTGGAAATACATCAGTCCAAGTGCCGCAATAAAGCTGAAACCGAGTGTGTATGCAGACGAAAGCGCACTCGCCTTAAAGAATAAAGAGCAAACAATGGTCATCGCTGCAATCAGCACGATGAATTCAGGCGGGAGGGCAATCCCTAAGCCTACTGAAATGACGGATAGGCAAATCCCTAGAATCCATCCCTTTGAATATGTAAATTTAAGTTCATCGTATACATCTTCTATTCTTGTTTGAAACGCTTTTCTCTCCCGCTTTACGCGGATGTAGCCATGTAACAGGCTGATTAATATCATGAAATAAAAAAGAGGGTGGATTAAAAACAGACCGACCGCTTTTAATCCAGCTCCCATCCACTCCGAGCTCATTATCGTTCACCGCCCAAGTCAAGCATTTTCTCTTATTCTATCAAATAAATCGATGCTTGACACCAGGTTTATTTCTCCTGATTCATCCAAAGTGTGACATTCGACAGTGAAAAATCTTTTAAGTAGTGATTGACATCTACATCTAGTATGCCGCCGAGCAGCTGCATCGACCTCTTGATGTCGGTTAAGTTTATACCAAGTCTCTTATGATTATCCATTAAATAATTGAAGTATATCTCAGCACAGTCTTCATCGATTTCGTCGACTGATTCTACCGTTGTGTAATTGACCAAGTACCTGCTTAACAGCATGAGCAGACTTAATGCCTTTGTAGCGGAAAACGTCACATCTTTCGTACGACTCTTAAGCTCCTCTACCAACTCGTAATATTTTTTCTCTCTCACAATACTTGCCCTTTTCAATTGTGTACCCCCATTTACTAGTTCTTTTAAGAAAAGCGCAAACCTCGGTACAGCTTAATGCTCAAGCTGAATATCCGCAAAAAATAAAATATTTAAAATGAGTGCTACTTTATATTGTAAGAATTATTTATGTAACATACAACTTTCAAAAGTTTCATTTTCATGACATGTTTAAATCAACAGAAAGTCTCTTATATAAATATGTTATCGGGTAAAATCGAAGGAATGTTATGTTTTTTGTAAAATAAATGAATATATTTCTCGATATAATTTATTTTTAAGAATAAACTATTACATGTTTGTGACACTTATGAACCAAAAAAAAGAGGCATTTATTCGCCTCTTTATTTTTTAAGATATAGTGCTTTTAGTGCAGTCTGCAGTTGAAGATCATTTTTTTCATAGGATTTCACTTCATCCACCATTTTGTTCATCATTTTCGCTGTCTTCAGATCAATTACACCTGATTTGTTGAGATTGTATGTGCTTTGGAAGGCTAATACCGCTTTTTTCGTTTCTTCATCAAAGTAGCCGTCTACTCTGCCGGGGTCGAATGACAAGCCCTTTAATAGCGTCTGTGCTTGTCTCACTTCTTCATTGTTCATATCAAGCTGGAGTGGTTCTTTCAGCTGAAGCGGTCCTACAGTAAAGTAATCTGGCTGATGAATCGCAATCGTCGGTACGACACCTTTTTTGTGAATCCAATTTCCTTTTGGCGTGAGCCATTTATACAGCGTTAATTTAATGTTACTGCCGTCACCCATTGGAACCGCCTGCTGCACAGTGCCTTTCCCAAAGGAGACATCACCGACGACTTCATATTTTCCGGCTTCTTTCATAGCACCAGCGAGTATTTCAGAAGCGGATGCACTGCCTTTATCAATTAAGACATTAACTGGGTAAGGCTTCTGTTCTTTCCGCTTTGAAAAATAGCGTTTCCTGTCGCCGTTCCGTTCTGCAATTTGAATATAAGGCTGATCTTTTGTAATAAAATGCTTCAAAATGTCTTCTACACTTTGCAGATAGCCGCCAGGGTTTCCTCTCACATCAAGCACAAGACCTTCTATGCCCTTTTTCTCGAGCTGTTTCAGGCTTGATGTGAAATCCTTCGCAGTATCTTCTGAAAAGCTTGAGATCGCGATATAGCCTGTTTTATGACCATTTACCTCTTTCACAGAGGAAGTCACGGTTTCAAGTGGGATTTCTTCTCGTTTGATATGGAATGTTAACTCTTTTTCAATCCCATTTCGTCTGATTTTCAGAGCGACGGATGTTCCTTTTTTCCCTCTTATTTTCAGTACAGCATCGTTTAAGCTTTTTTCTTTCATCGACTCACCATCAATGCTGATGATTTCATCTTTCGGCTTTAGACCTGCTTTTGCTGCAGGGGATTTTTTAAAAGCAGAGACGATAATGATTTTTCCTTCATCCATCCCCACCTCTGCCCCAATTCCCTCAAAAGAAGAATCAAGCGAATCAGAAAATTGCTTGGCGGTTTGCTTGTCCATGTATACTGAATACGGATCATTTAAACTTGAAAGCATTCCTTGAATGGCGCCTTCAAGCAGCTTTTGGCGATCCACTTCCTCTACATATTCATTCGAAATAAGGTCATAGGCTTTCTCAATTTTCTCCATCCCATTCTCTTTCGCCTTATCACTTGATTGAGCTTGTCCAGCCATTGCAGCAGCTGCTTGCGGTGACTCCGCATGAGTTCCCTCTTTATGCGTCATCACCCCTGCACTGATTAATAGAATGACACTCGCCATAATAGATGCGATTTGTTTTTTCATATTTGGCCTCCTTCTTCAACTCTTCCTGATGACCTGAGTTATTATATGCCAGAAGAAGGGATTTCATGTAAAGACATTCTGCTGCGAAGGCTTGACTAATTATTTTATTAGGTGTAATTTTTATTTTGTTATGATCGAGAAGGAGTCTTCGCTATGTATATTATATTGACGATGCTATTATTAGGAATTTTATTAGGATTTGTAGGAGCAGGCGGTGCTGGTTTTGTCATCGCATTGCTTACGTTAATTTTTGATATCCCTATCCATACCGCACTTGGGACATCTTTAGCCGCAATGGCATTTACGACGTTATCAGGTGCATACAGCCACTACAGGGAAGGGAATATTCAGCTGAAATCTGGTTTGATTGTCGGAGCTTTGGCTTGTGTGGCTTCCTTTGCAGGAGCTAAGATTGCTCCTTTTATTCCAGAAGGAAATCTGCACTATTTAACAGCTGGCATGCTCTTTTTATCCGCTGTGTTTATGATGATCAAATTATTTGTTCTGAAGGAAGAAGCTGAGCAGCAGCCGCTTTCTTCACGTCAGCTGCTCATAAGGGGTATTATTTTAGGACTTGTATCCGGATTGCTATCAGGTATGTTTGGTATCGGGTCCGCACCATTTATCCAAGTAGGACTTTTGATTTTACTGAGACTTTCCATTCGACAGGCAGTTGGTACGACGATGCTTGTCATTATTCCAATTTCCATCGGTGGTGGAATTGGATATATTACAGAGGGCTATGTTGATTTTATCTTGCTCATTCAAATTTTAATCGGAACAGTATTAGGTGCATATATTGGCGCAAAATTTACACGCCTTGCACCGAAGCTTTTATTGAAATCGGCTGTACTGTTAACACCTATTATTGCCGGTTTACTGCTGTTATTTTAATTTTATTTAGAATAAGAAAAGCCGATAACATGATGTTATCGGCTTTTTGATTAGCGAATATATTGCGCTGGATTGACTGCATTTGATTTTGCGCCATTCCATAATCCTTTATGAATTTCAAAATGGAGATGCTGACCATGTGACTGGCCTGTATTACCCATATATCCAAGGAATTGTCCTTGCTCGACTCTCTGCCCTGTGGACACACTTCTTGTAGATAGGTGGGCATATACCGTTTGATAGGTCTGTCCATTGATATTATGCGTAATGAATATCACATTCCCGTAGCTCGATGAGTAGCTTGAGTTCGTGACTGTTCCAGATGCAGCTGCGACGACAGATACTGTGCCTTTTGCTGCAATATCTAATCCGAAGTGGTTTCCGCCAGAACGTCCGCCAAAGCCAGATGAGAATCGGCCAGCAGCTGGTTTAATAAAGCCTGAGCTGCTTGCTGGTGTATCAGATATTTGATCTGAACCGCCACTTTGAGGTGTAGGTGCACTTTTTTCAGCAGCTGCTTGTTCTGCTTTCTTTGCTTCTTCCTTTTGGCGGCGTGCTTCCTCAGACTTCACAGCCGCTTTTTGGTTCGCTAAAATTTCTTGTTCATTTTCAAGTTTGCCTAATTCATCATGGGCATGGTTCTTTTTATCTGTTACATTCCCTAAGATTTTTTCTTTTTCTTTTTGCTGTTTAGAGAAATCCTTTTTCAACTCTTCTAGCTCTTTCAGAGATGTTTCAAGTCCACTTAGCTGATTATTTAGCTCTGCTTCTTTTTGCTCCACCAGCTTTAAATCATTTTCATGTTCTGTAATCATGTCTTTGTCTGCTTCGACAATGGTTGTAACAGCTCCAACACGACCGACAAAATCACTAAAGCTGCGAGCACCCAGCAGCACATCTAAATAGTTGATCGTACCGCCGCTTTTTTGCATCGAACGAATTCGATCTTTGAAAATAGCTTTTCTTTTTTCAATTCGATCATTGATGACTTGAATGTCTTTTTTTAGTTTCTTGATCTCTTGCTTCGTTTGTTTGACTTCTTTTTCTTTTTCTGCGACTTTTTCAGTTGCAGCACTTACCTTGTGGTCAATCTTTTCAATTTCTTTTTTGAGCTTGGATTCTTTCTTTTCAAGCTTAGCCAGCTCTGATTTCTTTTTCTTCAAAGTTGATTCAGTCTTTGATGTTTTCTCTTCGATTTGTTGACGTTTTTGATCTAGGTCTTCGTATGCGAATGCACGATTCTCGTTCCCTGGAATATATAGCCACGTTGTTCCAATAAACGCTGCCATTCCAGCCATCATCAGCTTTCTTTTCAAAACGATATTCCCCTCCTATGACAACTGCCTGCATGAAGAGTCGACCGGATGAATCGGTTCAACCGGTCACACCTTCTATCAAACTCTCGAGTGCTGCCATCAAAAATAGATTTATACTTTTAAGAATTTACGGATGGACGTCAAGCTTCCCCATACACCAATGATTGCACCGATCAAAAGAAGGACCAGTGAAACTTGATAGACAAACGGGTTATATGGAAGCATGGAAATAAATGAGCCTTGTACTCTCGGTGCCACCCAGCCCACTGCATATTGATATGTGCCAAGCAGTAGAGCAATCGGTATAATGGAACCAAATACACCAAGCAGTAATCCTTCAATGAAGAATGGCCAGCGGATAAACCAGTTCGTTGCACCTACGAGCTTCATAATCTCGATTTCTTTACGTCTAGCAAAAATCGTAATTTTGATCGTATTAGAGATCAAGAACATGGCTGTAAATAAAAGCCCAATAATGAGCGCAATCCCTACATTCCGCGCCACTCCAACCACATTAAAGAGTCGGCTGACTTCTTCTTTTCCGTAGGTTACTTTATACGTACCTTTTAGGTTTTCTAATTTCTTCGCTACTTTTGGTGTATCGTGTGGATCTGATGTTTTCACAATAAACGCATCGTTTAATGGGTTTTCTTGATCAACAAGTCCCATGGATTGTCCATTTTCACCAAAGCTTTTAATCAGCGCTTTTAGTTCGTCATCTTTAGATGAGTACTTGACATCACTGATTTCAGGAATCTTATCAATTTCTGCTTTTAATTCATCCTGCTGCTTTTGATTCGCCGTTAATTCGATTAACACTTTTACTTCTACTTCTTTTTCAGCGTTCGATGCCATGTTGTTCAAGTTGAGCATAATCACAAGAAAAACCCCAACTAAAATCAATGTGACAGTGACCGCACTAATTGATGCAAATGTCATCCACGTGTTTCTTCCAAGTGAACGGAAGCTCTCACGTAAATGCCGCGAGAGAGTTTTAATCATAAATGCCGTACTCCCCTCTTGCTTCGTCACGCACAATCATTCCATCTTCGATTGCGATGACGCGTTTCTTCATGCTGTTTACAATCTCTTTGTTATGTGTCGCCATGACGACTGTTGTTCCTCGGTTATTAATCTCTTCGAGTGTCTTCATGATTTCCCAAGATGTGTCTGGATCAAGGTTTCCTGTCGGCTCGTCTGCAATGACTACCTCAGGACTATTCACGATCGAACGAGCGATAGATACACGCTGCTGCTCACCGCCAGACAGCTGGTCAGGAAATTGTCGTGCTTTGTGCTTGAGCTGTACCAAATCAAGTACATCCAGCACTTTTTTCTTAATGATATGAGGCTGTTCCCCAATGACTTCAAGAGCAAATGCCACGTTCTCAAACACTGTGAGGGTTGGGAGCAGTTTGAAATCTTGGAATACTACGCCAATTTCTCTTCTTAAGTAAGGGATTTCTTTTTCCTTAATCGAGCCTAAATCTTTGCTATTAATTAAGATTTTCCCTTTGGTTGGCTTCTCTTCACGATACATCATTTTGATGAAAGTGGATTTACCAGCACCACTGGGACCAACAACATACACAAACTCTCCTGGGTGGATAGAGACATTGATTCCATTGATCGCCTTTACACCGTTAGAATAGATCTTGTAGACTTCCTTCATTTCAATCATGTAATCACCTAATCTTTTCTTATTGCTGACTAACAGCTTATCATGATGTTTTGACACTTATCGTCAAAAAACGTTATGTATGGTCACGCACATACCCTTCGATACGTACAAGCAATTTATGTCCTTTTCATCCAAAAAGATGAAAAAATTGAATCGTCTAAATTTCAACAACTCCAATTATACGTCATGAATCGACGCAATGGTATTACATTTATATTTCAAAACTTATCGTTAAAAGGTAAAAACAACATTTAAAACCGAGAAACATGTCTTTTTACCCTTATTTTTTAAATAAAACTTAATATAATACGTTTTCATACTATCCAAAAGTCTTTTTCTACATATAAAAACAAAAAAACCTTGTCGATTAGACAAAGGTTTTATTTTTTCTCTGCAAGCCATTTTGCTACTTCTTTTGCTTGCTTCTCATCTACCATTCCGCTTGGCATAGAGCCTTTACCATTCTGTGCAATATCTGCAATTTGGCTTTCATTATATTTCTTTCCTACTTCTTTCAGGCTTGGTCCGCCTCCGCCAGATAGGTCTTTCCCATGACAGCCAATACAGTTTTGCTGATAAATTTCCTCACCACTGCTCACAGTTGAAGCACTTTTGCTGCCTTCTTTGTCACTGTCACTGCTGCTTGAATTTCCTCCACAAGCCGCAAGAACAAGAATCATCGCTGCAAACAGCATCATTAATCCACTCTTTTGCATCAATTTCCCTCCCTTACAATCATTTGGTCAACGCTATTATATCCTTGTTTACGCCCTTTTAAAACCCTCACCAAGCACCTCTTTTGCATCCATTACGATGACAAATGCTGATGCATCGATTGCTTTCACCACTTGTTTCAACTTTGTGAATTGTGACTGTCCAACGACACACATTAGAATTGGACGGTCATGATCGGTATATCCTCCAACTGCTGAGATTTTTGTGACACCACGGTCAATTTGATCAAAAACTGCCTGTCTGACTTCATCCTCATGCCCTGTAATGATCATCGCCATTTTCGAATGACTGAAGCCGGCCTGTACGACATCAATCGTTTTACTTGAAATAAACACACCAATGACAGCGTACAGTCCCTCTTCAATCCCAAAAACAGTCATCGCAGCCAGAACGATTAGGCCATCCATCATTGCTAAACAGGTACCAAGCGTGAGGCCTGTATATTTATTGATGATTTTGGCAGCGAGCGCCGTTCCACCTGTTGACCCATTTCCAAGGAACACGAGCCCTATGCCGATCCCAATCACCACTCCGCCAAAAATAGCTGCTAAGAGTGCTTCATGTGTCACAGGTGCAATATGCCTTGTGACAAACACCATCAAAGGTAAGAAAATAGAGCCAACGAGCGTTTTCACGCCAAATGTACCGCCTAATAAATAAAAGCCCGCGATAAACAGCGGAATGTTGAGCCCCCACTGCACATATGCCGCCTCAAAGCCGAATGACTGCATAATCGTACTAATCCCGCTCACACCACCTGCGGCAATCTGATTCGGTAATAATAACGTATTAAATCCAATCGCCACAATGGCTGATCCAATTAAAATGAACAAGTAATTTTTCGCTTCAATCCATAATTGTGAATGTCCCTGCTTCATGTCTGTCTTCCTCCGTTACTTCTGAATGCACACCTATTTTAAGCCCTCCAATTACGAATGTAAATAACAGCCAAATGCAGTGCTAATGGATTAATACTTTATCACACAAACGGATCAGCGTGCTTGCCGTTTGGCATAGGAGCAAATGATGGTATATTTAATATGTACATGAGAAAGAAGGGACATGCGATGAAGAAAATACTGAAGATCACAGGCATTACATTACTTGCACTGATCATTTTGGCTTTTGGTGCTTTCTATACATGGAGCCGCTTTACATACGGACCATCTGCCGCTTTAAAAAAGCAAGTGAACATCGAGCAAGTGGAACATAAAAACGACGTATATACATTTGCATCAACTAAAAGCGATACGGGCATCATTCTCTATCCAGGAGCAAAGGTAGAACCACTTTCGTACGCCTATATTGGGAATGAATTGATGAAAAAAGGCTATTCTGTCTTTATCCCTGACATGCCATTTTCGTTTGCGATTTTTAATACAAATAAAGCACAAGATATCATAAAAGATCATCAAACGATCAAACACTGGTATATTGGCGGTCATTCACTAGGCGGAACAGCCGCCGCTATGTTTGCAGAAAAAAACCAGCGCCAGCTCGACGGTCTTTTTTTCCTTGCGTCTTATCCAGCATCAGATGAGCTGAAATCATCCTCCTTGAACGTCCTCTCTATATCAGGTGAAAAGGATGGACTTGCGACACAAGAGAAAATCAAGCAATCGAAAACAAATTTGCCGTCTCAAACCGTTTATCATGAAATAAAAGGCGGGAACCATGCTCAGTTTGGCATGTATGGTAAACAAAAAGGTGATCAGCCAGCGGACATTCAAGCCCTCACACAGCAAAAGGATATCGTTCAGACGATGCTTGGATGGCTAAAACCAGCAAAAAAGCTCCATAAAGAAGACAAAGGGCTAAAATAAAGATCATTTTAACCCTTTGTCAACAATCTAAAGCTTCCGTAATGGGGGTTTTTCATTTTCACTTTTTCGTCGCTTCTAAAAACTCTTCAGCGTCTTCTACAGCGAGGCTAATGGCTTCCTCCCAAAAGTCTTTTTGGGTAAGATCGACACCTAAGTGCTTAAAGGCCAAATCTTCTACTGTCATTGAAGCTGTGTCCTTTAATAATGCAATGTACTTTTCTTCAAACGAAGTACCAGCCTGCAAGGCCTTTGCATAAATTCCTAGTGAGAACATGTAGCCAAATGTGTACGGGAAATTATAAAACGGTACACCTGTGATATGGAAATGCAGCTTAGACGCCCAGAAATGCGGATGGTATTCATCTAGTGAGTCGCCAAAGGCTTCTTTCTGCGCTTCTACCATCAGCTCATTCAACCGATCCGCCGGCACTTCTCCTTGTTTACGCTCTTCATAAAAACGCTGTTCAAATAAGAAACGAGATTGAATGTTCATGAAAAATGCTACACTCCGCTGCAGCTTATCCTCTAACAAGCTGAGGCGCTCCTCTTCATTTGCCGCTTCTTTCAATGAAGCATCAGCCACAATCATTTCTGCGAATGTCGACGCCGTTTCAGCTACATTCATCGCATATTTGCGATTAAGAATGCGAACATCCTGCATCACTTCTTGATGGAACGAATGACCAAGCTCATGCGCAAGTGTCGCCACATTGGATGGACTTCCTGAGAAGGTCATAAAAATGCGGGACTCTCCGCTGTCAGGGAAATTTGTACAAAAACCGCCTACTCGTTTGTTCGGGCGATCCTCCGCTTCTACCCAACGCTCATTAAAGGCCTTTTCTGTAAAAGCAGCAAGCTCTTCTCCAAATCCAGCGAAATGCTTCACAATAAAAGCAGCTGCTTCCTGATACGGATAGATCTTGGTCTCACTGCCAATAGGAGCCCCAACATCAAACCAGCTTAGCTTATTCACTCCAAGCATGTCAGCCTTTCGATGTAAATAATCAATGAATGGCTGCTTATGTTCATCAATCACAGACCACATGGCATCAAGGGTTTCTTGTTTCATCCGGCAAATATCAAGCGGCTCTTTTAAGATATGATCCCAGCCTCTTGCTTCATATACTTGCAAACGAAAACCTGCCAAATGATTGAGCGTGCTTGCAAATAGATGTTCGTCCTGCGTCCATGCATGCTCTAGGTTATGATAAACAGCCTTTCTGACTTCACGGTCTGAATCATCCATCGCATTTTCCGCTTGGCCGACAGAGATCATCTGCGTTTCACCATGTTGTTCAAATGGAATCGTAATCTTATTCACTAAGCTAGAATAAAGCTCATCCCATGCATGGTAGCCATCTACGGCTAGCTTTTGAATCAATGTTTCTTGTTCAACAGGCAATTGATCCTTCACGCGTTCTCTGCGTTCATTTAATATGTAGCGAACATCTGAAAAGGCCTCTGAATTCATGAGATCCTCCCATTTTCCAGGAGAGATGGCAGCAAGCGCCTGATCAAACAGCGCAAGAATGGTACCTAAATCAGCTTCCAGCTTAGCAATCGTACCTCGAAGACTGCTAGCCTTCATATCCTTTGTATTTTGAGATTGAAGACAGGAAACAAATGAACCTGCTTGAGACAGTTTTTTATATGTGGTTTCATACGTGTCAAGGACAGACGTTAACCTATTCTCAATGTGTGTATTTTCTTTTGAAAAGGCATCGACCTTTTGTCGTAATTCATCTAATAGCTGCTGAATGTGTTGCAAGTATGTTTTAAATTCTAGTGAAGCGCTGCCTCCTTTAAAAAAGGCATCTAAATCCCACGTCTCTTGTAATGTTGTTAATCCCAAAATATTTCCCCCTTTATTTGCTAATTTCATCATACAAAGGATATAGAGTCAGTATGGCGTATGTATTCCTTTATATTCATTATATTTTCTCACAATAAAAAAAACCCGGCAAGAAGCCGAGTTTTTATGATAATTTCGAACGTAAGTAAGCATCGATAAATGAATCTAAATCTCCATCCATGACCGCTTGAACATTTCCCATCTCCGTATTGGTTCGATGGTCTTTCACAAGAGAATACGGATGGAATACATAAGAGCGAATTTGGCTTCCCCAGCCAATTTCTTTCTGCTCTCCTCTAATTTCATCCAATTCAGCCTGCTGTTCTTCGATCCGTCTTTGATAAAGTTTCGATTTCAGCATTTTCATCGCACGTTCTCTGTTTTTGATTTGTGATCTTTCTGTTTGGCATGTCACCACGACATTGGTTGGAATGTGTGTGATACGAACGGCAGAGTCAGTCGTATTGACGTGCTGTCCACCTGCACCGCTTGCTCGATACGTATCCACTTTGATATCTTCTGTTCGAATATCAATATCGATTTCTTCATTGAACTCAGGCATGACATCACAGGAAACGAACGACGTATGTCTACGGCCAGATGAATCAAAAGGAGAAATACGAACCAAACGATGGACCCCTTTTTCTGCCTTTAAGTATCCATATGCGTTATGCCCTTTGATGAGCAATGTCACAGACTTAATTCCTGCTTCATCACCAGGAAGGTAATCAAGCGTTTCAACCTTAAAGCCTCTGCGCTCTGCCCAGCGAGTATACATTCTCAGAAGCATAGAACCCCAGTCCTGTGATTCAGTACCGCCTGCGCCTGGGTGAAGCTCAAGGATGGCATTGTTTTTATCATACGGTTCACTTAAGAGAAGCTGCAGTTCAAAGTCGTTAAATTGCTTAGTTAAGTTCTTCAGCTCTTTCTCAAGCTCTACATGAAGCTCCTCGTCATAATCTTCCTTTAACAGGTCATGTGTCATTTGCAGCTCTTCATGAGATTCACTGAGCTCATGGTATGAATTCACATTATCCTTTAGTGCATTGGCTTCATTGATGACGCCTTGTGCCTTTTGCTGATCATTCCAAAAATCAGCCTCTGACATGGTCGCTTCGAGTTCTGCAATTTTGGCTTCTTTTGTTTCGAGGTCAAAGAGACCCCCTAAAATCAGCTAGCCTGCTAGCCATATTTTCAAGCTCTTGTCTAATTTCTACTAATTCCATATCCTTCACCTCATAGATGTAGGGCTGACATGAATAGAAAGAGGTTTTCACCTCTTTCCATTACTTATTCTGTCTTCCCATGACAATTTTTATATTTCTTGCCGCTTCCGCAGTGACATGGTGAGTTTCGACCAATGTCTACGACTTTACGTACCGGCTTCTTTTTCACTGTCTTCTCCTCATCACCCTCTTGAGGCTGATGAGCTGTTGTTTGACCTTGAACGACTTCTTCACGTTCTAAGTTGTTTTGGATTTCTGATTTCAAAACATATTTGGCCACATCATCTTCGATTGAAGCGACCATGTGCTCAAACATCGCAAATCCTTCCATTTGATACTCACGAAGCGGATTTGTTTGTGCATACGCACGTAAATGAATCCCTTGACGCAGTTGATCCATTGCATCGATATGATCCATCCACTTTGAATCCACCGCACGAAGAACGATGACTTTTTCAAATTCTCGCATTTGTTCGTCGCCATATGTTTCTTCTTTTGCATCGTATTTTTCTTTAATACGATCCATAATGAAGGAGGTGATTTCATCTGCTTCTTTACCGTAAATATCCTTGACCGAAATGGCTCCTTCATCTAAATAGTTCGTGTTGATTAATTCAACAAGACCATCTAGTTTCCACTCTTCTGGAAGCTCTTCTTTCGGCGTATAAGAACCAACAGCGCGCTCAATTGAAGACTGAATCATATTGATCACAATCGATTTTAAGTTATCAGAATCAATGACTTCAAAGCGCTGCTTGTAAATCACTTCACGCTGCTGACGAAGCACATCGTCATATTGCAGAAGCTGTTTACGGGAATCAAAGTTGTTCCCCTCAACGCGTTTTTGAGATGATTCAACGGCTTTAGACACCATTTTACTTTGGATAGGCGTAGTGTCATCCATGCCAAAGCGGTCAAGCATGGCCATCGTACGCTCTGCACCAAATCGGCGCATCAATTCATCTTCCATGGAGAGATAGAATTGGGTAATCCCTGGGTCTCCTTGACGACCAGAACGTCCACGCAGCTGGTTATCAATACGTCGTGATTCATGACGCTCTGTCCCAATTACAGCTAGACCGCCAAGCTCTTTGACGCCTTCGCCAAGCTTGATGTCCGTACCACGTCCTGCCATGTTGGTCGCAATGGTGACGGCACCCTTTTGACCAGCCTCTTCAATAATTTGTGCCTCACGCTCATGGTTTTTCGCATTTAACACTTGATGAGGAATCCCTTTATTTTTAAGCAGCTTAGAAATAAGCTCAGACGTCTCAACCGCTACTGTTCCGACAAGCACTGGCTGCCCTGTCATATAGCGCTGCGCAACATCTTCAGCCACTGCTTTAAATTTACCTTCCATTGTGCGGTAAATTAAATCAGGTCTGTCATCACGAACCACTGGTTGATTGGTCGGGATTGTCACAACCTGCATGTTGTAAATGTTACGGAATTCTTCTTCTTCCGTTTTCGCTGTACCCGTCATACCAGAAAGCTTTTCATACATGCGGAAGTAGTTCTGGAATGTAATCGTTGCAAGGGTCATACTTTCGTTCTGCACTTCGAGACCTTCTTTTGCCTCAATGGCTTGATGCAGACCTTCACTATAACGGCGTCCTTTCATTAGACGTCCTGTGAACGAGTCAACAATAACGACTTGACCTTCTTCAACGACATAATCCACATCTTTTTGCATCGCAACATGTGCCTTTAGCGCCTGGGCGATGTGATGGTTCAGTGCGACATGTTTGACATCAAATAAGTTTTCGATGCCGAATGCTTTTTCCGCCTTCGTCATTCCACTTTCTGTCAGCTGTACACTTTTTGTTTTAATATCGTATGTGAAATCATCTTCTATTTTTAATGTACGAACAAATGCATTGGCTTGTACGTAAAGCTTTGTAGATTTCGCAGCTTGTCCAGAAATAATAAGAGGTGTTCTCGCTTCATCAACTAAGATGGAGTCAACCTCATCAATCACGGCATAATGAAGCGGTCTTTGAACCATTTGCTCTTTGTAAAGCACCATGTTATCTCGTAAATAGTCAAAGCCAAGTTCATTGTTTGTAGAATACGTAATATCAGCAGCATATGCTTCTCTTTTTTCATCTTTGTCTAAGCTGTTTAAGTTTAAGCCAACCGTTAAGCCAAGAAACTCAAAAATTTTGCCCATTTCCTCTGCATCACGGCTTGCCAAATATTCGTTGACTGTCACAATGTGGACGCCTTTTCCAGAAAGAGCATTTAAATAAACAGGCATTGTTGAAGTCAACGTTTTACCTTCACCTGTTTTCATCTCAGAGATGTTGCCTTCATGAAGCGCGATCCCCCCCATGAGCTGCACCTTAAATGGGAACATTCCTGTCACGCGGCGTGATGCCTCGCGAACCGTTGCAAATGCTTCAACCAACAGGTCATCCACGGATTGTCCTTTTTCAAGTTTTTCTTTAAATTCGTTCGTTTTATTTCGTAAAGCCTCGTCAGATAATTTCTCAAAATCTTGAGCAAGAGCTTCAATTTCATTTGCCTTTTTTTCATATTTGCTGATCGTACGTTTCGTAGGATCAAACACTTTGTTTAAGATTCCAAGCATATAATAACGCTCCTCTATTTCATGCAATTTTTCGGCATGTCCAAAAGATTGACAGGTCCATATTTACCTGCATTTATCATACCATACCTTCCTTCATTTCCAAAGAATTTGCAATGATTTCGCACAAAAAACCCGCCCCTCATGGAGGGAACGGGTTTACTTTTTTTAGGTTGTTTTTAGATCAGATTAAGCGTTCGGCTCAATCAGTCCATATTTTCCATCATTTCGGCGATAGACCACATTGGTCAAATTTGTCTCAGCATTTGTGAAGACGAAGAAACTATGACCTAACATGTTCATTTGAAGGATGGCCTCTTCGCTATCCATCGGTTTTAAATTGAAACGTTTTTGTCTGACGATTTCTGTTTCATCAATTTCTTCGTCATCTTGAACAGCTACGTCAGCCGTCCCATTTCCTCCAGCAAATAAGTGCTTTTTGGCACCTTGTTCGCGGAATTTACGGTTTACTTTTGTTTTGTGTTTTCGAATTTGACGTTCTAATTTACTGGCTGCTAGGTCTACTGCATTGTACATATCTTCATTATGCACCTCAGCTCGAAGTGCTAGATCAGTCATTGGAATGGTAACCTCAACTTTAGATTCTTGATCATTGTAAAACTTCAAGTTCACGTTGACTGAAGCATCTACGTCTGTCTCAAAATAACGCTCCAGCTTTCCAATTTTTTTCTCGACATGATCTCTTAGTGCAGGTGTTACGTCGATGTTTTCTCCTCTGACATTGTAATTCATGTAAAGAACGCCTCCTTTAAAATTAAGGATATGTAAACCTATTTCTACTTTTCCCTCCTTTTCTCCTGCTCAAACGTAAAAAAAATGTGAATTTTTATTGAAATTTGTCGAATTTTGCGGTGCATCAATTGTTACTTGATAGGTGATGAATATATATTCGGCTCATTCTTGAAAAAGACCAGCGCACATTTAAATGGTGAAAGATGATATTGATGTTTTCAGCGATTGAGATAAGGTTTTTAAGTCCTCCGCCGCTACTTTCATTTCTTCATTTGCTGCCAATGATTCTTCAACAGCCGCAGACATGTACTCCGTCTCTTCTGAATTGCGTTTGGCTCCTTCTTCAATGACTCCAACCGTCTGAGATATTTCCTCTGTACTAGCTGAAATCTCCTCTGCAGTAGCTGAAAGTTCCTCTGCTTTCATCGAAATATCACGAATAGATTCCAGGATTTCATGAAAGCTCTGTTCTGACAATTGCGATACTTTCACACCTTCTGCTACATCCTGCTCAACCTTTTTCATCGTATGTGATGATTTTTCAGTATCTTTGTTCACGTTCGCGAGCAATTGACTAATTTGATCTGTCAGCTGACTAGATTCTTCCGCCAGTTTCCTCACTTCATCTGCTACCACCGCAAATCCTCTCCCATGCTCTCCTGCTCTTGCCGCTTCAATAGCAGCATTTAAAGCAAGCAAATTCGTTTGATCAGCGATGGCATGGATATGACCTAACAAATCTTCAATGCCAGTAAACTGGGCTTGTACATGAGCCATTGTGGAATGGTGCTCATTCACAGACGCTTTGATAGAGCTCATTTGTTTTACGAATTGCTGAATAAGCGCTGCACCCTCTTCAGCCTTTTCAGTCACTGAAATTGAGTGACCCGAAACATCGGATGTGTGTTCAGCTGCATTTTGCATACCAGTCGAGACTTCTTGAATGGCAGAAGCTACTTTTCCGACCGCGTTTGATTGTTCACGTGAAGCTTCACTGACCTGTTCAATCGAGCTAGATGTCTGCTCACTGGCCGATATGGTTTGATGAATCGTTTCCTCAAACTGAGCAGCAGAATCAGCTAATTGTCTTGATCCATGTTGCACCTGTAAAATGAGCTGACGCAAATGCTTTGTCATTTGATTAAAAGCAGTACCGAGTTGACCAATCTCATTTTTAGAGGTCACTTCAATCTCTTCAAGTGTAAGGTCTCCATCTGCCATCCTTCTCGCAGCATTTGTGACAGACACAATCGGCTTTGTCATACGATAAACGAATCTTGTCCCAATCAACAAAAAGCCAACAATAATGACCGCACTAACTAGAATGAGAGTGAATAGTAATTGATTACTGTCTTGGTTGAGCTGATTGATTTTTTGGTCACGTTGCTTCAACTGGGTTTGAGCAAATTCTTTTGTAAAGGTATGTATTTCTTGTTCGATAGGTTGTAATTCTTGATTGAGGCGTGTGTTGAATTCTTTTTGATTGTTAGTATTTAATGAGATAAATAACCTTTTTGTAGATTCATAGTAGAGTTCATTCTTTTGAGATATTTTTGTTAATAACTGTTCAGCCTTTTTGACTGTACTAAGTTTTAAAGCTTCCCCTGTTGTTTTATTGATATCAACATAGGTTTCTTCAATTTTTTGCGATATTTCCCTGTCTCGCATGACAACATATGTTTTAATTTGTGCTTCCTGTTTTTGCAAAAGCGCCTCTAATTCCAGTGAGGTTTGATAAAGCTTTACTTCTTTGCTAAGAAGCGTCTTGTAGGATTGATCTGTTTTGTAATAGATAAAGCTTGAGAATCCTAAAATACTGACAAACAATACACATATGACAATAAGCCCAAACAAAAATTGATTTTTTAGTCTCATAATTTCCTCCGAAAGTCTGAATTGAACAAAAATTAATGAATGACATACGGCCTCATACAGGCATGTATTTCATCCATCCACTTTCTATATTCAGGTATAAAATATGCTTTAAGGAATGATTGGAAGTGTATTGAAGGGAATGTATAGAAAGCTAGTATATCAAAACTTAAAAAAATTTGATCAAACGAACGAATCGTTTTGGCAAAGTGCTCATTTTCTATAATTGAAAGCAGAAGGGGATGTGTTGTCTCTAAATGAAAGAAGGCATGGATCAGATCATTAAAGATCCGATCCCCTTCTGTTTTAGCAAAATCCTTCTCAATTTCATCTAAATATTTTAGACTCTCTTCTATCGTAAATAGAAGTTCATAATATGTGGTTAATAAAATATAGTCATCTGAACGATACGCCACAGGTCTCACCTAATTATTTCCGTTTATCGTAATATACGCCGTCACTCGTCATAGGCTGGTATGGATTTTGATAATTCAGCTGTTTCGTTTTCTTTTTTTGAATGGCTTGAATATCTGCTTTGATCCCATTTTGGATCACAGTTAATTGCTTCGCCATCTGTTGATCTGTTTGGATGATTTCTTTGATTTTTTCTTTTTCTTGATCCGTCAGCTCATGCTGAATATCTCTCATTAATTCGTCTCTCTCAATTAAAAAGGCATCAAAGTCTTCAACCAAGGTGTCACTTTGCGGATTTGCCGTTATTTCGGCTGCCATTTTTAATGTTTGGTCATGCAGCTGGTCCACAATACTCATAGAGATCCCCCGATAGAGTGGTGACGCCCTTTTCGATCGGTTTGAATAACTTCCTTCCACGCATCACGAAAATCAGTTACGTATTGCTCTACTTCATTCAACATCTCTTCGTCATTTTGAAGATTGGCTTCAATCAGTCTGCGATAAATGTAATCATACATACTTGCCATACTATTTGATACGTCATAAGAACGATTTAAGGTGACATTTAATTCTTGAATGATGTTTTGAGCCTTTTTCAGGTTCACATTTCTCGTTTCTGCATCCTCTTTTTGAATGGCATACTTCGCGAGTCTAATGAACTTTAAGCAGCCTTCATAAAGCATAAGCGTCAACTCGGCAGGTGTTGCAGTCTCAATAGAATTTTTTTGATAGGCGGCATAAGGGTTCTGAATTGCCATATGTTATAAACCTCCAATTATTGTCCAAGCAGTTGAGAAAGATAGCCAGATTGGTTGTTTAGCTTTTGAATCGCGCTATCCATGGCGCTAAACTTTTTGTAGTAGCGGGTTTCCACCATTTTTAAACGATCTTGGAATGTATCCATTCGTTTTGTTAAAGAATCAAGGTCCTTACCAAGTCCGTATTCCTTTAATTCCATCGTTGTGCTTCCCGCCTTTGTTTGAATGCTCTTCGTGAAGGCAGTTAAGGAATTTTTGACACGATAAATGATTCCTTGTTCTTGATATTGCTGCTGTGCTTTGTCTTTATCTTTTGAATCCACATTTAAACTACCCGAGATGAACATTTGTCTGACTTTCTCCGGGTCTTCTTCAATGGCTTTTCTTAATTTCTCTACTCCATTAAGATCCTTACTAAATTCCAGCTTTCCACCATCTTTATACTTGGATGATGTCTCAATACCAATTTGTGTGAGCTGAATTTTATTCGCATCACTTGTCGTAATATTAGCATATAAATCACTTCTTATTTTAGAGGCACCAGATCGTAAAATGGAATCACTTCTCAGCAAGCCAGACTTCGCGGTCGTTTCCCATAGCTCTATTTCTTTTTCAGACATCCCTTTTTTCTCTTCAGCCGTTAATGGTTGATAGTCTCTGTTTTTCTTTTCATTGACTTTACCATTAATTTGCTCAACGAGCTCATTGTATTTATCAACAAATTGTTTAATTTTATCAAAGATTGCATCCACATCTGTTGAAACGTTTAAGCTGACAGGCTTATCGGTTGTCCCTTTAAGCTCGTACGTAATACCAGCCTGCTCAAATATATTGTTGTTATTTTCCATTTTTAGGCCATTAATCTCGTATTGCGCTTTTTGTCCTTGAGTGGTCGCAACTAATTTGTTATCTCCATCCACTTGGAAGCCTAATTGAGTGAAGAATGAAGCTGAATTACCATCAGCTGCTTTAATGCTGACACCTTCACCTGTTGTCCGAGAAGTAAGAGCGATTGTATCCACGTAGTTCGTTCCATCAAAGATCTGTCCTTTGTAAGCTGTCACACCTAATTGCGAGTTGTTCAGCTTTTTCACGATGTCATCAATTGTATCGGTATCAGCAGTATTGATCGTCACCGTTTTCGGTTTTGTCGAATCTGGTGTCGTCACCTCGAATGTAAACGTGCCATTTGCAGGTGTAAAACCAGAAGTACCAGACGATTTGAAGACAGAAGCTGTCGCTAGTTGGGTGACATTGATTGAGCCAGAGGCAGCATTTGTTGATCCAGTTGCTGTGACAGCAGATTCATTTGAGCTTGTCACTTTTTTGGCGCCATATGTAGTCGGACGCGTTAAGTTTAAACTATTGATCAAATCATCTAATTCTTTAATCTTCGAATTGACCTCGCGATAGCTGTCTCTTTGCCATTCAAGTGTTTGTTTCTGGCGTGTCATTTTATCAAGTGGTGCTTGCTCAGTTTTCATGAGTTTTGATACGATTTCATCAATATCAAACACATTTGAAAATCCAGTAATTCGATTGACCATTTTTTATGTTCTCCCTTCACTTACATTCTTTTATCTACAAATAAACCGACAATTTCTGTCATTGCCGCATAGAAATCAAGCCATTCCTTGGAAGGAATCTCTCTAATGACTTCTTCTGTTTGGTTATCTACGACTTTGACATAATATTCATTGAGTTTTTCATGTAATTCAAATTGCAGATGAAATTGAGTGGGTTCAATGAGCTTGTTTGCTCCTTGAAGCGTTTTTTCAATTTCTTCTTTTGAAACGACCTTGCCATTTGCTTGTAAATCAGAGTTTGCATTGTCATTCTGGTTATTAGAAACACGGGTTTGAAATGCATCGATAATTGGCTCTAGCGATGTCAACTTACCAACAGACATAGTTATTCAGCTCCTGTGCTTTAATCTACCTTTTATATCGGCTTGGAATTTTCAAATTAAATATAGATGGACCGATTTGTTAAAGTTTCATATAGATGGTGAACATCCACACAGAAACGTGGAGATGGATAGCTGAATCAGATAAAAAAATCCTCACTTTTTTTGTGAGGATAATTGAGAGAGGAGATCTACGGATAAACTCGCAGCACGACTGTTCTCTTCTTGAATAGACAGGTACACTTCTTTCCTGTGAATATCAATGTGCTTAGGAGCTTCAATCCCGATTTTCACTTGATCGCCTTCGATCGAAATAATCTTGACTTCAATATCATCGCCAATTTGAATCGACTGGTTTAATTTACGCGAGAGAACTAACATGAGGATGCCACCTCTAACAAATGTTTTGTATGATAGGCTGAATCATGCAAAATCACCTGCTTGGCTTTCATGTTTTTCCGGTTCACAATAATAGGCGCTCTTAAATTGGCTGTCGTTTTTTCAATAGAAGATTCCATTGTTAAAATCACCATAACTTCCACATCATTGGCATCTTCTACTTCTAGAATATCTACGACCGTTTCGTCTAGATCGAATTCATATTGATTGAAGAATAAAAACGGACTGCTGACAATAAAGCCTAACTCTGCGTTTTTCAATGATTGAAGAACTAAAAATGGAGACTCTTCTGATAAAGGTAAAATGACAAACTGTTTTTGATCCAGAAATCCTGGTATTCCATTAGAGAAGTTGATGATTTGCTCCTCTTTGATTGTCACTTCACCATGGTATTTTGTTTGAATGATCATAATTCACGACCTTTTTCATTTTTCTTAACTATACCTTATCACCATTTTGGCCCGTTTCGTCAACTTCTATTTTTAAATCTGGGTATTGTAACATATCAATATTGACCTTACCTGGCTGGTAGTTAACGATTGGTTTATGAGGCGTTGCCTCTATAATAGCTTTTTGAGGCTCCACTTCAATTTGAAGCTCAGATGGCTGATAGTGAATTTTCACACTAAAGAATGAAGGGATCACACCAATATTGAATTGTTTGGCTGGAGGAGTGCCATTGATTTTGGCAAACTCGGCAATTGCATTCCCACCATTCTCGATCTTGATGAGTTCACTGCCCTCTTCCGCTCTTCGGCCCATTCCCTCTCCAACAGCACGTTTCCCCTCAGCTGCCCATTCTTCAGAACGCCTAAAAATTGACTTGATATCCATATCGGCAAATGCTTCGGTTTGATCTATTGTTAATTTTGACGGTGTCCTTGTCATATTCATGACGGCTCTGGGCTGCTGAATCTCAAGGTCTGCTCTTGGCTGCTCTACTTCTTGCCGAGAAGGAGTTGTCGACATTTGCAGCTTTGCATAGGTTTGTTGCATTAACAATCTAGGGATTTGCATATAGGTACACCTCCATGATGCAAAAAAGCACCCAACGGATGCTTTTTATTATCTTAAGAAATCGACAAGGGATGGCTGAATAACTTTAGCCGTCGTTGCTAAAGCAGCTCTATTCACAACCTCTTGTTGAAGAAGATCAATAATTGCTTTTTCACTTTCTACATCTTCATTATCTGATTTGGCATTTTTCAGTACTTCGAATTGTGAAGTCAAGCGACTGCCTACTAAGTCAACACGATTTGAACGGGCTCCTAAGTCCGAGCGCTCAGCACTCATCACTTCTTTAAACTGATCGATACTTCCTAACGCATCATCAGAATTTGCGAACGTTCCATTTTTCAATGAGTTTTCTAAATCCGTCAGCATTTCAATGACATTTTGACCGCTGGCAGTCTGTCCACCAAACGCTGAAATTGGATTTGAGTTCACATTTAAAGTGATACCATCAGAAATGTTCGACTTAACAGAATTTGCATCTGTATAGTTTTCAAAGTTAAACGTAAACGTACCATCTGCGTTCTCAACAACTGGTTTGACATTTGTATTTGTTCCATTAAATACGAACTTACCTAACATCTGAGTGTTCATCGCGTCAATGATTTGTTTCTTCATCTGACCAATTTCCACGCCGACTGCTGCTAAATCTTCTGGCTGCTTTGTTCCATTAGCCGCATCAAGCACTTTATCTCGTACATTTGACATAATATCAATGATTTCAGTGACACTTGTTTCAGATGTATCAATCCAGTTCTGTGCTTCATTTAAGTTTTTTTGATATTGATCATTTCGAAACATTGCTGTGCTATATTGAAGGCTTTTTACTGCTGCAACGGGATCATCAGACGTTTTTGTGAAACGTCTCCCTGTTTGTGCTTGCTCATTTATTTTAGAAAGTTTTTCATAACTTTTACTAATATTACGAAGTGAGTTTTGAGAAATCATACCTTGTGTGACTCGCATCAGTTATACCTACCTTCCTACGACACCCATGCCGTTTATTACTTTATCCAATATTTCATCTTGTAATGTCACAACTCTCGCAGCTGCATTATATGCATGCTGAAATTGGATCATATTCGTCATTTCTTCATCAATGGAAACAGCACTCGTTGACATTCTACGCTCATTGGCTGAATTGACAAGAGCGGCTGAACTGCTTTCTAGCGTTATGTTCTTTTTCCCTTGAATCCCCATCTCAGCAATGACATTTTGGTAGTAATCCTGGATCGTCGTTGTATTGCCGCCGATTGGTACCTTTAAGTCTTGAATACCAGCTAATTTCGTAGCATTCGAACCGTCACCTTTTGTTTGATTGAGAGATGCTGCAATATTATCTGTTGATGCTAAAATAACATCACTCACTTTGATACGAGCAGCTAAACCTTTATTCAGATCATTATTATTCTCGATATCAAAAAAGTCTTGTCCACTTGTGCCATTTAATGTGTAACCCTGCTTATGCACATCATTAAATGTATCCATGAAGACTTGTGCTACTTCATCAAGCTCTGCAAGCATGTCTGGATACATGCCTTTTTCAGCACCATTTGACATGTAGCCATAAGCCTCAACAAGTGCTTTTACTTTACCATTCACTTGAAGCTGATCTGCTGCAATGGTTGTTGTTCCGAATTGAAGTGAGTTAACAAGTCCCGTTGTATTATCATACGAGATTTGCAGTTCAGATTTTTCGTTCGTAATGCCATTCAAAATCGTTCCAGCAGATTGTCCATTTGCACCGATAATGTCGATGTTGACAGTTCCTTCTGCAATTTTGAGTGCATTCCCGCCAGATGGATTGTAGCTCACTTTAATGTCAACAAGTGAAGATAATTGATCTACCAACGCATCACGCGTATCATATAGATCATTTGGAAGATATCCGTTTGGCTCAACTGCTGCAATCTGTTTGTTCACTTCATCTATTTGAGATAAAATCGTGTTCACATTTTTGGCTGTTGAATCGAGTTCTGTTTTTAAATTCTTTTGTATCGTTGTTAAAGAAGAATTAAGTAGACGGAATTGATCTACTAAAGCCTGTGCACTTGTTTTAACAACTGTACGCGCAGACGCTGTATCAGCATTTTTGGTTTCGGATAGGACCTGCAATGATTTCCAAAGGTTATCAAAAGCTCTGTTTAAGCCTTCATCCGTCAAATCATTCATGACTCCCTCCATTTGCGAAAGGGCATCAGATTTTGTTGAGTAGTAGGACAAGTTATTGTTATGATCTCTGAATTGCAGATCTAAAAAGCTGTCTCGAATTCTTTCAACGGTTCCAACTTGAACTCCTGTCCCCATTTGGCCATACGTCTTGCCGTCATAAACTGAAATGACTGGATAAGGATTATCTGCTTTAAAGGTAACTCTTTGTCTTGAGTAGCCATCTGTATTTGCATTGGAGACGTTGTTTGATGTGACATAAAGCCCTGCACGCTGGGCTGTGATTCCTCTTTTTGCCGTTTCTAGTCCCATGAATGTAGAACCCATTGGTATCCTCCTTGTTTACGCCTTTGAATCAAACAAAGCCCTCTGCTGTTTAGGCTTTGAACTCTCAAGACCATTTTGTCCGTAATTCATATTTTCTTTATTAGGGTTAACGAGATCGAATGTCAGTGAAATAAATTGAAGCGACTGCTGAATGAGCTGTTTGTTCAGTTCATTTACATCTTTCAGTTCCACCATGATGTCTTTTAATATGTCATATAACGAAATGAGCTCTTCTTGATCCGAACCTTCAGCCTTTTCGATACACGCGGTGATGGTTGGCGGTTCATCATTTTGTAAAAATTGAACTGTCGCTTCAATTCTTTTTTCTTCTAATTGAGAAATGGCCTGAATATATTTTTGCTCTAAATTCAGAACCTCTGAAAGAGCATCAATCTCATTACTTTTCAGCATTTCTGTTTTATCTTTCGACAGCTTCAAAAGCTGTTCATGCAATCCATAGAGACGATGCAGCTCTTCAATGATTATTTTAACTGACATTCACGCTACTCCCTTTTGTTATTGTTGTTTATAAAAATTCAGCATTTTATCAGCAATGCCCTTTGTATCTACTTGATATGTTCCGGCTTCAATGCTTTTTTTAATTTGGTCTATTTTATCTTGGCGTTCTTTCATGATATTCGGCACCTTTTGCATTTCGATTGCCTTTTTAGAAATTTCGACTTTATCAGTTGATTTTGCTTGATTTGATTGCAACGTTTGTTTCTCATATGTTTTCTTGTAAGGATTTACTGGTTGTGTTCCATATCGATTAATTTTCACGGGATTCCTCTCGCTTTCCGTTACAGTCTGTCTTGATTCTATCCATTTTATCGACCAAACTGCAACTTAGTTTAGGGAATCAATCGTTTTTAGGATTAATGGCATAATAGGTGTCTTTTTTCCTAGATTCAATCTCCCTTTTACGCTCTTCTTCTTGGTTCATTTGACTCATTTGCGACTGAATGTCCTGTTCACATTGACTGCACAGCTTGTTTTTTCTGATCGGTTGGCCACATCTTTCACAAGGATAGTTGATATTCGGAAATTGGCTAATTTGAAGTCTTTTCAAACGGATAAATTTCAAGATTAATTCTTCATCAACTTCTGTTGCATCTACTATTTCAGCAATGGTTGATTGTCTATTACTTTGCTTTCGCAAGAATTTATAAACGATATCAAAAGAACGTTCTTCTTCTTCAAAGCATTTGTTACAAACCGTTTGGATGGTCGTTTTTAAAAACAGCTGATTACATTGCGGGCAGTTTGCCAATTGATTCATAACCAAAACCCCTTACGTTATTTTCTCTTCTTATTATCGGTTAATTATCCTGAATTTTAACTACGGATCAACGTAAAAGAGGAAACACTTTTGGCACCTGCTTCTTTTAAAATTCTCGCCGCATCATAAATGGTGGCCCCTGTTGTATAAATGTCGTCAATTAAGATAACTTCCCTTTGAACGATCGCATCTGTCTGCGTGATTTGAAACATTCCTTTTTGATCTAAACGTTCATTTTTCTTTTTCTTGGACTGTTTGCTTTGATGTATTTTTACAAGTGGCTGAAGGATCGGCTCACCAATCAAGGAAGCAAGTATGACGGACTGATTAAACCCTCTTTCCTTTAGTCTTTCTTTACTTAAAGGAATCGGGATCAGCACAGGTTCTTTCATTGAAAAAGAGCGCTTAAATACTGCTCGGACATCTTGTTTAAAAAGCTCAGCTAAAGCTGTATCACCTCGAAATTTAAAGCGGGAAAGGACATCTTTCATCAAATCGTTGTAAGCATAGACAGACCTATTTTTCACAAGTACTGTAGTAGAATCAGGGCGTTCTTTCCACATGGAACAGTCTTGACATAATTGATCGTTCGACTGTGCTCTCCCGCAGGCTGGACAAATCGGGCGTTGAATTTTTTCTAGGTGATGCTTACATGCTATACATAGACGATCATCATTTAATAGAAGTAATGATTTCCATGTAAAAGAAGCGACAAAATGTCCCTCACAAATGAGGCAGATCAATTGTTATCCTTATTTATCGGCAGACGATTTTCGCATCTTGGAAATGTGGAGACCTTTGAAGCGGCTTCTGTCAGAATGACCAGCATGGCCGTATTCTTCTGTTTGTCCACCATCTCAGATTTACTGTAAGATATTTTATCGATATCTGTTATATACTGAGGCTTCACTTGATTTAGTGAAATCGCTAATACATCTTCTATACACTTTTCACAGTGACAAATCATGTTTAATTGGTTGAGATATTGATAGAGGATTTCCTTGAGTAGTGTTTCTTTTGCATTGAGTAGCATATTTGTCTCTCCTGCCATTTGTGTATTGTGAATATAAATGTACCATGAAATTTAGTTGAACCTACATTATTTTTCGGAGAACTCTTTTTCAGCTGTATCATTCATTTTTACAATATGCTTCTTTGCTTGTTTCATACTTCTCGTTAAACCAAAATGAAAAAAGAAAACATCTCCTTTAAAAAAATCGGGATGTCTACCTGCTCTACCAGAAATCTGAACAAGTGCACTTTCTGTAAAGATAGTAGATTCTGCACCTAGTACCCCCACTTGCACATTTGAAATGGTTACACCTCTTTCTAGAATTGTGGTTGTAACTAGTACATCGTATTTGTCATCTCTGAATTGCTGGACCTTTTGTTTCCTATCTGGATCATCAGCAGACACCCCTTCTACATTTAAGTGGTGCTTTCTAAGAACCTTCGTTACCTTCTTCATAGTAGAAATAGAAGGAACAAAAAGTAAAACCCTTCTCTTTTTTGTAATATGTTTCTGCATCCAATTCATTACTTTAGGTGGGAGCTGATTCTTTTTAAATTTCTTCTTCCAATGTCCAATCCATTGAAAGGATGGGACCGGTAAAGGTTGTTGGTGAAAGCGCAGAGGAATTTTTATGGCTTCTAGTTGTCCACGAGATACATCTCTTATCATTTTCTTAGACGGCGTCGCACTTAAATAAACCCTAACCCCTTTCTTTCTCATTGCCTTTAAAACAGCAAATTGGAGACGTTCATCGATTGAATAAGGGAAGGCGTCGACTTCATCTATAATGAGCACATCAAATGCATGTTTATATCTCATCAACTGGTGAGTTGTAGCGATTACTAACGGTGCTATTTGGAACCTTTGAGGACTTCCTCCATAAAGAACAGCTATTTTCATTCCTTGAAAAGCTTTTTTAAGCCGCGGCTCTAGTTCAAGGACAACATCAGTTCTAGGTGTCGCAATGCAGACACTCATTCCTTGATGTAAGGCATATTCTATTCCGTGAAAAAGCACCTCTGTTTTCCCTGCCCCGCAAACTGCCCAGATGAGTAGATCAGATTTGTTTTTTATCGCTTCGATCAATTTCTCTGACGCTCTTTTTTGTCCTTTAGACAGGTTTCCCTGCCATGTTAATTCCGAGTGACATGCTTCTTCCATTTGTGGACCCGTCCATTCATAAAGAAAGCCACATTCCGTTGTTTTCCCCATCATGATGCATGATCTACAATACACACAATCTTTTTGACACTTGTCACACGAAGAGTGGGCAAAGTACCGATTTTTTGATACACCACATCTGCAGCAAATAAGACCATTTGCTTTCCTCTCAATAGCAGGTGTTCGGATAACTAACCCCTTCTCCTCCAGCCAATCCAAATCAGACTGTGAGCATCTTGTTTCAGCAGTAAGCAGGTGGCGTGACTGCAGGTGCTTCCTTAGTTCCATTGCTTTGTCCATGTTCAATTTCAACAAACACCTTTCAACTGATGTTTGCCTATTATGCGCAAAGACATGACCTTTCGTCCAACAGCTAAAAAAGAAAAACAAAACCCCTTTTCTAAGAGAAAAGAGGTTTTTAGGATTTATCTAATCAGCCAGCCAAGAGCTAAAGAGCCTTCGCCTAGATGAGTGCCGATTACAGCACCAAAATAGCTTTTATAAAATTCAACATGAGGATATTTTTCTGATAAGTGCGCAATCAAATCGTCTACTTCTTCTTCTCTATTACCATGTATCACTGTTGCTCTCATCGGGACACCACGCGATGCATCTTCATCAAATAGTTCAAACATACGTGAAATGGCTTTTTTCCGTGTACGAATCTTCTCAAAAGGGACAATTAGCTTGTTGTCAAAATGCAGTATAGGCTTTACCTTTAAGAGGCTCCCAATAAAAGCCTGAGCACCATTTAATCTGCCGCCTCTTTGTAAATGAGTTAAATCGTCTACCATAAAATAAGCTCTCTGATTCTCTTTCAGGTAATTGAGATGGGCTAACACTTCTTCTGGAGAAGCACCAGCTTGGATTTTCTCAGCAGCTTCTATCACATAAAAACCTTGTGCCATACAGCTAGTTTCTGTATCAAACGGGTAAATGTCAATTCCGTCAACTAGGTCATTTGCTGAGGCTGCACTATTATATGTTCCACTAATTCCGCTAGAAAGGTGAATACTAATCACGGCATCATATGTTTCACTTAGTTTTTCATATAATTCTATTAGTTCACCGAAAGCAGGCTGAGAGGTGGTTGGAAGGTCTTTATGCTTTTTGACTTCTTCATAATATGTCTTCCAATCCATTTCTATTTCTTCACGGTATGATTCATTGCCAAAGATGACATTAAGAGGGATCATATGAATATGATGTTTATCACGCAGCTCTTGTGGTATATAAGCAGTACTGTCTGTTACAACGGCTATTTTCATTCTTAAATACCTTCCTTATCCGTTAAGTTGCTCTTTTTTATTTTCAAAGAATGATCATTGTTATTCATTAGATTTATAATAGTAATCAAAAAAGCCTGCCTAATCAATAGGCAAGCCCGTTATATCCGAAAAAGACTCCTTATCTACCTATCATTTCTCTCAAATTAACATGTGAGAGAATCAAAAACAGGCGAAAAAGGAGTACTTGTCCGGAATATTATCTCATTTCTACCCAGCCGTTCTTAATTGCTACAACAACAGCTTGTGTACGGTCGTTTACATTCATTTTTTGTAAAATGTTACTCACGTGGTTTTTGACTGTTTTCTCACTAATAAAGAGCGACTCACCAATTCCTCTATTGCTCTTTCCGTCAGCTAACATTTGAAGTACTTCGCACTCACGTCTTGTTAAGATATGAAGTGGTCTGCGAATTTCAGGATATACTTCATGCTGTGGATGTGCTGAAACGCCACTAGTCGCTAGGCGTCGGAATTCATTTACTAAGTTATGAGTAACTTTCGGATGTAAATAAGATCCTCCGTCAGCTACGACTTTCACTGCTTCAATGAGCGTGTCTGCATCCATTTCTTTTAACAGGTAGCCTCTTGCTCCTGTTTTCAATGCATGTGTCACATAGTTTTCATCATCATGAATAGATAGAATAATGACTTTTGATTCGGGATAAAGCTCAACTAGCTGCTTTGTAGCCTCTACACCATTTACATTCGGCATATTAATGTCCATAATGACAACATCCGGATGATAGTGTTCTACGATACGTGCAGCTTCGTCTCCGTCGTCTCCTTCTGCAACTACTTCAAAAGTAGGTTCAAAATCTAAAATCCGTTTGACACCTTCACGGAATAATTGGTGATCATCAATAATTACAATATTTACTTTAGTCACAAGCTACGCCTCCCCATGTTTATTGTTCTACACCTGAACTTTATGGTCAATATGTCTTTTGTCTCTATTTTACAATTTTATTTTGCAATGTTAATGGCACGCGAATCATGATGAATGTCCCTAGACCTATTTTTGAGTCTATGGTCATTTTACCTTCAAGTAAGTCTACGCGTTCTTTCATGCCAAGTAAACCGAAGGATTTGTTTTTGTTTGTTTTCACATCTTTCATATCAAAGCCTTTTCCATCGTCTTTGATAATTAACGTAACAAAGTCTTTCGTCACTTCTACTTTTACAGAGATTTCTTCAGCTTCGGAATGCTTTAGTGAATTTGTGACAGCTTCTTGGGCTAGTCTAAACAGTGCCACTTCAAATTGAGAAGCAATTCTTTCGCTTTCTGTATCCCCTAGGCATTGGAACGTGATCTTGGTTTTTCCATCATACTCTTCGATTGTGTTTAAATATTTTCTTAGCGTCGGAATGAGACCCAAATCATCTAAAGCCATTGGTCTTAAATCATAAATGATTCTTCTCACTTCGTACAGAGCATTTCGCACATTCTGTCTGAGACTTCTAATTTCTTTAAAGCCTTCTTCTGTCCCACGGTCTCTGAAAATACGTTCAATTAATTCGGAACGCATCATTACGTTTGCCAGCATTTGGGCCGGACCGTCGTGAATTTCACGGGATACCCTTTTGCGTTCTTCTTCTTGGGCTTCAATAATTCTAAGTCCAAAATCTTGTTTTGCTTGAGCATCTTCAAGTAACACGCCAACTTGACGTAAGTCCTGATTGAGATAGTTGAGAACAACTGTGATCTGACTCACAAGCGTTTCAGAGCGTTCAATGACGTCTTGTAGGCTTAACAATCGTCTTTCCAGATCGTCTCTTCTTTCTCTCAGCTGCTTTTCGCGCTGCTGGATCATAGTGAGTTCCACTTGCAGATTATGTGCTTTTTCGTAGGCCTCCCGTATTTCTTCTTCGCTAAATTTGTTGAAGTTTCTGCTGACCTCAGATAAGCGATTTCTAGCATGTCTCGTATGGACTTCTAGTTTATCCCCAAAATCAATTACTTCGTTTACTTGCTGCTTGATTTGCTTCAGCTCTTCTACAAGGCTTTCATATTGTTGACGGGACTGTTCGCCTATCCTAAATACTTCGTCCTTGCTGCCATCAACTGTACTTAGCATTTTCATGATGATTGAATCCAATAATTTCGGATCCATTTTAGGTGTTGTCATGGCTTTTCCCTCCCGTAACAGTGATGTCATCTTTTTTTATTATAAATGTCATTGATCTGCATTTTATGTCGAATTATAATGAAAGAATGCGTATAAATCATGAAGTTTTTATGACGACCCTTTTTCTACCCCTATCATCATAACAAAATACGCTGTAAAATTCTAAAATCAATGCAAATTTTCTCTAGTCTTACAATTTGCTTTTCAGGAGGGTATGTCTTTTGCTGCATCGCTATCTTACAGTAAAAAGTCGTGGCGAGCATGAGATCGTCATTGAAAAATCACGTTTTATTTGTCATATACAGCGTGCTGTCTCAGAAGAAGAAGCACAAGCATTTATACAATCCATTAAAAAACAACATTGGAATGCCACACATAATTGTTCTGCCTATCTCATTGGAGAACATGACCTGATTCAAAAAGCGAATGATGATGGTGAACCAAGTGGTACAGCAGGTGTGCCAATGCTTGAAGTGTTAAAAAAACGGAAGCTGAAAGATACAGTCGTAGTAGTCACTCGTTATTTCGGCGGTATTAAGCTAGGCGCCGGTGGATTGATTCGTGCCTACGGAAAATCTGTATCAGAAGCCATCAACCATGTTGGGATGGTAGAGCGCTGTTTAATGCGTACGATGCACACAACAATAGATTATACATGGCTTGGAAAGGTAGAGAATGAGCTTAGAGCCTCATCTTTTCAGCTAAAAGAAATTCATTATGCAGAAGATGTTATTTTTGAGACGTATGTAGAAGAAACACAAACAGAGCAGTTCATTGAATGGATGACTGAGCTGACAAATGGAAAGAGTGTTACAAAAGAAGGCGAACTGATTTATTTAGAAAAGGACATTGGTCCGATAAAGGAGACAGATGAATGGCACAACGAGTAAAAGTGCGTGTACGAAAGAAAAAGAGTAAGAAGAAGAAAATTTTCAAACGTATCCTGGTTTTATTTTTGCTTCTTATCATCTGCATGGGCGGATTTGCAGTCTATAAAATAGTCAATACACTTCAAGCCGCTGACAAAACATATGACGAACTAAACCGCGGAGAGAAATCGAAGCTTCGTGATGCGGTCATTGATATTAAAAAGAAACCCTTCTCTGTACTTTTTGTCGGAATTGAGGATTATGCCACAGATGGTGATCATGGCCGTTCAGATTCACTTATTGTCGCAACAATTAACCCTCAAGACAAAACGATGAAAATGGTTAGTATCCCCCGTGACACACGCGTACAGCTTGCAAGTGACACCACAGGAAGTAAAGAAAAGATCAATGCAGCATATGCTAAAGGCGGTAAAGACGAAACGATTGAAACTGTCGAACAATTCTTGAATATTCCGATTGATAAATATGCGACCGTTGATTTTGACGGATTCAAGGATGTCATTGATGAAGTCGGTGGAATTGATATCGATGTTCCATTTGACTTCAATGAAAAAAGTGATGTGAAAAAATCGAAAAAGATTTATTTCAAAAAAGGCAATATGCATTTAAACGGGGAAGAAGCACTTGCTTACGCGCGGATGAGAAAACAAGATCCACGCGGTGATTTCGGACGTAATGATCGTCAGAAACAAATTTTACGTGCAATGATTGATCAAATGTCGAAGGCAAATAACATCGCGAACGTGGATAATATCGCTAAAGAAGTCAGTGATCATATTACGACCAACTTCCGTATCACAGAAGGTCTAGCGCTTCAGCAAATCTACAGCGGGTTTAAGGGAGACGACACAGAAACACTTTCTATTAAAGGGTCGGATCTTTATTTAGGACCAAATCGAACGTATTACTTTGAGCCAGATCAAACCAATCTAGCTAACGTACAAAATGCATTACGGACGCATTTAAAGCTTCCTACTGAATCTTCGACTGAAACAGATTCACAAACCAATCCATCCTCTGGTGAAACAGGATCAAGTGATACAACTAATCCTTCCAGCACATCAGGACAATAATAAAACAGCCCAGTTCCTAGGAACGGGCTGTTTTTTATTGTCTTTTCACCATTCGTTTATAGAATTTCGTAAATGGTTTGAACTCTTCGTTGACCAAACCCGTGACTTCCGCAATCACTTGCATAAACATCACCAGTAAAAAGATAATGATCAGCGATAACCAAATGGTCGCGCTTGTCAGCAAAATCGCACTTAAGCTAAAGACTAAGCCAATCATGTAAATCACGATGACAGCCATGCGATGGGACAAGCCAAAGGCCATTAGTCTATGATGAATATGAGATTTGTCCGGTGATGAAATGGGCTGTTTGTTTAATATGCGTCTAATGATTGCAAAGGTCGTATCAAATATAGGAACACCTAGAATGATCACAGGAACAACAACACTAAACAAAGTGACACTTTTGTATAACCCTAAAAGTGACAGCACCGAAATCATATAGCCTAAAAATAGCGAACCGGTATCTCCCATAAAAATCTTCGCTGGATGGAAGTTGTAAAAGAGAAAGCCGATCGTACTGCCAATGACGACAAGAGATAAAGAAAGAATCAGAATCTTATCAGCAGAAAATGCCATCACTGCAATCGTTGATAAACCGATGACAGAAATACCGGCAGCTAGTCCATCAAGGCCGTCAATTAAATTAATGGCATTTGTGATACCCACAATCCATAGCACGGTGAGGGGATATGCCATCCAGCCTAACTCAATTCGATCTGTTAAAAAAGGAACAGAGAAGAAGTCCATTTTTAAGCCCGTGCTCACAATCAAACAAGCAACTAGGACTTGTACGAGAAATTTAAATCTTGCACTTAAATTATATTTATCATCAAATATACCTAAAATGACGATGAGTACGGCACCAACTGAAATTGCTGTAATTTTATTATGTAGAAACAGCCCGCCTGCTAATGCTCCAGCCGCTACTCCAATAAAAATTGCCAAACCACCCATTCGAGGCATTACTTTATCATGAACTTTTCGTTTATTCGGCTGGTCCACTGCACCAATCTTAATTGCAAACTTTTTGACGATTGGTGTCACAATTAAAACTGTAGCCAGAGAGACAAAAAACGCTAATAAGGCGCGTTCGTAATCCATAGGTCAGTCTCCTTCTAAATTGAAATCTGTATTTTGTATATTGGCCGCTCTTTCCATTATACAATTGAATAGAGGATGATCACAAGCTCCCCCTGTGAGGAAGAAACAAATAAAAACGCACAATCCCGAATGAATTATGCGTTTTCTTTAATATTCGTTAGTTCCACCATGTTTGTGAACAGCGCGTGCCAATCTTTTTTCTTCGCTCGGCTTTGTCTTAGATGTCTATAGCTCGTGTCGTCTTTTTTACTGATCACTTTCAGGCAGGCTTCTACGAAGAGCGCAGGATCGTCGCCCTCTAAATATTCATACACATCCTTCTCTTTTAGCCTTTCCGTTGATGGGAGATTTAAACCGACAACCGGTATTCCAGCGGCTAAAAATTCATAAAGCTTGAGAGGGAACACCGCTTGATTATAAGGGGATTGTTTATATGGCATCATACCTACATCAATCAGCTTCATATAAGCAGGCACTTCTTCTGGAGCAACAGCACCTGTCCAAATCACATTAGGCAGTTTGAGTGCATGCTGAAAAGATGGATCTCCATTCGTTCCATCCGGACCGACAAATAAAAATGTCCAATCAGGCCGCATACGAGCAGCTTCAGCCATCATGTCAAAATCGAGCTTTGGCTTGATTCCTCCGATAAAACCAAGCACAGTCCCTTCTCTTCCTTCCAGCACATCTTCTTTGCACGGAAGATTGCTTTTCGCAAACACATCGTATTCGACGCCATTTTCCACCGTAAACACATCTTTCGGTTCTCCCATAAGACGTTTTTTGATTTGATCGTGTAAATATTGAGAAGAGCATGTAATGCTGTGTGCGTATTTAATGATTCGATTTTCTGCTTTGACAATGACACGCTGCCTCATATAAGAAAGGATGTTATGGTTGCCGCTTATCGGCTCTCCCCACAGGTCACTGCAATCATAGACAATATGTTTCCATTCAAATAAAGAAGATAAGAGCGGAAAGCCCGGAAACGTATACCATAAACAAACAGCGATCCCCTTCTTCTCCTCATGCCGCAAATGTTCAAGGAGAGGGGATAATTTATGAATATAGAACATGTCTTGATATCGACCAAAGCGAAATAATTTGCTCTTGAGCACATCAGGAATGGTCAATTGCTTCATTCGATCTGTTATGGGCTGAAAGGGAGCTGTATGACGAGATGATGACGGGCATACCCAGATGACCTCTTTTGTTTCTGGATCAGATGCTAGAAATTCGGCCAGCCGATGCCGTCTGTACCTCAGTCCGTCCTGTCCCCATTCTCCCGTCGCTACGACAACATGTATGATCGAGTCTGCTTTCACCTTTATCACCTTTTTTCCCTTCTGTTTATAAGCGCTTCTTCACAGCATTTGTCGCATAGTGCATAAAACACCAAGACGCTTTGACAAAATGAAGCTGCTCAATTTCTCTGTAGACAAACCACGTTTTTTTCGCTGCTTTCCACTTGTTACTAGAGATGGAGTTCCCAACGATGCGATATTCACTGAGCGGTTCACTCATACCATAGGCTGTAAATCCTCTTTTTAATATAGACAGCCATGTAGCTAAATCCTGCCTTGTGCGAATGTTCGGCATTTCCACATGTCCTACCTTTTGAAGATCAAGCATGACCGTTAAACAGCCGATAATGGTATTTTTCAGGGCTTCATTATAGTCTAATCTCGCTGGCGCAGTGACGGTTTTTTCTAATGGTTCTCCGTTTTCTGCAATGATGTCATATGCCGTAAATGTAAAGGCATAATCATTTGTCAGCATGAAGTCTACCTGTTTTTCAAGCTTCGTCTCTTTCCACATATCATCGCTGTCTAAAAAAGCGATAAAGCGTCCTTTTGCCTGTTTGATGGCTGCGTTTCTAGCAATGGCAGCTCCCCCATTTTCCTCTAAATAAATGACGTTGATTCTGTCGTCCGCTTGACTTAAATCCCCTAATAGCTTTCTAGTTCCATCTGTAGAACAATCATCTGCAATGATCAGTTCCCAATTGGAATAGGTTTGGGCAAGGACGGAATGAACTGTATCCGTTAAATAACGTTCCGCATTATACGCAGGTGTAATGATGGATACTAACGGTTGATTGTTCACCTAAGACTCATCTCCAGTTCATTATTAAGATTCTTTGAACACTTCGGGTAAGACCACAAACATAAGCGAGATGCTAAAGCCAATGACAAGCCCAAGAAGTGCCCGTTTTTTAGCTGACATGCCTTTATTGCCTTCATCAAGTACTTGTGCAGGATCAACAATTTTTGCCTGCTTCATTCCAAGCTTTGTTGACTCCAATTCATATAAGAATCGTTCTTTATCGACTTTGGAATCATTGCTGACCGATTCGTCTTCAAGAGCAGCTAATCTACTTTCAATCACCTGCTGCCTTTTTGTAAATAATGCTTTATCTTGCTTGAGAAATGTATCCGACACCTGCTTCACGACAGCCAAAGCATGAGCCTTATCGGCATCCGTGAAAGACAGCTGTAATTGTGTATCTGATTGATTGGTAAGGATGAGACGAGTTTTCACATCCTGTCTTTCTTCTTCTTTCACATCACTGAGTGCTTCATTTAGAAATGCATCGCTTTTTAATAGAGATGTCACTTCTGCCATGTTGTTATACACCCCATCATCATATTTACCGAGAGTGAGGGTAACAGCAGCTGTGTAACTAGATTGCTGCGTAGTTCCTTTAGCAAAAAAGAAACCAAAGGCACCTAATACGACAGGCAGCAGTATGAGCCATACGATGTACTTTTTGATTCGCTTCCCTATCCTAGATATGAAACCAGACATGTTCATTCTCCCAACATTGACGTATTTGCTCTTTCACTAGTGTAGCCATACAAACGCAGCATCACACACGGTTTACCATAGCTTGAGTCGTTGTTTGTTTTTCAACATATTCACCGCTGCGATCACCAGTCCTAAAAATACCCAATGGAAATATAAATTCGAGACGGAGCTAGGACTGATACTTGAAACGAGAAAGCTCAGCATGGCTGCAAACAACCCCTCAATGATCATTTTTGCCGCTCTTGTGTCAGCCCATTGGTATTGTTTGTACAGTGTGAACATGAGATAGGCGTATACAGAGATATAGCCCAGCATGACTGCAAATCCGAAGTTCGTCATCAATTCCAGCAGCCAATTGTGCACTTCTACGACCTGGTCTGTGTCAAAGATCGAAAAGTGAGCTAAGTAGTAAGACACATTCCCCGCTCCAACTCCGAATCCGTATGAATTCGTAAAGAAGTGCCAAGCATTTTTGATTAAATTCGCTCTCGCGATGTTAGACGGGAGTGGTTCACTAAAAGAATGCGCGACCTGAGAAGCGAGAAACAAGTCATAAAAGACCGAATAAATCTTAGCTGAAAAAACAGCGATACCGATGACGACAAGTCCGCTTGCTGCAATGATTGACCACTTTTTGAGAAAACGCGGCAGCAGCAGCCACACATAGATCGCCACTCCTGCAAATATCCCAAGCAGACTAGCGCGGGATTCGGTTAACAAAATGAGATACAGCGCGGCGATTGCACCTAATAATCCAAACGATTTGATGTAACCGTTCTTCATTTGACGCATGCATGCTAGATATAAGAAGAAACTAATCGATAAAAACGTTGCAAAGTCATTCTGATTAAAAAAGACAGATGTAGGATAGTGCTGTTTATACGCTGGCCCTAGATACAATGAGGTATTCGGTAAATGGTTCAATGTAAAATGATTATAGAACCCAATCCCCATCACAAACACAGTCATGACCAGCCAAATGCTATAAAAGGTCACCACTTGATCCATTCGCTGAATATACATGACGACTAGAAAGACAAATCCCATCCCCATTGCAAGAAGGGACATATATTTCAGGCCGTCTGTGACCGAATGAGCCCAAAGCAGTGAGATGAGACCGTAAAGAAACCATACAGCGAAAAAACCAAGAATTCCTTTGACACGAATCTGCTGCCACTGCGATATGTACGTCCCCTGATCTCTCATCCGCCATATAAATAAAGCAAAGGCGGCGATGAGCATGATACGGTAGAGAAAAAGACTAAAGAATCCTGCACTAATAGAAAAGAAAGCGTTGTTGAGAAAGGTCAATGTAATCAAAAGATAGATGACTGACATGAAGATTTGCTCACCATTCATGTACAGCTTCATCAACACGAGAGCAGCCGACAGGATCAGAAGTATAACCGGAACAGCCACCATCTTCTTTAACCCGACGGGCTGCGCGGCTGCCATTTGTACAAGACCGATCCCTGCTGCAAACAATATACATCCAATCATGATTTGCCATGCTGTATGCTTCACACTCATACCCATTTTCCTCCTAAGCAACCCATCCGATTTGAGGGATTAAGCCTTGACTTCCTGTTCATAGTAGGAAATGGTACGAGCCAAACCTTCCTGTAAACTCACAACAGGCTCCCATGCTAAGACTTGTTTCGTTTCCTCATTTGCCAATGTACTATGCACAATATCTCCTGCACGCTGCGGCTTGTAAATTGGTTCAAGATGCGACCTCGTTACTCGCTTCATCGTTTGAAACAGCTCATTCACAGTGATTGAATCACCACACGAGATATTTAAACAAACGTTTGATTGAGCTGTTAAAGCCGCAACATTAGCCGCTGCTAGATCACCTACATAGATGAAATCTCTTGTTTGTTCTCCGTCTCCGAAAATGAAAGGAGCCTCATCCTTTGCAAACTTATCAGAGAAAATAGAGACAACCCCGCCTTCGCCAAGTGCATCTTGTCGCGGACCATAAACATTGCTATACCGAAGAATACAATAGTCCACATCATACAATGATTTTGCCATTTCTAAGTATCGCTCTACTGTGAGTTTCGCTAAACCATAAGGCGAACCAGGCTTTAGACGGTGAGCGGTATCCACTGGCAGATACACTGGATCTCCATAGACAGCTGCCGATGAGGCAAATACCACCTTCTCCACCCCCGTTTCAGCAGCTGCTTTCATGACGTGCAGGGACCCTTTGATATTGACCTCTTCGTCATAAACGAAATTCTGAACGGAAACGGCGACACTCACCTGTGCTGCAAGGTGAATGATATAATCCGGTCTTATTTGTTTGATCAAATCGACCGTTTCTGTTTTTGTGACATCTGCCTCAATGCATTGAACGGAAAGGTGGGCAATATTTCCCCGAGATCCAGTTGAAAAGTTATCAAGAACAATGGGCTCGTAGCCTTTTTCTAGTAAAGCCTCTACCGTGTGTGATCCAATAAATCCGCTTCCCCCAGTAACCAATACTTTCTTCATCCAAGCTCCCCCTGTTATTGTGCCTTTGATACCAATTCTGCTTCCCATACGCCTGGGCGGCCGATAGACTGGTAAATAAATCCTCTATCTTTCATTTCTGCTGGATCAAACAAATTCCTTCCATCAATTACAATCGGTGAACGAAGCAGCTGCTTGATTTGATCTTTATCCATCTTCTGTACGTCATCCCATTCTGTTAGGATGAGGCAAGCATCCGTATCTTTTACTGTTTCATACAGGTCATTACTGAAGACAGCTTGCGGGCCAAGCTCTCGTTCTGCTTCTACATAAGCAACCGGATCATAGGCCTTCACAAAGGCACCCAGCTCTCTTAGCATTGGGATAATGTCTAATGCAGGCGCAGAACGCATATCATTCGTATTCGGTTTGAATGCGAGACCTAAAACAGAGATGGTTTTTCCTCTAATATCACCGAATACACTCATCAATTTGCTGACAAGGTGCGCTCTTTGGTGATTGTTCGTTTCAATCACGGACTCGATCAGCTTGAACCGGTAGCCAGCTGTTTCGGCAATTTTGAGAAGAGCCATCGTGTCTTTCGGGAAACAAGACCCACCAAATCCAATGCCCGCTTTTAAAAATTTATGCCCGATACGGCTGTCTAATCCAACGCCTTCGCTAACTTTTTCAACATCAGCGCCCACCCGCTCGCAAATATTTGCAATGTCATTGATGAATGAGATTTTTGTGGCAAGCATGGCATTTGCAGCATACTTAATCATTTCAGCACTTTCTAAATTGGTCTCCACAACCTCTGTTTGAAACGGATCATGCAATCTTTTGATGATGGTCGACGCATGGGTGCTTGTCGAGCCGATTACTGCCCGCTCCATATTCATCGTGTCTTGGATGGCAGATCCTTCTCTGAGAAACTCTGGATTGGAAACGACATCAAAAGGATATTTACTGCGCGATGCTTTTTCGACAATGGCTTGAACGAGCCGGCCTGTTCCAACAGGTACTGTGCTTTTATTGACGATGATTTTATAGCCATTTAGATGTTCACCAATTGTTTGAGCGACAGCTTTCACGTACGTTAAATCTGCTTCCCCCTGTGCTGTCATCGGTGTCCCTACAGCAATATAGATAATCTCTGATTCCCGGATAGCAGCAGGAATATTGGTTGTAAAAAACAGTCTTCCTTCTTCCGTATTCTTTTCAATCAATTCCTTTAAACCCGGTTCATAAATGGGAACGACACCACTTTTTAAGCTGTTGATTTTTGATTCATCGATGTCACAGCAGATGACACGATTTCCGATATCAGCAAAACAAGTACCTGATACTAACCCGACATACCCTGTTCCAATCACAGCAATTTTCTTCAACATTTTTCATCCTCTCAGTAAAAGCATATTGTCCGTTCCAAGCTGTTTATCTATCTATCATTCTTTGCACATTTCATCTTGTTTAAACGATGGATCTTGATTGATGAAGCACCTTTTCATATTGCTGTATGAGCTGCTTCGTATTATTTGCTGATGAATATTCTGTATGAACGATTTGATGAAGATCGCTTTTCACTTGCTCATTCCATCTGTTTTCATAAAGGTAGGCGTGAATGGCCTCTTTTAACTGATTTGTCGAATGCGGATCAACGAGCAGATGTTGATAGCTAGAAAATAAGGTTGGGAGACCACCGACTCTTGTCGCAATGACAGGTACTTTTAAAGCGAGTGCCTCCAGAACGACGGTTGGCATTCCTTCACTATAGGACGGAAGTGCAAACAAATCGGCTGCGATTAAGTAGTCTTTCACCTGCTCATTCGGCACCTGCCCTGGGAGTAGAATAGATGCTCCAGCCCGTTCTGTGAGCTCCTTTGCAAGGGGGCCTTTTCCAACAAAAACTGCTTTCACACCATCCAAGCCGCTGACAGCATCAGCTAATTCAAGTAAGCCCTTCTCTTTGACTAACCGCCCGACGAAGACAACGAGCTTGTCGTGAAGGGGTAAGCCTAACTTTTTCCTGATGAATTGTTGATCTTCTTCCGTTTTAGAAAATGACTGGAGCGGAATACCGAGCGGGAGGCATTTCGCTTCTACCTTTGTCATGTCATTTGTCTTTTTAGCAAGCTCCTCGCTCACCGTCAGAACAGCAGATGCCTGTTTCACCGCCGTTTCAAAGGCTGCATGTGCCCCTTTGCTATAGCCCGGATACACGTTCACATCACTGCCATGTAAGGTCAAAAGATAAGGAATTTGCGTTTCTTTCTGAATCACAGCCGCCGCTCCGCCAGACGGCATCGCAAAGTGTGCATGGATAAAATCTGGTGACAGCTGGTAACGCTGCATGGCGCCGAGAACAGTAGAAGCTATTCGTTTACTCGGCTGTGCCCATTTCAGCTGTCCAGGAAGCGCTGTATAGGGCGGCCTGTATACGGTCACTCCGTTTCTCACTTCCTGTTCGGGCAGATCCTTTTTCTGCCGATAGGACGCCTTCAGCATCCGCAAAACCGGTGGATTGACCGGGTTGGGACAGATGACGGTCACTTGTATTCCTTGTTTGAGCAGCTCCTGCACTTGCGTTTCATGGAACACACCTTCACTTGGATGTTTTTCACTAGGATATACACTTGTCAGCCATAGCACCTTCATGACGAACGACCTCTTCTCAATAATTTGCCTGCAACCTGCGGATACATTTTGATGAGCAGCAAGCCATACAATGCTGTGCTGACACAAATCGTCAATCCTAATTGAAGTAAAATGTCGGCTGACGTCAGCTTCATGCCTTGATGCAGGGCTACCGCACAGGCGGCCATCAATAGCGTCATAGCAGCAGGCTTGCCAAGTGATTTTAAATAAACCTTCATATCTAGCTGAATGACATACGCCATGAGCCATCTGCCGACAATGAAGTTGAGCAGGCTGACACCTGAGTAAACCCAAGCTACTGTGAGCAGACTGCCTGTGCTGACACCTACATATAAGGTGCATCCATACACGATGAGCATCCCCGTATCCCAATAAAAGGCTAAGTCCGCTCTCCCCTTTGCAAGGAGTATTGACCCGTTTGGATTCATCAGCACACGCAGAAGTCCGACAATGCATAATATATTAAGAACCGGAACAGCTACGAGCCATTTCTCGCCAAACACTACTTCTATAAAGCTATCTGATACGGCAGCAAGACCGATTAATAACGGAAAGCTAATCAATGCGAGCATATTCGTCATACTGAGGAAGCCCTCTCGCAGCATGGAGTGATCACGCTGACTTTTTGCGAAAACCGGGAAAGCCACTCTCGTCACGATTGGGTTAATTTTCAGCACGGGGATCGTCACGATTTGATACGCCAAGCTATAAATACCTAACGCTTCTGCTCCTAGAAACCGGCCGATTAAAATCATGTCTATGTTCGATCCTGCTCGATTGACTAGTCTGGATGCGAGCTGGAATGCACCGAATGAGAAAAATTCTTTCACTTCTCCTAATGCAAAAACAGGTGCTGGGCGCCACTTCTTCCAATAAGCTGCGGCATACATAAGCCCTTTTCCAGATTGCAGAAGCACTTGAGAAATGACATAGGCTACAATCGGATTGATGAAGAAGGCCAAAGCAAGTAAAACAAACAGCGATATCATAGTTGCAATGGCTTCAATGGCACTTAATGTTTTAAAGGCTAAGTCCTTTTGCATCATGTATTGGTATTGCTGGCCAATGGGTGCAATCAGAAACATGATCGATAATAGTTTGAGCAACCCCTCCAGCTCTGGCCGGTTATAAAAGGCGGCAATCATTGGGCTTACAAGAATGAGTAAACAGAATAAGACAACTCCAGTGAGTAAGTTGATCCAATATAATGTGGATAATTGACGTTCTGTTGTTTGTTCCTTTTGGATGATCGCTGCCCCAATCCCTAGATCAAGTAAAATCTGCGTAAATATTGTGACAGTTGTGATCATGCCAACGAGTCCAAACTCTTTCAGTGACATCACGTTCCCTAAAAAGGCGAACTGTGCAATTTGGATGATCGTAATGATAAATGCGGACAAGCTTGTCCATTTTGCCCCGCCCAGCATGTGTTTTTTCATACTTGCCATTTCTCTTCCCTACTTTACTTATCTGGCTCCGTCACCCGTCATGATGACTTTTAACGTTTTTACCATAATCTTCGTGTCGAGAGAAAATGTCAAGTTTTGAATATACTGTAAGTCATGTGTTAATTTTTCACTTGGACTCATTTCATATCCTCCATTTACTTGAGCAAGACCTGTCAGTCCCGGCTTGACCGTTAATCTTTTCGTAAAACCTGGAATCGTCCGATTAAATTCTGCGGTAAACATCGGTCTTTCCGGGCGCGGACCTACGATACTCATTTCTCCTTTTAACACGTTGATGAATTGAGGGAGTTCATCGATTCTTGTTTTACGAATGAAGGCTCCCACTTTGGTGATACGTGGGTCGTTTTTTTGTGCCCATTTCGCTCCTCCGCTTTCAGCATCGGTTCTCATCGATCTGAGCTTCCATAATTTAAAGTAAACACCGTCTTTCCCGACCCTCTCCTGCATATAAAAGGCTGGTCCCGGTGTTTCCAGCTTAATCAAAAGAGCAAACAGCAAAATGATTGGCGTACTCAACATCAATCCGATGAACGAGAACATTAAATCTATGAAACGTTTTGCAAATAAATAACGAACCATATGTTCTGTTAAGGCAAAAGAGTGGTTTCGTCTCACTTCATATTCTCTATAAAGATTCATCGCTTTCTCTGCACTCACTGACCTGCACCTCACCATTCAAAGTAGTTGTTGTGTAAAGAGATGTTCTATGAAGGTCAGTTTAGCAGAGCAACATTAAGCAAATGTAAATGCGCTGTTAAGTCTTGTAAAACTGTGTTAAGAATGTGCACTTATATCAAGTTATGCCCTTTTCAACGTAAAAAAGACCCGCAATTCTGCGGGTCTCTGGGTCTTTTTTTATTTTGCTTTAACGGATTCGATCGTTTTTAATCGAAGGGTTCCGTTTGCATCTTTTGTATAAGTGACTTTCACTTTTGATTCTTCTTTTAAGCTGTTCACTTGTTTAGAAAACGTATTTCCGAATTGAATAGCAACTTCTTTGCCATCAATGTTCACAGCAATGGTATGTCCATCAGCCAAGCCGACATATGTGCCTTCCTTGGTGACTTCATTTTTCTTATTTGTTGTTGATTCTTTCTTTGTTTTAGAATCAGTTTTTGATTGTTCCTTAGTAGGTTCTTCTTTTGTGATTTCTTTACTTGAGCTGTCTTTTGCGTCTTCATCAGATTGACCAGATTGCTCTTCTTTTGGAGCAACTGTTTCTTTGCTTTGATCATCTGCTTTTTCATTTGATGACTGATCTTCTGTTTTTTCCTTTTTCTCTGAAGCATTTTCTTTCTTTTGATCAGCTGCTTCGGTTGTTTCCTTTTTGCTATCATCCTTATTGTTGTCGCTTGATTGATTTGTTGTGCCGCATGCTGTGAGTAGTACACCTAGAAGCAATACTAGAAACGGCATTGTGATTAATTTTTTCAAAATTGTCACCTCTTCATGATTTGTCGATTGGCTGTCGCTTAGATTCATGCGTAAACCATTCACCTTTTATGTTTCAATTATAACAAAGATAACTAGAAATGAAATGTATTTTTAACTTGACACATTATTGACGACCCGATCACTTCATAGACTTTTGAAAAAAGGCTGCCGAGAGACGTTCTCGAGCAGCCTAAGAGGAGTATCTGAGGCACCCCTCATGTTTGTATTTTCTTATCTAAAGTAACCTGACACACCGCTTGAAATGCCTGACGCTAAACGATCTTTATACGTAGCCGATTTCAAGATGTTTGAATCAACTGGACTTGACACAAAACCAGTTTCTAAAAGAACACTCGGCATTTTAGAATATTTAATCACGTAGAATCCAGCTGTTTTCACACCACGGTCTCTTGTACCAAGTGCACTGACCATTTTCGGCTGAATGTTTTGCGCAAGCTTCAAGCTGTTTGCAGACGCATATGTTTTGTCATAATACGTTTCTGTTCCGTTTGCACTGCTGTTATCATTTGAGTTTGCATGGACACTGATGAAGATATCTGCATTTGCTGACGCACCTTTGCTCACTCGTGTTTGAAGACTGTCAAATGTGTCTGATGTTCTTGACATCGTAACAAGTGCACCCGCGTTGTTTAATTTCGTATTTAAACGCTTAGCTACATCTAAATTCAAGTTCTTTTCATATAACCCGTAGCCTACAGCTCCTGAATCATGTGCGCCATGACCTGGATCAATGAATACTTTTTTCCCGACAACAGGGTTTTTCAATTGATTCACAACAGTTGGTGTCACCGTATTTGCACTGCCTACGACAGTAAATTTGGTGATTTTTTTACTGCTAATGGTTGCTCTTGTTACTTTTGGTAATGTTTTTTCATTCGTTAGAAGCAATGCTTTGTTTTGCTTCGCTGCGATCCCTGCAGCAGAAGATGAAGTGGCGTAGCCAAACCCTCTTCCTACATAGGTATTGTTCGTGCTCATATTATACTTTTTCACAATATTAGCGGCAACGTCATAACGAGTGGAGCCTTTAATTCGTGTTGGAGATTTCAATTGATTATAAGCTGCTTTTGTGACGTAATTTTCTCCGCCGACTACAATGGTTTGTTTGACATTGCTTGCTTTTGCAACAGATGCGATTTCAGAACGAAGTCCCTTTTTATCTGTGTAGAGAATCGGGAAACCTTTTTGTGCTGCTACCGGTGCAATTGCAATCCCATGAGCATAGAAGGAACCTTCAACGACAACGACGCCTGCTGGCTTTTTCATTTTCTTCGCGATATTTGCAGATAGCTCATATCGATTTTTTCCTGAAATACGTTGTGTAGAGATGCCCATCTTCTTCACTTCATTGATTACGTTATTTGACACACTTGATGTACTGCCTAAAACGATCACTGTCTTTGTTTTTAAAGCCTTTAGGGCTTTTTTCGTATCACCTGAAAGACTCTTACTGTTTGTATAAAGAACTGGTCCATTTTTTTGGTGTGCAAGTGGAATCCCTGCTGTTGCATCTGCATACGCAGTTTTCCCTACTATTACGACTGTACTTGCAGTTCCCCATCCCTTTTTCGCTACGTTTGCTGCTACAGCATATCTGCTTCCGCCATCAATTCGTGAGACTGAATTATCTGCTGAAGCTGTTGGAACAATAACGAAAATGGCGATGAGGCTGAGGATGGCTGTTTTCATGATTGAGCGCATCATCTATGTCCTCCTTTAACCCTTTAATAGTTTGTTAGTTTTGTACCTGGATAGTAGAACGAAAGTATGGAAGAATATGAGTTTCCAGATTCTGCTCTAGCTTTGGCACCGTATTGGCTCATGCCAATGCCGTGACCATATCCTTTTCCTGAAATCGTAAAGTCATTTGTATTGTTTTTGACTGACGCAAATGTGCTCTTCACCTTTGTTGCGCCCATGATGGATCTAAACTCGGTCATCTTCATACTTGCCGTTGTACTTTTGTTTACTGCATATGTGCCTGTTTTATTTTTCAGATGATATGTCAGCTTGATTGATACCGTCTTCGCACGTTGTCCTTTTGTTTTTCCTGAGAACGTCAGGCTTGAGATGGATGCAATCTTCATATCAGATGCAGCTGTTTCTTTGTTTTTGAGCAGCCATGATTTGAGACCAGCAAGATCCGTTGCATTTGTCTCTTTTGCCTTAGACCACTGAGATGCTGCTGTACTAGCAGTCAATGTTGTGCCTAGCTGTTTTTTAGAGAGTTTTAATGTCCATGCATTGATCGGATCTTTTGTATCCTTTTTGGCCACTAAGTACGGCAGTGCATTTGCCCACACTTCTTCACTTGCCTCTGTATATCCGCCATTACTAGAATAATAGGTGGCTGAAATGAGCTGATTGTTGTATTTCAGTACTTTCCCTTTTGTGGCATCGACAGCTTTTGTCGAATTTGTGTACCAGTTATATCCTCCATATACTTGGAAGGCAGTTGTATCAGGTACGACTTTTCCAATACTTTTCACTGAATACGTTCTAGCGGCCACTGCCTGTGCTTTTAGCGCTTCAACATGCCAGCTTGCAGGCATTTCATTTGGTACCACGCCTTTTAGATAGTCTTCAAATGGAATATTTTCGAGAGTCGGCCTGATATAACCTGATTCAATTGCAAAGTTGACGCTGCCTAGGTAAGGCTTCCCTGCAATTTGAAGGATATTTTTCGTTGAATATTTCTCAGGAACAACTCTTACATTGTTATACGTCTTTATGCCTTTTAATGAAATTTTTCCGTTAGAAATATTCAATTGGTAGTTTTGATTTTTTTTCAGATAGACTTGTTTGGCTAATGAGTTCTTCAAGCTATCTTTAATCGCACTTGTGCTACCAGCAAGGTGATAAGCATATGTACCCTTTTCTTTCAGCAGTTTTTTTAGTGACGCTGTGACAGAATCCGGTTTCACATACACAACAGTACTATTAGACTTTGCAGCCAATTGAGACAGCGGCATAGCATAAATATAGCTAGAGGCTTTTGCCAAATAAACTTTATCTGCATTGATATTTAATTTCTTCATTATATTCACAGAGAGTTCATAGCGATTGGCACCACTGATTCTTGTTACCTGTGACGTTTTTTTAATTTGATTCTCTACTTTTTGTCCCGTACTTTTCGTACTACCGATGATGATGACTTTGCTTGGCAGCTTGTAAGACGGAATGGAATCTTTTTTTGTTAAAAGGATTGGGTATCCCTTTCTCGATGCATAGGATGCAATCGCAATCCCATTCATAAATGAGTTTCCACCGACAACGACAGCTTGCTTATAGTTACCCATTTCTTTAGCAATTTTTTGGGAGATTTCAAACTTGTCTTTTCCACTAATGCGTCTGACCTTCCCATACTTTTTAATAGATTTCTCAGCAGCTGTTGAAATACTTTTCGTGTTACCAACGATCAGGATGTTATCCGGCTTCATTTTCTTCAGCTGGTTTTCAGTTGTTTTTGTTAGTTTTTCAATGTTTGTATACAAAATGGGTGCGCCTAGTTTGTAAGCTAACGGTGATACAGAAATGGCATGATCAAATGCATCACGGCTCACAATGACAACTGTTGATGGATTCTTCCAGCCGGCAGATGCGATGCTATTGGCAACTTCGTATCGATTTTTGCCATCATATCTTTTCGTGACAGCCACATTCGATCCTGACAGCTTGTATTCTCCAGCTGTGGATAGATCCATCGTTTTTTTATTTCCGATATAATTAGACAATTTCACTGAAATTGTCGAGCTAGCCAGGGCAGACTGAAAGGGTGCGATTAGTAGAGTCATTGTCATGAGAACAATAAGTGTAAAGCCTGTTTTCTTCAATTTTGTTCATCCCGCCCATCTTTTTTACTTCTGTTTTTCAATCTTTTGAATTTCCTTTTGACCACTGTCATTGATAAAGTAAGAGATTGCTACTTTGTCTCCTGGTTTGAATTCATTTAACACATCTTTAAAATTATCCGTAAATTCATAGCTTAAGGTCGTATTCACTTTTTTCACTTCGACTGTATGTGCATCAGCCATTCCAATAAATTCAGCTTTTTCTTCCAGCACCTGAGGAGTTGAACTGCTTGTGTTGTTTTCTCCCGAGGACTGCTCAGCCGTTCCACATGCTGTGAGCACGATACCAAGTAGTAGTATTAAGAACGGTAAAACGACGATTTTCTTCATTTTTTTCACCTCATGTCTTTGTATCGTCTTATAACTTAATATTTTAAGGTAAATTTAAGGTTTTTTGAAACCTTTTTTTTGTTACAACGTCTATATCTAGGTTCAGAGTAAAAAAATAACTTGTTTATCAAGATTCGTAAACCTATAATCATGGAAGAATCATAGAAAAGGTGAGGGACATTATGAGAGCTGAAAGAAAACGAAAGAAGAAAAAGGTTCTTTGGATTGTTTTATCGATTATTGGCTTATTCGTATTAGCAACTGGCGGATATGCATATCATCTTTGGAATACAGCAGCATCAACCGTGGCAGGCATTCAGGAGAATTTAAAGAAGTCAGATAAGCGTGACAAAGATGTCGATTTAAATAAGAAAGACCCGATTTCTATTTTAGTCATGGGTGTTGATGAAAGAAAAAATGACCGCGGCCGTGCGGATACATTAATATACATGACCGTTAACCCAAAAACCAAAACGACTGAGATGGTGAGTATCCCGCGTGATACGTATACGAAAATTGTCGGAAAAGGCACAATGGATAAAATCAACCACTCCTATGCATTCGGCGGCACACAAATGGCAGCTGATACTGTAGAGGAATTGCTTGATGTACCTGTTGATTACTTCGTGAAAGTCAATATGGAAAGCTTTAAGGATATTGTCGATACACTTGGCGGCATTACAGTGAACAGCACATTCGCTTTCAGCTATGATGGTCATTCATTTGGTACAGGGGAAATTAATCTAAATGGCGATCAAGCCCTCGCCTACACAAGGATGAGAAAACAAGATCCAAAGGGTGACTTCGGACGTCAGCAAAGGCAGCGTCAAGTCATTGAAGGCATCATTGCTAAAGGGGCAAACATTTCATCTATTACGAAGTTCGGCGATATGTTCAAAGTCGTGGAAAACAATATGAAGACTAATATGTCATTTGATGATATGTGGACGATGATGAATGACTACCGTGACGCAAGACAGCGTGTGAAGCAGCACGAGCTGAAAGGAACGGGAGCACGCATCAATAATATCTATTATTATCAGCTTGATGATAGCAGTTTGGCTAAAGTGAAGAAGGAATTGAAGGACAGTTTGGAGCAGTAAAAAAAGAAGACTACATGAATGTAGTCTCAGATTGTTGACAAAGGGCTAAAATGGTTTTTATTTTAGCTCTTTGTCTTCTTTTTTTATGATTTAAATGGGGCAGGTTTTTCTTCACTTAATCCAAATCGATGGAGGAGCTCCTCGACAATTCGTCTCGATGCTTGTCCGTCACCATAAGGGTTAGACGCCTTCGACATGCTGTCATACTCCTTCTGATCTACTAGCAGCTCTTTAGCCATTTTGTAAATGGTCTCTTCATCCGTACCTGCAAGCTTAAGTGTGCCTGCTTTCACGCCTTCTGGACGTTCTGTTGTATCACGGAGCACTAAAACTGGCTTCCCTAGAGAAGGCGCCTCCTCTTGTACACCGCCAGAATCCGTTAAGATAAAGTGCGAAGCGGCAGCAAAGTTATGGAAATCAACGACTTCAAGCGGTTCAATTAAGTGTACACGATCGAGACCGCTAAATTCTGTCTGAGCTGCATCACGTACGGCAGGGTTTAAATGAACAGGATAAACGACCTGAACATCTTCAAACTCTTCTACAACACGTCTAATGGCTCTAAACATATTTTTCATCGGCTGGCCGAGATTCTCTCTGCGGTGGGCCGTTAACAAAATCATTTTATCCGTGCCTATTTTCTCTAAAATAGGGTGCTGATAATGCTCAGTAACTGTTGTTTGCAGGGCATCAATCGCTGTATTCCCTGTCACACAAATGGTCTCTTCTTTTTTATTTTCAATTAAAAGATTCTGCTTCGCTTCCTCTGTAGGAGAGAAATGAATATCGGCAATAGTGCCTGTCATTTGACGATTCAATTCCTCTGGGAACGGCGAATACTTATTGTGTGTTCTCAATCCTGCTTCGACGTGCCCAACTGAAATTTGGTGATAAAATGCTGCCAAGCTTCCTGCAAAGGTTGTTGTAGTATCCCCATGGACAAGGACAATATCAGGTTTTTCTTCTTGGAATAATTGGTCTAGCTTTAACAGTGCATTTGATGTGATTTCAGATAATGTCTGGCGCTGCTTCATGATGTTTAAATCATGATCTGGCGTAATTGAAAAAGCCTCAAGAACTTGATCAAGCATTTCTCTGTGCTGGGCTGTCACAGTGACAATCGAATTTATCAGTGGATGTTTATTTAATTCAAGGACAAGTGGTGCCATTTTGATCGCTTCAGGTCTAGTACCGAAAATAGTCATTACATTTAGTTTTTTCACTTGTTTAATCCTCTTTCCTAGTATAGTACTTTCAATTATACACAATTTGGAGGATAAATTTAATGGTATAAAAAAAGAAATTTACATTGAATTAACGTTAAATTTCTCTTTCCTTTACATTTAACATATAAAATATGAATTATCTAAAATTCATTTTAGTGAAATCATTTGTCTTTCCTATGATTTGTAAGTTACACTTTAAACAGACGACCACGAACAAACATTGAGTGATTAAATCGGTTATCTATGTAAGGAAGGTGCAAAGTTCATTGAAAAAAGTACGTAAAGCCATTATACCAGCTGCAGGTCTTGGGACACGTTTCCTCCCTGCAACAAAAGCTATGCCTAAAGAAATGCTGCCAATCGTTGATAAACCAACCATTCAATATATTATTGAAGAAGCTGTTGAATCAGGAATTGAAGACATTATTATCGTCACTGGAAAAGGAAAAAGAGCCATTGAGGATCATTTTGATTTTGCACCAGAGCTAGAGCGCAACCTAGAGGAAAAAGGGAAGAGCGAGCTTCTAGAGAAGGTGAGAAAATCCTCTAACATTGCTGACATTCATTACATACGTCAAAAGGAGCCTAAAGGACTTGGACACGCTGTTTGGTGCGCACGCAACTTTATCGGTGATGAGCCATTCGCCGTTTTATTAGGTGATGATATTGTTCAAGCGGAAACACCAGGGCTTCGCCAGCTGATGGATGAATACGAAAAGACCCTTTCATCTGTGATTGGTGTTCAGCAGGTAGCAGACAGCGATACGCATCGCTACGGGATCATCGACCCTCTTACACAAGAAGGACGCCGCTACCAAGTGAAAAACTTTGTAGAAAAGCCGCCGCAAGGTACAGCACCATCCAATCTAGCCATCTTAGGCCGATACATTTTCACGCCAGAGATCTTTATGTACCTTGATCAGCAAGAAATTGGTGCAGGCGGGGAAATTCAACTGACAGATGCCATACAAAAGCTGAATGATATCCAGCGTGTATTCGCCTATGATTTTGATGGAAAACGATACGATGTCGGTGAGAAGCAAGGCTTCATCGAGACAACTCTCGAGTTTGCCCTTCAAGATGAGGATCTGAAAAAGAAACTCATTCCATTTATGAAACAGCTTCTCGAAAAAGAAGAAGTGAATTAAAAAAAGCTGCCGGAATCGGCAGCTTTAGATTGTTGACAAAGTGCTAAAATGATGTTTATTTTAGCACTTTGTCTTCTTTTCAGCGTGATAGAAAACCTTTGAAGTCTAGGAAGGGCGAGCACTGGCTGAATATTCGTGAGCACCAGCGCGCAGACCTGACAACGAATGCGAGGGTTTGTCTACACGCTGAAGCTGTCGGAATCGGCAGCTTTTTATTTCATCACTGAAATCGTCAGTGTATGCTGTTCATTATCAATGACAAACAGATTGCTTTCGCCCTTTACTGCGAATTTCGTTTGTTTCTCATTCATCCAAACCTTCTGTTCTGGCAGTCCAAGTGTCGAAGGAGAGATCGGCATCACCTCATGAAAGACAATAGCATTTGCTTGACCATTTTGAATGACATAGTCAGTTTTCTCTGTGGTCAATCGCTCAATCGTACCGCCTTGATCACTTTTGATCGAGCTCAGCGTTTGCATTTTTTGCTTAAGCACAGATTCCTCTTTTCCAAGGAAAGAAAGTAAATACTCATACGAGCCAGCAGATGCGGGCGATACATACGAGTTGAACTGTCCAGGTCCAATGGATAAAGACTTTAATTCCTCTGCAGGTTGAAGCCCTTCAGGTTTGACAAAATACGTCTCTGATGCTGTTTTGATTTGAACGGTTTGTTTATTTTCAGCGACAGCTTGTATCTCTTGCCCGAATGGCAAAGTGACACCTGCCTTCTTTTTCATGGCTTGATCTTTGTACACCGTGAGTGGATCTGCCTTGACAAGCGTCTGTCGATCCACCTTTTTCATATCCGGCGCCCCTTTTGTTAGCTGGTTCTTTGACTGAGGCGATTCTGTCTTATCTGCTGGGATGGCGCCAAACGTCGCCAGTGTACGAAGTGGACGATCCGAAAACATCGATAAGGCAAGTAAAATCGTTAAAACAGCTATTATCGTCACTTGAAAGGCTGGTCCAAAAAAGGAACGTCGTTTTCCGTTCTCATCATATCGAGACACCTTCTCTGTCTTTTTTTGTACACCTTTGCGACCTTCTTTGTGTTTCAATTGATATTCTTTTTTTTCTTTTTTAGAAAGCTTGTTAAACCATTCAACAAACTCCTTATACTCTTTCACGACCTTCTTCGTCTCATCAAACATACGAAGCTCACCATAATGCATCCAAGCCACTCGGTCACAGATTTTTTGAATTTGGCTAATGGAATGGCTGACAAAAAAGATCGTCTTCCCTTGTTCTTTAAATTCTGTGATTCGATCCACGCATTTTTGATAGAAGGTTTGGTCACCAACAGACAACGCTTCATCAATAATCAAGATATCTGGATCGATATGCGCTGAAATGGCGAAGCCAAGACGTGACTTCATTCCGCTTGAATAGCTTTTCACAGGCTGATCAATAAAGTCACCAATATCCGCAAACTCTACGATTTTTTCATATAGTTCGTCTATCTCTTTATTCGTCAGCCCCATCATCAAGCACTTGAGGCGAATGTTGTCTTTCCCGCTTAATTGGTTGTTTAGCCCTGCCGCAATGGCAATTAACGAAGGCTGACCGTCCATATCAACTTCACCACTTGTCGGTGGAATGATTTTCGCAAGAAGATTCGACATCGTTGATTTTCCAGATCCGTTGATCCCTACAAAACCAATCGTCTCGCCTTCATATACATCAAAGGACACATCACGAACAGCAAAGAAACCTTTTTCATTTTTATTAGGAAAAAACAGCCCTTTAATCTTATCTGACTGCTTTTTATATAGGACGTATTGCTTGGATACGTTTCGAAACGAAACCTTTAGTTTCATCGTATAATCTCCTTACTTTTTAAAGAAAATCGACAAATTTATCCCTAAATTTCATATGAAGCAATGAACCGACTGTTAAAAGAAGTAGCGTGATCAGCCAAAAATAAAGCGTATATTTCACATCATGGAAGAACCATTCTCCCTTTAACAAGCTATTTCTAAAACCATCAATAATGTAGAAAAGAGGATTCAATTTTAGTATATCCCCGATCCATGCTTTGTCTCCAGTGAGCTTCTCTGAGATATTCCAAAAAATCGGCAGCAAAAAGAAAAGTAAACGTGTCACTGATTGTAAAAGAAATTGATAGTCTCTCACGAGTACGCTAATCGTGGAATTAAACAAACTAAACGAAAACATAAACGCGATCATACAAATAAGATAGTATATATATTGTAGCCAATGCGCATCAGGATATATGCCATAGGAAATCAGCACAATCAGATAGACACCCATCATGACAAAGTAGCTGAACAAGTTGGACATAATCACTACAGACGGCAGCGCACTAATCGGGAAATTCATTTTCGATACCATATTAATACGTTTAAACACACTGTTTGATCCATCAAGTATCGTCGGACTAATGAAGAACCAAGGGATTAATCCAGCCAGCATCCAAATGATAAACGGAACTTCCATCCCTCCAATGACAATTGGCTGTCCTCCGCGAATTCCCAGACCAAAAACAAACCAGTAAGCCAGCATTTGAATCAATGGATTTAAAAACTGCCATAAAACACCTAAATAATTCATCTGATATTTTGATTTTGTTTCATAAACAGCAAGTCGCATAATCAGCGGAAATGAGCTGATTTGCTCCTTTAATATCGTCAACATTGCGTTCATTCTAATCTTCCTTAGATATAAGTTTTTGGGATTACTTTTTTAAAAAGCACCGCTCATAATTGTAACAGATAACGATACACATTTCATCTTATAACAAAAGTCATGCACGTCAAACTAGAAGACAAAAACCCCCTGAATCCTTTCAATCGTTGATTCAGAGGGTCCTCACATATTAGATAATTTGGTGTTCTTTTAAGAAATCCGTAATTCTTTTCGTATTCTGATTATCGTTAAAGCTGTTGATTTTCAGGTATTTTTCTTTATATTCATCTTCCACAACATACTGACAATCGATCGCATGTTTCACGATTCGAATCAGCTCTTGTGTATTATATGCTATCGGTCCTGGTGCATTTTCATCGTTTACAGGAGGAATCGCCTTATACTGTCTAATCAAGTAATCTTTTTCTTCCCAATAAAAAATAGGGTAGGCACCTCTATATTGTGCATCATAAATAGCAGATGAATAATCAGTAATAAACACTTTTGACACTTTTAGCGCTTCCGATGGGTTATCAGAAATAATATGTTTATACTGAGGCAGATTTTGATAAACGTACTGTGAAAATTTGTTATGCGGTACAATTAACAGACGATCAAGAAGACCTGCTTCTTCAAAGCTTTTGATGATTTTAATTAGAACTCTATAGTAAGATGTTTCTTCAATTCTATTCGTATAAATAAGTCCCTCTTCCCAATATCGGTAAGTTGGCATAAAGGCGATCTTATCTGCACCTTCTACTAATTTGGCATGATCAAAGGTTGCCAGACCTGTCAAAATCAAATCCTCACGATCATAGTTCATTTTATAAAATTCACCGGCCTCTAATTCAGAGCTGATGACTGATTTATAAATATTGTATTGATTCTTGTCTTTATGGAATCCAAAGGCCATTGGATTATCAACCGGTTTAGCAAACATAATGCCATGCTGTAAAAAGACGAGTGGGACACTCATGATTCTCTCTCTGAGATGGTCAATATACAACCTATCATTCAGAACATGGTTAGATAATTCACTTGATATAAAATAACTGGCATTAAATATACTTAAATAATGTCTGAGACTATATTTCGGTATGATACCCTTTCCATATTTCGCTTTCAATGCTGGATATGCGTTTGATTTCTTATTAAGAATAAAGTAATTTTTTGAGTCTGTTTGACAATTTTCCTGTACATAGTCATACACTCTAATAGCTGATTCATCTGCTTTATCACTCTTTTTCTCAAAAAACAAATTCACACGATACTTTTTGTCTTTATAGAATGATGATAGGATACTCGCTATTTTTATTTTCACTTTACTAAATAAAGAATATTCCTGTGAATAAGGAATAATGGTTGATGTCACATTTCCAAATAGATTGGTTCTTAGGACTTGCAGCTTGTCCCCATTCTTTTTCGTGATATATGTTTTGACCTTCTTATCCCTCTTTTTCAACCTTAAACTATGGATAATTCGGTGATCATTTCCTACGAACAAGTTATTGTGGATTCTGCTGTCTAAATCAAGATCATTTAACGAAATTTTAAAGAAACCATATCTTTTCAAGAATTTAATTTTTCTAAATGGTCTTATAAATTTTGCCAGCTGATGTTCAGAGTTTCTAATGTAAAGATATTCATATTTTTGGTCTGAATTATACGCATAATGCGTCAATCTTCCAAAAACATAAAAACTATTAAACAAACTAAAGATGCGTAATCTCGATGTATGTTTAGTAACGAGATATGGGTTTCCTCTCACTAAGTATACGCCATTCGTTCTGACATAGATGTAATATCTTTGCTTATTAATCACCAAGATATTAAGAATATTGTCATCTTTGAACTGGTCTAAGGTATCTTTACCAAAAACTTTTAGCGGCTGATATCTAGGAACGAGTCTAAAGTTGACGATTTTCTTTTGATCCGTCACTTTATTTAAAATTTTGATTTGATTACGATTATTCACAATCACTTCAATATCTTTATGTTCCTGCATCACATCAAACAAAATTTTCCTTACATTTAGTTCTTTATTCTGACAGTCATAGGTAATCACAAAGTGGAAAGCACTGTATTGAATAAAGGAGATATCCTCAAATCGTCTATCTGCCTCTTCGATGGGCAAATCTATTTTATAATTGCAATTGATTTCATCTACATTCAGCAGCCCTGAAAATAATAACAATTCCTTTTCGCCGCTGTATAAGCCGTAGCGATCTAACCCTAATTGCTTGACATAAATATCAGCAAATTGATTGTTAATTTCAATAGGAAGTATTTGATCCGGCTGGATCATGTCTGAGCATTCTTTGACAATATACAGGTTATGCTCCTTTGCATAGAGATAGATCATTTCATTAGAATTGTCTATTGTGGATTCAAAAATCATCTGATCCTTTACATCAATTTCACAAATCCACTTTGACTCATTTACATTTAGCTCTTTAAATTCAAAAGTGCACAACTTCTCTATGTTATCAATATATATAACTAACTTGTGTTCATCTAAATTAAGAATTTCTAAAAAATTATGATAAAGTTTGTACATTGAAGCACCTCTATATTATTTTCAGCAAATTTACATTACCGGATAATCTTATCTAAATTTAGCATGTTTACTGTTAAAATTCTATGTTTTTTTATTTTTACCATAACTTTTAAATATGTGTACATTGGAATAAAAAACACAAAAAAGTACCGTTCAAAGGTGAAGAACGGTACTTTTTAAACTATTTTTCAGAAAACACCACTTCCACCACACGCTTCGAAGACTCCCCACTCTCTAAGTAACAGAATTTCTCATAAAACGGTGCGAATGAAGCTGGCAAAGTAAAGGTTGGCTGTTCTGTTTCTCTTACCCAGTCAATGACGCTGGCTGTTTCTTTCACAAGAGGTCCAGGTGCTTCCTGTTCAAAGTCGAAGTAGAAGCCTCTCAGCTTGTCACGATATGTTTCGATGTCTGGCACATAGAATAGCATCGGACGTTTAAGGTTTGCATAATCAAAGAATACAGATGAGTAGTCAGTGATGAGCAGATCAGAAATCATATAAAGATCCCTAATATCTTCGTAATGAGAGAAGTCATAGGCAAAGCCTTCATATGGTCCTAAATCAAAGTTTTCAGCGACTAGATAGTGCATACGCAGAATGATAATATATTCATCTCCGATAGCGGCTCTCAGCTCATGCAAATCAAGGTCTAAATCAAATTTGTACTGCCCTTTTTTATAAAATTGATCGTCTCTCCATGTCGGAGCGTATAAGATCAATTTTTTATCAAGCGGCAGGTTCATCTTTTGTTTGAGTGCTCTCATCGTTTCTTCATTGTTTTGATTGTGAAGGAAGTCATTTCTCGGATATCCTGACTCAATCATGGTCTTTTGAAATTGGAAGGCACGTGTGAAGATTTCAGTCGAGTAAGCATTTGGTGAAATGAGATAATCCCAATTCGACGCTTCCTTCGTGAAATTCTTTTTGTACTTCTTCGTGTTTGTTCCTGGCATATGCACCTCGTCCATATCCATCGCCAGTCGTTTTAACGGCGTACCGTGCCATGTCTGCAAGTATGTTGTATGCTCTGGTTTTGGAATCCACAGCGGCAAACGGCTGTTGACGACCCAATACTCAGCTCTTGCCATCGCAAAAATCCATTTTAATGACAGACGATTGATATAGTAAATATCCTTTTCCTTAAACGGTGCTTCGTGCCCTTTTTTCACGCTCCAGATCAACGTATATTCAGGATGATTTTCTTTCATATACTCATAGATCCCACGTGGGTTACAGCTAAATTGTTTTCCATTAAAGCTTTCAAACATAACGGTTTTCTTTTTCACAGACAGCTTGCTCGCCAGCTGAAAGGTCGTTTTAAAGGTCCTTGTTACAAGACGGTTACGGACTTTTTTGATTTTACCGATTTGCTTTTTGAACTTCTTCCACTTGCTTTTGACATAGTACTTCGCACGTGTTTTCATTGTATAATCATTAATTCGAATGCCAAGCGTTTGTCTTTTTTTCTTTCGATACACCTCATATCGAATCGGTACATCATTTCTTTTATGAATTTGAACAAGCCCTTTGAGTTTGTTTGAGCGATCTCCAAGGACTAAAGAAGTGGTCGTTAAAGTCTCCTCTACTCCACCTACATCGCAAATAAATTCAAAATAGAAACGATATACAAAACGTTTGTTTAACGAATAGGTCAATTCCTCTAAAGGAACTTCTGCTAGAAATTGATAAAGCTGAGGTACCTGTTGATCATCACGGTATTTGACCACTTCATCTTTTATTGGGGTCATATTTACCGGAAAGCGATGCTCAATTGGCTCTTCGCCATTTCTCTTCACTAGAAGCTTTACTTCCTTGATTTCATAAGGATGCTCTGCACTGAGAACGCCTGCATAACCAGATAAAGATAACGTACATTCTTTGCTGAGCTCGATATGATTGAATTTCACAACCTTTAGCTCACGCTTGATTTTAAACGATGCATTTCCTTTATCCGTACGATACGGGATGACATACAGCATCGCGTCTTTATTTTCTAAATAAGTCAGCTCTGGCTTCTCTATTTCCATTTTTAAACGGCGTTTATAGTATGGCGTCTTCTCTTCTACTTCGGCATGATCCGTTTCTTTTAGTTCTTCTTCCTCTTCTTCTGAATCAGAATCATAGGCTGAGTCCTCAAGCTCGTCCTCATCCTCTTCTTTGTTTGCACTCAGATAGTCTGTCACATACAGGTTGTATGTCTGACCCTGCTCTAATGCAAGCGGAAGCGATGGTTCACTCAATACCAATTTGAATAGATTGTCTTCTTGATGAACAAGCGGAAGGAAAAGCTCTTGTTTTGATACCCTTTCCCTCATAAACAAATAAAATTCTCTATCTGTTAATGGCATGTCATCGTCGATGCGAATAAGCATTTCTAGTTTCTCATGATGATTTTTTAACCCTTCAACGACACTCTTCTTATGAATTCCCTCTTCAATCATTAATCGTTAATCTCCTCTGTTCAGAAATCTTACCGTTGTGTTGTCACATTATTTTACTTTCCAAGAATAGTTTCCTTGTTTCGTTTGATACGACCACCCATCGATTAACGATGGTTTATTGGTGAGCAGCTCTTCCTCTACTTCTAGACGCTGCAAAACTTCCTGAAGTTCTTCTGTTTTAAAACGAATGTAAAAATCAACGTATTTTGTTTGATTGGTTTCAATGTTTTTCTTTGTTTGAAAATGCCCAATTGGGAAGCTGACTTGATGGTTTTCATCGATTGTTTGAGATATGATTTCAGCTCCATTCACTCGATCATATCCTGCGAAATCGATTTGCACATGATCTGCATGACTCATTTCGTCCTTCAGCTCAAGCTGAAGATGAAGAACATGATGTTCAGCGCTTAGATCACGCAAAACCCATTTCATGCGGTCCACGATCCTTCTCAGTTCATCTTTACGCTCACGATTTTCGAGCATATGATGTAGCCTTGTATTCCAAAGAGACATTTCATCAGAAGGCACAAGATAAAAATAGGCTTGTTCTCCCAATACCTTCTCAACATCTACCTTATGCTTAGTATCTCCAAAGAAGACGGCATCCACTTGCTGTTTTCTTATTTGTTTAAATAATTCTTCATATTGAGAATTGAGTTGATGCGGATCTTCTTCATAATGTGCGTCATGTACAAATGCAGCATAATACGTTGTTTCGGGCTGATCGATTTTAAACAGGTGACGGTCTTGATCCCGGTCTTCTGTAATCATCAGTTTCAAACGGTCATTTTGTGTTTGAATACTAGATAACCATCGTTGCTTTATATCTGTCTTCTTTGTAAAAGTTTGAATTCCTGTTTTTTTATACCAATTAATATGCCGTACTGGATTCTTTTTTGTATCTCCAGGGTAGATGATCTCCATATAGATATTGCCATCGTCATTGATTAGTTCTTCCAAGTATAGGGCACCTGTATGAGGAACAAAGCTTTGCACTCTGCACAAAACGCCCTGCCAATTGTACTCTTCCCTCTTTACTAATTCCTGCTCTTCATTATATTGATCAATATAACAAATAGGGGAAGATGGCAGTTCATATCTCGTCACCTGCACTGTTGATTCTTCTGCTGGCATCACTGCTTCATTGATCGATTGAAAAGATGTACCGATGATAAATTCCGAGTAACGCCTTTTACTTCCGCTTTCCGGTAGAATATAGTGCTCAAATACATTCAAGATGTCAACTTGGTGCAGAAGGGTCTCCTCCAAGCTATGAATATGTTCTTTCACATTTGCATCATAATTCAAAGTTAAAATGGCATTACGTTTATGTTTGTCAGCCAATGGCTTTAATCTTGCTTTTAAAGACTTCGTTAAGTGCTCATCCTGTTTTGGTACATCACCCATGATAAAGTAGTAGTCCATATCAGGCATGTCAACTGATGTCATTGTTTCATGTTGTTCAGGTTGATCCAATGTGTGTTCAACTTTTTTCTTCATCCAATTTTGAAACAAAGGAAGCTCTCCTTAAAAATAATGATAACTTGCTCATTGTATTTTACATGAAAAAGCACTTCTCACCAAAAGATAAGAAGTACTTTTTTTGATCTATTAAAGTCCAGCAATTTCTTCCTTAATTTGTGTTGTCGAGATGCCTTCTGTTCTTTTCAAGTACACGACTTCGCAATGCTCTTTTAAGAAATCGAATTTACCTTCCCAGTCATCTCCCATGACAAACACATCAATATCGTGCTCTTGCACGTCACGGACTTTTTGATCCCAGCTGTTTTCTGGAATGACTTCGTCTACATAACGAATCGTTTCAAGAATGAGCTTTCGATGCTCGTAGCTATGATAAGCCTTTTTTGATTTTTGTAAGTTAAACTCATCTGTCGAAATGGCCACCACTAAGTAATCTCCAAGCTGCTTTGCACGTTCGAGCAGCTTAATATGCCCCCAGTGTAATAAATCAAATGTACCGTAAGTAATAACTTTCTTCATCGCAAACATGAACTCCTTTCTTCATTCCTTATTCAACTGCTTTCATGCAGTAACGTTTATCCGTAATCCTATGATCTTCGTTCGTATTTTTTCGCTCTTCGGAACCTCATTATATCACAGCGCCCATCAAACGTTAAGCAGATGTAAAGACAAACTATTTCCAATTTATTGGGCGCAGAAGCGAAAGTCCGAAGAATCAATGTTTCTCGCAGCAGCCTCCTTATGAATTGATGAAAATGTCATGAAATTTAAAGGTTTGTAAAGTTATTGTTAATATTTCATGGAGCATCTGTGATAAAATGATGAGTAGACGAAGAATGAATTTACAATGAACGTTCATAGATAACAAGATGAAAAAGGAGGTCTAAACAATGCAAACAGAAGTGGTCTCTAACCTTTCTTATGTAAATGGCGACCTAGATGAATTTATTAGCTATATGAATCACCATCATATTTCTCAAAGAAGAGGCGCCATGATTGCGACTGTCAATCCAGAGATTGGCTATGCTGTTATGAAGGATCAGACGTATCATCAAGTTGTCTCTTCTGCGGATTATGTGCTGCCGGATGGTGTAGGCGTCGTCTTAATGTCACGTTTGACACAAAGTCCGCTGAAGTCAAGAATTGCTGGCTTTGATGTCTTCATGTCTATGCTTGATCTAGCAAACAAGCAGTCTAAAAGTATCTTTTTATATGGGGCGAAAAAAGAAGTGCTTGAGGCTGTTAAACAGCGAATTGATACGGAATATCCAAATGTGGTCATTGCAGGAAGCTGTGACGGTTATCAAGCCGATAAACGTTTCGTAGCAAAACAAATCGCTCGCTCGAAAGCAGATATGGTGTTCGTTGCTTTAGGTTATCCAAATCAGGAGAACTTTATTTATGAATACCGTCATTTATTCCCGCAGGCTGTTTGCATCGGTTTAGGCGGAAGCTTTGATGTATTTAGCGGAACGGTGAAGCGTGCACCACGCTGGATGATTAAAACAAATACAGAATGGCTGTACAGACTTGTTGTGAATCCATGGAGATGGAAGCGAATGTTGAATATTCCTAAATACGCTTTTGCCGTATTGAAAGAAAACAAAGGAAAAAAACGTTACTATCCTGAGCAAGTAAAGGATCAGACGAAGCAGCTGTGAGAGACTGACCAATGATAAATATACGCTCAATGATCATTTCAAGCTATGCAGCTTTCGTTTCTTTTATTGGATGGCTGATGAGCGGCGTGAAACCGCGTGAAAACCAGGTGACGCTGCTTGTTTCATTTCAAGAGAATGCAGCTGCTCTTATTGATACTTATCAACAACAGGCGAACATGACGATGAAGCTTACTGTCCTCTATACGAAGCATGCTTCTGCGATAGAAAAGGACGAGTCTCATCTGTCATTTCGCTATTTTCATGAAAAAAATCCTCTCCATCTCATTCAATGTATTTATACGATGTTTAAAAGCAAGGTTGTCGTGACAGATAATTACTTTCTCATGACAAGCGTACTCAAAAAACGTCCTTCTACCACCTGTATTCAAGTATGGCATGCCAATGGGGCGTTGAAAAAATTCGGTCTTGAAGATGCTTCAAATTCGGAACGAAGTCCTCGTGACATCAAACGGTTCAAACGAGTCTATGCGTCTTTCGATTATATCGTTACAGGCTCAGATCATATGCGCGAGATTTTTAAGTCTTCGTTTGGGGTGAATGATGAACGTTTTTTACCAACAGGTGTACCGATGACGGATGTGTACTATGACCAGCGCCCGTCTTCCTTGAAGCCGAATGATTTTCCTAAAGGGAAAAAGATCCTGCTTTATGCACCGACCTATCGAGACTTTGCAATGGACAGTCTTGTCCTGCCTTTTTCAAAGGAGCAATTACAAACAGAGCTAAACGGAGATTATATTCTGCTCGTCAAGCTTCATCCTGCGGTCAAACATTTAGCGAAGGCGGAAACAGACGATGAATGGATATTTGATGTGTCCGATCAGCCGCTTTATCCATTGCTTTGTGCATGCGATGTCCTGATCACAGATTACTCATCGATTGTGTTTGAATATGCACTGCTTGAAAAGCCTGTTTTGTTCTTCACTTATGACTTAGACACTTATCGAGAGAAACGCGGCTTAGTCGATCGGTATGAGGACATCATTCCTGGGAAGGCTTGTATCACTCAAACCATGCTCTTGAAGGAGCTACTTCATGAATCAGATCAACTAAAACGAATTAAAACCTTCGCCGAGGAATGGAATCAATATTCAAAGGGAAGGTCCAGTGAGCAGCTCTTATTCTTTATTGAACAGCAGCTCTTACACAAAAAACGTCCGGCTTCTCATTAGGAAGCACGGACGTTTTTTTATTTGTTATAAACCGGGATATCGTAATAGAGCGTATAGTTATCAAGTAAGTTATACAAGCTATACATACGAGTGACTTGCTTATATGCCCAGCCAATATCTGTTGCATATTGATGAGTCGCTGAACTAGACCAGCGCATTTTATAAATCGTATCTTGTTTGTATGTGGCGTGATTGATATAGCTGTTGCCAATGAATTTTGCCCCGCCAATAATGGCTGCCTCTGGCGTGAACCATTGCTGTTCATACGCATATTTTGCACCGAGGTAATTCGGATTGCTGTCGTATGCGCCAATGCCATACATATTATATACTTTCTTTCCATTAAACATCGTACCATTCGCTAAAATGGAACCTCCGTTACCTGTTTCAAGCAACGCGTGAGAAATGAGATAAATTTCGTTGATATGATACGTTTTCGCTGCCGTAATAAAGGCTTGTCCTTTACCTGCAAGAATCCCTTTGCCTGCTAGAATCTTTGAATTGACTTCTGCCGGATTGAGATTCGCAGCTTCAGAGAGTTTCAGAAATTGAAAATAAGATTGAGTGCCCTCAGCAATATTGGCTGGGTCTACATATTTCTGCACCTCTGCTGAGCTTGCATTTCTCCAGCCAAGGCTGATCTTGATCCAGTTTCCTTCTTTCCCAAGCTGTTTCACTTTTGCTCCTTTATTCAGCTGCGCCACGATGTTGCTCGCAGAGCTCGAATCAGGTGTCGAACGAACATTTAAGCCGTCCGTATTCACAGTTGACGTCGCCGTGTCAACATATGGTGCATAGACATAGGCTGCACCATCTGTCTGTGGTGACACCTTCATTTGCTTGTTCACCATCTCATTGACAGTGAGGTTGTAGTTCGTTTGCATGACCATTGGGCCATTTTTGATTTTTACGGCTGTAGCTGTCCAGCCATATTGACTTTTCACAAAAGCAATCGCTGCATTTACAGTTGGTAATCCTGTGAATTGCTGCGTAATGTTGATTTTGTAGGTTGGTTTCGTTGTTGTTTGATAGGCAGCTGGTTCATTCCGTTTTTTGAAAAATGCCACGCCTTGATCGCGCAATGCAGCTGTTGAGATGGCACCTGTTTTGATCTGATATTGACCATAATCAGTTGTCCCTGTTTTTTGAGCAGCTGCTTTCATTTTTTGTTTCGTTAAATAGCTTAGCGCTTGATTCAGTTTAGTCTGATTCACCGTCGGCTCTGTCGTGATCCGGTATTGTTTAACCGCTTCTGTCAACGTTTTTGTACTGCTGGCAACGCCATTTTTCTTGATAATCTCTTGAGCCTGCTTGACTTTACTTTGCTCATATACAGGTGTTGTCTTGAGACTATACGTTTTGCTGACAGCTTGGCCCTTACCAGTTGTAATGCTGCTTGTCACTTTCTGCGTTTTTAAATATGCGGCACCTTTATTTATTTTGGCTTGCTCCGCTGATTGATTGACGACAAGTCGATACGTGCTGTCAGATGCTTTACCTGTTTTTTTCGTTGTTGCTGATACCTTTTTCTTTTGGAAGAAAGCTGCTGCTTTTTTCGCTTGATCATCTCCTAATAGGTTTCCAGTCACTACTTGATATGGCTGTGTAGAAGAGATCTTTTGCGATGTGTAGCGCCATTTCTTTTTCTTGAAAAAGGCCACCGTTTTTCCGTATGCTGTATCGTTCAGTTGATTGAGCTTCACGATATAATTTTTTGTTTTTCCCACTCGCTGCACAGTCCCTGTAGCGCCGGTTTGTTTCTTAATCTGGGCCGCAGCTGAGGATGCCTGTTTGTTGTCTTTGAAATAGCCTGATTCCAAGCGATACACATTTTTTAAAGCGCCTGCCTTTTGAATCTTCCCGCTGATCTTTGCTTCTTTTTGAAGCTGGGTAAGAAGCGTCTGTGCTTTTGACTGGTTCGCTTGTGCAGCTGATGTGACGATGTAATATGGCTTGCCTGCTGTCACCGTTTGAAGCACCGCTTTTAAACCAGACGCTTTTTGAAAGCCTTGCAAGATCGTATTCGCCTTACTTTGACCAACGATACCGCCTGAAATCAGCTGATACACAGTGCCTGCTTTGTTTTCAGTTTGGTATGTACTAGTGACACCGGCCTGCTTTTTTAATTCGGTTTGAATATTTTTGACTTTCGTTTCAGAATCAATGGTTCCTGATATGACCTGATAAGAAGGTCTGCTTTGATTGATGACTTCATAGGTGCTATTGAGCCCTGATGTTTTCGTTAGCTCGAGCGAGAGCTTTTTCGCCTGAGCTTCATCATTGACGGGGTCAGATACAACCTTTTGTAAAGGAAGGCGGTCACCTACTGGAGACACCGTACCGCTCATGCCCGTCTCTTTTTTTAATGCAGCTGCACTTGCACTCGCTGCTGTTTGCGACTCATATCCTGAGGCAGTGAGCTGATAAGTCGACGTGCTTCCTGAGGTTTGATAAGTGGCTGTCCACTTTTTGTCCTTCTTCAATGTTTCCACTGCTTTTTTTACTTCTGATTCTGTTGTAAATACCTTTGAGGTGTTCATCGTATAAATGGATTGATCGACATAGGAGGCTGCTTGCACTTCTTTGCCCGTCTGTATTGTCATACCAAAGGCAGCTGCGAGTAACATAATCTTGATGGTTTTTTTCACGTTCACTGTCCCTCTCTTACTTTGCATAATAGTCTACTAATCTCTTTATCGACAAAAACAAGTACTCTTTCAAGTTATTTATGCAATAGAAAAATAGAGGACCCCTTCGAAGTCCTCTTTTTCTTTATATATGCGATACAATCAGCTCACAAGTTCCTTCAATTGAGAAGCTTCCTGTTTCAGCTGGCAGGATAAAATGAGCTCCTTTAGGCAGTGGATATGTATGTCCATCATGCGTTAGAGCCCCTTCCCCGCTAATTACACTGCACAGCAAAAATGAATAATCTTGCGAAAGCTCCACTGCTTGATCAATTTCCCATTTATACACAGAGAAATACTCTGCTTCAACAAACGTTCGAATGGTCAGCCCACGGCGTGTTTCAACTGATTCATCTGCATACCCGTCTACATGGGGAACCGTTGTGACATCAATGGCTTGCGCAAAATGAAGTTCACGTTCATTGCCATTCTGATCTTTTCGTTCATAATCATATACCCGATAGGTGGTATCTGAGCTTTGCTGCGTTTCGAGGACAAGCGTTCCTTCGCAAAGCGCATGAATGGTACCGCTTGGCACATAATAAAAATCACCAGGCTTAATCTTCACACGACGCAAAAGACCTTCCCAATCTCCACTGTTCATCATGGTCACAAGCTCAGTTCTTGTTCTTGCATTGTGCCCATAGATCATTTCTGCTCCTTCTTTGCAGTCAATGATATACCAGCACTCTGTTTTTCCAAGCTCGCCATTTTCATGTCTTTCCGCATAATCATCATCTGGATGAACTTGAACGGATAAGTCCTGGTTTGCATCTAAAATTTTGGTTAACAGCGGGAATCGATCGCCTTCTATTCCCCCGAACAATTCTCTGTGATTGTCCCATAGTTCGATCAGCGTTTTCCCTTTATATGGACCGTCTTGCACGACACTTGGTCCGTTTGGATGAGCAGAAATTGCCCAGCATTCTCCCGTTTGATCAGAAGGAATATCATAGCCAAATTGATCTCTTAAGGCTGTACCTCCCCATATTCTCTCCTTCAATTCAGGCAGTAAAAAAATTGGTGACTGCTTCATTCAGGATGACTCCTCCCTTTGCTACCCTTTGATAATCCTTGTAAGGCTTGATGAAAACTAGCAAGTCTCAACTTTTATTATGACGCTATCTAAAGAGAAGTCAATCCTTTCAGTACACCAAATGAAAACGATAACACAAAAATGTTTCATCCTTTGACAGAGCCTGCGAGAAGCCCTTTGACAAAGTATTTTCCGAGCAGAATATAGACTAAAAGTGTCGGCAATGCGGCCAATATCGCCCCTGCCATTTGGACGTTCCATTGCACAATTTGACTGCCTGATAGATTTTGCAAGGCAACCATCACTGGCTGATGCTCCGCAGTGGTCATCGTGACTGCAAATAAGAACTCATTCCACACATTTGTGAACTGCCAAATGGCGACTACAACAAATCCTGTGATCGAAAGCGGAAGAATCATATGTCTGAAAATCCCGATAAACCCTGCACCGTCCATTTTTGCCGATTCAATCATTTCATCAGGAATGCTCACATAGAAGTTTCGAAACATGAGCGTTGTGATTGGGAGTCCATATACGACATGGACAAGCACCAAACCTGGAATCGAATTATACAATCCGACTTCACGTAAAAATTGAATGAGTGGAATGAGGATACTTTGATATGGAATAAACATTCCAAACAGCATCAGCGTAAAGACCACTTCTGATCCTTTGAAACGCCATTTTGATAGGACATAGCCATTCATCGCCCCTAAGACAGCTGACAATAAGGTAGCCGGAATGACTAGATAAAGAGAATTCATTAAATTGGGCGCTAGCTTTTCAAATGCGATTTGATAGCTTGAAAAATCGAGTGTTGACGGCAGCGCCCACATTTTCTCAAGAGTCACTTCACCTAATGGTTTCAAGCTTGTGACGAGCATGACATAGACTGGCATTAGAAAAAACAGACTGCACAAAATCAATAAAGCATAAAGGACTGGACGGACAAACCATCTAGCTGTCATGATGACGCCCCCTTCCGGCTCGACAGGAGATATGGCACGATAAAGACCGCAACAGAGATCAGCATCACAATCGCGATGGCGGCACCGCCTGCATAATGGTTTCCTCTAAAGGTCATTTCAAACATGTAAACGCCCGGAACATCTGTGACAAAGTTTGCACCCGGTCCTGTCATTGAGTAAATCAAATCGAAAATCTTTAATGAAATATGAGCCATGATGATAATGACACTTGCAGTTATCGGTTTTAATAAAGGAAAAATAATCTTCCGGTAAATCTGCCATTCGGTTGCGCCATCCATTCTAGCAGCCTCTCTTACTTCCTCTGGAATGCCTCTCAAACCCGCCAAATACATTGCTAGAGAAAATCCAGTCATCTGCCAAACAGCTGCAATCACGACTGCAATCATTGCCGCAGGGACACCAAACTCAATTTTCCCCCAGACAAATCCAGCTAAAATGTTCGTATCCGTGTACCACTTAGGCTGGATACCAAGCGTCTTTAAAAATAGATTCACGCCAGTGGACGGGTTTAAAATCCATTGCCAGACGACCCCTGTCACAACGAAGGAAAGGGCCATTGGAAAGAAAAATAAATTCCGAAATAGAGATTCACCCTTGATCTTCTGATCTAGTAAAATCGCAAGTGCGAGCCCAGAGGCAATAACGGCTCCAATAAAGAATAGAGTGAAAAAGACCGTGTTTCGAAGATCTGACTGAAAGCGGAAATCTTGAAACAGCATGATATAGTTTTGAAGACCTGCGAAAGAGAAATCAGGAACAAGCGAGGTCCAATTTGATAATGACACATACCCAGTCCAGCCAATAAAGCCGTAAACAAAGATGAATAATAAAATAGCCGACGGGGCTAAAAATAGAAGCGCAAGCAGCTGATCCCCACTCCATTTTTTCCGCACACGTTTGACTTTGGGTGTTGCTGCTTTTGTGATCGGCGATGTATCCATACGCATGAAGCTACACTCCTTTTTAAAAAAGAGGCGGTGCTTAGTCGCCGCCTCCTCGTCTTTATTTCATTGAATCTTTTAAAGATGAAACAAACTGACTGCTGTCTTTTTGTGTGACGAAGATATTGACGGCTTGATTCGCTTTTGTCACAAACCCTTCTTCAGCAGCTGAACCATGCGCGAGAGACGGCGCCAGCTTTGATTCTTTAAATGCCTTCATCGCCGATTTTCCGTATTCATCATATTTAGAAACATCTGCATCCACACGTGCCGGAATCGATCCCTTCAGCGGATTAAATGCATCCTGACCTTCCACAGATCCTAAGACAGATAAGAATTTCTTCACGTTTTCTGGCTGTTTCACGCCCTTTGGCAGTCCAAATGTATCGGTGATCACCATAAAGCTTCCCTCTGTGCCAGGAGTCGCCACGTATCCAAAGTCTTTATTCACCTTCAGATCCAGATCATTCACAAAGTACCCCTTCGCCCAGTCGCCCATGACATTCATTGCAGCTTCCCCTTTTGCTACGAGCTGCGAGGCATCCTGCCAGTTACGTGAGCTGTGGTCATCATTGACGTATTCAAGCATACGTCCAAAGATGTCTGCCGCTTCCTTCACTTTTGCGTCATCCATTTTCATGTCGCCAGCCCAAAGCTTTTGATAACCGTCAGCGCCTAAAACGCCGAGCAGCACACTCTCAAACAAATGTGTTGCTGCCCAAGGCTCTTTATCCCCAAGTGCGAGCGGTGTAATGCCTTTTTTCTTTAATGCATCTGCTGTTTTGAAAAATTCATCAAAGGTCGTTGGTGGCTCTAAGCCTGCATCGTCAAATACCTTCTTGTTATACCAAAGCACATTGCCCCTGTGAATATTCACTGGTACTGAATAGATTTTCCCATCTTTGCTGACAAGGTCGATGAGTGATTCTGGAAATTTGTCCTTCCAGCCTTCTTTTTCATATAGATCATCCAGAGGCTCCATTTTGCCTGCTGTGACCCAGCTCTCATTCAGCTCCGCTCCGCCATGTACTTGGAATGTAGCTGGCGGGTCATTTCCTTGCATCCGGCTAGTCAGAACAGCCTTTGCATTTGTACCAGCACCACCTGCGACGGCTGCATTTTCAATTGGGATGTCTTTATTTTTCTCTTCAAACAATTGAATGAGTGCTTTCAGTCCGTCCTCCTCACCTGCTCCAGTCCACCAAGAGAAAATGTCGAGCTTCTCTGCTCCGCCCTCTTTTTTCGCATCTGAGCTCGTCGATGAACTACAGGCAGTGACGATAAGCATACAGAGTACTAACAGCGTAAAGCCTAATTTAACCTTCATGATTGATCCCCCATCCTCATTTTGTAAGCGTTATCATAATAAGTATAATGGCAGATCCTTTCTTTTTTTTAGGCAAACTTCTTCACTTTTTTATGAAATTCTTCATTTTTTTACGGTCTGTTTTCGATATTCCTTCGTTGAACAACCCACCATCTTCTTAAACACACGGCTGACGTAATTGGGGTCTGTATATCCTGCCTGATAGGTAATTTCTTTTAAACTAAGCGAGCTGTCTTTGAGAAGCTTTTTGATTTTATCCAGCCGGCAGGTCGTCACATACTCTTTAAATGTCAGCCCTGTCTCGTCTTTAAACCGTTTTGTGAAATAGGTTGGACTTAAATCAACATAGGCGGCAGTCTGCTCCAGCGTGATCTGTTCACAAAAATGCGTTTTGATGTAGCGCTTTGCCCGCTCGATATCATTCACAGTCTGGTTTCTTGCTTCGTACACGTCAAATAAATATTCACAGCACTGACGGCATTCAGCTGCGGTGCTGATCGTTAATATTGGCCAGTCTGTTCGGAGCCGTGATTTAAATAAAATCAGCAGCTCTTTTAGTTGTGACAGGGTCGCCCCCTCTAGCTCAAAGGCATCGAATAAAGCGAGCGCATCCTCTCTTCTCCCTTCTTCCATTGCCTGCATCATATCGTCTGCAAGCTCAGGCAGATGGATCAATGGATGAGACTGTTCTTCTGTTTGGTAAAAACCATAACGAACAACGCCGGGGCTCTTTTTCCGCTGATAATAGGCAAGCTTCGCCTCTGCTGCACTTTTCTGAAGATAAAGCGGATTTGAGACCGGGTGTCCTATGCCAACGATAGGTGAAGGCTGATCGCTTGTTGGGGCAGTTCGAATCGCCTGCAGGACATCTGCCTTTAACTGACCAGGCGCTTGGTGACGATAAATAAGACATGTAAACAGCTCACCACTCACCTGAATCGGCACTGTATGAAAAAGGGGAGATGTCTGTAAATCAATCAACAGCTGATCCCCGATTGTCCGCTGTACAGCGATGACAAGACCTGCTTCGAATTCATGAAACAGTTGTTGAAACTCCGTTGAGGTATAGGATTGACCGTTTATGACATGAGCTTCAAGCCAATTTGACTGCTGACCGGCCGCCATCGCCTGCCGCTGAGACGCCTCCTGCTGAATCTCTGCCGCAACCGTGCGAATGGCGGCGATGGTTTCATCTTTGTCAGCCGGTTTGACGAGGTATTGCTTCACCCCTTCCTGCATCGCTTGCTTGGCATAATCAAACGTATCGTAGGCTGTCAGCATAATAAATTTTGTATGAGGGCTGCTCGCTTTGATTTGCTTGATCGCTGTGAGTCCATCCATTCCCGGCATCTGAATATCCATGAGCACAAGATGAACGGGCTCAGTTCGCACGAATTCAACCGCTTTCTTTCCATTTTCAGCTTCTCCTGCGATATGACACTCTGGAAGCCAATCCGTCATGAACTTCCGCATCGCTAGCCGTTCTATTTTTTCATCATCCACAATCAGCACGTTCAGCATGATGGTCCCTCCTTCATCGGAATAGCCAATTGAATGGTGGTGCCTTCGTTTGGCTTTGAGTCAATTTGCAGGGCATCTTTTACCCCATAAAACAAATGCAGCCTTGACATCACATTACGAAGACCGATCCCTGTCGAGTGCCCTTTACTCAAGATGTTTGGATCTTCCTCTTCTTTTTCTGATAGCAATCTCCTTTTCTCTTGTTCGTTGATTCCCATCCCATTGTCCCGAATCCGAATCATCACATAGCCGCCTTCTTGATAGATCGAGAGTTCGACAAGCCCGTCTTCCTCCTTTGGTTCGACGCCATGAATAAAGGCATTTTCAACAAGCGGCTGTAAGGTGAGACTTGGGATATGTACAGATAAACACGATTCATCTATGATCGTTTTGCATGTGATACGATCGGCAAATCTCGTTTCTTGTATATGAAAATATTCTTTGACCACTTTTACTTCTTGTTCGAGCGTAACGGATGCACTGAGAGCTGACAGCGAATAACGCATGAGAGTGGAAACAGATTGGATCAACCTCGATGTGGCATCCGCTGATTCTAAGTAAGCCATGCGTGAGACGATGTTTAAGGTATTAAATAAAAAATGTGGGTTCATTTGGTTTTGCAGCGTTTTCAGCTTCATGTCTTTGATTTTTTGATCTAAGGCTGCCTTTTGTTTCATCTCTTCAATCATCATTTTCATCTCTTGTCGCATTCGCTGAAAAGCCTCATTTAATACAGAAATTTCATCCTTTGAGGTGACATGCAAGTTCGCTCCATCAAAGTTTCCTTCTGATACTTCCTTTACGCTTCGAGAGAGATGGACGATCGGTCTTGATATCCCGCCAGCAATCATATACGCCATCCATAAGGCGACCCCAATGGACAGCGTAAACAAACATAAGGTAAAGAGCGCATAGGTTTGGTGTCTTTTTTGCAGAGATTGATAGAGTACTTGATACTCAGACAATTCATCATCAAGCAGGGTCATCGTTTGCTCTTGTATGTAGGAGGAGACGGTTCTTACTTCCTTCACACTTGCTGCATATTCTTTGATTTTCCCTTCTTTTACATGTGTCATGGTCGCATCACTTTCATTGATGAGCGTCCGCATCATATATTGGTATTTTTCGATAGAAGGAATGGCCGCATGAAGCCCGGCATCTTTTCGCAATGCCTGGTCGTAGGATTTCATTTTTTGTTTTGAAGCTAGATATTCTTTGGCAAACTGCTGATCCTTTTCAATCGCATAAGCATTGACCTTTTCATACATCGTTTTTGCCTCTGTCGATATATCATTAAGCAGGAGAAAAGAACGAAAGCTTCTGCTATATTCTGATGTGATATTCGAGCTGCTCCAATAGACGAAAAAAGCGGCCACATTGCCAAGGAACACAAGGGTCAAAAATGCCAGTAGCAATTTACTTCGAATCCTTCTCACGGCTGCACCCCCTGCCTTCTGTCTGTTTGCTGCAGCGGCAGATCCTCGCGCCGAATCACACTCGTTCCTGTGTACTGAAGCGGTTCTTCTTTTTCACCTTTTTGCAAACGCACAAGCGATTCCACTGCTTGATAGCCCATTTCATAAGGGTGCTGAACAACGACTGCATCAATCTCTCCATCATCGAGCGCCTGAATCGTATCTGGCAACGTATCAAATGCGAGTACATAGATATCTGCGGACGATTGATATTGCGCTGTTGCTTGAATAATCCCTGCACCATCTAATGCACTCGTGCCGTAAAATGCGGTAAGCTTCGCATGATCGTTTAATAGTTTATACGCGGCACCGGAGGCCCCTGATTTGGTAATGGCTGATTCTTCTATTCCAGCAATATGAATGCGTTTTTCAGCGGCGACGGCATCTCGAAACCCTTTGACGCGCTGCTTTTGATGAACGGCATCAAGCCTGCCTGTGACAATTCCTACATACTGTTCGCCTTTTGTATCTGCGATGAGTGCCTGTCCTGCGATAAAGCCAGAATAATAATTGTCCGTGCCTACATACACTTGACGCTTGCTCCCCTCTGCATCCGTATCAACGGTGACAACATCAATGCCCTTTTCCCTCGCCTTCTGAAAAAGCGGTTTGTATTTTTTCGCATCAAGTCCCTGTGTCATAATGCCATCGACATGCCCTGCGATTGCCATATCAATGGTTTTCAAATGGTCGTCTATATCGGCTTGCTTCGGACCCAAATATTCTAAATACACGCGATGAGCGGCTGCCGCATCAGCAGCTCCCTTTTGTACTAGCTGCCAATATTCGTTATCAAGCTCCTCCGGTACAAGGACAAAGTGATATTGATAGGTTGTTGACGCTTTTTCGGAAGCGTTTTCAATTTTAAATAAATCTTGACCTAATGATGTTAAAAAAATGACAGATACGACACAAAAAGTGAGAAAGGCGCCCACCACGATCCACTTTGAACCTTTCACCACATCCTCCCCCTTTCAAAAATTGCGCATAAAAAAAGAGCTGCTTATAAGCATACTCTCTCAACCTCTATAATTCCTTTGTCATAAATAAACTGTTTGGATCTTCGTGATATGAACCGAAAGGCGGACAAATATAAAACCCAACACTCTCATATAGTTTTCTTGCTGGCTCGAAGAAAGACATCGCACCTGTCTCTAAGCTGATACGTGAATAGCCGCGCCTTTTTGCCTCTTGGAGAAGATGGTTCAGCATATACCTTGCTACACCTTTTCGCATATGGTGAGCTGCGGTCCTCATGGATTTGATTTCGCCGTGATCACTTGACAGCTCCTTTAACGCTCCGCAGCCAAGAAGCTCTTCTCCATCCCGCACACTCCACACTGTGACATCTTGCTTTTTCAAATCAGCTAACGGAAGGGCATGAATGCTTTCTGGCGGGGAATGCTCTTTCATTTCTTCTATATGAGCGGTAATCAGCTGCTCTATTTGTCCATCCGTGAGTGTATCTTGTTGAATGTACACATCTATCACTCCTTCACGATCATTGTACGTGAAGAGTCAGCATTCACCTGCTGTTATGTCAGATAAACGAACAAACAACCGGCATCCATCTGCCAGTTGTTCATTTGATAGCGCTTATTTATGAAGAAAGAACCGCTTGTAATTCTTCTGCTGTACTGCTCTCCAGCTGACTTCCGACCCCTACAGCCACTGCGCCTGCTTTCAGCCATTGTGGCACATCAGCTGGATGAATCCCCCCCGTTGGAATAAATTCAATGTCTGGAAATGGGCCTTGTAAGTTTTTCATATAGGATAACCCGAAGGAGCCGCTTGGAAAAAGTTTGAGCAAGCAGTATCCAGCTGCTTTTGCCTGCATGATTTCACTTGGGGTGAGGACACCTGGTACATAGAGTGTGTCGTGAAATGAGAGATGCTCTCCAATGACAGGAAGATATCCTGGACTGACAATAAATTGCGAGCCTGCGTCAATGGCTGATTGCGCCTGCTGAAGGGTGGTGATTGTGCCCGCTCCTACAATCAGATCTTGCTCATGCTGAAAGGATGCGATGATGCGTTCCGCATTGGGCGTGGTATACGTCACTTCAATGGCACGAACGCCCTTTTTCTTTAAACGCTCTATGATCTTAATGCCTTCTGCTTCGCTCCCCGCTCTCACCACTGCGATCAGCTTACAAGCCGCGAGACGTTCTTTAACGCTCAAACTTGCTGACTTTCCCATATCCTTCGTCCCCCTTCATATATTCCCGTCTCTGATATCGTTTGGCTTCTTTCATAAAGGCCTGAAGCTCTTCCCGAGTAGGCAGGCCGTCCTTATCGCCTGGAGACATCACCGCAAGAGCCCCTACAGCATTGGCTCTTATCACAGATTTTTCATATGATAAACCGTCCAGTAAACCGCTGATAACCCCCACGGCAAACCCATCACCGGCACCGACTGTATCCACGACATTTGGCACATAAAAGCCGCTCACAATCCCCTGACTGGCTGCACTTTTATAAAAGGCACCTTCTGCACCGAGCTTAATGACCACAAGCTTGACGCCTTTTTGCAAATAAACATCGGCAATCTCTTCCGGCTCGTGATAGCCTGTGAGCCTTTGCCCTTCTGCAAGCCCCGGAAAAAACCAATCTACTTGAAAAGCGATCTGATTCACTGTATGGATCATATCTTCCTCCTCTTCCCATAGCTGCAGCCGAAGGTTTGGATCAAATGAAATGGTTTTGCCTGCTTCTTTCATCTTTTGAAGAGCATGAAAAGAAAACGCTCTCATTTCATTGGATAATGCAGGTGGAATACCTGTCATATGGAGATGTCCTGCCTGTTTGAAATAATTCGCGGGAAAGTCGCTAGGACTCATTGTGCTCGCAGCAGAGCCTTTGCGATAATACGTGACGTCAGGATCTCCATCCATCACTTTGGATTTAAGTAAAATCCCTGTTTGAGACCCATCATTTGAACGGATCACTGCACTTGTATCGACTCCTTCTTTTTGAAGCTCTTCTAAAATAAATGTGCCAAGTGAATCTGCTCCGACTTTGCTCATCCATCCCACATCAAAACCTAGCCTCGCCAAACCGACTGCCACGTTACTTTCGGCACCAGCAAGCGCCTTTTGAAATGTATGCACTTGATGAAGCTCTCCGGCTTCTTTTGCGTAAAACATCGCCATTGATTCCCCAAATGTGACCACATCCAATGCTTTCACTCATTTCTCCCCTTTCTTGGTACCGGTTTCAAATCAGTTGAAAAAGAGAGAGCATGCACGTATGTATACTCTTCTCTGTCTGTTTATAAGGATTTTCTTACGATGATTTCTCCATCAAGCTGAATGGTTTGGGGCGCACTTTCATCCCCTTCAAGCCGAGTCTTGATTTTTTGCATGGCGGCTTTCCCCATTTCATGAGATGGCTGGGCAACCGTTGTGATTCCAGGCCCAATCAGCTTATACCATTCTGTATCATCAAAGCCTGCGATGCCTATATCTTCTGGAATCTTTAACCCGAGTTCTACAAGCTCACTGATCAGCTTCAGCATAAGTAATCCATTGGCTGCTAAAATCGCTTTTTTTTGCTGGCTTGATTGGACAAAATGGACAAGCTCTTCTCGCAGTTGTTCCTTTTGTTTCAAATCAATTTCTGCAATGAGCGGCTTCTTATATTCACTCATGGCTGTCTGTTCATATGCTTCTTTTCGTTCTTCACGAGGACTGATTCCATCGACCGGTTCAGTAAAGAAGGCGATGTGCTCATAGCCTTTCTCATACATTTGTTGAAGCAACTGGATGGTGATATCACGGTTATTCGTTGTCACTGTGTCGACTTTTAGTTCAGGTAATTTCCGGTCAACAAGGACAATCGGCACACCGTTTTCCTTCAAATCCTGCAGAATGTCATTGTTCTGACCTGTCGTATTGATGATGAGCCCTTCAATATAATGTGCATTCAGCTTGAGGAGCATTTCTCGTTCTTTTTCTGGTCGGTTATCTGTGTTGCATACCATGATGCTGTATCCATATTCATCACAAATTTCTTCGACTCCGCGAAGTGTCGCTACAGAGAATGGGTTCGTAATGTCGGCTACAATGAACCCAATGACCTTGCTTTTTCTTACTTTCAAACCTTGTGCGAGCTGACTCGGACGATAATGCAGTTCCTCAATGGCTTTTTTAATTTTTTTGACCTTTTCAGTAGAAATTTCATTTGTTCTGCCATTGATATATCTGGATACAGTTGATTTTGAAACACCTGCATAAGCGGCCACTTCGTTGATGGTCACTTTCGTTTGCTTTTTCTCTTTCATTCAAAAAACTCCCACAATTAATGTCTTCTCATTTGTTTCGAAACCGATTTCAAATAACTTAAAAAGAGCATATCATAATTTCTTGAATTCCAGAAGATTTTTTTGCTTGGAGATGGCAAAAAAACATTTAAATAAACAAAAAGAAAGCGATTTCAAAATAACGGTTGACGGCATGCTCTTTTTCCTCTAAAATTTTCCTTGAAACCGATACCAAATAAAATACCCATACTTTGTTTCAGATGGAAAGGGAGGCTTATTTCAAATGGAAAATCGTTATGCTGTACATCCTGAGCAGGTCAAACGTTTTACAACAGAGGAACTTCGTCGTCATTTTCATATTCCTACACTATTCGTCAGCGGTGAATTAAAGCTCTACTATTCACATGAGGACCGCGTGGTGATTGGCGGAGTCATGCCATCTGCAGAGCCGCTCAAATTAGATGCCGGCGACTTTCTACGTACAGAATATTTCCTTGAAAGACGAGAAATCGGCATTGTAAATGTCGGCGGTCAAGGAACAGTCACTGTCGATGGTGAAGCCTTTGTACTGGAGCACAAAGATTTCTTATATATTGGGCTTGGACACGAAGATGTACAGTTTGCTAGTTCATCCGGCGAGGGAGCCAAGTTCTATCTTGTATCCGCCACGGCTCATCAAGCGTACCCTACGCAAAAAGCAGCCATCGCTGAATTAACACCGAATCACTTAGGGGAAGCGTCTGCTTCAAACGTACGAAACCTGTATCAAGTCATCCACGCAAACGGCATCCAAAGCTGTCAGCTCATGATGGGAATCACTCAGCTGGAAACCAATAACACGTGGAATACGATGCCCGCTCATATTCATGATCGGCGTATGGAAGTGTACTTATATCTTGATATCGAAGAAGATGCTCGTGTCTTTCATTTTATGGGGGAGCCATCTGAAACAAGACACCTCGTTGTGGCCAATGAGGAAGCGGTCATTTCTCCTGCCTGGTCTATTCATTCAGGCTCGGGTACAGCGAATTATTCATTTATTTGGGCGATGGCGGGCGAGAACTATACGTTTAAAGATATGGACTTTGTCCCAATGGACCAGCTGAGGTAATGTGATGACGACAGCATCCTATGTAGCGTCCCTCTTTTCTCTTGAAGGCAAAACAGCCCTTGTGACAGGCCCTGGAACCGGCATTGGGCAGGGCATTGCTGTGGCGCTTGCCAGGTCAGGCGCAGATATTATTGGCACATACCACCACACACCGCTTGAGGAAACGAAAGCGCTAGTCGAACAGGCGGGCCGCTCGTTTCATGCGGTTCAGGTTGACTTTTCCGACCCTCAAACTGCAAAGCAGGCTGTCGATGCCATGTTACAAAAGCATACGATCGATATTTTAATCAATAATGCTGGCACCATTAAAAGAGAGCAGGCCGCTCATTATTCAGAGGAAGATTGGCATACGGTCATGGATGTGAATATCAATAGTCTCTTTTTCCTCACCCAAAGGGTTGGGCGGCAGATGCTGAAAAATGGGCAAGGGAAAATCGTCAATATCGCCTCCCTTCTATCGTTTCAAGGCGGCGTCTTTGTCCCCGCTTATACAGCAAGTAAACACGCAGTCGCAGGGCTGACGAAGGCTTTTGCAAACGAATGGGCGAACCAGCATATACAAGTGAATGCGATCGCTCCTGGTTACATTTCGACCAATAACACGCAAGCCATTCGGGACGATGAAAATCGAAATGAAGAGATTCTCAAACGAATCCCTGCCGGGCGCTGGGGAAAGCCTGAGGATCTAGCCGGTGCGGCTGTTTTCCTTAGCTCACCAGCCTCCGATTATATGAACGGTCATATTTTAGCGGTTGATGGCGGCTGGCTTGCGAGATAAACAGACGAGAGAATTCCTATTTGCAGGGATTCTCTTTTTTCTATTTGCATAATTCTCCACCATCCGAGTCACTCTATAAAAAACATGACATGAGGGTGAGGTATTATGAAAAGTCGTATTGAACAAGATATAGCGTCCGTCATCAAGCGCGTCAAAAGCTTTGCTGGGAAAAGTGATGATATCGTGTTCCACTCATTTTCATTTGGCCCTTCTGCTATCTCTGCATGTCTCATGTACGTTGAAGGACTCACAGAATTTGAGATGATTTCCAAACAAATCATTTCACCCATGCAAAAGGAACTGGCTATCACCGAGGTTGATTCTAGTACGCTTCCAGCCCTGTCTAAAACGTTCTTTGGCATCCAAAATGACGTGCTGGAGGATATGAACCTTGCCATCGAGCAGTTATATAACGGCAGGGCTATTTTATTTGTAGATGGCGCGGCTCAAGCACTTGCGCTCCAAACGAACCTTTTTCAATTTAGAGAAGTAGAAGAGCCACAATCGGAAGTCCTTGTAAGAGGGCCTCGGATCGGTTTTATTGAAAATCTTGAAAAAAACACGGCTTTGATTCGTGAGCGGGCAAACGACCCAAACCTTGTCATTCAAAAGGTAAATGTAGGTACTCGCAATAAGAAGTCCGCAGCCCTTGTGTACGTTCGTGATATTGTTGACCCTAAATTAGTAGAAGATGTTTTATCACGTATGACCGAAATCAAAATGGATGACATCCCTGAAACCGGCTATATTGAACAGCTAATTGAGGACAGCCACATCTCCATTTTTCCGCAGATTCAAAATACAGAACGTCCTGACCGGGTGATTGCATCTGTGCTTGAAGGAAAAGTGTCAATTTTACTCGATGGCACTCCTTTTGCGCTCATTTTACCGATGACCTTTACAGCCTTGATGCAATCACCTGAAGATTATTATCAGAGATGGACTAGCGCGACTCTTTTACGTTTACTCCGTTATATCGCCGTGCTGCTCACGATTTTTTTACCTGGGCTTTACATTGCACTTGTCTCTTATCATCCAGGCTTATTACCCACACGGATGGCACTCACCATCGCAGGCAGCCGGCAGAATGTTCCGTTCCCTCCTGTTGTTGAGGCGATTCTTATGTCTTTTACGATAGAGCTGCTGCGGGAAGCTGGACTTCGGCTTCCTAGAGCCATCGGGCAGACAATTGGGCTCATTGGCGGCGTCATCATTGGTCAGGCGGCTGTCCAAGCCAATATTGTCAGTGCCTTAATGGTGATTATTGTGTCGCTGACTGCACTTGCTGACTTTACGGCACCATCCTATGACTTTAGTTTCCCGCTACGCATCTTGCGGTTTATGGCTATTTTCAGTTCAGCGATGTTTGGGTTATATGGCTTAATCATGTGTTATTTATTTGTGCTTTGTCACCTGATGCAATTAAAGACCTTTGGTTTTGACTATTTCACACCTGTTTTGTCTTCACCGTTTTCAGATTTAAAGGATACGTACGTACGTTTACCAATTGGGCTATTTAAATCGAGACCGAAAACAGCAAAAATAAAAAATCTCAAAAGACAAGGAGATTAAACGATGTACAGAGCTGAGAAGCTATCATTGTTACAAGTCACCATTCTGTGCAGCTCTACAATGATAGGCGCTGGAATTTTAACCATTCCTCGCAGTTCTGCCAATTCAGGATTCCCTGATGGCTGGATCATTGTATTAATACAGGGAGTCATCTTTGCTTTCGTTGCTTTTTTGTTAGGATGGATTGCTGAAAAAAATGCGCCGGATACTATTTTTGAGTCAAATAGAAAAGGAGCCGGTGCCATCATTGGCACGTTCTTTAATTTAATGCTGATTGCCTATTTACTAGGCATTGTCGGTTTTGAAGCGCGTGTACTCGGGGAAGTTGTCCAATTTTTCCTGCTGGAATCGACTCCCATGGCAGTGATTGTGATGATTTTTCTTCTCGTGGCGATCTATCATTTGAAAAGTGGTATCTTTCCAGTCGTCAAAATGGTCACGTACATTTATCCCATCGCCTTGATCATTTACATTGGGCTCATGCTGTTTTGTCTGAAAATATTTGATTTTGATTATTTACGTCCTGTCATGGCGCACGGGTTTAAAGATTTCAGTAATTTGTTCTCTCAAACATTTATTCAATTTACAGGCTTTGAGGTCATTTTGTTTGTTGTACCACTCATTTATAAAGACAAATGGTCGAAGGCGAAATGGGCCGCTGCCATTGGAGTTGGAATTACAACCCTCGTGTACTCGCTCACACTTTTTATTGTGATTGGCTCCATGACAGTGGGAGAAACAAAATCCCTCACCTGGCCCACTGTCTCACTCATTCAAGCACTAGAACTTGAAGGGGTCTTCATTGAAAGATTTGATATTTTTTTACTGACGATCTGGACGTGCCAGCAGTTTATTTGCATGCTTGGCTTTTTCCAATTTGCCATTAAAGGATGCCACACAGTATTTAAGACGACCAATGTAACGAGACTGCTTTGGCTGCTGTTTTTGATTACCTCTGCCCTCTCTTTATTTCCGAAAAATATCAATGAAGTCTTTTACTACTCTACTTTACTCGGCTACGCATTGTTCGCGGTTTTAGCCATTCCTTTTATTACAGCTGTTCTGCTGATGATACGCAAAAAATGGGGAGGTCGTTCTGCATGAGAGGAAGGCGTGTACTGTTATTCTTTTTTTCCTGCTGCCTTTTTCTTCTATCAGTAGGATGCTGGGATTTAAAGGATATTGAAAAACTATCGTTTGTACGCGGTGTTGGTATTGATGAGGAAGACGAGGATGGCGTTAAGCTGACCTACCAAAACCTTGTACCGAAAACAGGCGGAACACAAGAAGCCGATTCTCCCAGCTATGTGAATGTTGTCTCGAAGGGAAAAAATGTGCTGGAGGCTGTCAGTAATGTCGCCTTGAAGGACCCGCCGATCTATAGTGATCACCTGAAAATCTTTTTGTTTGGTAAAACCCAGGCGGAGCATCACGATATTCAAGGAACACTCAATCATTTTATTCGAGATGATGAGGTTCGGCGCAGCAGCTATCTCCTCGTGACACGAGGAGATGCGTCAAAAGTCGTCAACCAAAAATTGAAATCACAGCAAAAGGTCCCAGTTGAGCATATCTTCGAAACATCCAAAAATCGAAGCTTTAACGGAAAGATCGTACCGCCAACACGTATTGGCAGAGCGTCCGATTACTTTCAGATGGGCGTTAGCTTCCTTGTGCAAAGTGTAGATGCGATAGACGGTGAACTTATTTATGATGGAGCAGGCATCATTCACGGAAAAACACGTAAGCTGATCGGTTTCATCCCTGCGAAGGATGTCCAATCTTTAAACTGGGTGATGGACCGAATTTCAGGCGGCGTTGTACCTGCCACCTACAAAGGTTATCCGATAACGTATGAAATCAAAAAAGCAAAAACGAAGGTCGAGCCCTATCTGAAAAATGGAAAGGTATCCTTTAAAATTAGCGTACAAACAAATGGAAAATTGTCTGAGGATCAATATCCTCCTGAAAACTCATTCGATGAGCAGTATATCGAACGATTTGAGCGGATTTTTGCTCATAAAATTAAAGAACGCATTCAAAAAGCGGTCCATCATGTGCAAAAAGAAGTGGGCGTTGATCCCATATTTTTTAACCAGCAGTTCCGTATGAAATATCCTGACTATTGGGATCAGCATGGTACCGAGTGGGATAGGCTCTTCCAAGAAGCAGCTATTGATTACGATGTCAAAGTCAGCATCTTGAACTTTGGTGCAGAAGGTGCAACAAAAAGCTTTAAATGGTAAAGCAAAAAGGCGGTTATCCCGAAGGGGAGCCGCCTTTTTTACGCACGACGATGAGAAGCTGATACAAGGTCACTTGATCAGTCAACGCTTTTGTTTGAAAGCCAAGTGACGCTCCTACTCTTGCCACCTCGTCAAAAAACAATTGGACGTTTTGATCAATCGGAACATTGATCCTCTGCTCAATCACCCGTTCAAACAAATGATCTGGGAAAAGCGCACGCATGGTATTTGGTGTGAAGAACCTCAGGTGACCTCGGTCTAAAATTCCTACATCTTGATACGTAAAATCCCCTGTCATTAACGGAAAAAGCACCTCCGCATGCATCATGTTGGGCAGGCAGCAAATGATCACGCCGCCTGGCTTTAAAGATGCGTGCGCTTGTTCAATGATGTGCCAAGGATCTGACACATGCTCTAAAACATCCGAAAAAATGACCGCATCAAAAAAAGCCTCTTTCTCTAACCATGGGTACTCATCCGCTTTTGCCTCGATGACTTCTTTGTAATATGCCTTTGCGATGGCTGCTTTTAATGGATCAGCCTCTACTCCGTACATGTCAACAGACTGCCGATTCATTAGTTCAAGCCCTGTTGCTCCTGCGCCGCATCCCGCATCCAGTACACAAACAGCATCTTCAGGCAGCAGAGCCGCAAAGTACGGATGAGGGGTCATCAAATTAAGATCAATGCCCCATTTATCTAAAAACCGAAGCCTGTTCTCTGCAAACAATGTAGAGATGTTCGTTTCTTGATTCGCTCGAAAGGTTGCATGACCGTGATGATGCACAAATGAATCGTGAACGATTTGAAGCTGATATCCCTTCAGCAAGGATCTCAAACAAAGGTCGTCATCCTCAAAAGATCCATACACGAACCTCTCATCAAATAAACCCACCTCTTCAATGAGCTCTCTTTTCACAAGCAGACAAAATCCCACAAGCCGATGTACATAAGTTCTCTGACCTTTTTTTGCAGCCGTATAATTCTTCGCAAAGGCTGGAAGCTCCTTTACATCTGTATACGTTGGCTCGACCATTTGAGGACCGCTCACATAATTGGAGACTGGCCCTACCATCCCGATACGTTCTGATGCAAATAACGCCTCTTTTAATGGAGAAAGCCAGTTTTCCGTGACGATCGTGTCGTTATTTAAAAAGAGAATGCTATCCCCTGTCGCTTTTTTTGCTCCTTGATTACAGCCCTTTGCAAAGCCTCGATTTTCTGCATTTTCTATGAAAATCACATCTTTCAGCTCTCTCACATATTCCTTCGTCCCGTCGGTTGACGCATTATCAACGATGATGAGTTCATATTGGTCACTTCGGGTATGCTGCTTGATGCTGTCGATACATTTTTTCGTTAAATGCAGTTCATTATATGTCAGGATGACAATGCTCGTTTTCCCTTTCATCTCATTTCCACCTTTCGCCCGCCTATTCCATATGTATGTCATATGCAGCACGTTCAGAAGATGAGAGATTGTCCTTTCTTGATTAAACGTTTGTTTAACAAAGAAAAACCAGCTGCATGCGGGCAGCCGGTCATTGTTCACACCGTTTTTCCTTCGTCACCTGTAACGGAACGGTTCCTCTTTTTTAAATCTTCTTCAATTTCTTCAAGACTTTTCCCTTTCGTTTCAGTCACCATATATTTCACAAACAAGAAGGCGCCTACGCCGATGACCGCGTAAATAAGGAAAAGATTACTGATACCCATCGCGCTTAGTAAAGTTGGGAATGTAAGCGAGATGATTAAATTCCCTGTATGAAGGAGGAAGGTAGAGACACCTGTACCAATTCCTCGGACATGTACCGGAAACAGCTCAGGAAGCATGACCCAAACGACAGGACCCCAGCTGACAGCAAAGATGACGATAAAGAGCCCTAAACAAATAATAGTCGTCCATCCCGCAGCTGTTGACCCCTCGAAAAATCGATTGACCACTGACAGGACTATTAAACTAAGGACCATGCCAGCATTCCCAAATAAGAGCAACGCTTTACGCCCTACACGGTCAATAATTTTAATCGCCACAAACGTCATGACAACATTCACTGCCCCAATTCCGACGGTTCCTAAAATGGCCGCTGAATTACCAAAACCAACGCTTGTGAATGTTTTTGGTGCATAGTAAATAATTGTATTGGTACCGATAAACTGCTGCAGAAAGGCAAGACCGACACCAGCGATTAATGCTGGGCGTACCCATGGCTCAAATAATTCCTTAAAACCGCCTTTTTCTTCACTTTCCGCCTGTTGAATGTCTGAAATTTCTTCTTCCACTTCTTGCTTACTTTTTCTGAGTTTAGATAATATCTCTTTCGCACGGTCTGCCTGTCCATGGACAAACAGCCAGCGGGGGCTTTCTGGCATAAACATAATCCCACATAATAAAAGCACAGAAGGCACGACCGCAATTCCAAGCATCAGGCGCCATGCCTCTGCATCCGCTAAAGAGTAATTCACAATATAGGCGAGAAGAATACCAAATGTGATCATGAGCTGGTTTAATGAGGACAGTGCACCTCTCGATTCCTTTGGAGCAAGTTCAGATAAATATAATGGAACAATCGTGGTCGAGCACCCGACAGCAAGTCCTAGCACAATTCGGAATAAGACCATCACTTCCGTATTCGGAGCAAGGGCTGTACCAAATCCGCCGATAATAAATAAAATCGCTGCGGCGATGATGGCTTTTTTCCGCCCAAATTGATCTGTCAGCTTTCCAGATAGAGAGGAACCGAGCATCGCTCCGATTAAAATCGAGCTGACAACAAGTCCCTCTGTAAATGCGTTTAACCCTAAATCCTCTTTCATAAATAAGATGGCGCCAGAAATGACACCTGTATCATAGCCATATAAGGCGCCGCCAAGTGCGCCGAAAAAATAAAGCCATCCATTCCGATTTTTCATGTTCATAACCCCTCTTTTGTTCTGTATGTACTGGGTGTTTCTCTATGGAAAATCATTTTCCTCACTTTCTGTCACTTCAAACATTTCGATGTTTTATGACAAATATATTTCATTTGCGTATCATTGAAACTTTTTACGATAAGGAAACGTCAATTAAGCGTTAGTGAAAAAAACGTCGCACTATATCCCGTTTTAAGGTATATTTGTTTTAGTTTGTAAGACAAAAAGAAGGACATCTTTACTATAAAAATCATAGCGAGGGTTTAAAATATATGGATCAATCAAGAAGCAAACGCAAAGGAAAAAAGCGTTTAAAACCATGGGTGAAAGTCACTCTATTTATAGTCGGTATCCTTTTACTGACAACCGCTTCTGTCACAGGCTATGCCTACTATAAAGTGACAAGCGCTGCAAAAAAAGCACAAGTATCTTTAGATCGCGGCGCTCAATCTGTCAAACGGATTGAAGCATTCGATCCTGGGAAAGACAGCTTTTCTGTCTTGCTGCTTGGTATTGACAGCAGACCGGGCGAAACAGTGAAACAAGCACGAAGCGATGCGATGGTCTTAGCAACCGTCAATCGTACAAATAAAACCGTGAAATTATTAAGCATTCCAAGGGACTCATACGTGAATATTCCAGGGCATGGCTATGACAAAATTACACATGCACACGCATTTGGCGGTGCAGATTTAACCTTAAGTACAGTCGAAGATTTACTAGATATTCCGGTTGATTTTGTGATCCAAAGTAATTTCAAAGCATTTAAAGAGATCGTCAATGAACTAAACGGGGTCTCTATTAACGTCAAGGATGAATATGTGGTCAAACAGGTTCTAAAAGATACAAAGGGCAAGGTACAGCTTCAAACAGGAACTCATACGCTAGACGGTGATCAAGCTCTTGCATATGTGAGAACAAGAAAAGCAGATAGTGATTTAATGCGCGGGCAGCGTCAAATGGAAGTATTAAAAGCCATTTTTGATAAATCAAAATCGTTAACATCTATTCCGTCATATGACAATATCATTGATACACTTGGTGATAATGTCGCGACCAACCTTTCAATGAAAGAGCTAGTCGGGCTTTTCCCGCTTCTGACGTCATTGAAATCGGTTGATACCATTCAGCTGAAAGGCTCTGATTACCAGCCAAACGGAGTTTATTATTACCAATTGGATCAAAACCAGCTAAACGAAGTGAAGACTGAATTGAAGAAGCAGCTTGAATTATCATAAACAGAAAGCGTCCCTAAGGGGCGCTTTTTGATTGTTGACAAAGGGCTAAATTGGTTTTTATTTTAGCCCTTTGTCTTCTTTTCAGCGTGATAGAAAACCTTTGAAGTCTAGGAAGGACGAGCATCGGAGCGGAGCGAATTTGACATTCGTGAGCACCAGAGCGCAGACCTGACAACGAATGCGAGGGTTTGTCTACACGCTGAAAGCGTCACTAAGGGGCGCTTTTTGATTGTTGACAAAGGGCTAAATTGGTTTTTATTTTAGCCCTTTGTCTTCTTTTCAGCGTGATAGAAAACCTTTGCACTCTAGGAAGAACGAGCACAGAAGCGGAGCGAATTTAATATTCGTGAGCATCGGCGCACAGGACTGACACCGAATGCGAAGGTTTGTCTACACGCTGAAAGCGTCACTAAGGGGCGCTTTTTTACTTGCTGACGATGATGCAGATTTTACCCCTTTGGCTTATTTCCTTGATCATTCGATCATTTTTGTTTAGCCTTGATAGAGAGGACAAGCATCGTATTGCTCATGAGAATGAAGGAAATCGTACATACTTTGAAGAGGCTATTGCATGCATGAAGGAGGATTTGACAGCGATGAAAAAAATGATTGCGATTGATTTAGACGGTACACTTTTAAATACAAAAAGTGAAATATCTGCTCAAAACAGGGAGGCATTGATCCGCGCGAAGGAAGCGGGATATATTGTCACCATCTGTACAGGGCGGGCGACTTTTGACGTGAAGGAACTGCTTGGCGATTTGGACATCCCTATTATTGCAGCAAACGGCGGAACCGTTCATACAGAAGGTTACGAACTTTTCAGCCGTATCACACTTGACCAAGAAGCAGGAAAACGAGCGGCTCAGGCTTTAGTAGAACGAAACATTTACTTTGAGGTTTACACGGACGATGCGCTCCTCTCTCCTTTTGATGGAAAAGAGAAGCTGAAAGCAGAATTTGATGTGATCAAAAGCGCGAATCCAAATGAAGATATAGCTGATTTATGGGAAGGGGCAATGACTCAATTCAAACAATTCGGCATCAAACCAGTGGATGATATTCGTCAGATTTTTGGGTCGAATGAAGCGACCTATAAATTACTCTGCTTCTCGTTTGATATGAACAAACTACAGGAAGCTCGAGATCTTCTCGCGGAAATGCCTGAGCTTTCATTGACCTCTTCTGGAAAACATATCATTGAGGTTCTTCCAAAAGAGTCTGGAAAAGGACATGCCCTCAAAAAGCTCGCAGCTCATTACGGCGTAGACCGCTCACATATTTATGCGATTGGCGACAGCCCCAACGATCTATCCATGTTTGAGGAAGCAGGCCACCGCATTGCAATGGGGAATGCCGTTGATGTCATTAAAGACAAGAGCACCTACATTACAAAAGGCAATCATGAAGACGGTGTTGCTTACTTTATTGATCTCCTTTTACAAAATCAATTCCACGAAAAAAAGACGCTTGTCTGATCAGCGCCTAAAGAGAAGTCTAAAAGTCCGATACGAGTGTGGATCGGGCTTTTTCTTTATTTTTTGATTCTAACAGCCGTCTCATACTTATCCTTCCAGTACGTACTTGTTTTCATATTCGTAAGCACGACACCATTTGAGACGGTCATATGAATCACTTGATTTGATCCTGCATAAATGGCCGGTATCAATGACGTTCCACTAAAGAAAACGAGATCTCCCGGCTTCAGCTCCGACCGTTTCACAGGCGTACCTGCCTTGACTTGACCTGACGCATAACGAGGCAGCTCAATACCAAGCACTTCACGATACACATATTGTGTGAACCCTGCTGTGTCAAAGCCTTGCTTTGGATTCGTCCCACCTTTGACATAAGGAACTTCACCAATATACGTAGCGGCTTTTGAGACAATCGGGTCTTCTTTTGCTAATTTCAGCTCCGTTAATCGTTTCGCACCTGTCCATTTTTCGCGCCAATACGATTCAGACAAATAAGAAATCGTGACACTTTCCGAACGGCTCGCATGAATAAAACGGTCGCCCCCAATATACATCCCTACATGAGAAATGCCTGGCTTATATGTGTTGCTAAAAAAGACAAAATCCCCAGGACGTATATCATCTAATGCCACTTTTTCTCCAACCATCCACTGCTGTTCAGCACTTCGAGGCAAATAAATCCCTAGTGATTTTTCAAATACATATTGTAAAAAGCCTGAACAATCAAAGCCAATCTTAGGGTCTGCTGCACCAAATACATAAGGAATACCTACATATTTCATCGTATCTTTCACAAGACGATTATCCGAGATTGACGGTGTGCCGGGAAGTCGTTTGACTGCATAAAATCGGTTCGTCCAGTATTTGCTTTTGCTGACGTCTGTTTTCACCACACCTTGACTAAGCGTGATGTGAATGACCTGATCGTTACCAGCGTAAAATCCTACATGTGTCGGGATATCCTTTGTTTCTTCAAGGCTTCGAAAATATACAAGGTCACCTGGCTGGGCTTTGTCCCATGATACCTTTTTTCCAATCTGATACTGATCGATTACCTTCCGCGGCAAATCAAAAGCGCCTGATGTCTTGTACACATATTGCGTAAACCCTGATGCGTCAAAGCCCGTTTTTGGATCGGTTCCTCCTTTATGATAAGGTGTTCCAATCAGCTTTTCCGCTTGCTGCAAAGGAGACGCTGTTTGAGCAACTGCTTCTGATTGATTCATGAACATGAGCCCTACGAGCGCGCACCCACCAATCACTATTCCTTTCCACTTCATGACCTTTCCCCTCCTTTCTTCTATAGTTTCGGCATGACACCTAACCTTTTACACCTTTTTTCGACAAAAAAGAGCACGCAATGCGTGCCCTCTATGCTCGTTAGAGTTATTTACTTGCTTCCGTTTTTGACTGTTTTTGTTGTTCGATTTTCTGCATTTCAACCGAGATCTTTTGTTTTTCATGATCTGTGAGGCTGTCACTAAATTTAAAAGCAGACATAAAGACAAAGACTAAAATTAACGCAACAAACGGCCAGCTTGCTTTTAGAAATTTCATTTCTTCTCTTTCCCTCCGTTTTCTTTTAAGTGTTTAACTTTATCAGCGTGATCTACTTCAAAGAAAATGTGTCCGTCTTTTTCTTTCCAATCCGCATTCGTACCATTTGTCAGCATACGGATAATGGATTTTGATTCAAATGATCCTGCTTTAACCGGAGCAGGTGTTGCTTCTTTGATGTACATTGGGACCACTTCAAATGTCGCTTTTCCATCTTCATTCAGATGATACTGAACAAGTGCAGAATCACGTGTTCTTGACCAGCCTTGGTCAAAAATAAAGTTTCCTAAGCTATAGAAGATCGCCGTGCCGTTATAGACTTCCATTGGCTCAAGAACGTGCGGATGAGCACCGATAATGATATCAGCACCAGCCTTAGACATCGCTCTTGCCAATTCTCTTTGTCTATCGTTTACCTCATTGTTGTACTCCTGTCCCCAGTGAGCATGAACAACGACGACATCTGCCTTTTCAGCAGCCTGCGAAATCATCGGAATAAAGATAGATGGGTCGGCTGGCAAGATACCGGCCTGGCGATTCGTTGCTTTAAAATCTTTCCCATACACATCTGTAAAACCAAGTGTAGCGATTTTGACACCATTTACTTCTTTATACGAAATGTTCTGCTTCGCATCCTGAAGGTTATGGCCTGCGCCTGTATAATCCATGTCAGCTTGTTTAAAGGCATCAATCGTTTTGTTTAGCCCTTTTTCACCATAGTCTGCCGCATGGTTATTCGCAAAGTTTAATACAGAGAAATTCAAATCCTTCAACGCTTTGACAGAATCCTCATCTGTTTTTAAATGAATATTCTTTTGCGCCGCTTGTTCCCGGTCTGATGCGACTGGATGCTCAAAGTTACCAGTCACATAATCTGACACATCAAAGTATGGTTTAGCATAGCGAAAGAGATGCTGTTTTCCATAACGGTCTGTTACTTTCTCTACGTTTCTTCCAAACATAATGTCACCGACAAACGAAGCGGTCAGGATGTTTTCTGGATTCTTTTGTACAGTTGGCACTTTTGCTTGCCCGATAAACGTAAATAGAAATGTACAAGCAATGACGATCGGTAAAGCAATCAGCACGTGTTTATTCGTTTTTTTCTTTTGGTTCTTTGTGATTTTCAGCAGCTTTTCCTGAAAGCTCAATTTTTTATTCATCATTGGACACACCTTATCTTAAAATAGATAGTAAACATACATGATGGCAAATGTTGCACCACTTAGAAGTAACGTGCTTCCAAGGGTCATCGTAAGACCTTGTTTTTGAATCGTATTTGCAATCAATCCAGGAACGATAATACCGATTCCGCGGAATTCTGCTATTTCAAATGGGACCACTGGGTAGAAGAAATCAAAGACTAGCTTTAAGGCAATCCCTGTAATCAGCATTGCAGCAAACTTTCTGCGTCCGTATAAAATCATAAATTTCGATAGACCAAAGCGAACGATGACATACGTAAGCAAGCTGACAGATAAGACAACTAAAATGAAGACTGGCTGGTTAAATACAAGCGCCAGATAACCTGGGACAACAAGTCCAGCTGGTACGATTCCTGTTTTTTCTGCAAAGATTAAACTAAGTAGAACACCTAAAATTAACGAGATATAAAGATCTGATCCGAACATTTTCTATATTTCCTCCTAGCTGACAAGCTGCTTAATTTTGTATTCTTGAATTTTTTCGATTAACGGTTCAGCGGCACCATGAATATTGCCGACTCCATAAACCACTCGATTATGAAGCTTTTTCTCAAGCATGTTCATAATTTCTTCTGTAGATTGATATTCAAGGTTGTGTAAGTGGTCAGCCGGAATTTTTCCATCCTCATATGCCTTTACAATTGGATCTGTTGTTTCACCAATTAAGACGAGATCACTTGCTTCAATATAAGGAAGTACATCCTCCGCAAACTGGATCGTTCGATCTACACGATCCGCACGGCAGTTCATGATAATAATCGGTTCATCTGTTGGATATCCAATTTCTTTCACACGCTTCCAAATGTTCAATGTAGATGATGCGTCATTTGCCGCAAAACCATTTACAAAGTGTCCAGGCGTTTTCGCATCCATTAATGGAAGAATTCTCATCGCTCCTGGATCAGGCGGCGCATTTAACATTCCTCGGAATGCCGTATCTTCATCAATTCCCAATGCCTGTGCAACACCAAGTGCAAGTGAGGCATTATCTGGGAAGACCATGTACTCAAATTTCCGTAAATACTCATCAGAAATCTTGGAATTATCTGCAACAATGACTTCTGTATTGCGTTTTTTCGCAATCTCTTTAAAGAAATCCGTATATTCACTATCCGTAATAACCAAGTGTCCATTGTAAGGAATTGTCGCTGTAAAGGCTTCTGCTATTTCATCAAGTGTCGGCCCCATGACGTCCATATGATCTTCAAGAACGTTTACGATCACGCCAATATTCGCTTGAAGCAGCTCTTCCTGAAAGATGATTTGGTAATCTGGATTTACCGCCATACATTCACTGACGATGGCATTTGCTCCTCTTTCAACGGTTTCTCTCATAACTTCCTTCTGCTCACCGATATTCGGTCCTTGCGGTTTCCTTTTAATCGGTTTCTCCTCTGGCGTATCCCAATAAATCATTCTTGCATCTGTTCCCGTTGTTTTGCCGACAGTTTTATAACCTGCCTCCATTAAGATACCGGTTGTCAATCTTGTAACGGTAGACTTTCCGCGAATACCATTAATATTGACGCGCACCGGTAGGGCATCGATATTTTTCTGGTGACGCTTCTTTTCAATAAAGCCAATCCCTAACATGATGACACAGGCTATAACGATTAACCACATCGCTTATCTACATCTCCTTTTTTTATGAGTGTGATATGTAAATTCAATCAACAGTATATAGGTTCAGCATAAAATCACAATCGGTATTATGTAACATAATCTTTCACTTCCTCGTATGCCAAATTCCTCTAATCAGAAGGTGGATTGACCTAGCTCCTCTTTAAATGAAAAGGCCAAAAGACGGACAAAAATCAGCCTGAATTTCGGCTTCAATCAAGAGTAAGCGTTACCATCAAGCATCGAAAAATCTTTTGTCCTTTTCTCCCTAAATTTTTTGACAATTGTTAAGATGTATTTTGAATCAATGTTTTAAAGCCCTTTAAACTCTATAACCTCAGTCGTATCAGCGCTTTAAATGAATAGTGCGTGTTTTGGAATGTTTTCGATTTTTGAAGGAACAGGTTAGAAAGTCATCCTCATCGGTCAGAACGCTACACGTTGACCTATGACAAAGGTCACCTCATAAAAAATCAAGTCATATGCTTATTTTAGGGTCACAAAAAATTGGGATAAGATGTAAACTATTGATCATTTCGAAATGCCTTCTCTTTACGATATTCGCTCCTTATGACCCACATAATGAAATATTATTCATTTGTTTTTATCAAGATTCATCATTTCTTAACATTTTTAATATGATTTTAGTTGAAAGTTGTCAATTCATGTCATGCTTTCCCCAAAGGCGACGAATAAAATCAGCTTCCCCGCTTACACTAAGGTTAAAAAATCTGTGAGAGGAGGCTAAAGATGCCAAACAGCAATGAGCAAACACGGTTGCATTTTTTATCAGGCAGCTTCGAGGAAAAAATCCGGATTCTGAAAAAAACATTTCAGCAAAGCGGCGATTTTGAATACCGAGAGTTAATGGTGAATGAAACGAAATCTGTCCTGTTTTTTATTAAAACAAGAATTGATGAAGGCAAACTGAACAACTTTATTATCGGTAACTTGTTAGGTCCTCCTGGAAAACAAGATTATACAAAGTCTCTTAGTACGCTTGAAACAGGCGACTTGACTCTGATCACTGACAGTATTATTGCAGGAAGCATTGCCTTTCTTGATGAAAATTCCTCGCAGATCAAATTATTTGCTGTCGGGCAGCCGCCGCTTCGCTCTATTTCTGAGCCTTCATCAGAAAGCATCATTGCGGGTGCTCATGATGGATTTGTGGAAAGTTTGGATACGAATATATATTTACTGCGTTCTCACTTAAATGATCGGAAGCTCGCCATTCAGTACCATAAGGTCGGTACAAAATCAGAAACAAAGCTTGCGATTGTTTATATTTCTGATGTAGCGAATCAGGAAAAGGTAGAAGAGGTAAACAGACGGATCTCTTCTATTAAAGTAGACACGCTGATTAGTCCTGGTTCTATTGTTGAGGCGATCGAAGATGATTCATTTTCTATTTTTCCGCAGCTGATTGATACAGAACGTCCTGATAAGGTGAGATCTGCCATTCTTGAAGGTCGTATTGTAGTGCTGATGGACGGGAGCCCTATGGCAATTATTCTTCCTGTCACCTTTTTTAGTTTCTTTCAATCACCAGATGATTATAATAGCCGCTGGATTCCAGCTACATTTATCCGTATTTTGCGTTATCTCGCCTGCATCATCGCAGTCATACTGCCATCTTTTTATATTGCGGTGATTGGATTTCATTATGAGGTGGTCCCTGATGAACTCGCCGTAACCATGAAGAATTCTATTATTGGGATTCCCTTCCCTCCTTTAATCGAAGCCATGCTGATGGAAATTACTATTGAACTCATACGGGAAGCCGGGGTGCGTCTGCCAAAACCAATCGGGCAGACCATTGGGATCGTAGGCGGTTTGGTCATTGGGGATGCGGTAGTACAAGCAGGACTCATCTCGAATGTCCTTATCGTTGTCGTTGCCGTGACTGCCGTTGCTTCCTTTGTCCTTCCTTCATTTGAAATGACGTCTACCATCAGGATGCTGCGTTTTCCGCTCATGTTCATGGCGTCAATGTTTGGCTTTATCGGCATTTCATTTGGCCTTGCCATCGTCCTCATGAATTTATGCCGCCTAGAATCATTAGGTGTACCGTACTTATCACCTGTTACACCTTTTAACTGGCAGGATTTAAAGGACACCGTCATTCGACTACCTATGTGGATGTACAAACAGCGTCCTGTTTATTTAAATCCGCAAAGGAAAAAACAAATTGAAAATTTGAGAGGGTGGGAAAAGAAAAATGAAAAATAAAATATCTCCATCTCAAGCGATCTTTTTTCTCATCCAATCTCAAATTGGTGTTGGGATTTTAGCGCTTCCCCATTTGCTGATGAAAGACATGGGGCACGATGGCTGGATGGCGATTATCTTAGCCGGCGTATTTATTCAAATCATCAATACCATTTTCATTTATATCATTCAAAAATATCCTGACATATCGTTCTTCCAAGCATTAATCAAAGTCTATGGGAAATGGATAGGGCATATTTTAATCGGGCTTTATACAGTTTATTTTGCCTCGATCTGCATTGTTGTTCTCTCCATTTTCACCAGAATACTTGGTATATGGGTACTGCCGCTTACGCCAAACTGGGTCATTAATTTATTGCTGACGATCTCCATCATCTACATCGCAAAAGAAAAAATCACAGCGATCGTCAGGTTTAACTTTATCTTGACCCCCTTTTTGCTCATGTTGTCTTTACTCATGTTCTATTCGTTAAAAGGAACCAATATTGACTACCTCATGCCTTTCTTCCAGACGGATTTGTCTCAGTTCCAGCTTGGATTGAAAGATGTGGTGCTCTCGATGAACGGCTTTGAAATGATTCTCATCATCTCTCCATTCATGAAAGGTTCCATCAAAGAACGGTATAAGGTCATGACGATTTCAAATATATGCACGACGCTTTTCTACCTATTTATTACATTGATTTGTTTTATGTTCTTCAGCCCGATTGAGCTTGATATCATACCAAATCCTGTGCTTTATCTATTAAAGACCATTACATTCGGAATCATTGAACGAACAGATTTAATTTTTCTAAGTTTCTGGGTGTTCGTCATTCTTGCCACACTCAGCAATTACCTTCACTTCTGTGCCAATGGCCTAGCGAGCCTACTTAATAAAAAAGAGCATAAAAAATATGTCTATTATTTTGCCATTTTCATCTACGCGGCTTGCTGTTTTCTCGCAAACGATAACTTTAGAATACAGCGCTTTAACGACTTTACGACCATTGCTCAAATTTCAGTTATTTACACACTGCCGATCATTATGGCCATCATCATTTTTATCAAACATCTTAAAGGGAAGGTGAAATCGCATGCGTCATAAGTTTTCGCTGACGCTCCTCATGTGTATATCGCTTATCTTCATGCCTGGCTGCTGGGATCAAAACTTATTAAAAAATATCTCTCTTGTGTTAACGTCTACGGTTGATCAAGGAGAAGACGACAATGCGAAGTTCTCCATCACCTATCGTAAAGTGCAGCAGTCTCAAAGCATGGCGCAAGGAAATACAGGCAGCTATTTAACCACTGTTCTTACAACTGAAGCTCCTACATTAAGAAAAGCAAGAACCAACTTCAGCCGAATTGTCGATCAAAAAATTGATATATCAAAAATGCGAGTCATGCTAATCGGTGATGAATTTGCTCAAAATAGCCTTCTCCCCTATTTAGATATGTTCTATCGAGATCCAAAAAGTCCTTTGCTCGCCAATCTTGCAGTGGTACAGGGGGGAACCTGTGTGGAATTAATCGACCAGCTCCTCAAGGAAAAGGTCATTGTGAGCGATTATTTAAATAACCTCATCACCACTGCATCTCAATCCTCCCAAGTAGCACCTAAAAACATGCAAAGCATTCGTTCCAAAATGCTGCAAACCGGAGAGGATTTCACACTGCCGTTACTCTACTATGATCAAGAGAAAAAACTAACGAGTGTAAAAGGCGTCGCCCTATTTGATAATGAGAAAAAGAAAGGTGAGCTGTACGGACAAGATGCCATTCTTCTCACTGTCATGGACGAGAATATGGGCAAATATGCGAACTTCACTAAAAAAGTAAGAAGTGATATGAAATCAAAGGAGAACAATTACATCACCATTCAAGTGACAGATTCAAAGAGAGACATCAACATTATCAATCCTGACCATCGAAACTTAACCTTTTCTCTTGAGTATGAATTCACGACCTCTGTCCTTGAATACCCGAAAGATAATCTAGACACAGATAAAAAAATTAAAATGCTCAACAAAAGGCTTTCCGCGATTTTGACAAAAGAAGCAGAAAAAGTCGTGGCCTCCCTGCAAGAAGCAAACTCTGACGTCCTTAGCCTAGGCAGAAAATATCGGGTAAGACACTATGATGAATTCATGAAGATGAACTGGGTTACGGATTATCCAAATGTAAAAATCATCCCAAAAATCAAAGTGAATATTACAGAAACAGGGATTATTAGTTAAGAAAAGGAAGAGTTCATCTTTCTTTTCTTTTTTTATTTTTTTAAGATTGTCATTTAAAAGCTTTCATGATAATCTATTTGTGTAAACGGTTACACATTCACGAAGGGAGGCACTCCATTGGCTACCATTAAAGATGTTGCAAAAGCTGCACAAGTATCTGTTGCCACTGTTTCGCGCGTACTGAACGATACTGGATATGTCCATTCAGATACGAAAACCCGCGTGACACAAGCGATGCAGGAGCTGAACTACTTTCCCAATGAAGTGGCTAGATCCCTTTTCAAAAGAGAATCCCGCTTAATCGGTTTGATCTTGCCTGATATCACAAACCCCTTCTTTCCTCAGCTTGCTAGAGGCGTAGAGGATGAGATTCATGCGCAAGGTTTTCGGTTATTATTCGGAAACAGTGATGAAGATCGAGAAAAGGAATTGGCTTATTTACAAACCTTTAAACAAAATCAAGTAGTCGGTGTCATCGCTGTCACAAACGAACCTGAATCAGATATATACAATGATGATGAATTGCCGGTTGTGTTCTTAGATCGAACCGTCTCGCATGCACCTTCTGTATCTGCAGATACTGCAGCTGGCGGGAAAATGGCTGCAATGGAATTAATCAGGCGCGGCAGCCGGCAGATCACACTGCTGAAAGGACCTGCCCACCTTCAAACAGCGAGGCAGAGATTCAAGGGTGCACTCGATGTACTGACCGAAAAGGGTGTCGACTTCCATGTGATGTCTAATGCTTCATTTTCTTTTCAAGAAGCCCGTAAGAGTGCCAAGGCTCTTTTCCAGCTGTACCCTGAAACAGATGGCATCATTGCCAGTAATGACATTGTCGCAACAGCGGTCATACACGAAGCACTTCGGATCGGAAAAGCTGTTCCAGAGGATGTTCAAATCATTGGGTTTGACGATATTCCGCAAAGCGAGCTGCTCTTCCCTTCCCTATCGACAATTAGGCAGCCTGCCTATGAGATGGGAAAAGAAGCGGCGCAGCTGTTAATTAAAGCGATTCAGAAACAACCTATAGATCAACCAGTTATTCAAATGCCCGTCTCTTTTATTGAACGAGAGACCACAAGAAAGGTGGATTCACAATGAGTCATATTGTCGTAGTAGGAAGCTGTTCAATGGATTTAGTCGTCACTTCGGATAAACGGCCAAATGCCGGTGAAACAGTGTTAGGCGAATCATTTAAAACCGTCCCAGGCGGAAAAGGCGCCAATCAAGCAGTCGCCAGTGCCAGACTCGGTGCTGATGTTTACATGATCGGCCGGGTCGGTGATGACGCTTATGGTCAAGATATTCTCATCAATCTACAAGATCAAGGAGTTCACACATCATATATGAAACCGGTTACCGAAATGGAAAGCGGCACGGCTCATATCATATTAGCGGAAGGTGATAACAGCATTGTCGTGGTCAAAGGGGCAAACAATGAGGTGACACCTCACTATGTAACAGATGCTCTTTCTTCTATTGAAGACATTGGAATGGTCCTCATTCAGCAAGAAATTCCTGAAGAAACAGTCGAAGCCGTCTGCACCATTTGCAGTGAGAAAGGGATTCCGGTCATCTTAAATCCCGCACCAGCTCGTCAAGTTTCTCAGCAAATATTAGATCAAGCTGCCTATATTACTCCAAACGAACACGAAGCAGCTCTTATGTTTGATGGACTCACCATAGCAGAAGCTTTGCGCCAATATCCAAACAAATTACTCATTACAGAAGGAAAAAATGGTGTTCGTTACTTTGACGGAATAAAAGAAGTGTTGGTGCCAGGCTCCCCTGTGAAAGCCGTTGACACTACAGGCGCTGGTGATACTTTTAACGGTGCTCTAGCTGTAGCACTAGCAGAGGGAAAATCCCTATACGACGCACTTGCCTTTGCCAACTTAGCCGCATCTATCTCTGTTAAAAAGTTCGGTGCACAAGGCGGCATGCCAACAAGAGAAGAACTGGAGAGAAAAAAATGAAAAAAAACGGCATCTTAAACAGTCATATCGCCAAGGTACTTGCTGACCTTGGTCATACAGATACAATCGTCATCGCAGACTGCGGCCTGCCGATTCCAGAAGGTCCAGTCAAAATCGACCTGGCACTATCAATCGGCACACCGTCCTTTCAGGAGGTCACCTCCCTCCTTCTTCAAGAAATGGCGGTTGAACACATTACTGTAGCTAGTGAAATCAAAGAAGCCAATGAGCGAGATCATCTATTTCTAAAGAAAGCGTTCTCACAGCCATTACATGATGTAGACCACGAGACGTTTAAAGATATGACCAAACAGGCAAAAGCAGTCATTCGCACGGGTGAAGCCACCCCATACGCAAACTGCATTCTTCATGCCGGTGTCATCTTTTAAAAGGAGGAGCCAGATATGAACATTGAGATGCATAACATCCATAAGGCCTTTGGAAAAAACACCGTTCTTTCCGGGGTCTCCTTTGACCTCGTCACAGGTGAAGTTCACGCGCTCATGGGTGAAAATGGCGCAGGAAAATCAACTTTAATGAACCTGCTCACAGGTCTTTATTCATTAGACCAGGGAACGATTCAAATCGACGGGAAAGAAACCGCTTTCAAAAATCCGAAGGAAGCGGAACAACACGGTATCGCCTTTATTCATCAAGAGCTCAACATATGGCCAGATATGACCGTCTTGGAAAACCTATTCATCGGGAAAGAAATCTATACGAAATTTGGATTGCTAGACACAAAGAAAATGAAGGTTCTTGCCCAAAGCCAGCTGGACCGATTGTCTGTGAACCTCTCGCTTGATCAAGAGGCAGGCAGCTGCTCTGTTGGACAAAAACAGATGATTGAGATTGCAAAGGCATTAATGACGGAAGCGAAGGTCATCATCATGGATGAGCCAACAGCAGCTCTTACAGACCGTGAGATTGAAAAGCTCTTTCAGGTCATTGAATCTCTCAAAAAGGAAGGCGTATCCATCGTCTATATTTCTCACCGTATGGAGGAAATTTTTGCGATCTGTGACCGGATTACCATCATGCGCGATGGGAAAACGGTCGATACGAAAGCCATACCTGAAACAAATTTCCATGAGGTCGTCAAAAAAATGGTCGGCCGCGAATTAACAGATCGATACCCTGAGAGAACGCCTTCTTTAGGAGATACTATCCTTGAGGTGAAGCAAGCGACAAGAAAAGGACAATTTCAAGATATCAATTTCTCCGTTAAAGCTGGAGAAATCGTCGGTGTTGCAGGCTTAATGGGCGCTGGCAGGACCGAAATGATGCGGTCACTGTTTGGTCTTGATCCTCTTGATCAAGGGGAAATTTGGGTTCATGGGAAAAAGGCTATCATTAAAAAACCAAGTGATGCCGTCAAGCTCGGCATCGGCTTTATCACAGAGGATCGCAAAGATGAAGGACTCATGCTGGATGCATCCATTCGAGAAAACATTGGTCTGCCAAACTTAGAAAGCTTCTCTCCAAAGGGACTGATCGATAAGAAAAACGAACAGGATTTTGTTGACCTGCTCATCAAAAGATTGACGATTAAAACGGCTTCCTCTGAAATCTCGGCTCGAAGTCTCTCTGGTGGAAATCAGCAAAAAGTCGTCATCGCCAAATGGATCGGCATCCAGCCGAAGGTCTTGATTTTAGATGAACCGACAAGAGGTGTCGACGTCGGAGCGAAACGAGAAATCTACCAGTTAATGAATGAACTGACTGATCGAGGTGTTGCCATTTTAATGGTCTCCTCTGAGCTCCCAGAAATTCTAGGGATGAGCGATCGAGTGCTTGTCATTCATGAAGGAACCATCAGCGGAGAATTAAATAAAGCAGACGCAACACAAGAACGAATTATGACACTAGCTACAGGAGGGAAGTAACATGAAACCACTTACTTCAAATGGACGATTTGACAACATCATGCAAAAGCTTGGGCCATTCTTAGGACTCATCATCCTTGTCGCCATTGTTTCTATTTTAAACCCGGCCTTTTTAGAGCCATTAAACATCTTAAACTTACTGAGACAAATCTCCATTAATGCCCTCATTGCCTTTGGAATGACATTTGTTATTTTAACCGGAGGAATTGATTTGTCTGTCGGTGCCATTTTAGCACTTTCTAGTGCGCTGACTGCCGGATTTATCGTGTCTGGTATGGACCCGATTTTAGCTATTATCGTTGGCTGTATCATCGGCGCTATTCTTGGGATGGTCAACGGTCTTTTAATCACAAAAGGAAAAATGGCTCCTTTTATCGCAACACTTGCCACGATGACGATTTTCAGAGGATTAACACTTGTTTATACAGACGGAAACCCGATTACCGGACTCGGTTCTAACTATGCCTTTCAGTTATTCGGACGCGGGTATTTCTTAGGCATTCCTGTTCCAGCGATCACGATGCTTCTCACCTTTATCGTGCTTTGGGTGCTGCTTCATAAAACACCTTTCGGCAGAAGAACATATGCCATCGGCGGAAATGAAAAAGCTGCGCTTATTTCAGGAATCAAAGTACCACGCGTAAAAATTATGATCTATTCATTGGCAGGTTTCATGTCTGCTTTAGCAGGTGCCATTTTAACCTCTCGCCTAAACTCAGCTCAGCCAACAGCTGGTACGTCCTATGAGCTTGATGCGATTGCTGCTGTTGTACTTGGCGGGACAAGCTTGTCTGGCGGAAGAGGACGAATTGTCGGCACACTGATCGGGGTGCTTATCATCGGTGTCCTGAACAACGGTATGAATTTACTTGGTGTATCATCATTCTATCAATCTGTTGTAAAAGGGATTGTCATCTTGATTGCAGTCCTATTAGACAGAAAGAAATCTGCTTAAGGAGGCAGCTGCTATGAAAAAATATCTTATTCTCATCCTGACTCTCTCATTGTTCATGCTTTCTGCCTGCTCACTTGAACCGCCAGAGTGGGCCAAATCAACAAAAGATGGGAAGAAAAAAGACATCAAAATCGGTCTCTCGATCTCGACCTTAAACAATCCATTCTTCGTTTCTCTTAAAAACGGGGTGACGAAAGAAGCGAAAAAGCTTGGCATCGAAGTCGTCATTGCAGATGCTCAAAATGATTCAGCAAAACAAACAAGTGACGTAGAAGATTTAATTCAGCAAGGGGTCGACGCATTGCTTATCAACCCAGCGGACTCGTCTGCCATCTCAACTGCTGTTGAATCAGCGAATGCTTCAGATATTCCTGTCATCACATTAGACCGTTCAGCTGAAAGCGGTAAAGTAGAAGCACTGGTTGCTTCAGATAACGTCAAAGGCGGCGAAATGGCAGCCAAATTTATTATCGACAAGGTTGGAAAAGGCGCTAAAGTCGCTGAATTAGAAGGTGTACCAGGCGCTTCCGCTACACGTGAACGCGGAAAAGGATTCCATCAAATAGCAGATAAAGATCTAAAAGTGACAGCAAAACAAGCAGCTGACTTCGACCGAACAAAAGGGTTGAACGTCATGGAAAACCTCCTTCAAGGAAACCCTGACATCAAAGCCGTTTTTGCCCACAATGATGAAATGGCGCTTGGCGCACTAGAGGCGATTCAAAGCTCTGGAAAAGACATTCTCGTCGTTGGCTTTGACGGAAACGAAGATGCACTCAACTCGATCAAAGCAGGAAAACTATCTGCCACAGTCGCCCAGCAGCCAGAGCTGATCGGAAAACTGGCAGTCGGTGCTGCAAGCGACGTCTTAAAAGGGAAAAAGGTAGAAAAGAACATCGCAGCTCCACTGAAACTAGAACAGAAAAAATAAACACAAAACCCCCGATAGCTCTCGGGGGTTTTTCCTATTATTCTGGTCTTTTCAGCACATATGACGTCCCTAAATGGGCATAATCATTACCCGCTAAACGTGCGACTGGCTTCAATTCAGAAGTAGAAACATATCCTTTTTCCGCATCATACACAGCCTCATCTAAATGTGCACATACAACCCGGCCAATGATATGATCGACCGTGATTTCTCCTTCATCATTTTGAAAGGTGAGATGCTTTTCCAGCTGACATTCGAAACGAATGCGCGCTTCCTTGATCCCCGGAACTGAAACGACATGGCTTTTTACTTGATGAAGACCGGTTCGATCCAGCTCACTCTCCTCCTGCGGCAACGTAGCAGCTGTTTCATTAATATCTTCTATCATGCCTTCATCGCTTACATGGACAACAAACTCTTCCCTGTCGATGATATGCTGCGCTGTATCTTTCATCTGACCTTCTCGTCGTCCAATAGAAACCGCAATAAGTGGCGGGTGTCCGCTGATGACATTAAAGAAACTAAATGGTGCGGCATTGACAACATCGTCTTTAGACAGACTTGTAATAAACGCAATCGGTCGTGGAACAATAGAGCCCGATAATAATTTATATGCTTCTTTTCTTGATAGCTGATCCATTTGCAACGTAATCAATTCAGACACGCCTCCTTTTGGTGTATCGACATCATACCATACCTCTTTTTCTATGCCTCTGATTCAGGCTCGGTGCGATGCAGGATATGGTGGACAAGATGAAATAAAGCAGGATTATGATTTTCTCGTCTATAGGAAATCGTCCATTCTGCCAGAAGCTGTTCACCTTCAATGGACCGATACACAACATCTAGATTAAATAAACGCCGGGCTGATTTCGGAATGACCGCAATGCCGATACCAGCTGTGACAAGGCCAATCACCATTTGATATTCAGCCGCTTCCTGCACAATATTCGGAGAAAACCCGTACTTTTCACATAGCAGGACAAAGTGTTGATAAAGGGACGGCCATGATTCCTGTGATAAAGAAATAATCGGCTCATGACGAATATCTTCGATCGTGACCGCCTCTTTTTTCGCCAGCGGATGATTTTTTGGAATCGCAAAAATACATTCACTTTGCTTCATCAAACGGCTGACCAGTTCTTCATGAGGAGATGTAGGATGTAAAAAACCGATATCAATCTCCCCATTTAAAAGCGCTCCTAGCTGCTGCGGAACAGAAAGCTGCTCCAGCTCAATACTGACAGAGGGATACAGCTCTCTGAATTCGCGTACAACTGGCGGCAGAATATCATACGTCGCTGTTCCAACAAACCCTATGATGATTTTTCCCAGCTCTCCTCTTGCTGTATGCCGGGCATGATCAACGGCTTTATCAAGCTGATGCAGCACACCACGCACCTCATGTAAAAAGACCTTTCCAGCAGCTGTTAGCTCCACCACTCGCTTCGACCGGTGAAACAAAGGAAACCCCAATTCTTCTTCAAACTGCTTAATTTGCTGACTAAGTGGCGGCTGTGTCATATTCAACCGTGCGGCTGCTCTGCCAAAATGCAGCTCCTCCGCTACTGTGACAAAGTACTGCAAATGTCTCAGTTCCATCCTTTCACTCCTCGCACACTTATTCGTGAAACATATTAAAACCACGTTAAACAGATATTGGAAATTTTCCATTTTGAAATGTATAGTAAATCATATCATGAAAATATATTTTCATAAAAAATTTTACTTGCCGAAAGGAGTGCGGGGTAAATGAATTCTCAAGCACAACCCCTAACAAGACGAGGAGCAGAATTGATTGTTGATACGCTGATTGCTCAAGGTGTGACCCATGTTTTTGCAATTCCAGGTGCCAAAATTGACGCCGTATTTGATGTATTAAAAGACAGAGGTCCAGAGCTTGTCCTATGCAGACACGAACAAAACGCCGCCTTTATGGCAGCTGCTGTCGGCCGCTTAACCGGCAAACCAGGTGTTTGTCTCGTCACATCAGGTCCTGGCGCATCTAATTTAGCAACAGGTCTATTAACAGCCAATACAGAAGGTGATCCTGTTGTCGCAATCGCGGGAAACGTCATTCGTGCAGATCGGCTAAAACGAACACATCAATCACTCGACAATGCGGCATTATTCAAACCAGTCACAAAATACAGTGTTGAAGTACAAGACGTTCATAATATACCCGAAGCCTTAACAAATGCTTTTCGCGCGGCACAAAAGGGGCAGGCTGGAGCAGCATTTATCAGCTTTCCACAAGATGTCGTGACAGAACACACCACACAAACACCAGTGTCTGCTCACCCTTCTCCAGAACTAGGTCCTGCACCGGATGCTCTCATCAGCTCGGCTATCGCCAAAATTCAAAACGCACACTTACCTGTTGCCATTGTGGGAATGAAAGCAAGTCGTCCAGCTGCTGCAAAGGCTACAAGAACATTATTGAAAACACTTGGAATTCCATTTGTCGAAACGTACCAAGGAGCCGGCGTTCTCTCAAGAGAGCTCGAGTCTCAATATGTAGGCAGAATCGGTTTATTCAGAAATCAGCCGGGGGATCTTCTCATTGAACAAGCAGATGTCCTTTTAACCATCGGCTTTGATCCAATTGAATATGATCCGAAGCATTGGAATATTCAGCCGAAGCAGCGACAGATCATCCATGTCGATGACATGCAGGCAGATATTGATCATTTTTATGAGCCAGCGCTTGAGCTTGTCGGCAATATAGCTAAAACCGTTAAACATCTAGCCCATGACAGTGTTCCACTTTCTCTATGCAAAGAACAAATTGAATTCGTCACTGAATTACAGGAGCTGTTAAGCGACATTGAAAAAGCACCAGAAAGAGAAAGTCATCAATCTCACCCGCTGGATGTCATTCATACATTAAGACGCCTGATTCCTGATAACACGAAGGTCACCTGTGATATCGGGTCTCACGCGATTTGGATGTCGCGTCACTTCCGCGTCTATGAGCCGAACACATTCCTTGTGAGCAACGGAATGCAAACATTAGGCGTCGCCTTACCATGGGCCATTGCGGCTTCCATATTGAATCCAGATGAAAAGATCATTTCGGTCTCTGGTGATGGCGGTTTTCTCTTCTCTGCAATGGAGCTAGAAACAGCCGTCCGCATGAAAACAAACCTCGTTCACCTTGTTTGGAATGACAGCACATACGACATGGTGGCATTTCAGCAGGAAATGAAATATGATCGCACATCCTGCGTTGAATTCGGACAGATCGACTTAGTGAAGTATGCGGAAAGCTTTGGAGCGACTGGATTACGGGTTAACTCACCTGAAGAGCTTTCAACTGTCCTTCAAAAGGGTATAAACATAGAAGGACCCGTTATTATTGATATTCCGATTGACTATCAAGACAACCCAGACCTAGCCAGTCAAAAATGGCCAGAAGTCTTTCGTGAAAAACACACATTGAACGTCTGATAAGATGTCCATACATTACACCAAAGGAGTGAGCGGATATGGGTATGATGCACCCAATGAATCAACACAGCGACACAAGACAACATGACAAACAGCAAGAGGTCTATCAAGTATCGACGATGACCTCTTTGCTGGAAGCCGTATATGATGGAGATTTCTCCCTTTCACAAATTCCTGAGCACGGTGATTTCGGTATTGGTACATTCAATCAATTAGATGGAGAGCTGATCGGCTTTGATGGCGCATTCTACCGACTGCGCTCGGATGGAACAGCGACACCGGTTACCAATCAAGACTATTCACCCTTCTGCTCTTTAGCATTCTTTGAAACAGATATCGTTCATCGAATTGATGCAGCCATGACGAGCAAAGAGCTAGAAGAAGAAATTGACCGCATTTTACCAAGTAAGAATGTGTTTTATGCAATCCGCATTGATGGATCATTCAAAAAGGTGCAAACACGTACGGTCGAAAAACAGGAAAAACCTTACGTTCCGATGGTGGAAGCAGTCAAGTCACAGCCCATCTTCGATTTCGAGGATATTCAAGGAACGATCGCCGGTTTCCGTACACCGCAGTACGCACATGGTATTGCAGTGAGTGGATATCATCTTCATTTCATTGATGACGATCGAAGTGTCGGCGGACACGTTTTTGATTACACTGTTGATCAAGTGACCATCCGAATTTCTCAAAAACGTCATATGAATTTACACTTGCCAAATACGCAGGAATTCTTCCAAGCAGACATTGATCGAGCTGACCTCGCACAACAAATTGCCAGTGCAGAAAGCAGTCCAGATCAATAAAATAAAGACATCCCGGTGATTCCGGGGTGTTTTTTTATGCAAAAAGAATACTTATCACTTCATTACATTTCATTTCGTTAGTAAATTTAAATTCACTCATTCTATTCGTAATGAAATATGCTAAAATATCAACAGAAGAAAGGTGGTCATACGGTGTCAAACGACTATAGCATTCCGAACTTAACATTAGATGAAAGAGATAAACAAATTTTATCCATATTACACGAGGACGGGCGTATGTCCTATACAGATCTCGGGAAACAAGTCGGTCTTTCACGTGTTGCTGTACAAGCCCGTATACAGCAGCTCATTGAAGCAGGCGTCATTGAACGATTCACAACGGTCATCAATCCTGCTAAGATCGGCATTCATGTTTCTGTCTTCTTTAATGTAGAAGTGGAGCCGAAATTTTTAGAAGCAGTCGCCCTTCAGCTTGAGCAGGAAACAGCTGTCACAAGTCTTTATCACATGACAGGGCCAAGCAAGCTGCATATGCATGGCATTTTTCAAAATGAACAGGAAATGGAGACATTCCTGACAAAAAAACTGTACCCGCTAGAAGGCGTCGTGAGTGTGGACTGCCAAATGCTCATTAAACGATACAAAAGCCGAATGGGCATGAAATTGTAGACAGGAGTTGAAGCACTTGCAATCATATATCGAACTCATCATCGCTATGGTGCGAACCGGTATTCTCGGTTTTGGCGGAGGTCCTTCCGTCATACCACTCATTCGCCATGAAGCGGTGGTGAAATATCAATGGGTCAATGATGACGAGTTTGGAGAAACACTCGCCATCGCCAACGCATTACCAGGTCCGATCGCGACCAAAATGTCAGCATATCTCGGCTATCGATTGAAGGGCGTATCCGGCGCAATTGTCGCAACAGCTGCCCATATTTTACCGACATGCCTCGCCATGGTGGCACTCGTCACACTTGTCAGCGTCTTAAGCTCCTCAAAAATCATTCAAAATATGATTGGCGCCGTGACACCAGTTATTGCCGTCCTGCTCGGGATCATGGCATACGAGTTTGGACAAAAAACGCTGAAAGGCTTCGGAATGATCTTCGGGATCACTCTGTTCCTTCTTGCCTTTATCGGGCTACAGGTACTGTCCATTCATCCAGGAATCATTGTTATCATCTTTTTATGCTATGGCGCTTTTCATTTCAAACTGAAACAACGCTGGAATCGATCAAATAAAGAGAAAGGAGTGTCTTCATGATGCTGATTTTCTTTTTATTCTGGGCATTCTTCTTGTCCAATCTATTAGGATATGGCGGAGGACCTGCATCCATCCCGCTGAATTATGAAGAAATCGTCAACCATTTTCATTGGATGACGAACGAAGGATTTTCCAATATGCTTGCTTTAGCCAATGCACTGCCAGGACCAATTGCGACGAAAATCGCGGCATATGTCGGCTATGACGTCATGGGCTGGCCAGGCTTTATTGTGGCACTGCTTGCAACTGTACTGCCATCAGCCATTGGATTGATTTTATTGCTCAAGCTGATTGACCGTTTTCGCCAATCCCCTGTCGTCAAAGGCATGACCTTATCCGTCCAGCCTGTCATTGCGATGATGATGCTTTTATTAACATGGGAAATTGGCGGAGATGCAGTGAAAGCCATTGGCTGGACGCAGTCGCTCGCCATTGCTGCGATCTCCTTTTTCTTTATGACTAAATTCAAAATGCACCCCGCCTTTCTCATTGTGGCTGCCTTTTTATATGGCGGATTCATTCTGCCGCATTAAAAAAACCGATAACATGACCTGTTATCGGTTACAAATTGTTGACAAATGGCTAAAATGAATTTTATTTTAGCCATTTGTCTTCCTTTCAGCGTGATAGAAAACCTTTGAAGTCTAGAAAGAGCGAGCACTGGAGCAGAGCGAATTTGACATTCGTGAGCACCAGCGCGCAGGTCTGACAACGAATGCGAGGGTTTGTCTACACGCTAAAACCGATAACATGACCTGTTATCGGTTTTCTTTTACATATATATTGGAGAAACTGGTCTGCGCCCAATCGAATGATACTCGACTCCTGCTTGTTCTGCCGCTTCAAGCGTATGGCAGTTGCGTCCATCGAAAATAAGCGGCTGTCTCATCCATTCCTTATAGGACGTAAGCGGGAACGTCTGAATTTCTGTCCACTCTGTTAATATACAAGCTGCATGGACATCCTTTATCGCTTCTTCAATCGTATGAGCAAACACGACTTTTTCAGGTAGCTCACGAGCGGCATGGCGTGCGGCAACAGGATCATACGCCACAAGCTCCGCGCCTAATTGATGGAGTTCATGAGCAATTGGAACCGACGGCGCCTCCCTCATATCGTCTGTATTCGGTTTAAAAGCAAGGCCAAGAAGTGCAATTCGCTTTCCTTCAAGATTTGATCCCAGTCTCTCCTGAATACTTCGGATAAAACCGGCTCGCTGCTCATTGTTTACTTTGATAACAGCCTTTAGCAGCTCAAAATCATGCGACACATGCCCTGCGATTTGGACAAGTGCATTTGTATCCTTTGGAAAACAAGAACCTCCGTAGCCAATCCCCGCCTTGAGAAATGAAGAACCAATCCGCTGATCGAGCCCCATTCCCTGCGCCACCCATTCAACATCAGCACCTGTTTTTTCACAAATGGAGGCAATCTCATTCATAAAACTGATTTTGGTCGCAAGGAAAGCATTTGATGCATACTTGATCATTTCTGCACTTTTTCGGTCTGTCTTGACCACTGGCAGGTGGAAATGAGCATACATCTCCTCGAGCCGGTCTAATACAGCTTTTGTTTCAGCCCCAATGACAAGCCGATCTGCCCTCAATGTATCTGAAATGGCAGAGCCTTCTCGTAAAAACTCTGGGTTAGATGCAATCGATAATGGCTCATTCCGTCCTAATTCTTGATGGATCATCTGTTCGATTTGATCACCCGTTCCAACAGGCACCGTACTTTTCACCACAAGAACCGCACCTGATTTCGCTTTTGTACCCATCTCCTTTGCGGCTTGAAACACATATTGTAAATCAGCTTGGCCATCTGCCTGCTGCGGGGTGCCAACCGCAATCATTAACACATCTGCCCGCGGGTAGGCTGCCGCTCCATTTATGTGAAATTGAATTCGTCCTTGCTCAAGATTGCGTTTCAGCAGTTCTTTTAATCCTGGCTCATACATTGGTGGATGTCCCTGTTTCAGCTGCATGACCTTTCTCCGGTCAATATCAATACACGCCACATTGTGCCCTGCCTCCGCTAAACACACACCTGTGACCAGTCCCACATATCCACAGCCTGCAATTGCAATATTCATGACACCATCAGCTCCCCATACGCCTTATGCTTGTAATGACATCGTATGCTGGGAGCTTTCGTTCCATTCATAAAAGCATACAAAAACCCCCTGCCATCACCAGCAGGGGGTCACTTTTATGAAACAAGACCATTTCGAATATGAGCAATCAGATTTTCAAGCATTTCTTTTGTGGTGACGTCATTTGAATTCTCACCAATATCATGAGCGTACATCAAAATTTTTAAAAACTCTTCTTGATTCAAACCCTTATTATCCATGTCTGTATCCTTTCGATTCCACTAATTTCATTATTATATGCTGTAAGGTTGGTTTATGCAATACTCTAATACATCATTCGACAGCTTTTGAAATTTATGACCATTTTCATGAAAAACTTTTTTATAAATCACCATTGAGCTATAATAAAAGAATTGGAATCTTTTACTTGGTTAGGAGCGGATCAAATGCTTCAGCACAACATCAACGAGGAAGAAATCAAACAAACAGCCGAACAGATCAAAGAACTTCTTCCTGCAACAGATGAAAACAAACAACTCATCAAAAAAGCATTGATTACTTATAGACAGGACAGTGTATATCGTCTCAAGCAAGAATCTGATACGGAATGGTCAGCTTATGTACATGATGTTGTGGCAGCAAGAGTCCATCTTCATGTGCTGTTTCCTGTGAGAAGCAGCTGCTCATGTCCGGCAGATGGACTTTGTAAACACATTCTCGCTGTCTTCTTTTCGCTATACGCTCAAGTGGAGAGTGTGACTGGATTTACAGAAAATTGGTCAGAAAAGGATGAATTACAGCGCAGCAAAGAATTGATTCGCCAGCACTTCCAAGTGAAGCGCCCAGACGAACAATCACTCCAAAGCTGGCTGAATTTTTTCCAAGAGGAATTTAACCTCTGGCTGAAACGGACACCAAAGCATCAGCAAACACCGCAGCATTTGTATTACGGCTATTTATCGATCCTAAAAAAACACGCACCTCATTCTCCTGAATTCAAGAGTTTGTATGCGATTCATACGTCAATCGATGTGTGGTTAAGGATTCATGAATTAATCGACCTTGGCCAGCTTGATGCCGAGAAGGACTTTTATTCCATGAATCCATATGTCGAACAGCTTATGAACACCATTTTCGATTCAGTGGATCACTTGAAGACATACGCCCTTTCCTTTTCCCTCGATCCGTTTCTTGAAAACACACCAACTGCCGTTCGGACACTTCTTCAAATAAACGGACCTTTCCAGCATGAACGAGTAGCGGTCTTTATGGAGATTTGGGGCACCATATTAAATAGAGGGAAATGGGTTAAAAAAGAAACAGAATTACTAAGAAACGCTCAGCAGCAAGAACAAACGGTTGAATGTACCATCGGATTGATGCACATGGATTATTTAATGAAAGAAGACGATAGCCTCTTTCAGCAATTAAAGCTGCTCAATGCAGATATGCTGCCAAATGTGCTCAATTGGCTGAAGGATCTGACAAACCGCAAGGACTGGAAGCGGCTCAAGCTCTGGTATCATGAGATCACCTATATTTTAGAAGAATATTGCCAGCTCGACCTTTCCTACAGAGAACTGCGAGGAGCCGTCAGTGATTTCTTCTTTTATTTAGACGCATATTTTAAGCAGACGAAGGATCATCATTTATATGAACGCTACCTCCAGATTTGCATGCCCTATGCGTTTACTGAATATAGTCAGCTATTATATGCACAACAGCGTTATGCAGAATGGATTGAGATTCACAGCCTTGTTGGTTTCTCCATCAGTGAACTGGAGAAGGATCTGATCAAACAAATTGCAAAAGAGGAGCCTGAAGCGCTCATTCCATCATATCACCGTGAAATCTCACAGCTTCTCGATCAAAAGAATCGAAGTGCTTACCGGGAATCTGTGAAAATGCTAAAAAAACTGCGCACGCTTTATCATAAAACGAAAAAAACTGCGATTTGGGAAAGATATGTAAAGCAGCTACAGGATTCAACGAAACGGCTGCGTGCGTTCCAAGAGGAAATGAAGAAAGGAAAATTAATTAATGACACGCCATAAACAAATTGTCATTCATGCAGAACAAACAGAAGATTTCTCTTTCACCATTTCAGCGCAAGCAGAGGACGGACACCCTGTTCCGCTTAATGAAATGAAGAGGCAGCTTTTCCAATGGCACGAATCGTCTTTTTACGGAACATTTTTAGAAGATGTGAGCTTTATTGGCACACCTGCCTTCCTGCTAAGCCCTTGGATGACCGTCGAACTGCTAGGAAAAAATTCGTTTAATACCTTTAGTCATGTGACACTAACCGATGAAACGGAACCACTGATGAAGACCGCCTCCACCATTTATGAATTCATTGAGGATGAAGATTTCATTCCCGATTACGAGGCATGGACAAAAGGTGTGCTTCGTTTTAAAGACAAAGAAGGACTATTAGATGGCTATACGGCTGAGTGGTTCTCCTTTGCCGTACAGGATTATATTCAATATGATGATGCCTTACAGCACAAATGGAACCGGATGACAGAACAATCGCCTGCGCTCTCATCCTTCCAAGGACATTTTTTAGATGAGCAGGATTTCTTGGAAACGATTGGCTGGATTGATGACGACACACCTTTCACTGTCGGCTTGCGTTTAAATGAACCGGATTTCGACGGAGATGATTGGAAAATCGAATTGTTTTTGCGTGATAAGAAAAACAGCGACCTTCACTTTTTTGAAGGCATCCGTTCATTGAAAAGGTCTTGGCATCCGTATCAAGATAAAATCTCAAGAGAGCTGGAACGATTCGGTCAAATTGTCCCTTGGCTTTCTTTCACATCTGGCACCACGCTCATGTCAGAAGACGAAGCATGGCTCTTCCTATCTGAAGCAAGTGAAACACTTGTGAATATGGGCATTGAGATCCTGCTCCCATCGTGGTGGCAAATTGTCAAAGAAAGCACCATGATGCTAAAAGCAAGGATTTCCTCTACCCCTAGAGGCGAGTCGCATGTCGGAATGGATGCCTTGATGGACTTTAATTGGCGCTTCGCTACAAACGGCATCGAGCTGACAGAAGATGAGTTCAACGAGCTTGTCCAAAGTAAACGGCGCCTTGTCAATATTCGTGGACAATGGATCAAAATCGATCCAACCTTCATCCAGCAAATGAAAAAATGGATGGAGCGTGCCGAAAATGAAGGGCTGCACATGTCTGATATTTTGTCACGTGAACTGGCAGATCAAGAAGCATCCTCTGAATCGATTCCAGAGCTGCTAGACAGCTCAGCATTTGCACATATTCAATTTGAACTTTCGTCTCAATTAAGAGGGCTTGTTCATCAGTTAAATGATACGCATGAGCTGCCTTCCTACGAAATGAGTGAGTCCTTCAAAGGCACACTCAGGCCGTATCAGCAGCATGGTGTCAACTGGCTGTTATTCTTAAGATCTCATGGATTTGGGGCTTGTTTAGCAGACGATATGGGTCTTGGAAAAACGATTCAAATGATTGCGTATTTCACATATTTAAAGGAGCAGGAGCAAAATGCCGCTCCATCTCTCATCATTGCGCCGACCTCTGTTTTAGGAAACTGGCAGCGGGAGCTTGAAACCTTCGCACCACATTTGAATGTTGCCTTGCATTACGGGCCATCACGCCCTCAAGGGGAACACTTTACAAAGGCATACGAGTCAACAGATATTGTCCTGACGTCTTATGGACTCTCACATTCTGATCGTGATGAATTAACGTCAGCAAAGTGGGATACGATTTGTTTAGACGAAGCCCAAAACATTAAGAATGCCCATACGAAACAATCGAGAGCGATCAGACAGCTCAAAGGGCAGCATCACATTGCCCTTAGCGGGACACCTATGGAAAACCGTTTAACAGAGCTTTGGTCCATTTTTGACTTCGTCAACAAAGGATATCTCGGCAGCCTGACGAGCTTTCATAAGAAATTCGTTCTGCCGATTGAAAAAGATCGTGATGAAAAAAGAATTGAACAGCTGCAGCAGCTGATTAAGCCTTTCCTATTAAGACGAACAAAGCAAGATGAAGAGGTCGCCCTGAACCTGCCTGAGAAACTCGAAGAAAAAGAATTCATCCCGCTATCTGCTGAGCAGGCTTCTTTATATGAACAGCTCGTGAAAGATACATTCGAACACATGGCTTCGTTAACAGGAATGCAGCGGAAAGCCATTATTTTAAGTATGCTCGGCAGACTCAAACAGATTTGCGATCACCCGGCTCTCTATTTAAAAGAGAGTGGAACCGATGTGAAACTGCTGAAACGTTCATTAAAAATGGATAAACTCGCAGAGCTGTTAAAAGCAATACATGAGCAAGGAGAAAGCTGCCTCATTTTTACGCAGTATATTGGAATGGGGAACATGATCAAGCAACTGGCGGAAAAAATGTTTGGAGAACCAGTTCAATTTTTAAATGGCAGTCTGTCCAAACAGGAACGGGATAAAATGGTGGACCGCTTCCAGAAGAAAGAATTCAACATCTTAATTCTCTCTTTAAAAGCAGGAGGAACAGGACTTAACCTAACCGCCGCAAACCATGTCATTCACTACGACAGATGGTGGAATCCTGCTGTGGAAAACCAAGCGACCGACCGTGCTTATCGGATCGGACAAAAACGATTTGTTCACGTCCATAAAATGATCACAACGGGCACGATTGAAGAAAAAATCGATCAAATGCTCGAAACAAAGCAAACGTTAAATGATCAAATTATCCAAAGTGAAAGCTGGATTACAGAGCTATCGACAAACGAACTAGAAGATTTATTCACATTAAGTGCCGCCGCTCAATCATCTTAATCCAAGCAAAAAGAGGACTTTTCTCAAACATGATGAAAAGTCCTCTTTTTTCATTTCATATGAACATAGGTTAAATGTGCAGTTTTTTCAATGCAGATTTCACGTTCATATACGTATTCAATTCACGGAAGTCTTCTCTCATTTCTCCCATTTTCATCGCAAGGTTCGGTTTAATTCCTGTCACGATGAGTTCCGTACCTGTCATTAAAATCAAATCGTTCAGCTTAAAGATCGCATCTGCCACAAATGAATCAACTTCTAATAAACCAGACAGATCGACAATAAAATAATCGTCCTTGGATTGAGAGATATAGCTGGAGACTGTGGAGATAATCTTATCAAATCTTGGCGCTGTTAACGTACCAATGATCGGTAACACAGAAATACCATCTTTCACAGGTACAATGGGAACGGAAATGTTCAGCACTTCATCAATTGATTGCTCAAGAAGCTCCTGCTGTTCCTTCTCTTTCGTGACATCCTTTTGCAGACCAACGAAATAAAGACGTTTCCCTTCATTTTCGTCAATCCAAAGAGGAGCTACACTTAACTCATTCCAAAACATCTGTCCAGATTTTTTATAATTTTTCAGCTGAACAGTGACAGCCTCTTTGTTCTCAATAGCTGTTCTAATTTGTTGGAGAGCAATTTGCTCTGTTTCATTTCCTTGAAGGAAACGACAATTCTTCCCCAATACTTCGGGTTCTTGATAGCCTGTCATATCTAAAAAGCCCTTGTTCACATATATTAAAGGATTATCAGGTAAAGACGGGTCCGTCACCGTCAGGCCAACCTGAGTATAGTCTAAGGCTTCCTTGATTAAATGCAGATTTTCGGACTTATAAGATTCCAGCGCCATTCGTTTACTCTCCTTAATTTCCTTACAAGCGGGTTATGTTCATAATTAAATTATATGATGTTCCACATCATGTGTAAATAGAAGTAGTTCTGAATTACTCTTTTGTAGAATGCGCTTTATCCTATGTGATTTATACAACGATATCCGATGCATCTATTTCAACAGGTGTCGAATCATATACGCCACACCATGTTCATCATTTGTTAACGTGACATGATCAGCGATTTCTTTCATATCCTGTCTCGCATTGCCCATCGCAACCCCAACACCAGCTGCTCGAAGCATCGATTCGTCATTTAAACTGTCTCCTACAGCCGCTGTCTGGCTTAAAGGAACACCAAGTCGTTCTGCCAGCCTTGTTAATGCCTGGCCTTTAGATGCATCCTTTGAACCAATTTCAAAGTTATGATCGGCTGAACTGACCATTGTGACATCTGAATCATCACCAAACATATCCCATCCTGCCTTCAATCTGTCTTCAAAGAAAGAGAAACCTAAGATGTTGTAGAATGAAAGCTTTCGATCCTCACGAAACAACTCTTTATATGTATCAATATAAGAAAAACCCGACTGACTGTATTGCACTTCTGCCGCTTGTTTTAAAACACTCAGGTCCGCTTCTGGATTTGCACTTTTTAAGCGATCCATTTCAATCGCAAGAAGCTCTCTACCACGATTCGGTGTGAAAATGGCTTCGTTTGTAAAAACTTCATAATAATAATCACGTTCTTCAAGCCACGACAATATGCGTTTGGCCTTTTCTTCTTGTAAAGCAGCTGAATGATATACTTGTCCAGCCGGATCATGAATCACAGCTCCATTGGCACTAATCACCCATGTATTCATCCCAAGCTCATCAAAAATAGACCTCACATCAAAATACGCTCTTCCTGTAGAAACGACAACTTCCAATCCATTCGCCGCTGCTTCCTTTAATGCCTGCTCATTTTCCTGACTCACTTTGTGTTCACTATTCAATAACGTTCCGTCTAAATCCGTTGCAATCAATTGAATGTTTGTCATCGTTCTCTCCTTTTTGTCTCCATTTTGGCTATCATACCGCTGATAAAATCCATCATCAAGAGGTGATCGGTTTATCATTGAATAAAAGGGTACCCGGCCACGCTACATGACCGGATACACACAAGGGGATTTAAGGGGACACATGACCTATACAAAGAAGCGATGGTTCTATTACGCAGTGTTCTTATGCTCAAGGCAGCGTCTATCAGCTTTAGCTAGAGGGGGCTGTCAGATGCTAGACGTTACCTTTTGATTCAGACCGTACCTCCTTTCCTTTCAACTGCCCTTAGTCTACCGAGAAAGGTTGTATATGACAAAACATGAAAATGACAAAATTCCCCCTCAAATTCTCTATTTCCTCTTTAATTTCTGCTTTTTACCGCTTGAGTATAAAACATCATCTTGTTTTGTTTGATGAAAAACTTATTTTTCATAAATTGATAAAAAACATCTGAATGAATCCAATTACTAGAAGGCATGTGAATATAATCAGATCCGTCCCACGCAAACCAATAAAAACAAAGCTGCCCGTCATGAATCGACAATTGAAATTCAAAGTAGTCCATTTGATCCTCGGTGACGTATTGAAACGTGAGTGACTCGCCTTCTTCCATGTACACATCACAAAATGAAAGAATGTCTCCCCACGAATAAACGCGCATTGTGCTCTTTGCCTTCTCCTCGCCAATATGTATGTTTCGCAATTGATAAGACTCCATAAAACATCTCCTTTCACTCATATGCAACTCGCTTTAAGCAGGCAGCGGTTTCATTTATACAGATGTTGTATGCTATAATGTTACTTACGAATAATGAACGCTTGTGAGGTGCAAAAAATGAAAACCTTTAGGCTGATTGATTTAAAAATCGAACTTGATCCAAAGCAAGATAAAATGTCCAGCATTCCCCTTCGTGACGGTTTAATCATTAATAAAGAAGATGGTGAAAATCACTGGATGATCGAGGCACTCATTCCAAAGAAACATAGACAGGTGTTTGAGGTGCTCTTTCAGCAGCACACTGAAGTGAAGATTCTAGTAACGATCACAAAAGAAAACAACCGCCCTGTTCATCTATCTGTCCAAGTCAAAAACATTGTTGCTTTAGAAGAAAACATTTCTGTGCTGCTCGATGGTAAGATGATTACAAATCGTTACAGAACAGAAACCGAAGAAGTACTTAAAGACCTCGTCAAAGAGGGGCTTTCCGGAGAAAAACTGCTGGATGCATTTAAACAAAACACATAAAAAGAGCGGGATTAGCCGCTCTTAGATAGTTGACAAAGGGCTAAAATGAATCTTATTTTAGCCCTTTGTCTTCCTTTCAGCGTGATAGAAAACCTTTGCAGTCTAGAAAGGGCGAGCACCGGAGCACAGACCTGACAACGAATGCGAGGATTTGCCTACACGCTGAGAGCGGGGTTAGCCGCTCTTTTTCTATTGCACATCTTTCGATTGGCTTTGATGTTTCAAGAGATCTCTAATTTCAGTTAGTAAAACTTCCGTTTGATCCGGCGTTTCTACAACCTCTTCTTCCTCTACCTTTTTCCGTTTTAATTTATTCAAATAACGAATAAAGATAAAAATTGAAAACGAGATAATCAAGAAATCAATCACTGTTTGTATGAAGCTTCCATATAAAATTTGCGCAGATCCGATCTTAATAGATAGACCGCTAAAATCATGTCCGCCAATAATAATACCGACGAGCGGCATGATCAAATCATTCACAAGAGAAGTGACAATTTTGCCAAATGCTCCCCCAATGATGACACCTACAGCCAAGTCAATGACATTTCCCTTGACTGCAAATTCTCTAAATTCTTTCAGCATCTTTTATCACCTTCATCTTTTTTGTCTAATATGACGTTTTTTTGTCAAAAATGCAAGTCCTGATCCGTTCAGACTAGTTGTTTCCATATAAAAAGCGATTCATCCTTGATGAACCGCCAGGCAAATCATGATACTTTAGGACCGATAGAAAATGTAAGTTCTGCTTCACATGCCACTTCGCCATCTACTGTGGCTACTGCTTTTCCTTTTGCAACCGGACCCTTGAGGCGCGTCACTTCTACCTCTAAACGAAGCTGATCGCCAGGCTTCACCTGTCTTTTGAAACGGCAGCCATCAATTCCTGCAAATAAACCAATTTTCCCTTTGTTTTCTTCTTTGCCTAACATAATGACTCCAAACACCTGCGCAAGTGCTTCTACAATTAGCACACCCGGCATGACTGGGTATCCTGGGAAATGACCATTAAAAAATTCTTCGTTCACTGTGACATTTTTAATCCCAACCGCTCTTTTCTCTCCCTCAACCTCTAAAATACGGTCGACCAATAAGAATGGATAACGGTGTGGAATAATGTCTTGAATTTGCTGAGCATCAAGCATATCTTGATCTCTCCTTTTTTCTATATCGATGATCTTCATTTGATTCCTATAGAAGTATATTATGAATGCTCGTATTTTTCAACGTCCGCTCCACATATATGGTAAAAAATAGAATATACTATTACCTATTGCCATCAAATATAATCCACACTACACTCATTGTTTTTTCACAAATATGGTAATATAAATTACATCATTGATTGAATAAGAGGGTAAAAATGAATTTTATAAGTGATAAATCCATTAAAAAACTTCTCCATTCGTGGTATACAATGCTAAAGCATCGACATTTTTCGAAGGCTGAAGAAATCAAAACAACTCTATTAAAACATCAACGTAAAATATCAAAAAAACAGGAACTCTATTTACATTATCAGCTGATGCTTTTTCGCCAGCAGCTCTGGATGAATCAGACAGAGGACTTAGAAAAAATGAAACATGAATTGATGCAGCACAAAGATGATATGAACGAAGAACTGGCCTATTACTTTTACTTCTTTCTCGGACTTTACGAAGCTTTAAACAGCGATCAAAATGATGCGATCTACTATCTCGAAAAGGCGGAAGAACGACTGTCGTTCCTTAACGATGAGCTGGAGGAAGCAGAGTTCCATTTCCGTACAAGTGGTGTTTATTACAACAACCGCTATTCGTTGCTATCGATTCGTCATGTTCAAAAAGCCATGGATATCTTTGCAAAGCATGGGGATGACCACAGCCTCTATCGTTGTAAAATTGTGCTTGGTCTTAACTATAGCGATCAAAAAAAATATGAAGAAGCAGAAGCTCTTTTTATTGAGATCATCGAATACGTGAAAATCATTGATGATCAAGAACTGCTCGGTATCGTTTATTATGACGCTGGCTTTATTCAGTCGAGACAAAACCGTCACAAGAAAGCGCTGGAATACTTTAAAAAAGCACTTCGTCTCCCAGCATACCGGAAGTCCGCACACTCCTATGTATCGTGCCTCTACGAAACTGTGCGTTCCTGTTATAAAGAAAATTTAACCGATGAAGGAATGAAGTATATTCAAAAAGGATTGAAAGAAGCCGTTGCTTCTCAATTTGATATATTAAGAATCAAGTTCCAAATCTTATTTCTTCTCTACAGCCAAACGCCAAAGGCAGATGAGCAGATCGCAAGGCTCGTCACATGCCTTGAACGAAAAGAGGCTTGGATTGATCTTGAGGATCTGCTTGCCGATGTCTCAGATTTTTATAAAAAAAAGGGCGACTTTGAGCGAGCCGCCTTTTTTATCATGAGAGGCTGATGTCAGCCTACTCATTATCGAATTGTATTCACTAATCCAAGCATTTGATCACCCATCGTAATCGTTCTTGAGTTCATCTGATAGGAGCGCTGTGTTGTCATGAGATCTGTTAATTCTTTAGACATGTCCACATTCGACGTTTCAAGTGCACCTTGCTGAAGCTGAATCGCTTGGCGGTTTGCTCCATTTAGTGCCGTTAATGCACCTTGATAAGTACCGTCAACTGAGAATAAATTATCTCCTTCAGAGACAAGTGCTGAAGAGTTATTGACTTGCACAACACCTAGATTCACTTGCTGATTCGGTTGATTATCTCTTGAAATGGCTGTTAGACGTCCATTTTTATCAATTGAAATATCACGGAAATTCGCATTTAAGACGATTTCATTTCCGTTTTCATCAAGAATCGGATGGCCTTCGCTAGTGACAAGCTGCACTTGATTACGATTATTGCCTGGCTGTAAGTAAAGAGAACCGTCTCTTGTATAACGAATATTACCGCCGACATTGACCTGCATATACTGAGACGGCGCTCCAAATGCAACATCAAGATCACGACCTGTTTCTTTAATCGAGCCTTGCAGCGAGTTAATGGACGCATTGACCATCGTACCCGTACCAAGCCTTAGCCCATCAGGTGTCAGACGACTGTTTGCCACCTGCGCATTTTTTTCATCCACCTGGTTGAACTGTTGTCTGATAAGCTCTGAGAAACGGGTATTTTTCGCACGGTACCCTGTTGTTTCACTGTTCGCGATGTTATTACTGATAATATCAAGCTGCTTTTGTACTTCGTTCATTGATACAGCTGCATTGATCATCGTTCTAAGCATGAGAATCCTCCTTTCTTTTTCATTTCTTGATTAGTACACTCTGCCAATTTCATTCACTGCTTTTTCTAAGCTTTTATCATACGCCTGAACCACTTTTTGGTTTGTTTCAAATGCTCGATAGGCGGTTGTCATTTCTGTATATGATTTCGTCACATCCACGTTCGACAGCTCCGATACACCTTGACTTAGCGTATAGGACATTTGACCGTTATTGACTGCGCTTGGCAGGGGCTGGTTATCAGCTGTACGGTATAAATCATTTCCTTCTCTCGCTAAGTTCCTTGTATCCATCGCAACACGCACATCAATTTGCCCGAGATTTTGTCCATTTTCACTCACAGTTCCATCTGCATTCACTTTGAAATTCTCACTCTGAACCGTAATTGGCTGACCTGTGACAGAAAGAAGGGCACGTCCATTGATAGTCAACTGATTTTGTGCGTTCATTGTAATTGAGCTGCTTTTCGTATAACGAACGCCTTCTGGTGTATTGACCGCATAAAAAAGCGCTGATTTCTGATTGGTCTCCGGGTTGATCGGCACATTATTTTCGACTAGTGCGACATCCGTTGTTTGATCTGTTGTTTTTAAAGTTCCTTGTGTAAATTGAGGAATCAGTTCCTGCATATATGTCCCCGTATTAATGCCGCCAATCGGCGTTTGCTGTGGAACACTAAAACCTTTGCCTGAGGAAGTTTGGAAACGTCCTGACTCCATTCGGCTTAGCAGCATTTCTGGAAATGCCCGCATGGTCCCCTCATCCGCTTTATATCCTGGCGTATTCGCATTTGCGATATTATTTGAAAGCATTTCTGTCCGCCGCTCTTGAGCGATCATGGCAGATGTTGCGGTATATAGTCCTTTTAACACGTGCTCACCTCATTAAAATTCTTTCACATGACCTAAACACAATCTTCTATGAAATATATCGGCATATTTGCAGGGTTCTTTAATAAAAATCCCCCATTCTTTCGAAAAAGAATGAGGGACATCATTAGCTGAGTTTACGCTTTGGCAGCTTGTCCATATTATCAAGCATGACGCCAGTACCAACAGCTACACAATCCATCGGATTTTCAGCCACGAAAACTGGTACTTTCAGCTCTTCTGCAAGCAATTGATCAAGCCCGTTTAGAAGAGCTCCGCCACCTGTAATGATGACGCCGCGATCAATAATATCAGCTGATAATTCAGGCGGTGTTCTCTCAAGAACTTGCTTCGCAGCCTGAACAATCGCAGATACAGATTCACGCAATGCTTCTTCTACTTCTTTGCTTGTGACGGTAATCGTTCTTGGTAATCCTGTCACCATGTCTCGTCCACGAATTGAAATCTCTTCATGACGTGCGTCTGGGAATACCGTTGCAACTTGGATCTTAATATCCTCAGCCGTGCGTTCACCAATCAACAGCTTGTACTCTTTTTTAATGTAGTTGAGAATTTCCAGATCAAATTTATCTCCAGCCATTTTAATAGAAGAGGCGGTTACAATGTCACCCATTGAGATGACAGCGATATCTGTCGTTCCGCCTCCAATATCTACGACCATGTTTCCACTTGGCTGAAAAATATCCATACCAGCACCAATAGCTGCTACTTTTGGCTCTTCTTCAAGAAATACATGCTTACCGCCGCTTTTTTCAGCAGCTTCTTTGATCGCCTTCTGCTCAACAGATGTAATGTTTGTTGGGCAGCAGATGAGCATACGCGGCTTTGAGAATAGCCCTTTCACATTTAATGAGTTAATAAAATGCTTGAGCATCGCTTCAGTTACTTCAAAATCAGCAATTACGCCATCTTTTAATGGACGAATCGCAACAATATTCCCAGGCGTACGTCCAACCATACGTCTAGCCTCTTCTCCAACAGCCAAAACTTTCCCGCTGTTTTTGTCAAGAGCTACAACAGATGGTTCATTTAACACAATTCCTTTTCCTTTGACATGAATCAGTACATTGGCAGTACCAAGATCAATTCCAATATCCCTAGCAAACATCTATATATATCCTCCTTGAAAATCTGTTTCCATAGCAAATACCACATTCTGCCCTAATTATATATTCTATCATAATTTGCAGAAAAAAAGATATTTCTTTACAAAAGTCTTTACAAAATTTGTGGTTAGAAACTACCGATATGAGGAAGATATATATATCATGTTTAAGAACAAAGAACTAATCTTATTGTTTCACAGGCTCGCCTTCTAAAATTTCTTCTTTTTTATACTTTAATTTAGTGGCTTCTCCCCCTCGCAAGTGGCGGATTGATTTATGATAATCCAGTATCTCCTTCACTTCATTAGCCAGATCTGGATTAATTTCTGGCAGTCTTTCTGTTAAATCCTTGTGTACAGTACTTTTAGAGACTCCAAATTCTTTCGCAATTACACGAACGGTTTTCTTTGTCTCCACGATATACTTTCCTATCTTGATTGTTCGCTCTTTGATGTAATCGTGCACACCACTCGACCTCCCTAAAATGGATGTGAGAAGTGTGAAATGAGATCCGTATCAATATTGTCCATTTTCAGCGGCGCTTGTTCGTCTTAATTCCTCATCCATTAGGTAGTAAATGCCAAACACGATCCCTCACCTCAAACACTCTCTTTGTCAGGTTTGTAACAGTGTATTAGCATTGCATAGGGAATATGCTAAAAATGAAGATGGGACAAGGGATTTATCAGAAAATGCAATCATTTCGAGTGGCGAAAATTTTCACTTTACAAGAATGGGTCGAGCACGTAAAATAGAAAAGGTGATTTTATTTACCTAGCTAAATATTGAATAAAGGTGATCATATGGATACGTTAAATAGAGAGTGTTTACATCAAATACACCAAAGCGCCAGGTTGCTGTCTAAAAAGGCGAACGAAGCGCTTGCTGCTTATGACTTGTACATGTCCCAATGGACTGTACTTTTTTGTTTGGATACATTCGGCCCGAAAACCCAAAAAGACATTTGGACATATTTGAACGTCGAAGCCCCAACCATTACCCGAACCGTAACCCGTCTAGAAGCAAATGGCTGGGTGAAACGTGTACAAGGAAAAGACAAACGTGAAAATCTGATCGTGATGACAGATGATGCTAAGGCCCGATTTGAAGAAATCAAACGTACGATGGAACAATTTGAAGAAGAATGTCTTTCAAATTTCACCCACGAAGAAAAACAACTCCTCCATACACTTTTACACAAATTATCAACTGAATAGGAAGTGACATACATCATGAACGAACGCATTTGGACGAGAGACTTTATCATGATTGTCCTGGTGAATTTATTTACGTTCACCTCTTTTTATGCCCTTTTGACATTACTGCCCATTTACACAATGGATGAACTAAATGGAACAGAATCACAGGGCGGTCTCCTTGTGACGGTCTTCTTATTGTCTGCCATTGTGACAAGACCGTTTTCAGGAGCGATTATTGAGAAATTCGGTAAAAAACAGATGGCGATTTTCTCATCAACGGCTTTTGCCTTACTCACTTACTTATACATCCCAATTGATCAATTCCAAACGCTTCTCATGCTGCGTTTCGTGCAGGGCATCTTTTTTAGCATTTTGACGACAGTAACCAGTGCCATTGCGGCAGATATGATTCCAAAACATAAACGCGGGGAAGGACTCGGCTACTTTGTCATGTCCATGAACCTCGCTGTGGTTATCGGTCCATTTATCGCACTGAATCAAGTAGGAAAAGTAGGATTCCATTCCTTATTCCTTCTTTTTTCCATTATCGTTACCATTGGTGCCGCTTTTACGATGCTGATCAGACAGCCAGAGCTTGAAGATGGGGGTAGTGTCGTCTTCCGATTTACTTTTTCTCATCTGTTCGAAAAAGGTGCATTAAAAACAGCGGCAGTCGGCATCATAATTTCCTTCTGTTATTCGCCGATCATTTCATTTATTTCAGTCTATGCCAATTCCCTTGACTTGATGGGGGCAAGCAGTTATTTCTTTATTGTGTTTGCGGCAGCGATGCTTGGATCACGTCCATTTACAGGCAGACTTTTTGACCGAGTAGGACCTCACATTGTGATCTATCCTTCGATTGCTCTTTTTGCGATTGGTTTATGGATGCTGACAGCTACACATTCAGCTACAATGCTTCTTCTATCAGGTGGTGTCATTGGACTTGGCTATGGATCGCTAGTACCATGTTTACAAACACTTGCCATTCAGCACTCACCAGCTCACCGTACAGGCTATGCGACGGCTACTTTCTTTACCCTATATGATACGGGTATTGCTGCTGGCTCATTTGTATTTGGTCTTCTTGTCAGCTTCACAGACTTTTCAAACGTATATCTCATTGCAGGTATTGTTGTCTTGCTCAGTATGTTTGTTTTTTATTGGAGTGAACGAAAGCCCCAAGAAGCAAAAGCACAGAAGGTCTCCCTATCAGAATAGGATTCTATTTTAAACTTCAACGGAAACATGCTAAAATATAGGATGTTTCAAATAAACGATTATTTGAAAAATAGTTGGCATTAAGCGAAGGTATAGGTGATGTTTTGAATTACGAATTGTTTAAAGTGATACACGGGATGGCTCATCATTCTGAGTTTTTAGATCAGGCCATGATTTTCATTACGAAAAAGGCCATTCTTGTGTACGCCCTTGTCTTATTGATTTGCTGGTTTTTAGGTAATCACAAATTTAAGAAGCATGTCTTCTTTTCCGGTGTAACGGGCATCGCGGCACTTATCGTCAATTTTGCGATTACACTGTTTCATTATGAGGAGCGGCCGTTTGTGGCGCATAAAGTCGACACACTCATTCCGCACTCAGCAGATGCTTCCTTCCCAAGTGACCATACAACAGGTGCACTGGCTCTTTCACTTGCCATTCGATCTCGTAATAAAAAGCTCGGCAACATCTTGCTCGTCTTTGGATTACTCACAGGATTCTCCCGCATCTGGGTCGGTCACCATTATCCATTAGATGTTTTAGGCAGCTTGGTCGTATCGATTGTGGTCGTCTTTATCATGAATAAATTATGGAAATTCTTTGACTCTCCAATTGATCGCATCGTTACTTTCTATGAGACAATTGTAGGGAAAATATTTAGAAGGAAGCAAAAGGATCAGGGCTCTGACCTGTCTAACTCTTAAGCGGCTTGCGATAACGTGATGAAGAATCTTCTTCCACTTATCGCGCCGCTTTTTTTATTGACTGTCCTCCTCTGACCTTGTTCGAAAAATAAAGACTGACACCGATGCCGATAAGGGAAATCATGATCAGCGTCCAGCCTAACTGCTCAAAATGAGGACCAGCAATTTCATCTCCAAACAGCATACCGAGAACAGCAGATGACAGAATGGAACCAAGGTAGCGACATGTTTGAAAAAGCCCAGAGGACGTGCCAATCATATGCTGAGGGCTTGCCTTGAGCATCGCAGCTTGCAGCGCAACATTTCCAATCCCGTAACTAAGTCCAAGCAGCGCTAGAACAAGCCCTTTTCCCCATAATGGTGCCGGAATAAAAAAGAAGGTCATCGCAGACGCCCCAGCCAGCATCAATACCGCACTGGCTAATACCGGATGGCGTTCATCCCCGCGGTCCACCCACTTACCCGTCAGCGGAGAGACAATGATGCTCACCCCAGACATGCAAAGCATAAAAAGACCCGTCATTTCCACACGCCAGCCTAATTCATCTTGGAAATAGCTCGGCAAACCAAAGAAAAGACAATAGAAAAAGATATTTAAAATGATAAATTGCACATACACGAGTGAAAGTCGCTGCTCCTGTCTGAACATACGAATTTGAATAAACGGTTCATCCACCTGATACTCCCACCAAATAAAAGCGCCTGCACTCAAGAGACAAAGAATCCCCTGTACATATTGAATGCCATGACCTAGTGATAATAAAAACGAAAGCAGAAGGACAATACAAACTGTAAAAAGCAGCATCCCTGGCAGATCGAGCTTCCGTACCGTTTCACCTATACGCAGCTTTCTCTTTTTCTGCTCCTTTGGAAACAAAGATAGTCCAAGAAAGAAGCTGATTAAAATAAAAGGCAGATTCACTAAAAAGATAGCCGGCCAGCCGCCGATTGTCATTAAAAAGCCGCCAAGTGTCGGTCCAAGCGCCGTCATCGCTGAAGCAAAAATGGACAATACCGCTAACGCCGATGCCTGCTTGTCTTGAATATGATCCCGAATGAGTCCGACACCAGAAGGATAAATGGCACTGCTCCCAATTGCCTGCAATAGCCGGATCACAATCAGCACCGCAAACGTCGGGGCAAACGGCGCACAGATGGCTGAGACCGCGACAAGACCCAGTCCGAATAAAAATAATGTTCTCCGGCTCATCACATGATCCCCAATCCGGCCGCTCACCGGCTGCGTCACCGCACTAGCTAAATAAAAAGACGAAATAAGCCAAGATACAGTCGTAAATGACAAACCAAATTCATGCTGGATTTGATGCAAGGCCAAAGAAATCATTGAGGAATTTAACGGATTTAACATTGTCCCAAAGGCAATCGCAGTTAAAAAGACTTTTCGGTTGTCCCTCCACTTCTTCATACACCGACCCCCTCTTTGTGTTCTGACATGTTTCCTTCCGTTATTATGAGATTCATTTCCCTTTTTTACCCTGATCAATTCAAGTTCTCTCTTGGAAAAGCAAGACATACATTTTAAAAAGGGCGAGTGTTGGAAAAACACATATAAAATTGAGAATATGAGGAACAAATGGTAAGATGCTACACATATTTAAAAGCCTACTTTCTCCTTATATGGAGAAAGGCTGAAAAGGAGGAGAAGCTTATTATTAAGAAAAGACGGTTTTGGGTCCCAGCCCTTTTCTCGGTTGCAGTATTACTTCTGTCTTCGTGTGGTTCAAATGAAACAAATGGGAACGGAGATAAACGTAATTCTACAGCGAAAGGGTCGCCAATTTTGGAGGATGGAAAATTTATATTTGCAGCATCAGGTGAATTTCACCCGTTCAGTTACATGGATGGAAATCAGATGTCAGGCTTTGATATCGATGTAGGCAATGCGATTAGTGACAAACTAGGCCTCGAGCCTATACAGAAAAAATATAAATTCGCAGGCATCGTTGAAGGTGTGAAATCAGGAAAATTTGATGCGGCAGTTGCAAGTCATACCATCAATGAGGAACGAAAAAAACACGTCCTTCTTTCTAAGCCCTACTACTACTCTGGTCCGCAAATTTTCACAAGACCTGGTGCAGACATTCAACATGCTGATGATTTAAAAGGCAAAGAAATTGCTGTATCAAAAGGCTCGTCCTACGCTGATATTGCAAAGGAACATAGCGGGCAGGAACCAAAATATTACGACAGTGATGTAGTCGCTTTAGAAGCACTAGCCAACGGAAAACACGATGCAGTCGTGACGGATTTTGCGACAGGTGCAGAAGCCATGAAGAAAAAATTAAAGATCGAAGCGCAGGAAAGACTCGGACAAAGTGAGCAGGCAATTGCTGTATCTAAAGAAAATGAACAGCTCATAAAAGAGATCAACGATGCGATTGACGCATTAAAAAAGGATGGAACATTAAAACAAATTAGCGAGAAATACTTTGATGAAGACATCACAGTCAAACAAAATTAAAACCACGATTGTGCGCCTTTTTTAGGCGCACTTTCTTCAAATGGAGATGATTGTTTTGCCTACCCTATCACATTTTTTTCAGACGCTGATTGATTCAAGTGGTATTTTTTTAGAAGGAATGCTGCTCACCTTACAGCTCACTGTGATCAGCATCTTCATCGGCATGTTCATCGGGCTTTTCTTTGCTTTATTGAAAATATCACGCGTGGCTGTCTTTGGTTATATCGCCAACGCCTATATCTTCCTTGTACGCGGCACACCACTGATTGTTCAAATTTTCATCCTATATTTTGGACTGACAGAATTAAATATTCCCGACTTCTGGGCCGCTTCCATTGCGCTCGCCTTTCATAATGGAGCGTATATAGCAGAAATATTCAGAGGTGCCATCCAATCAATCGATCAAGGGCAAAAAGAGGCTGGACGCTCTCTTGGCATGGGGCGTTTTCTAACAATGAGACGTATTATTCTCCCGCAAGCGATGCGGCGTGCCCTCCCCCCTCTTGGCAACCAGTTCATTATTGGCTTAAAAGATTCATCACTCGCCGCCTTTATTAGCGTCAATGAACTATTTAACGTCGCCACCACCCAAGGCTCAAACAGCTTTGACAATATGACCTATTTACTTGTTGTAGCCGTCTATTACTTAGTTCTTGTCCTGCTGTTAACATTCGCTGTCCAAACCTTTGAGAAGAAACTATCAGTCAGTGACCATTAGGAGGAGAAACATGACAGAATCAAAGGAACTCATTCGTGTTGAAAAACTCAATAAACACTTCGGAGAACTGCATGTTTTAAAGGATATCGACCTCACTGTTTATGAAAATGATGTGGTCGTCTTAATTGGAGCCAGTGGCTCTGGAAAAAGCACCTTGCTCCGCTGTATGAACTTTTTAGAAATCAAAAATGATGGAGAAATCGTCATTGATGGCAGCCCTGTTCACCCAAAACGCGATCAATTAAACGAGATGCGGCAAAAAATAGGCATGGTGTTTCAGCATTTTAACCTCTTTCCGCATAAAACTGTGCTTGAAAACATCATCGAAGCGCCTGTTATGGTGAAAAAAACAAAAAAGGCTCAAGCTGTATCAGAAGCCAATGTCCTGTTAGAAAAGGTCGGACTTGCAGATAAAGCCAACGTATATCCTTCTAAGCTATCAGGCGGTCAAAAGCAGCGTGTGGCTATTGCAAGAGCTCTCGCCATGAAACCAGATGTCATGTTATTTGACGAACCTACGTCTGCCCTCGATCCAGAGCTTGTAGGCGAGGTACTACAAACAATGAAAAGTCTCGCAAAAGAAGGCATGACGATGGTTATCGTCACACATGAAATGGGCTTTGCAAAAGAAGTCGCCGATCGTGTCGTCTATATGCACGAAGGCCGTATCGTCGAAGAAGGCACGCCATCAAAATTGTTCGATTCCCCTCAAGAGGAACGAACCAAGCTGTTTCTCAGCTCCATTTTATAGGTCAAACGCCCTTTATTTTTCGTGCTCAATGCACGTTTTTTCTCATAATTCACGAACTTTTCATCCATTTATATTGAATATAACCAAAAACCATGTAAGATTACCTTACATGAATATGTCATATATGACTTTTCTCTCTATAATGAAGAATTAAGAAATCAATTAATTCTGAATGATTCAGGGGGAATGCAGCATGCAAATGGGTGATACAGTATTTATGTTCTTCTGCGCACTACTCGTGTGGTTAATGACACCGGGTTTAGCCTTATTCTACGGAGGACTCGTGAGAAGTAAAAACGTCTTAAGTACAACCATGCACAGCTTAACTTCACTAGCGATCGTCTCTATCGTATGGATCATGTTTGGCTATTCCTTGGCTTTTGCGCCAGGCAATGCATGGATTGGAGGCTTAGACTGGATTGGATTAAAAGGCGTTGGCTTTGAACCCGGTCCCTACAGTGAGACCATCCCACATTCATTGTTCATGATGTTCCAAATGACCTTTGCCGTCTTAACAACAGCCATCATCTCAGGTGCCTTTGCTGAACGAATTCGTTACTCAGCGGTCGTTGTGTTTACACTCCTTTGGGTCACATTTGTATACGCGCCAGTCGCACACTGGGTATGGGGCGGCGGTTGGATTGGCGAAATGGGTGCGCTCGACTTCGCTGGAGGAAACGTGGTTCACATTTCATCAGGTGTTGCAGGTCTAGTCGTAGCGATTGTGCTTGGGAAGCGTAAAGAAGCAGCAAGCTCTTCTCCTCACAATTTGATTTATACTCTTCTTGGCGGAGCTGTCATTTGGTTTGGATGGTTTGGCTTTAACGTTGGAAGTGCCCTTACCTTAGACAGTGTCGCAATGTATGCCTTTATTAACACCAATACAGCTGCTGCTGCGGGAATCATCGGCTGGCTGTTAGTCGAGTGGATGATCAACAAAAAACCGACCATGCTCGGCGCGATTTCTGGAGCCATCGCAGGTCTTGTGGCAATTACACCTGCCGCCGGTTTTGTCACACCTTTTGCTTCTATCATCATCGGAATTATTGGCGGGATTGTGTGTTTCTGGGGAGTCTTCTCACTCAAAGCCAAATTTGGCTATGATGATGCACTAGATGCATTCGGTCTTCACGGAATTGGCGGGACTTGGGGAGGAATTGCAACCGGGCTTTTCGCAACAACCTCTGTCAATGACGGTGGAGCCAATGGATTATTCTACGGAGATCCCAGCTTACTTTGGAAGCAAGTCGTCGCTATTGTGGCCACTTATGCCTTTGTAGCTGTTGTGACATACGTAATCATCAAAGTGGTCAATCTCTTCTTTAAGATTCGCGCAACCGAAGAAGAAGAATCAGTGGGTCTTGATTTAACCATGCATGGGGAAAAAGCTTATCAAGATTAAAGAAAAAGGGGTGTCTCTATGAGCAAAATGTATAAAGTGGAGATTGTCACACGTCCAGCCAATTTTGAAACATTAAAGGTGGAGCTTGGAAAGATTGGCGTCACTTCCATTACCTTTTCGAATGTACACGGCTGCGGTTTACAAAAGGGACATACAGAGCTATACCGTGGCGTCAAAAAGGAAAGTAATGTGTACGAACGATTAAAGATTGAAATCGTCCTAAGCGAAGTACCTGTCGAACAGGTCGTTGAAACAGCTCAAAAGGTACTTCGTACAGGCGAACCAGGGGATGGGAAAATTTTTATATATGAGATAGAAAATACAATCAACATTCGGACAGGTGAAGAAGGACCTGCCGCTCTTTAAACCATCCTCCGCCGAGTGCGGGGGATTTTTTAAAGACAGAAAAAAACCTCTGCATGATTCATATACAGAGGTTTCAAGACTTAAGATTGTTTTGTTTCTTCAGATTGACTGCTGTCTTTAGAGGAATCAGAAGACTTTTCTTGATCAGAGGATTTGCCCTTCTCATCAGACTTTTCTTCAGATTTTTCTCCAGCAGGCTCTTTGGCCTTATCTTCAGCAGCAGGTTCCTTCGTTTTTTCATCAGCTTTTGGCTGAGCAGGTTCTTTTGCTTCTTCCGTCACTTCTTGCGCGGCCTTTTCAATAGTTGAAACAGGCTTGTCAATGAAGCTAAGTGGATTAAGCGCTAAACCTTCCATACGAATTTCAAAATGCACATGGTTGCCGCTTTCAGCACCATAAAGATTTTTACCAGAAGCACCGATGACATCATTCTGCTTCACTTCATCGCCTTCTTTAACACTCACCTGTGACAACGATTGATAAACAGTCGATAATCCATCTTCATGTTCAATTTCAACGACGTGACCGAGAACTGGATCTTTTTTCGCTTGAACCACTGTTCCACTAAGAGCAGCTGTGACATCAAACACTTTGCCATCTTTATCTGCAAGATCAATACCTTTGCTCAAGGTATAGGTGTTATTATAGTTTACAAGTGCTGCTTCTTTTTCTTTTTGATCAGCATCTGCTTCATAGAACTTTTTCACGACAGAAACATTATCAGAATTCTGGACTGGCATGGCAACATTTTCAATTGGCTTTCCAACTTCAACGGCATCATCACGCTGTTCTTGCCCTGTTTGATTTCCATCAGATAGTTGGTCTTTCACATCTTTTGATACAGCTTGATACCAAAGAACGGCTGTTAACACGACCGCTGCGCTGACCAAGTAAATTGCAGGGAATACCCAGCGCTTACGGAAAAATTGCTGAACTTTTGTGATTTTGGAAGTACGTTTCTTTTCTTCCTCTCTCATTTTTCATCACCTCAGCAACATTCTGAACACTTTTCAAAAAATATATACACACGAAATCATTTTTCTTTTTATTTTGCGCAATCGCATCAATAATATGTATGATGAATGAAAAAAAGATGGGGGACTTTAATGTGAAAACTTTCAACCGTATAGCAACAGAAGATGACCTCAAAGCAATCGTTGATATTTACAATTCGACTATTGCTTCAAGAGAAGTAACCGCCGATACAGAACCAGTTTCAGTTGAAGACCGCCGGCAATGGTTTTTGAATCATTCAGAGAAAAGACCTCTCTATGTGAAAACAGATGAGGATGGACATATTTACGGCTGGCTCAGCTTTGAAACGTTTTATGGAAGACCTGCATACAACGGGACCGTTGAAATGAGTATTTACTTAAACCAAGACGATCGAGGGAAAGGCTTAGGGTCACTTTTTTTACAAGAGGCCATTGAGTTGGCACCTTCACTAGGCATTCGAACATTACTCGCCTTTATTTTCGGGCACAACGAAGCCAGCATTCGATTATTTATAAAGCACGGCTTTGAAACATGGGGTCACCTGCCACGCATCGCAGAAATGGACGGCAGCAGGTACGATTTAGACATTCTAGGAAAAGAATTATAAAATGAGCGTCTCTCCAACAAAGAGACGCTTCAGATTGTTGACAAAGGGCTAAAATGATCTTGATTTTAGCCCTTTGTCTTCTTTTCAGCGTGATAGAAAACCTTTGCAGTCAAGGAAGGACGAGTACTGGAGCGGAGCGAATTTGACATTCGTGAGCACCAGCACGCAGGACTGACAACGAATGCGAGGGTTTGTCTACATGCTGGAGCGTCTCTCCAACAAAGAGACGCTTTTTTATGATGCGTGTAACAGCTGTTCAAACTGTTTCGCATTTTGAACAGATTTTCTTTGGAGGATGATGCCATGTTCATCTATCAGAATCGCTTGCGGAACAACAGTTACCCCATACAGCTCCATGATTTGCGAAGAGCGCATATACACAGCTTGATCAGGCAGCAATTGAAGGAGCAATGCATCATCTCCTTGTTCATCTCCATTGATGAACATGAATTGAGTATCATCGCTAGAAATGTGCTGACGCATATCAGACAAAATGCTTTTGCATGTCATACAAGTGGTATTTACAAATAACAGCATCACGGCTCTTCCGTTCTGTAAATACTCCTTTAAAATAACCTTATCTCCTAAATGTGTATAGCTTCGAAATAACGGCGCACCATCACCAACATCCGCTTCCTTTAATTCAATCCCATCAAGGGATTTAATTTTACTCATAAATTTTCCGATAAAGCGGGCAAGCAAAAACACGACAGCCAGCTGAGCTATGACAATGAATAACACAATAATTAGTAGAATATCAGTCATTTCACTTGGTCTCCTTCTATAAACGATTCAAATTGATTCATCCATTTTCTTTTGAACATCATGATTGTTTTCCCAACCGCTATAATCAGACAGACAGCCACTGCAATCAGAAAACAAATAATATGAAGTGGCCACGGAATTGTTTCTACATAGGGATGGACATAAAACAACCCAATCACAAGAGCCAGCATCGACACATTACGAATCACAATTCCCCAGTGAAGATGGTCATTTTCAAGCAAACCTCCACAGCCGCATGAAATGTTACGATGTCCTCTCAATAAATTGAAGGTGACCGCTCCAGTATAGATACATAAAAGTGCTGTAAGACCAATCGCAGGTACAAGAGACATGTTCCACACGAATAATAAAACCGTACAAGCCAATTCAACAGTCAAAAACAAATAAAACATGGGCGCCGTGAGCGCAGGAGGCAGCAGGCGATAAGCATTCATCTGCTGAATATGCGCCGGTTGTTTTCTCACTTTATCAAGCCATGCACCTGCAAAGATGATTCCTAATAAATAGACACCTATAAAATAAAAGACACTCACCTTACGCCATCTCCTTTTGTTGAAATAGTTGAGATTGTGCCTCGTAAAGCCTTTTGTACTCTCCATCTAACGCCATTAGCTCTTCATGGTTCCCCTCTTCAACGAAAGCACCATCTTTCATCACGATAATCCGGTCTGCTAAGCGGGCCGCTCCCATACGATGTGTGATAAACAAGACCCCTTGATCCTGCGTATGATCGAATAGCTTTCGAATGAGTGAAATCTCCGATAGCGGATCGAGAGCAGAAGTCGGTTCATCTAAAATGATAAAATCACTTTCTCTAAAAAAGGTTCTCGCCATTGCAAGCTTTTGCCATTGTCCCCCAGATAGTTCATGACCTTCTTCAAAAAACCGACCAAGCTGCGCATCGTATGTTTCTTCCATTTGATGAATTCTTTTCTCTATTCCTGCTTGCCGTGCAGCTGAGATCATGCGCTCTTTATCATCTATTTCGTCAATACGGCCAAATCCAATGTTTTCTTTCACAGTGAATTCGTACTTCATAAAATCTTGAAAAAGGACGGCCATTCTCGCATGATATGATTTTTTATAAATGGTCGAAATCGATTCACCATTGACCTTTTGCATATTCGGCTTATCTGGATCATATAAACCAGTCAAGCATTTAATCAAGGTCGTCTTACCTGATCCGTTATCCCCCACCAATGCAATGCGTTCACCTTTATCGATATGAAAATGTATATGTTCAATAGCAGGCGTTTTCATATTCGGATAGGTAAAAGAGAGATTTTCTAGCGTAATGGACTGAATACATTCAATCCTCCGAAGCGATGCCGCTTCCTCTGTCTGCTCATCAATTTCTTCTTCTCTCTTTTGAAAAGCTCTCATTTCATCAATATAGAGACTCGTTTCATATAAACTAGAACATTCCCTCGTCAAATCCTGAAAACCACTTTGAATATTTTGCACAGCTTGGAGCACAGCGACAAACGTACCCGCAGCTAATTTCTTTTGAAAGATAAGAAAGACAATAAAAAGACCGCAGCACACATAGGCAAATGTCATAAGCAATCCACCTGCCATCTCCCAGCGAACCTGACGTTTTAGTAATTTATATTTTTCATCTGCACTTTTTACATAATGGCCTTTCCATTTTTGAAGAAGGTAATTTCCTATTCCATATAAACGGATTTCCTTCAATGAATCTCGCTGCGCAACAAGATCAGACACATACATTTCTCTTCGATCATTTGCCGTTAACATGCGGTTTAATTGATACCGTGCGCCTCCAAAGAAAAGCTCAATCCACAAGACAGGCAGAGTACATAAGATCAGAATGACCGCCAAGCCCCAATGGATACCAATCATATAAATGAGAAGTGATACAACAGTAATCAATGCGCTCATAATTGTAAAAATACTTCTAACCATACTCAGAACATGCTGATGACTGTTCATCACACGTTGACTTTCATTATAAAAAGACGGGTGTTCAAATGTAATATATGGAAGCCTGATCGCCTTTTGAAGCAATTCACCCTTCAAATGCAAACCAATCAAATTTGTCGCTTTCTGCTGACTAAGCTGAAGAATGAATTGAAGCCCATATCCTAAAACCACAATGACCATTTGCAACCCAAATAACCTTAAAACCTTTTGAATATCCCCTGAAGAAGTCATAAATAAAATAATTTCATTAATCAATGTTTGAATAATCCAGACACTAGCCAAAGGCATAAAACCAACGATCACTTGGATGAATAGAGTTAACAGAAGATATGATCGACTTCTTTTCCAAGTATAGGAGATTGCATATAAACAATGGTTCACTGTACTCATCAAACGCTCCACCTTACACCATTTAGTATAATTGACATATTTTTGATATTTATATTATGATAGCTCTGCGTAACTTCATTCTGAGAGGACGATATACGATGACTTCAATCTTACTTTTACAGCTAACTCTTATTCTTTGTAGCCTTTTATTGACGATCGGAATCATTATCTATTTAAAACACCAGATGGAATTAATCATCTTACCGATCCAGCATGTTGGACAAAAATTTGTTCATCCGCTACTCGAAAAACCATCACCTATTCAAATAAATGATCTACTGCAAACCAATCACAAGCAGCAGCTGCTTGTATTCACTGACACAGCATGTCCGCATTGCATCCCATCACTGGAACAATTCCTAGAAACGAAAAAGCAGCGTCAATTAGACATTTCTTTTAGTATTTTGCTAAAGAATGGGAAAGAAGAGGATCAAGAATTATATCGTGATAACCAAACCAGCATGCGAATTATCTCAGTGGACGAACAAATGATAGGCGCCTTTCATATTGAAGAGTTTCCATATTACATCATGGTAGAAGAAGATGAAACAATCTCATATGCAGCCCCTTTTCCGGATGGTCTTTATTCAAGGTTTTCTGCAAAATAAACATAAATGAGGCATGTGAAGATAACAAACACACGCCTCATTTTTTTATTGGTTTGGATCTGCCAGAACATCCTGATCCTTTTCCCTTGCGGCGATTTCACTCGCTTCACTTGAAGCTGCGGCTTGTTCCTCAGCTTGTTCAAACTCACTGCGAGCCTCATTTGAAATATCTACTTGGTCACCATGCTGATTCACAGTAACGGACGAAGAAGACGATTCTTTTTGAACCTCTTTCTCTAGTTCCTTTAATTTAGACACATGAAGCTCTAAATCTTTTCCTTGCTGAACTAGAGTCAGTTGTTGAAATAATGCCTTTCTCTCTTCTGGAGAATGGTCGCCTTGAACAATTTTCGCTGCTTCGTTTAAAAAAGAATTGGATGTTTGACTCGCTTGACGACTGTTTGACGTCTGCATAGCATTTGTTAAGAATGAAATTGAAGATATGCTCATGCGTTCACATCCTATTAAATAAAATCCTTGAATTTAGCAGCCACATCTAATGCGTTCTTGGCTAGTACAAATCTCACCTGTATCACGATCCACGTAGTAACGGAAAGTTCCAACACCTTGAAGGAAACAAGTTGGCGCTGATTTGCATGAAGTGACTAATTTTTGCAAAATACATCTTGAAGCTGCAGGTTGAACATTGGTCATTTTGTTTAAGAAACGATCTAACATATGAATTCCACCTTCCAATTTTTATGGTAATACAACACAATAATAACCAATTAAAAGACAACTAACAACATATTTTGATAATTTTACTAATTATTTTTAACTACTAATCTTATTTATGACATAAATTGTCGTTAAAATTCATAGTAAATGTTACTTTTTTCTTATTCGAAGATAATTTATTTATCCATAAATAGTAAAGTGAAGATAGAAATTTTTAAAATTGTTCTACATTCACTCTTCCTAAAGTACTACCTGCTCAAGTATGATAAAGAGTGAATACATAAAGGAGTGAACACCATTGCAACAAACTGAGAAAATCATTCAATCTCTTCATTCGATCACAAAGTGGGGAAAAGTTGGTAGTATATTTCTCTATATTTCAGGTGGCTTAGCTATTCTTATTGGTTTTTGGCTTGTTCTTCCTGCTGCCCTTGGCGTCTTCCTCATTATGATGGGAATCCATGTACAAAAATCTGTAAACGCAGCGGAACAATTAATTCAAGCTCCTGATACTTCTTATGAAGAGTTATTAGAACAATATGCTAAGATGATGAAAATGCAGACACTATTTGCCATATCAAGTATTGTCGCAGCCATTCTATCATTCATCGCCATTATCCTGATGCTGGTATTAGGCGGTCTAGCATTTCTTCAAGAAATTCCTAGTGACATTCAGCACTACGAAGGTGAATACGAAGAAGAGCTTGGTGACTTTTATTAATGGAGAGGGGGTATCAATGAACATTTGATACCCCTTTTGTTTGATATTTGGCATCGTTTTACCCTTCTAAGCTTGACATTCTATCTTGATCATTTTAAAATACAAATCGTAACCATTACGAATTAAAGGAGGTTCCTATTACCGATGCGTGTAAAAATTACCTTAGCCTGTACTGAAACTGGTGACAGAAACTATATCACAACAAAGAATAAAAGAACGAATCCGGACCGACTGGAGTTAAAAAAATATTCTCCTCGGTTAAAGAAATATACCCTTCATAGAGAAACAAAATAATTTTTTAGGTTTCAAATCGTAATCATTACTTTTTAAGAGAGGCGGAAATGAACATGAGCATTGGCAAAGGGACAGAAGGAAATGAATAAGCGAATACCCGTTACAGTATTAAGTGGTTTTTTAGGAGCTGGAAAAACAACGATATTAAATCATGTACTACAAAATCGTAAAGGGTTAAAAGTAGCTGTTATTGTTAATGACATGAGCGAAATTAATATTGATGCAGAACTAATCAAACAAGGCGGTGAGCTCTCTCGATCAGATGAGAAGCTAGTTGAATTATCTAATGGTTGTATTTGCTGCACATTAAGAGAAGATTTGTTAATAGAAGTAGAGCGCCTATGTAAGACTGGTCATATTGATTATATTGTCATTGAGTCAACAGGTATTAGTGAACCTATTCCAGTCGCGCAAACTTTCTCTTATATTGATGAAGAAATGGGGATAGATTTGACGCGCTTTTGCCGGCTAGACACGATGGTCACTGTTGTAGATGCGAACCGTTTCTGGACCGACTTCCAGTCAGGAGAAAGTCTATTAGACCGTAAACAAGCCGTTTCCGATGATGACGAACGAGAAATTTCCGATTTACTGATTGATCAAATTGAATTTTGCGATGTGTTGATTATCAATAAGTGTGATCTAGTATCAAACTCAGAATTAGACCGACTTGAGCACGTGCTGACCACACTTCAACCAGAAGCATCTATCATCAGAACCTCAAAAGGGCAAGTAAAGCCAAGTGACATTTTAAATACTGGTTTATTCGATTTTGAAAAGTCCAGTGCTTCTGCTGGCTGGATTAAAGAAATCAACGCTGGGCATTCTCAGCATACGCCAGAAACAGAAGAATACCAAATCTCATCCTTTGTTTATGAAAGAAGACTTCCCTTCCATACTGGCAGGTTAAATAATTGGTTAGATCAGATGCCAGAGCAAATAGTTCGCGCTAAAGGATTTACATGGCTTGCCACACATCATGATTTAACCATTTTAATTTCACAGGCTGGAAAATCTGTTGCGATTGAACCAATTGCCTACTGGATTGCTGCCTTGCCTGAGCAAGAAAAAGCACAGATATTAAAGCAAGAACCAGAGCTTCTTGATGAGTGGGACGCAGAATTTGGTGACAGGCATACAAAACTTGTGTTTATTGGCGTAGATTTACCTAAAGCAGATATCATTCGCACACTTGATCAATGCTTACTCACACCTGAGGAATTTGATCAAGAATGGACTACGTTTGAAGACCCCTTTCAATGGAAAATCCAACATTAAGCCAGGAGGGTTTTAAGTGGCAAAGAAATCTAAAATTGCTAAAGAAAAAAAGCGGCAGCAGCTTGTATTGAAATATGCAGAATTAAGAAAAGAGTTGAAAGAAAAAGGTGAATATGAAGCTTTAAGGAAATTACCTAGAGACTCTTCCCCTACTCGCTTAAAGAACCGCTGTGAGTTAACCGGTCGTCCTAGAGGTTACTTACGAAAATTTAAAATGTCTAGAATTGCTTTTCGTGAGCTTGCCTATAAGGGCCAAATTCCAGGAGTGAAAAAATCGAGTTGGTAAAGATTGAGTTGATCTTATCACAGCTCCCATAAAAGTAAAGCAGTAAAAAATGTTGAAAAATCTATTTTCTAAGCATATCTCAACCTTTTTGAGCCACAAAATAACATTTTAAAAACCAGCAGAGTTTCTGCTGGTTTTTGATCATGACAGGATTCTAAGATGAATAGACCTATTTCTATAAAAGGATTTTCAACAATGATTATGACATTTTCTCTACTTTTCAAAAAATCATGATCATGATACTTTGTTGTCACTACCCACCGATGTATGACATTTCAACTTTTTTCTGATCTTTCTTCTGCTCTCTCTCAGCTGAATATTGATCATCTCTATTCGACCATAGTTCCTTCAATATGTTCTTTATATCTTCATTATCTTTTGTTGAGCGAATCACCCGCTTCAGATCAAAACCCGATGATGCAAAAAGACATGTAAACAATTCACCGCGAGCAGAAAGTCTCGCTCTATTACATGTTCCACAAAAGGCATCTGAAACAGAAGAAATAATGCCTATCTCTCCTGAACCATCTTGGTAATAGAATCGGTTGGCTACTTCACCTGGATATTGAGGAGGTTCTGGTTTGATGGGAAATGTTGAATCAATTAGACCAATAATCTCTTTCTTTGTCATGACATGCTCTAGATTCCATTTGTTCGTATTTCCGACATCCATAAACTCGATAAATCTGAGAACATGTCCTTCTTTTTTAAAGTAAGCTGCCATTGGTAAGACATCCTGATCATTCACACCTTTTTGAACAACCATATTGATCTTAATAGCAAGTCCAGCTTTTTTTGCAGCCTCAATCCCATCAAACACTTTTTGGATAGAAATATTCCTTCCGTTCATTTGCTTAAAACGGTCAGGGTTTAATGAATCCAAACTAATGGTGACTCTTTGAAGACCTGCTTTCTTTAACTTTTCAGCATATACAGGTAAAAGCGTTCCATTGGTTGTCATAGCAATATCTTCGATTCCTGGAATTTTTGAGAGCTTTTCTATTAAGATAGGCAAATCTTTTCGCATTAAGGGTTCACCACCCGTGATGCGTATTTTCACCACACCTAGGTCCTTTGCAAAAAGGGTAGCAAGCTGTTCAATTTCTTCGAAACTAAGCAGTTCTTCTTTATTCAAAAAAGGATAATCTGGTCCAAAAATTTCAGCAGGCATACAGTACGTACATCTAAAGTTACAGCGATCTGTTACTGAGATTCTTAAATCGCGCAATGGTCGATGTCTCTTATCCAATATACTGTCCATACTTTGCCTCCTATTCTGTTATACGCTGATGGTGAGTGTATATATTAAAAGATTCTCCTCTGACAAATCCAACTGTCGTGATATTTAATTCTTCTGCCATATTAAGCGCCAGCTCAGTTGGTGCTGATTTTGAGATGACGATCGACACTCCTAGTTTTGCTGCCTTCAATAGAACTTCTGACGATATCCGGCCGCTAAACACAAGGATTTTATCTCTAAGCGGAATTCGATGAAGTAAACAGTATCCATAGATTTTATCTAAAGCATTATGTCTTCCAATATCAGTTCTAGTGATGAATAGTTTTTCTGTGTCACACAATCCAGCATTATGCACACCACCAGTATGTTGAAACAATTGACTTTCTTCTTGTAAACATTTCATTAGACACATACAAGTTTCAGCAGAAATGTTGATTCGATCAATGGCTGTTTTTGCTGTTTTCACATCTTGGAGAAAATAAAAGTGTCTCCCTTTCCCGCAGCAAGAACCAATCACCCGCTTAGTAAAATCTGATGACTGAAATCCGCTTGAGTGAACTAAATCAACATAGGCAAAGCCCATACTTTCATCTATTGTAAACCTTTTAATCTCATTTTCAAATCGAATGACTCCTTCTGAAGCTAAAAAACCGATCACCAATTCTTTCAAATGATCTGGTGAACAAACAAGTGTTACAAATTCCTCTCCATTCACGATCACAGTTAAAGGAAATTCTTCTACAACTTCATCTGTTTTGCAAGTAAATTGACCTTCACGGTATTGGTGTATAACTCGTTTCTTTTTAACAGAAGGATTCATTGTATGATCTTCCTTTCAGCACAAATTTAGTTATATGAACCAATCGAATTGTGATATTATTTTAAAAAGTCATAAAAATGTAACATATTTCTATCTTATCAAACTTTTTGATTGCTTTATATGGGGGGGAACAAAATGAATAAATCGAAAAATCGCTGGCTCATCGCAACAAGTGCTGTAGGAATTCATTTATCTATTGGGTCTGTTTATGCTTGGAGTGTTTTTACGAATCCTTTACATCAGGCCTTTCAGTGGTCATTGACAGAAATAAGCCTGACCTTCAGTATTGCTATTTTATTTTTAGGATTATCTGCTGCTTTCATGGGGCATTTCGTTGAAAGATATGGCCCAAGGGCATCAGGGCTCTTCTCAGCCATTTTCTTCGGTATCGGGATGACAGGGTCAGGATTCGCTGTACACATATCCTCACTCCCTCTCCTCTATTTATTTTATGGTGTACTCGCTGGGATAGGATTAGGGGTAGGCTACATTGCACCTGTATCAACTTTAGTGAAATGGTTTCCGGACCGAAGAGGACTTGCAACCGGCTTAGCTATTATGGGTTTTGGATTTGCGTCTCTTATTTGCAGCCCAATTATCCAATATCTCATTGAAAAAGTAGATATCGCAAATACCTTTTACATTCTTGGAATTTCCTATTTTATGATCATGGTGATTTCATCTCTTTATTTATCACCACCAACACCTGATGACGTCAAACAATTTGATGTGTTAAAAACAAATCAAAGAAAAATCCCTCAGGATTTATCACAGCTTACAGCAAATGAAGCGATCAAAACACGACGTTTTTATTATTTGTGGCTCATGCTCTTTATTAATATCACATGCGGAATTGCCATTATTTCAGTAGCATCGCCTCTTGCTCAAGAAAGTGTTGGATTCACTGCTGGTGCTGCAGCTACCCTTGTTGGCATTTTAGGTGCTTTTAATGGTTTAGGACGGATTGGCTGGGCTTCCTTCTCAGATTATATCGGAAGGCCGAATACATATACAATCTTCTTTAGTATCCAGCTCATTGCCTTTCCTTTACTTCCCTACTTAAAAGAACCGCTCGTCTTTTCAATCGTGATGGCGATCATTTATACGTGCTATGGAGGAGGGTTTGCCTCAATTCCAGCCTATATTGGGGATTTATTTGGCACGAAACAACTTGGTGCCATACACGGTTATATTTTGACAGCCTGGGCAGCTGCTGGTTTAGCAGGACCTTTATTTTCATCCTTTATCCGGGATATAACAGGTAACTACACGCAGAGTCTGATGGTGTTCTCTGGCTTATTTTTCATCGCTTTTATCATATCTCTTCTCATACGGAAGGATATTCAGCAGCTTAGAGAAACAAACCTTACTGCTGATGCTTCTGTCTCATCCCGACCTTAATTTGAATTTGACAGAATCACAATCTAAAGGTAATTTTTAGATATGAGAACGCTTTATAAAGTAATAGGAGGGTGATGATATCATGGGGAAAACAAAACATAAGGGGCCTATTAAGCTTAATAAAAAACCCTCACCAAAGCTATGGGCCTCTTTTGCGCCTATGGGACTTGGAAAAGTAAAGCCGAAACACATTCGAGATACGATGAAAGTGGCTTGGGAGAACAAGGATAATCTCCCCTATGCATATCGCATTTTAACGCAAGGCGTGTGTGACGGCTGTGCCCTTGGTGTTTCAGGGCTATATGACCAAACGCTCGCAGGACCTCATATATGCACCACAAGACTAAATGTACTTCGTCTTAATACAATGCCAGCTATTGATCCAAAATGGTTTGAAGACATTCAACAGCTCAAACAAATGGACAGCACTACTCTCCGCAAACTTGGCCGTATCCCTTATCCACTGATTCGAAAAAAAGGTGACAATGCCTTTACACGTATTTCCTGGGATGATGCATTAGATCAAATCACAGCTAAAATCAAATCAATTGATAAACGGCAGCTCGCTTTCTATTTAACAGCTAGAGGAATTACAAATGAAGTCTACTATACCGCTGCGAAGGCAGCTCGCTTTATCGGGACAAATCATATTGATAATGCGTCTCGCATTTGTCATTCACCGAGCAAAACCGCTCTTAAGCGATCCCTTGGGATAGGAGCCTCCAGCTGTAATTACAACGATTGGATCGGAACAGATGTCTTAATTTTTTGGGGATCTGTCGCAGCAAACAATCAGCCCGTTTCCACTAAATATATGTATGCGGCGAAAAAGAAAGGAACCAAAATTATTGTCATCAATCCTTACAAAGAGCCTGCCATGGAAAAGTACTGGGTTCCCTCTATTCCAGAAAGTGCTTTATTCGGCACAAAGATCGCTGATGATTTCTATCAAGTCAATATAGGCGGCGATATTGCGTTTATGAATGGTGTCATCAAACATTGGTTTGACATGGAGCAGCACGCGCCCCATTCCGCTCTTGATCATGAATTTATTCAAGCCCATACTACCGGCATACAGGATTTACAGCAGCATGTCGCACAGTTGAAATGGGAAGACCTTGAAGCATCATCAGGCTTATCAAAAGAAAGAATGAAGGAATTTGCGATCCTTCTTGCCAATGCCAATTCAGGCGTTTTCATTTGGAGCATGGGTCTTACTCAGCACCGCTTTGCAACTGATAATATATCACAGGTTGCCAACCTTGCTATGTTACGTGGGTTTATTGGCAGGAAACATTGTGGTGTCATGCCAATTCGCGGGCATAGCGGTGTTCAAGGTTCTGGTGAAATGGGTGCTGACCCGTTTGTTTTGCCGGGCAGTGATTTTGATGAAGAGAATATTGAAAGAATCGAAAAGATTTGGGGGTTTGACATTCCGAAATGGCATGGTGACACCATTGGGCAATCATTTGAGAAAATGGCTCTCCCTAAAGAACATCCGCAAAAACTCAAAATGCTGTTTACGAGTGGCGGGAACTTTTTAGAAACGATGCCAAATCCAGATGCGATTGAAAAAGCTTTATCTGGGCTTGAACTTCGTGTCCATCAAGATATCATTTTGAATACCTCTACACTTGTAGAGGCAGAAGAGACGGTAATTATTCTCCCTGCTATGACAAGATATGAGCAGCCAGGAGGCGGTACTTCCACTAGTACGGAACGCATGGTATATTTCAGTCCAGAAATTGAAGGACCTCGGATTGAGGAAGCCAGAGCAGAATGGGATATTTATATGGATCTTGCAAAAAGAGTACGTCCACAAGATGCTGAGCTGATTCATTTCGAAACGGCTGAAGACATTCGCCGTGAGATTGCGATCGCAAATCGAAACTATGATGGCATCCAGCATTTACGTCATAAAGGAGACGTTTTCCAATGGGGAGGTGCCTGGCTATGTGAAGACGGAGAGTGTCCAACACCGGATGGCAAAGGACAGCTTCTTCCTGCCCAGCTGCCTCAATACCGAAAAACCGAGGGACATTTTAATATCACGACAAGAAGAGGAAAGCAATTCAACTCCATGATCTATAGTGAAAAGGATGCCTTTAATGGTGGGAAACGTCATTCCATCTTGATGAATGAAGAAGATGCTAAAGAGCTTTATGTCAAAGAAGGTGATCCAGTTGTTTTGTTTAATCAGTATGGATCCTACCAAGGAGTCGCTCAATTTGGGGAGTTGAAACGTGGCAATATCGCTGTTTACTGGCCTGAAGGGAACGTTTTAATTCCAAAGGGTGTGTATGAGAGCTACTCACAGATTCCCGAATATAATACGGCGGCCATATTAGAAAAAGCCGAAACCTTTCATGCAAGAAAAGACCAGCACTACGTGGAGAAACGAATTGATGAATTAGAAACCACCTTGAATTGATCTTCAACTAAAAAACAGCTGGGGAAAACAATCCCCAGCTCCCATTCATATCCTACTGACTAAAAGTGCTCGCTGCATTTTGTAGAATGTAATTCAATTCTTCGGCATTTGCAGCCAGTTGATATTGTCCACCGCCTGCTTTTGCAACAGACTTTAGACTTTTGGCTTCTTTTTCATTCACGTCAAAGCCGATGATATTAACAATGGTGTCAATTCCACCTTCATGTAATTCCTTTGCTGCTTGTGAAGGGCTTCCTCCACAAGTTTCTTTACCATCGCTGACGACGTAGACAATATTTTTCCCTTCAGCCTGGTGATCTTCAAAATCTTGCTTCGTATCTGTTAATGCTTTTGCAAGTGGTGTCCATCCGGTTGGCTTATACACATTCAGCGCTTGCTGAAATGTTGATGACTCATATGAACCAAATCCATAAACGGCTTCAGAGCTTTCACAAGAAATTGCTTTTCCAGCATTTTTATTGGTTCCTTCATGACCAAACACACGAAGAAGAACTTGTGTATCATCTGATAAAATACTTGCGAAGCTTTGAATAGAACGTTTGGCGATATCGATTTTCTTTTCGCCTTCAACTGATTGCGCCATGCTGCCGCTTAGATCGAGTAATATCACCACATGAGCCGGCCCCTGTTTTTTTGTCACAGCATGAGCTGGTGAAGAAAGAAACAGGACAAGACTAGCCAAAATGGTTAATACGATATTGCGTTTCATTCATAAAAACCTCCCTTTTTACATTTGTACAGAAAAAGAGAAACGAAAGCATACATCAATCGTTTCCCTTTTGTTCAGCAAGTTATTCGTGTAGTTTTAATGATTCTGCTGACAGGATAGAACCCATTTCTTTACCAGTGCTTGCTTGGTAGTAATGGCCTTTACCAGCTTTGGCTACTTGCTTTAATTGACCTTCATAGCCATCATTAAAGTCTAATCCAATGACATTAACAACAGTCGAACCTTTTGAGTTATGCAATTCTTTTGCTACTTTTACTGGATCTCCGCCACAAGTTTCTTCGCCATCAGTGATGAGGTACACAATATGTTTTGTTCCATTATTAAGCTGCTCATCCGCTTGCTTTGCATGTTCAAGAGCACGAGCAATCGGTGTCCAGCCATTTGGTCCAAGTCCGTTTAAAGAGTTTTCAAAGCTTTCTTTTTCGTAAGGCTGTACGCCATAAACGCCTCTAATGACTTCACATGATTGAGCTTTACCTGAATTTTTGTTGTTTCCTTCAGAGCCAAACAAGCTCATACGAATTTTAGCGTCTTTTGGAAGTGACTGAGCAAATTTAAATACCTCTTGTTTTGCGAGGTCAAATTTGCGTTCTCCCTCTACTTTTCTTGCCATGCTTCCACTTGCATCAAGTAAGATGGTGATTCTTACATCTTTGTTATGTTTTTTGACTGTAGATGCTTTTGCAAATACAGGTGAAGAGATCGACATAGATAATGTCAATACAGCTAAGGTTACGAGTGTAAATACTTTTTTCAACATCATTTTTTCCTTCCTCCCTATGTATTAAATTGAAACATCTTAATCGTAAAATATTCTGTCTTGGAATGGTATAGGACTCGGTCCCTTTTTCTCTTTCATCAAAATCACTAAAAATCTGTCAGTTGTCTAGATACATTCACCCAACACATCATTTTTTCTCTTGTTTTCTCCTTCTTTCGAGGGGCTTTGTATCGGCCATCGGTTCTTGTCGGGACGTAAATGTTTAGGATTTCCTGAGGTGCGTCTTAAGTCGCAAATTGACACATTCTGTTCAAAACTCTTGGAACACACAAAAAAGATGCCCCTATTCTGGAGGCACCTTTGCTTTATTTTTTAGCCATATACGTGTTAAGAAAACGATCTGCTGATTCAATTTGAATCCCTTTATAATAATGTTTCACGATAGCATCTACTTTTTTGCCTGACTGTGCCATATAATGCGCACCGTACTGACTCATTCCAACACCATGGCCATACCCTTTTGTCGTAATGATAATTTGCTGGCCCTGTCGTTCCCATGTAAAGTCTGCTGAATGAAGTCCTAATGACTCTCGAATGTCTCTGCCTGTCAATGTTTTACCGTTTATTACGGCTTTTGCTACTTGATTTCCTGGTGTCCGCTCTACTATCTGTCCTACCTGAGCCTGTTGAGTGAGCGTCACACCTAATTTTTGCTGAAATTCACTAACTGGGATGGTTTTCTTGTTTTGAAATTTTGGCGATTTTTCGTCCCATTTACTTGAGACACTTTTCAAATATGGGATTTCGTTTTTCCAATAAGCTTCAGCATTTTCTGTTTTCCCGTTACTTGTTGAAAAGAATGAGGCATCAATTGGTTTCTCGTCATAAGTAAGCACTTTTCCTTGTGTGCTGGCGACAGCTTCTGTGACTTTTTTTAACTTCCAATTGTACGCTTTTCCCCAAATTTTCTTGAGTTCCTGCTTGTTTTTATACACTTGGAACATTTGGGTATCATCTACAAGAGAGCCCTTTGGTGATTTGACGGTCTTATCGATGATCATTTGTCTGACGATATACGTTCTTGCGGCGAGTGCCTGTGCCTTAAGTGCTTCCATCTCAAAATCAGCTGGCATTTCAGATGCTACGACACCAATCACATACTCTTCTAAGGGGATGTTTTCTACCTGCTGATGAGCTGAACGATAGACGGGGATAGCGACGGGTGATTGCTTCAATTTGACTGTACCCTTTACTTCTTTTTTAACTGATGGCTCCGCTGATACATGCTGGCTTGCCTCCGGTTTCCCTTGAAACGTCGGCAACACAAGTAAAGTTGGAATCATTAAAATAATGATGCATATTCCTGCGATTGTCCATATCATTGGTTTCATATTTGGCTGCCCCCATTTGTCATTGAATCTCTTTTATCCTATGGTCGGGGACAAGCTAATATGACAGCTTCTTTCATTCAGTGGACAAGTCTTTTGATGAAGATAAGAGGCTCTTTATCAACTGATTTTACTGTTCGTCTTTATGAATAAAATTTAAGATGGTTGGATACACTAGTGATAAGCTTTTAAAATAAAGCATTCTATGATTCTTAAAAAAAATCAGCATGCCCCAATGGACACACTGATTTCTTTATGATTACGCGTTCAGATCTGATACAACTTGTTCTTGTGTCACATCTGCTGTTTCATCATTTACTCTTTCAATATCTGCACCGATTGCTGCAAGCTTCTGGTGGAAGTTCACATAACCACGATCGATATGCTTCAACTCAGTGACACGTGTATGACCTTCTGCTACTAATCCAGCAAGTACAAGTGCTGCTCCTGCTCTTAAATCAGTCGCTGACACTTCAGCACCTTGAAGTTGAACCGGCCCGTTGATAATGACAGAGCGACCCTCAATTTTAATATCACCATTCATACGGCGGAATTCTTCTGCATGCATAAAGCGGTTTTCAAATACCGTTTCTGTGATCATGCTTGTTCCGTTCGCACGAAGCAATAGCGCCATCATCTGAGATTGCATATCCGTTGGGAAACCAGGATGTGGCATTGTTTTTAGATCGATTGGCTTGAGCTCAGATGGTCCAATGACTCTTAAACCTTCTTCTTCTTCAATGATCTGAATACCCATTTCTTCCATTTTTGCTACAAGTGATGTCATGTGCTCCGGCACTGCGCCTTTCACAAGAACATTTCCTTCTGTAATGGCTGCTGCCACCATGAAAGTACCTGCTTCAATTCTGTCAGGGATGATGTTGTGTTTTGCACCGTGAAGTGTTTCCACACCTTCGATTTTGATTGTACCAGTACCAGCTCCGCGAACCTTACCACCCATGGCATTGATGTAGTTTGCCAAATCAACAATTTCAGGTTCTTTTGCTACGTTTTCTAAAATCGTTGTTCCTTCAGCTAATGCTGCTGCCATAATGATGTTTTCAGTTGCGCCAACACTTGGGAAATCCAAATAGATTTTCGCACCTTTTAAACGGCCTTGAACTTCAGCCTCGATGAAACCATTTCCTACTTGAATTTTAGCTCCCATTGCTTCAAAGCCTTTTAAATGCTGGTCAATTGGTCTTGAACCAATCGCACAGCCTCCAGGTAATGCAACTCTTGCATGACCTGTTCTTGCTAAAAGTGGTCCCATGACGAGCACAGACGCTCGCATTTTACGGACATACTCAAACGGAGCCTCAGTTTCTAGTGCATGAGATGCATCCACTGATACTTCGTTATTTTCAAAATGTACTTCTGCTCCTAAATGACGTAACACTTCATTGATTGTATATACATCGGAGAGCGTAGGTACATCACAAATTACGCTTTTTTCTGTACTTGCTAACAAAGATGCAGCGATAACTGGTAAAACGGCATTTTTTGCTCCTTCTACTTTAACTGTGCCGTTTAACTTTTGACCGCCGCGGACGATGATTTTTTCCAAGGTCTTCCCCTCCGCGTCCCAAATTCTCTATATTAATATTCAGTCGTTACGATTGGTGTGCCAACCGTAATCGTATGATTTTCGTTCATTTCCGAACTTCTGATGGCAATTTGAACATTCATTTTATCATTTGAAGTCATAATGAACTGTTCCCACTTATCTGTGTAAGCGGAAAGCGACACAAAATTAGACTCAACGAGATACTCAACTGGTTTTGCTTGAAATTCATTTGCTAACATTTCAGCCTTTTTTTGCAAAACAACATCCATCATACCATTTACATGACCATCGAGACAAGTAAAAATTACAAATTTCTCTTGTAATATGCTTTTTGCATGACGTACGAACTGATCATATGTATGCTTCCAGGTATTCAGTGGGCGAGCACCTTTTTGCTCATATAATAAATACGACTTTTGATTGGATTTTGTGTCGGTCTTCACGAGTAAAATTTTCGATAATGTATCATTTTTTTCATCTTTGTAAATTCCTGTGACTTTGGTGACATGTTCTTCTTCTTTTTCGGTCCACTCATACTGTCGTAGTTCGTCTCTCAAACGTTTCACTTTTTTTGAAAATTGTTCGGATGAAATGTCTACATTTGTTTTGGCGTGAAGAGTCCATCCATCTACTTCAATTTGCTGGCTTTTCAAACCTTCTGCTATTTGGACGAGCGGAGAAGATTCTTCCGCACGAACACCTTGAATCATCAGAACAAAAAAAAGAATAAACGCAAATAATGGCCAACCTTTTACATACTTTCTCACTTGTCATTCCCCCTTGCTACAAGTGTTGCCGCAAGGAGGTCTATGCATACGTGGAAAAGTCATCAAAGGCCATACTTTTGACACTTCTTTTTACGTTCCCGCATAAGGCAGTGACCAAACCTTTTATGTTAGAACATATAAGGTATTTGTTTGGAGAAATTTAAGTAATCAAGGAAGAAATTGCTGACTGCAGATGCAATAGCAATGGTAATGAGCATCATCAGCAATCTTGCCTGAATGATTTTCCCTTTTTTAATCAGTGGGTCAATATTAACGGCAAGCAATGTCCACCATGTAATCGCAATAAAAAACAGGTGGATCACAATACTAACAATTGCTTGTTGTCCTACGTCTTCCATACAGTTGAATCCTCCTTATATTTATTTCTGTAAAGGAAAACTCCCTTTCATTATATCCTCGAAAATCGGAAAGATGAATCATTTGGAAAAAAGAGCTACATTTAGAGTAAATCCCCTCTTATCCTGGTGCCAAGGAGATGATATACTGCGTGTGGAAGGAGCTGAACATATTGAAAGATTCTTTTCCTGACTTTGTTGATTTGTACGGAGAACTGGTTCCCTCATTTGATCATGAATGGGAGGCCATTGCTTTCTACTTTGATTATAGACAGACACAGCTAGAAGAATTGGCGCAATTGTGTCATTTTCATAACATTTCTTTGGATTATTCTGAGGAGAGCCTGTATCAGTTAGAAACACTTTACTTTGATGCATTTACCAAGCAGTTGTTTGCTGAGTGGAAAATGCCAATAGATGCATTAGAAGCGATGATGAGTGTATATATGGGAGAGGTTGTCCTCCGTCATCATTCTGATGCTGACTGGGTGGTACGTCCTTATATGGACTCTCCGCATCAATATACGCTGGGTTTGCGCCGGCACAATAAAACGTGGCATAGTACGCAGTTTTGCGAGCACTTATATCTTGAAAAACAGGATTCTCACCCGTATGTGTCAATGTACCAATCCCTCATGTCATTCTAAAAAAAATCCTTCTTATCATTGTGATAAGAAGGATTTTCTGTTTTATTTCCCTGCTACATTTAAACGGTTTAACGCCCGTTTTAATGCGAGTTCCGCCCGGCGTACATCACTTTCATTCGGGTGGTTCAAATGCTCTTCAGCACGCTGTTTCGCTGATTTCGCACGATCGACATCAACTTTATCTGATGTTTCAGCGGCCTGAGCAAGAATGGTTACTTGTTCAGGGCGGACTTCAACAAATCCGCCACTGACTGCAACCAATTCAGTTGATCCACTATGTTTTAAGCGAACTGCACCGATTTTTAGCGGAGCAACCATTGGAACGTGGCCAGCTAAAATACCAAGCTCACCGCTTTCTGCTCTGACACTGACCATTTCCACATCCGCTTGATACACTGGGCCGTCGGGAGTAACGATATTGACTTGAACGGTCTTCATGCTTTTACCCTCCTAAGGACCAGATTAGGCCTCTACACCCATCTCTTTGGCTTTTTCAACCACTTCTTCAATGCGTCCAACTAAGCGGAATGCATCTTCTGGAAGGTGATCGTATTTACCAGATAAGATTTCCTTGAAGCCTTTAACAGTTTCTTTCAATGGCACGTAAGAACCTTTTTGGCCAGTGAACTGCTCTGCTACGTGGAAGTTTTGAGATAGGAAGAATTGAACACGACGCGCTCTGTGTACCACAAGCTTATCGTCCTCTGATAATTCATCCATACCTAAAATGGCAATGATATCTTGTAGTTCTTTATAACGCTGCAATGTTTGCTGCACTTCACGCGCAATGGCATAGTGCTCTTCGCCAACGATCTCAGGTGCAAGTGCACGAGATGTTGAAGCAAGAGGATCAACCGCTGGGTAAATACCCATTTCAGTCAGCTTACGCTCAAGGTTTGTCGTTGCATCAAGGTGAGCGAACGTTGTTGCTGGAGCTGGATCCGTGTAGTCATCCGCAGGTACATAGATCGCTTGAATCGATGTAACCGATCCTACGTTTGTAGACGTGATACGCTCTTGCAGCTGACCCATTTCTGTTGCAAGTGTCGGCTGATAACCTACCGCTGAAGGCATACGTCCAAGAAGGGCTGATACTTCAGAACCTGCTTGTGTAAAGCGATAGATGTTATCGATGAAGAACAATACGTCTTGACCTAGTTCATCACGGAAATGCTCTGCCATTGTCAAACCAGTTAGGGCAACACGCATACGTGCACCTGGTGGCTCGTTCATTTGACCGAAGACCATGGCTGTTTTTTCGATAACGCCAGAATCTTTCATTTCGTAGTAAAGGTCGTTTCCTTCACGTGTACGCTCTCCAACACCAGCGAATACAGAAATACCGCCGTGTTCTTGTGCGATGTTGTTGATCAATTCTTGAATCAGAACGGTTTTACCTACACCGGCTCCACCGAATAGACCGATCTTTCCGCCCTTGATGTAAGGAGCAAGAAGGTCAACAACTTTAATACCCGTTTCAAGAATTTCAACTTCTGTAGAAAGTTGATCAAAAGAAGGCGCTTGTCTGTGGATTGGATCTCTTTGAGCTTCCACACCAAGTGGCTCATCTAAGTCAATATTATCTCCCAGTACGTTGAATACGCGTCCAAGTGTTACGTTACCAACTGGTACTGAAATTGGTTTTCCAAGGTCTACAGCTTCCATACCGCGCTTCACACCATCTGTTGATGCCATTGCGATGGTTCTGACTGTATTATCACCTAAATGTAGTGCTACTTCTAAAGTTAAGTCGATCGTAACTTCACTTTCACTTTCCGCTTTATGCGAAACTCTGATCGCATTATAAATCTCAGGCAAGTGACCGTCTTCAAAATGAACGTCTACGACTGGTCCCATGATCTGACTGATGCGTCCTGTTTTCATTGCATTCCCTCCTGACAATTATTTCTATTCTAAGGCAGCTGCTCCGCCGACAATTTCTGTAATCTCTTGTGTAATCGCTGCTTGACGAGCACGGTTGTAAGAGAGTGTCAGGCCGTCGATCAATTCCTTTGCGTTGTCTGTTGCACTCTTCATTGCTGTCATTCTTGCAGCATGTTCACTTGCTTTGCTGTCAAGAAGCGCACCGAAAATCAAACTCTCTGCATATTGAGGAAGGAGAACTTCAAGAATTTCTTCTTCAGAAGGCTCAAACTCATAAGATGCGGAACGTTTATTGGGTGTCGCTGCGGCCGAAATGTCCGTTAGCGGCAATAATTTCTTCTCTGTTACTTCTTGTGAAATGGCACTGACAAAGTGGTTGTAGAACATGTAAAGTTCGTCAAACGCTTCATCAGAGAACATTTGAACTGTACTGCTTGCTAATTCTTTAATATCAGCAAACGCTACTTCGTCTCCAAGCCCTGTGACTTCAGAAATAACAGGAATACCGCGCTTTTTGAAGAAGTCGCGTCCGATTTTACCAATCACAATCACCGCATATTCATCAGCAGATTGATGACGAGATTGAATGGTTTGGTAAGCGGCACGCAAAATCGAGCTGTTAAAAGGTCCTGCAAGTCCTCGATCAGATGTAATGACGAGATACCCTGTTTTCTTGACAGGTCTTGAAAGAAGCATTGGGTGCTTAGCACTTGTTCCAGTTGCGATTGCAGCAACGACTTCCTGGATTTTTTCCATGTAGGGAACAAAAGACTTCGCATTGTTTTCAGCACGATTCAGTTTCGCAGCTGATACCATTTGCATCGCTTTTGTGATCTGACTCGATTTTTTCGTTGACGTGATCCTTGACTTTATATCGCGTAATGAGGCCAAAGATTTCACCACCTTTTTTCAGGAATCCGTGTTCATTTACGTGAAAAGAGAGAAAAAGAGAATCTTTTTCTCTCGGAAAGATTACTAATTAGTTGCTTGGTGCAAACGTACGTTTAAAGCCTTCGATTGCTGTATTCCACTCTTCATCAGCAGGCATGTTTCCTGTTTGAGAGATCGTGTCAAACAAGCCTTTATGGTTTTCTTCAATGTACATGAATAACTCAGCTTCGAAACGTTTGACATCAGCAATCGCGACATCGTCTAAGTATCCTCTTGTAAGTGCATAAAGAATCGCTACTTGTTTTTCAACTTTAAGCGGTTTGTTCAAGTCTTGTTTTAAGACTTCAACTGTTCTAGCACCACGGTTTAATTTTGCTTGAGTCGCTTGGTCTAGATCAGATCCAAATTGAGCGAATGCTTCAAGCTCACGATAAGAAGCAAGATCCAGACGAAGTGTACCTGCTACCTTTTTCATCGCTTTGATTTGTGCAGAACCACCTACACGGGATACAGACAATCCTGCGTTTACTGCTGGACGTACGCCTGAGAAGAAGAGGTCAGATTGTAAGAAAATCTGTCCATCTGTGATTGAAATAACGTTTGTTGGGATATATGCAGAGATATCGCCAGCTTGCGTTTCTACGAAAGGCAATGCTGTGATAGAACCGCCACCCTTTTCGTCACTAAGCTTCGCTGCACGCTCTAATAAACGAGAGTGAAGATAGAAAACATCACCAGGGAATGCCTCACGACCTGGAGGACGACGAAGCAATAATGAAAGCTCACGGTAAGCTGCCGCTTGTTTAGAAAGGTCATCATACACAACAAGTACGTGCTTGCCGTTATACATGAATTCCTCACCCATCGTTACACCTGCATAAGGAGCAAGGTAAAGAAGTGGGGCTGGCTGTGATGCAGAAGCTGTGACTACAATTGTGTAATCAAGCGCACCATGCTTACGAAGTGTTTCAACAACACCACGAACCGTTGATTCTTTTTGTCCGATTGCTACATAAATACAGATCATGTCTTGATCTTTTTGGTTTAGGATCGTATCAATTGCAACAGATGTTTTACCTGTTTGACGGTCACCAATGATCAATTCACGCTGTCCGCGTCCGATTGGAATCAAGGCATCAATTGCTTTAATCCCTGTTTGAAGCGGCTCATGAACAGATTTACGATCCATAACGCCTGGTGCTTCACTTTCGATTGGACGAGTTTTGCTTGTTAAAATTGGACCTAGTCCATCAACAGGCTGACCAAGTGGGTTCACAATACGTCCGATTAACTCTTCACCAACTGGAACCTCCATGATACGACCTGTACGTTTTACATCGTCACCTTCGCGGATATCTTTGTAAGGTCCTAAAATAACGATACCTACGTTAGACTCCTCAAGGTTTTGAGCCATACCCATTACACCGTTAGAGAACTCAACCAGCTCTCCTGCCATAATGTTGTCAAGGCCATGTACACGCGCGATACCGTCCCCTACTTGGATGACTGTACCGACATCTTTTACTTCAATTTCAGATTGATAGTTTTGGATTTGCTGCTTTATCAGCGCGCTAATCTCTTCAGCTTTGATACTCACTAAGGTTTCACCCCTTCTAACGATTTTCGCCTGCAAGCTGACGTTCAATGCGGGAAAGCTTTCCGCTGACACTGCCGTCATAAATGCGGTTTCCGATACGGATTTTCACTCCGCCTATTAGATCCTTGTCAATCACATTTTCAACACGCAGTGATGTGACTCCGGCTTTTTTGGCAAATACTTCAGATAAAGATTGAATTTCAGCACCGCTCAGCGGTTTCACTGAATACACGATCGCATCGTCTATTTGTTTCGTGCGGTTTGCCAGTTTCACAAACTCAGACGTCATTTCAGAGAAAATATTTGTGCGTCCGCGGTCAATTAATAAATACATTGTGTGCAATACATGTGTCGAAACACCTTTGAAAGCTTCTGCAATCAAATGTTTCTTTTTGTCTGCCGTAATCTTTGGATGAACAAGAAAGTCATTCAATTCTTGGTCAGCCTTTAGAACTTTTTTGATCTCATTCAGCTCTTTTTCAGTTTCGTCTACTGCCGAAGAAGCAAGAACGATGTCAAAAAGAGCAGAAGCGTAACGCTTAGAGACAATAGTCACGCTCATCGGCTTTCGCCTGCCTCTTTAAGATACTCTTGAATCAATTTCTCTTGTGCTTGCTCATCAAGTTCTCTTTCAATCACTTTAGATGCAATAAGTACAGATAGTGATGCAACCTGCTCGCGCAGTGCAGCCACAGCTTGTTCTTTTTCTTTCACGATTTCAGTTCTAGCAGACTCTTTCAAGCGCTCTGACTCTTGACGTGCTGCTTGAATGATCTCTTCTTTTTGTTTCTCACCAATCTTTTTCGCATTTTCGATGAGTGTATGTGATTCTTCGCGTGCTTCTTTCAATAAGACACGTTGTTCTTCAAGAAGCTTTTCAGCTTGAACGTGCTTTTGTTCAGCACTTGAAATTTCATTTCCTATATAATCTTCACGCTGTTTCATAATCCCTAATAAAGGCTTAAGCGCAAATTTCTTTAAAAGTGCAAGCAAGATGAGCATAGCGATCAGCTGGAATATCATATCCCCGGCGTTGAAACTTAAGCCACCTGCTCCTAAAACCACTGGTAACTGAGACATTTAGTACGGCAACTCCCTTCTTTAAATAATATGTTAAGAAACAAAACATAAAGGAATGGCGAAGTTTCGAACTAATCTGATCTTCGCCATTAAAATTCATATTAGAACGCTTCTCACATATTAACCAAAGAATGCCAAGAATGCGATAACGACAGCGATAATTGGAAGTGCCTCAACTAAAGCTACCCCGATGAACATAAGAGTTCTTAGTTCTCTACCAGCTTCTGGCTGACGAGCGATTCCTTCAACTGTTTTAGATACGATTAGACCGTTACCAATACCTGCTCCTAGTGCTCCCAAACCGATTGCAATTGCTGCTGCTATTAAATTCATTAAAAAGCTCCTCCTTTAAAATAACGTCCTTTTTGGACTCTCAATTTTTTAGTGTTCGTCGCTGACTTTATGAGAAATGTACACCATTGTCAGCATGGTGAAGATAAATGCTTGGATTGTTCCGACAAACAAACTAAATGCCTGCCATACAATCATCGGCACGATGGCACCTAATGTACCAACAATACCAAGCGCAATGTTTTGCGTGTAGAAATTGGTCGCAAGTCCTGCAAGCAAACCAAGAAGAATCTCTCCAGCAAAAATGTTTCCATAAAGACGCAAACCAAGTGTTAGCGTGTTTGCAAATTCTTCAATAAGTTTCAATGGTACTAAAAGCGGAATTGGTCTAAAGTAGTCTTTCGTATATTCCTTGACTCCTTTTGCCTTGACACCGTAGTAATGTGTCAATCCCATGACCATAATCGCTAGTGTCATTGTAATTGCAGGGTCTGCTGTTGGTGATTTCCACCACAAGTTGTGATCGACCGTAATCGAAAATGGCAGTCCAAGCATGTTTGAAACAAATATGTACATGAGTAATGTAACGCCAAGCGCTAGAAATGGGGCTCCTGTTTTCATGTCCATCGAACTACCTATGATATTTCGAACAAAATCAACAATCCATTCCATGAAGTTCTGCGCCTTTGTCGGACGAATAGACAGAACACGAGTAGTCAGCACCGCTATGAGAAGAACGATGATACTAGCAATCGTAATCATGAGAACATTGGATAAGTTGAACGTTAACCCTAAAAATTCTGTCGTTTTTGAACTGTGACCCAAAGAGTATTCACCTCTCTTCCATAGTAGAACGTTTAAGTTGAATGAAGGAATCTATCATAATGACAGGATATATTGTCATTAATCCTATAACAACACCTGCCAGATGAACTTCATTAGGGTAACGCCAAGCAATCGCTACTGCGAGAATTGCGTTGGCCCACCTGGCTGTACTTCCCATTGAACGAATGGATTTTCCTTTTTTAACCGCTCGATCAAAAGCGTGCATTCTCCGTATAAGTAGGAATAAATTAAAGAAAGCAAAAATTGTGCCGATAATCAAACCAAGAAACAGTGGTTTAAAACCAGGCATGGCATAGCCAAACACAAAAATTGCCAATAGATAGAACATGTATTTACTCTGTCTGCGGAAAATCGCGTTTGGATCGTTCATTCATCTGACTCCCGATGAAAAATATTGTAAAAAAGGTAATAAATGGTGATGAAAACTGCGTAGAAGACGCTTATGATAAGCAGTCCTGTTCGAAAAAAATCAATCACCCATCGGTCTAATTGCACAATCAGACTTGAAATCTAAAGATCTATGGGATGTTGCTTCATTCGCTGATACAAACCCTGATAATTAAAGGGTTCACAATGAGGATTAGTAGAGTGCTATAGGCTATGAAAACCTTACCATAATACCCTCGTTTAGCATACAATAGCGTCTATGATGTGTCAATCCGTTGAAAGTTAAAAAACTTTTCTATAATGATAGAGCACACAAAATGTTCACAATTTCATCAAACTTTAGGAGACACGTGACATTCATTGAAAAAAACAGCTAATGTTCAGTATACATTGATTTTTCTAAGAACGATATCAACCGTTTGTCATATATTTCAAAAAGCCCACATGCACGTTTGCATGTGGGCTTTTATTAAAACATGTTATTTCGTTCCATACATACGGTCACCAGCATCACCAAGACCTGGGATAATGTAGCCTTTTTCGTTCAATTTCTCATCTAATGCTGCAATGTAGATATCAACGTCAGGATGGTGCTTTTGCATTTCTTCTACACCTTCAGGAGCAGCAATCAGACACATGAAGCGAATGTTTTTCGCTCCGCGTTTTTTCAAGCTGTTCAATGCTTCGACTGCTGAACCGCCAGTTGCAAGCATTGGATCTACTACGATAAATTCACGCTCTTCCACATCAGATGGAAGCTTCACATAATATTCAATAGGCTTTAATGTTTTCGGATCACGGTATAAACCGACATGTCCCACTTTAGCAGCTGGAATGAGTTTCAAAATCCCGTCCACCATACCAAGACCTGCTCTTAAAATTGGCACAACACCGAGTTTCTTCCCTGAGATCACGTTTGATTTCGCTACTTGTACAGGTGTTTCTACATCTACCTCTTCAAGCGGTAAGTCTCTTGTGATTTCAAATGCCATTAATGTTGCGACTTCATCCACTAGCTCTCTAAATTCTTTTGTTCCTGTATGAACGTCACGAATATATGTAAGTTTGTGTTGAATAAGCGGGTGATCAAATACATAAACCTTTGCCATTGCTTGCTACAACTCCTTTTCTGTCATCTTCCGGTGAACTTTGCACACTTCCTACAATTCTACATAAAAAGACATCATCTTTCAATATGATTCGCAAATCCTACAAAAAAAAACCCACATGCCAAAAATAGGCAAATGGGTCTGCTTTTTAATAATCTAATTCGTTATATAAAGGGAAGCGGGCAGTCAGATCAGATACACGCTTTTTCGCTTCTTCTAATTTCGCTTCATCTTCATGATGTTTTAGAGCAAGCGCAATAATGGAACCGACTTCTTTCATTGCCTCTTGATCGAAACCGCGGCTTGTCACTGCTGCTGTGCCAACACGTACACCACTTGTGACAAAAGGTTTTTCTGGATCATAAGGAATCGCATTTTTGTTCACTGTAATACCGATTTCATCAAGAACATTTTCTGCAATTTTTCCTGTGATACCAAGAGAACGCAAGTCGATGAGAACAAGATGGTTATCCGTTCCACCGGATACAAGCTGAATATCTTCAGATAAAAGGGTTTCAGCTAGCTGCTTTGCATTGTCAATGACGTTTTGTGCATATGTTTTGAAATCTCCGTTCAATACTTCACCGAAAGAAACAGCTTTTGCAGAGATGACATGCATCAGTGGTCCACCTTGAATACCAGGGAAGATCGATTTGTCGATCTTTTTACCAAACTCTTCACGGCATAGAATCATTCCGCCGCGAGGTCCACGCAATGTTTTGTGAGTCGTCGTTGTCACAAAATCTGCATAAGGAACTGGATTTGGATGAAGACCTACTGCAACAAGACCTGCAATGTGAGCCATGTCGACCATAAAGTAAGCACCGACTTCATCCGCAATCTCACGGAACTTTTTGAAATCAATTTGACGTGGGTATGCACTTGCACCCGCAACAATTAGCTTTGGCTTATGTTCACGTGCTTTTTCAAGTACATCTTGATAGTCGATATGCTGCGTTTCTTTATCAACACCATATTCTACAAAGTTGTACTGTACACCACTAAAGTTAACAGGGCTTCCGTGCGTTAAATGCCCGCCATGTGATAAGTTCATACCTAGCACTGTATCGCCATGCTCAAGAATGGTAAAGTATACGGCCATGTTCGCTTGAGCACCTGAGTGAGGCTGTACGTTCACATACTCAGCGCCAAAAATTTCTTTTGCGCGGTCACGTGCGATATCTTCTACAACGTCTACATGTTCACAACCGCCATAGTAGCGTTTACCAGGGTAACCCTCTGCATATTTGTTTGTTAATACAGAGCCCTGCGCTTCCATGACTGCTTCGCTTACAAAGTTTTCTGATGCAATTAATTCAATTTTGTCTTGCTGGCGTTTCCGCTCTAGTTGAATTGCCTTGAATACTTGTGCGTCTTGCTCAGGTAAATGTTTCATCAGCGAAATCCTCTCCAATCTATTTCCATTCGATGTTTTCACCATCTCATTGTACACGGTTTTTGAGTGAAATGTAAAAGTTTTTTTGGAAAATTGACTTCTTTTTTGCGAAAAACCGAATATTCAAGTGGTGAAGCGCCTTCATCATTCAACATTATATTAGAAATATATCTTAGCTAAGATTTTGTATAAACCGCTCGTTCTCCGCCAATCAGCTTCGGACGCGTTTTCGCAAACGTCACATGTGCATGTCCTAATTGATGACGACTAAGGCGAACAGGTACAGCGACTCTCTTTAGATGCATCCCAATGAATGTATCACCGATATCGATCCCAGCATGCGCCTCGATGGATTCAACTAACACAGGATGTTCCATGTGCTGATACGCATGAGCCGCCATCGAACCACCCGCCTTTCGGACAGGTACTGCCGCCACAATCTCTAGATTAAGCCGGAAAGCCACTTCTTCCTCCACAACAAGAGCACGATTCAAATGCTCACAGCACTGGAAAGCGACCTCAATGCCGGTCTCTCGTCTTAGCTGATCCAATTCTTGATAAATGGACGCAGCTATTTGCTCACTTCCTGCTGTCCCAATATGCTCACCAGCCACTTCTGATGTACTGCAGCCGATCACTAAGATTTGCCCAGCACGCAGTTCGACCATTTGATGAAACTCTTTTAACATTTCAAGCCAATCTTGACCAATGTTCATGTTAAGCGCTCCTTATAGGTGCTTTTCTTCGTAATCAGCGATCTTACCAATCCGTACAGCATGTCGTCCTGCCGTAAATTCTGTTGTCAGCCAAATGTGTGCAATCTCACGTGCTAATCCAGGTCCAATGACTCGTTCTCCCATTGCAAGGACGTTTGTATCATTATGTTCTCTAGTCGCTTTCGCACTAAATGTATCATGTGCCAGCGCGCAGCGAATTCCTTTTACTTTGTTTGCTGAGATACTCATACCGATGCCTGTCCCGCAAATTAAAATGCCGCGGTCCACTTCTCCGTTTGCCACCATGTTAGCTACAGGAAAAGCATAATCTGGGTAGTCTACAGAACCTGATCCACATTCACAACCCATATCAATGTATTCAATCTTCAATTCATCCATCAGTTGTTTGATTTCTTCACGAATATTCGTTCCGCCGTGATCGGATGCAATAGCTACTTTCATCGGGCAATTCCTCCTAAGGTTGAGTTGATCTGTTATGCCTTACATTTATTCTTTATTTACAGTTATATTTTAACCTCTGCTTAGTCATTTGCAAACAAAAGCAGAAAAACCGTTGATGCAACGGTTTTACAGGTTGTCCATTATGAGGACGTCTGATCCTTTTTCAATTTCTCAGCCAGCTGCTGGAGCAATGCTTCAAGTTCATCACGTGTTTCCTGATAAACAGACAGGCTTCCTCCAAATGGATCGGATACATCGCCTTCTGTCCCTGTCGCGAATTCCTTTAGAGTGAAAATCTTGTCTTTTGCATGTGCATATTGCTCCACAATCAACTGTTTATGCTGCATGGTCATGGTGAAGACGTAATCAGCTGCTCGCAGAAGATCCTCTGTCAGTTTTGCTGAAGAGTGATTCAGTGGAATGCTTTTCTCAAATAGTGCTTCGACCGCTTGAGGAGAAGCCTTCCCAGCATCTGAGGCAAAAATGCCCGCTGATTTAACAGTGACCTCTAAACCTTTCTCTTGTGCAATTGAAGCAAAAAGGGCTTGAGCCATCGGACTTCTGCATGTATTTCCCGTACAAACAAATAAGATTTTCATCTTTCGCCCTCCTTTTCTTCTATTATATAGCATTTCATTCTACATGTTATGTAAGGAGACTGACTAGAGCGGAAATAATAATTTGATACCAAAGGCTAGTAAAATGATTCCGCCAAGCGCTCCGCTATATGATCCCACCCATGAACGGACCTGTTTACCGAGTAATAATCCAAGCCATGTGAGGATCATACTAAAAAAACCAAACAATAAAATGGTCATCCATACGCGAGAACCGTAAATTCCGAGGCTTAAACCAACGGAAAAACTATCTAAGCTGACACTTGTTGCAAAAAGAACAAGACCAGCGCCAACAGGTGCGATAAATGGTTTATCTTCTTTGCGAATAGACGCAATGATCATTTGCAGCCCGAGCACCAAAAGCAGCGCCCCGCCGATATAGGTGGCAAGGAGGCCGAGCCAGCCTGATAGGAGCTGACCTGTTAGCATGCCAAAAAGCGGCATAAACATATGGAATATCCCAATGACAAGTCCAATATAAATGATCTGGCGGAACCTCAGCTGAATCATTCCCATGCCAAGTCCAACCGAAAAAGCATCCATCCCCAGTGCAAAAGCCATGATACTGAGCGTCAGCAATTCGCCAGCTAGTTCGTACATGTAAATCCCCCTTGGACACGCATTCTCCTTTAACCTATGTTTGTCCAAGAAGGGTTAGAACTATTTGAATGAAGAGAGAGTGCGCCCTCCTGCCGCTTTTTGCAGACGGTTCATAATTGCTGAACCCACTCCCTGCTCTGAAAAGGCTTCTGAAATAATGACATCTACATCTGTCTCATCAAATTGTCTCAGCACACGATATAAGTTTGCCGCTATCGTTTCAGGTTTTTCTCTCCACCCACAGCTGAAAACAACATCTGCCGCAAACAACGATTTCTTTTCTTCTGTTGTCAGCACACCAACTATTAAACCTTCTGCCTGGTATGTTTGAATGTGACGCTGCATCTCTTCATCACTTCCAAAAAAGAGATACATCTTAGCTTCAGGGGCGTAGTGTGTGTATTTCATCCCTGGCGATACAGGCGCTTCGTCCTTTTTTGTCAGCCCTGGGTCAATACTAACCGTTCCTACTACCTCTTCTAAAGCTTCTTTTGTAATCCCGCCCGGCCTTAGGATGACTGGAATCTCGTCGACACAGGATACAACCGTTGACTCAACGCCAATACCAGTTGAACCACCATCGACAATTCCAGCGATTTTTCCATCGAGATCACTCGCTACATGGTCAGCTTGTGTTGGTGATGGTTTGCCTGAACGGTTGGCACTTGGTGCGGCAATCGGCAGGCCAGCCGTTCGGATGAGCTCAAGCGCAATCGGATGGTCAGGCATTCTCACACCGACCGTGGATAAACCTGCCGTGACCTGCTTTGATAAAGTGCCCGGCTTACACGGAAGAACAATGGTTAATGCACCCGGCCAAAAGGCATCCATCAATGCCTTTGCTTTTTCGCTTTCTATTTGCGCAAATTCATGAAGCTGCTCAATTTCCGCAATGTGGACAATCAATGGATTATCACTTGGACGCCCTTTCGCTTCATATATTTTCATGACAGCTTCTGTCTCTTTCGCATTAGCCCCTAGTCCATACACCGTCTCTGTCGGAAAAGCGACCACTTCGTTTTGCTGCAATAACAACGCTGCCTGTTCAATTTGTGGATAGTATGTGGATAAATTCTTTTCTAAATCCACAGACCACCTTCTTGTATTTAACATCATACAAACTCCTTTTAAAAAAGATAAAACTGTTGATATATCTCAATTATCCTTTTGAAAGTATAAAAGATGATGACCAATAAAACAAGCGTTGTCCACAATTTGTGGATAACGCTTGTTTAACGGTGGATAAGTATGTGTATAAGTTCAATATATTGTGATTAACTGGCTTTTTTTTGAAGAACCACTGCCTGTTCTTTCGCTAAGATCTCTTTTGCATGTGCAGATACCCACATACTTTCTGGAATATCCTCTAAAGCCGTGAAGCCCATCAATGCCAAAAAGTCATGTGAGGAGGAGTGGTTGGTGACGACATAAAACGTATCCACACCTATTTTCCCTCCGAGCGTTTGAACACTTTGGAACAAAGATACGATGTGTCCCTGACCTAGTTTATCTGATATGACAAGAGACCGCAGCAGGCCCTCTTGTTCACTAAGCTGTTCAAGACCTAAACACCCTGCCAGCTGACCTTCTGCATCTTCCATGACAACAAATGTCGTACGCTCTGCAAGCGTGACGCCGCCTTTCGCTTGTCCTTTTTCAAGAAAAGCATTGATCGCTGGGGCATCTTCTTCTGTGGCTATTCTTAATTGATAAAACATGCTTTCACCTCTTTTTGATCTCTTACTTCAACTCTATGAGGCAAAAACAGATTTATACCTTTTTTAGGAGAAAAGACTAGAAACCCATTCGAATAAAAAGAATTTCACTTCACCCGTCTCTTCTTTCTCTTCTTTGACCACTTCATTCACAGACTCATCTGTTTGCTGTGCTGCCACTTCGTTATCCTCATCCCCCTCTGGCGACGCGATGGCTTCTCCATTTGAAAAATCGATAAAGCAGAGCGGCGGGAATAACACACACCACCAATTGGCTCCATCCCCTTCTCCAAGCGTAATTAAAATGGCTTCATATTTCCCTGCAGGATAGACGAAATTTCCATAGAGCTTTGTTGGAAATGAGGCTTTTTGAAAACTGACTGATACGGATTGATCAATGTGCTGCTCCTTCAATTTCGCTTTGGCAATGCGATTGATTTCTGGCAGCTTGGACCGAATCACACGTCTTGCTTCTTCAATGGATGTAAGGTCTTTGACCCATTCTGTCATATTGGCATTGACTTCGTCTCGAATGCTTCTTTTCACATCCTGATCTGCTGAACGATCACTATTTGCTAAAATGCGTAATCGAATGGCTTCCTCTGGTATCACAACAGGCTGATTTGCAGAAGCAGCCGCTGTCTCCTCTCTGCCAAGGTTTGCAAAAGCACCGCATAATAATAGAAACATATAAAGACAAATCATCATTTTACTTTTAAACATGATGTGTTCCCCCCACTTTTTCTCTTCGCTACAAACATTGTGTCCAGGAAACCCATCTCATAAACAGGAAAAATGATTTTTTTAATAGATTATGAGTCAAATGAAAAAAACCGTTCCATTAAGAACGGCTTTGGAGTGAGGATTGGTAATCGGAAGGGTACAGTCTTCCATCCCAATCTCGGCTGATTTTTAACCCTGCATCTGTTTTGATGACAGTCATTGCTCCTTTTTTCTTGATTTCTTTTTTGACTTTTCCGTTCTGATTAATAAATTGAATCATCATTTCATAGTTAAATTCAATTCTGTCATCGCTTTCATCTGAAGGCGTAAACGTAATTTTCTTCAGCTTAATTTGACAATCTTGATCCTTTGCTGCTTCTAACACGCTCGGGAACATGCTGTCTTGTGTATATTCTTGATATTCATGCTCGGTTAAATAAGACTTCAGCTTCTCCTTCATGTCAGTTAGGTCATCTGTTCGATTCACTGTGTATTGTGCTTTTTTATAGCTTTCTCCAAATGCTGCTGCTTCTTTTTTAAAGCTCGGTTTGCCACAAGCACTCACAATCAATAGTACACTGACGATGACCAACACCATCGCATACCTTCTGTTCACACCATTCGCTCCTTCAAAACAAATTTATGTAAAAAAATCATGATCAGAATGTTCATTCTTCTATATATACGTTTCTCTTTTACCATAAGTTTCATCTTTACATAATAAAATAGTCCGACTTTATTCAGCCGGACTTTCCGTTTTGAATGTGTGCGCAAACAGCTCGGTCTTTCTCGTTAATATCCTTGACGATGCGGACATCTGCCGCGGGAAATGACTGCAAGAGAAGTGCTTTTACATCTTGCCCTTGCGTATGTCCAATTTCAAAGACAACGACCGCCTGCTTATGAAGTACATGGTGAAGATCATGAATGAGACGCTTATAAAACCACAGACCATCACGTCCATCTGTCAGCGCATTTACTGGCTCATGCTTCGTAACCACCTCTGACAAGCTGTCCATTTCTTCTGCCGCAATATAAGGTGGATTGGAAATAAACAGATCCACTTTGATGCCCTGATCCTTGATAGGTTCGAGTAAGTCCCCTTGTAAAAAATGGACGTCTGCACCTAGCGCTTGCTGATTCCGCTTTGCTACCGCAAGTGCTTCATGTGAAATATCCGTTGCTGTGACAGATAGTGTTTCTTTTTCAAGAGCGAGCGTAATCGCAATTGCCCCGCTTCCGGTGCCAACGTCTACTGCTTGAAGCGGCTGATCGTGCGGGAAGATGTCACTCATCAAATTCAGTGCCGCCAAAACGACCTCTTCCGTTTCAGGGCGAGGAATGAGAACATGTTTGTTCACCTCGAAGGGACGGCCGTAAAAAAATTCAATACCTGTTAGATGCTGAACAGGCACGCCTTTCTTGTGCTGCGTGACAAACTCGCTGAATAACCGATCTTGCTCCTCTGGCAGCTGATCATGAAAACGTGCAAGAAGTTCACTTCTGCTTAAGTCCAGTACATGCATCAAAAGGAGCTCTGCTGCGTTTTGGTCTCTACTGGCTTCCGTTAACAAAGAAGAAGCCCATTTAAGGGCTTCAAAGTTGGTACGCTGATTATTTTGCATTTTGAAGCTTTCTTGCTTGGTCTTCCATAATTAATGCATCTATGACCTCGTCAAGTTTTCCTTCTAAAATTTGATCAAGCTTTTGAATCGTTAATCCGATGCGGTGGTCTGTTACACGGTTTTGTGGGAAGTTGTACGTACGGATACGCTCTGAACGATCCCCTGTTCCAACAGCAGATTTACGCGTTTGATCATATTCAGCCTGTGCTTCACGCTGGAATTTATCATAAATTCTCGCACGTAATACTTTCATGGCTTTTTCTTTGTTTTTGATTTGTGATTTCTCATCCTGACAGGAAACAACCACGCCTGTTGGAAGGTGAGTTAATCGAACAGCAGACATGGTTGTGTTAACACTTTGTCCGCCAGGCCCGCTTGATGTGAAAGTATCTACACGGATGTCTTTTTCGTGGATATCGATTTCAACTTCTTCAGCCTCGGGCAAGACAGCAACTGTCGCTGTTGATGTATGAATCCGTCCGCCTGATTCCGTTTCCGGAACACGCTGCACGCGGTGTGCACCGTTTTCAAACTTTAGTTTGGAATATGCGCCTTTCCCGCTAATCATAAAGATAATCTCTTTATAACCGCCAGTTCCAGTCACATTCGCTTCCATTACTTCTGTTTTCCAGCCCTGCATTTCAGCATAACGGCTGTACATACGGTAAAGGTTTCCAGCAAAAAGCGCGGCCTCTTCTCCCCCTGCTGCACCACGAACCTCCACAATAACGTTTTTGTTGTCATTCGGATCTTTCGGGATCAGCAAGATTTTCAGCTCGTCTTCTAAACGTTCCGTTTCCTCTGTGAGCTCTGAAATTTCTTCTTTGACCATGTCGCGCATCTCGGCATCCAGCTTTTCTTCCAGCATTGCTTTCGCTTCGCTCAACTGGTCGTATGCCGCACGATATTGTCTATATACCTCAACAGTTTCTTGAATATCAGATTGTTCCTTCGAATATTCACGAAGCTTCTTAGGGTCGTTCACCACTTCAGGGTCACTTAAATATTCATTTAGCTTTTCATAGCGTTCTTCAATTGATTTTAAACGGTCTAACATGGTCTTCACCTCTGTTTTGTGCGTAACAGTCTAATTATAGTATAGCGGGGTATGACAGTCAAAAAAATTTCCAAAACAATTGATTTTCTGCAATTTTCCGCTAGAAAACACGATCTTTGGCGATTGGTTACTTGTTTTGTCTAACGTGAAGGAACAGTTCCTTCTTGAAGAGAATGGTACTTATAATTGAAAAAAGGGAGGGCATTTGGTTTGAATACAAATGAGGTTGCAAAAGAAATTGGCGTTTCTTCAAAAACGATTCAGCGTTGGGTTAAACAGCTCAACATCCCTGTCGCCCGGAATGAACTTGGACATTATGAATTTCATGAAGATATTGTACAGCTTCTCAAAGAAGTCAAACACCAAATGAGTGAAGGTGTGATCCTTCAAGACATTCGACTGCCAATCCACACGGAAACCGTTCAACAGTTATCGCCTGCTGCAGAAACTGATGCCTCCACAAAACGGATCGAAGCATTGGAAAAGCAGGTGAATCAGCTCGTTCAGCAGCAATTGCACAGCACTGATGTAGAAAAACGACTGCAAGAACTCGAACGGAAACTGGCTAAAAAAGCAGATGAAGGTGTATCCTATCAGCTGCTCCAGCACCGTAGAGAAATTGAAGATCTCACCACTAAACTTGAGCGTCTTGCTGCGAGCTTGAAACAACCCTCTCAAATAGAAGAAAAAAAGGAAATCACGCACACTGACATCAAAAAAAAGCGTGCGCTCTTCCCTCTGTTTCATTCATTTCGCTAAGAAAGGCTGCCTCATGAGGCAGCCTTTCTACTTTATTATGAGGTAAGTGCAATAATGATCGGTAATGAAATTAATGACATGATTGCACTGATCACAAATGCGGATGCAGTTTCTGCTTCTTGTTTTTCAAATCGGGTTGCGATCATGGCTGCAACAGCTGAGCCTGGGAAGGCAACAAGTAATACAGCTTTTGTAATTTCATCAGCCGAAAGACCCATGAAAATGGCGATAAAATACATAAGCAATGGTTGTACAGCTACTTTTAGCAATGCGATACTGAATGCTGGTAGGCTTAATTTAATTTTACGGATACCAACAGTGACACCGACTGCAAATAGCGCAACCCCTGACGTAACACTTCCAATTTCCTCTAGCATTTCATGTCCAATTTCAGGCAGTTTAAATCCTAAAAGAACAAGAATGATACTTGCTAGTGGTGCAAGTGCAAGCGGCTCTGATAAACCGTGCAAAATAGCTTTCGTCGTCATTTTAAGGAAACTTTCGCCGTCTTTGGCTTTTCCTTTTGTTTTTTCACCGACAGTTGACACAATAATCGCAATTGGATCAAGCATTGCATTTACAACTATTCCGGTAATTGCAATCGGAATTGCAACTTCTTGAGCCCCAAATAAACTGCCTAGGACTGGAATCCCCATAAATGCAAAGGTCGGTTGAGCTGAGTTTAACGAGAAAATAGATGAATTTGTTAAATCGTATTTAAAAGCAAATTTCGTAACAAGAAGGATAATGATATAAAAACCTACGATTCCTAAAATCAATGCAACGAAAAATGGAATTTGACTATAGAATTTATCTTTTGGTGTTGACAGAATGCTGGCGATAAAGTGCGCTGGCAAAGCATACTTTGTCACAAGTGTACTTACACCTTTTGCAGATTTAGCGTCATAGCTACCGAAGTGTCCTGCGAACCAACCCAGCGCGATAACGAAAAAAATCGGTGCTAGGAGGATCAAAATATTTAAAAAGTCCACCTTACTCTTCCTCCTTAAATCCTTACAAGTTTCTATTTATTGCGGCATTGTTTAAATTACCCTAAACAATGCCGCGTTACACAATTTATTATGCTCTTACAATTTTTTTATATTCAGGAATCCACATTGCATCTTTCACAGCTTGTTCGATGTCGTCAGGCGTTCTTCTTGCGACACCATCTTTAATTGCTGCTTTTGCCACTTCAATGGCCACTTTGATAGAAACTTCTTGCAATTTATCAATGCTTGGAAGAAGACCAGCACCTGGTTTATCATGATCAACCATTTCAGCAATCGCATCTGCAGAAGCAACGAACATGCCTTTTGTGATGATTTTTGATTCCGTTACGATTGAGCCAAGACCAAGTCCAGGGAAAACGAACGCATTGTTTGATTGTCCAATTTCATGTTCAATTCCGTTATACTCAACGTTTTCGAATGGGCTTCCTGTTGCAACAAGTGCACGGCCGTCTGTCCATTTGAATAAATCTTCTGGAACAGCTTCCGCAAGTGGTGTTGGGTTAGACATTGGCATGATCACTGGACGCTCTGTATGTGCTGCGATTTCTTTAATGATTTCTTCAGTGAATGCACCGCCTTGACCTGATGTACCAATTAGAATCGTTGGCTTCACCCTGCGAACAGTTTCAGCAAATGAGATTTGCCCTTTTTCATCACGTGCCCAGCCTTCTACTTCATCAGAAGAACGAAGGTATGGTTTTTGGAAATCAAACACTTCATCTTCGAATTGATCTGTCAGTAATCCTCTGTAGTCTAAAGTCCAGAAAGCATTGTTTGCTTCTTCTTCACTTAGACCTTCAAGAACCATTGTGTCACGCATTTGATCTGCGATTCCGATTCCAGCTGATCCAGCTCCGAAGATCATCACACGGTGATCTTTCAATTGAGTACCAGTTTTCTTGACAGCTGCAAGAACACCCGCTAAAGTAATGGCACCAGTACCTTGAATATCATCATTGAATGTTAAGATGTTATCATTGTATTTTTTCATGATATTACGCGCGTTTTTGTTTCCAAGGTCTTCCCAGTGAAGCAATGCTTTCGGGAAGAATTTAAGCGCTGCTTTTACATATGCATCAATGAATTCTTCGTATTTTTCACCTTGTACACGTTTGTGATGGTTTCCAATGTATAATGGATCATTCAATAATTTTTCATTGTTTGTTCCAACATCTAATACGACTGGAATCACGCGGCTTGGATCAATACCTGCAGCAGCCGTGTAAACAGCTAATTTACCAATTGCGATGTTGATACCACCAACACCCCAGTCACCAATTCCAAGAATGCTCTCAGAGTCAGTTGCTACGATAAGGTCGATATCTCCTGCTGTTGCATGTAAGTTTTCAAATGCTTTCTCAATGCCGTCAATGTTCTCGATTGAAAGATAGACACCATGAGGTCTTCTGTATTCATGGCTGTATTCTTGAATCGCTTCACCAACAGTTGGTGTGTACACAACAGGAAGCATTTCACGAAGCTTGTCTGATATAAGCTTATAGAACAATACTTCGTTACGGTTTTGCAAATCACTTAAGTATACGTTTTGACGAAGACGATCTGGCTGTGCTAGGAATTGCTTGTACGCTCTCTCCGCTTGTTGTTCTAAAGTGAGAACAGTTGGAGGAAGTAAGCCTTCTAGTCCAAGCTCTTGTCTTTCTTCTTCAGAAAAAGCAACGCCTTTGTTCAACGTTGGAATCGATAATACATCTTTACCTGTCAAAGTGGTTTCGAGGTACCCTTCTTTTGTTTTCTTCACGTTGTTCATCAAAAACTACCCTCTTTCTAAAATATAAATAAAGTGAACTATTAATTTAAAGAACGATTAAGGAGAATAATCCTTAATCAAAAAAATTATGACAAGAAATCGAACTTTTCGTTAAAATGCTTTACACTACAGTTAGTCATTTTATGCCTGCTTATACTAAAACGCAAGCGTTGAAAATTAGATAATTTTTTCGTAGCGTTATTTAATTTATTTAAGTACAAATGATGGGTGTTCAGCCAAAATCTCAAAAAACGAAACACAGCGGCATTTGCTATTTTTTAATTGTCAAGTGTTGTACCAACGTCAAGTCTTGGTACTTCATGGTGATGTCTGCATCGTGCTTCGTATGATTCCTGCGCACCTACTAAAATAATGGGATCATCATAGGATGCGGGTTTACCGTCGATCAAGCGTTGTGTTCTACTCGCTGGGGAGCCGCATACCGAACAAACTGCTTGAAGTTTTGTTACAAGCTCTGCACATGCCATTAAATGCGGAACAACACCAAATGGCTCTCCTCTGAAGTCTTGATCAAGGCCTGCAACAATGACTCGGTAACCTTTATCAGCCAATTGAGTGACAATGTCAATGATTGTCTCATCAAAAAATTGCACCTCATCTATGCCAATGACATCGGTTCTTTCTGATATGTGCGTTATTATGTCTTTTGGTGAGGCTACTGCAATCCCATCGACCGATGAACCGTTATGTGAAACAACTGAGCTTGTACTATATCGGTTATCAATCGCTGGTTTGAATATTTTTACTTCTTGTTTGGCAAAGGTGGCCCTTTTGGCTCTCCGAATCAATTCTTCCGACTTTCCAGAAAACATACTTCCGCAGATGACTTCAAGCCAACCGCTTTGTTTCATCACATACATAAGGTCTTCTCCCCCGTTTTAAAGTTCCATCAATCCACGTAAAAAAACAGGCAAGAACGGATTCCTGCCTGTTTATTGTATCTATTATTACTTAAGACCGTATTTTTTGTTAAAGCGGTCAACACGTCCATCAGCAGAAGCGAATTTTTGACGGCCTGTATAGAAAGGATGGCACTCAGAGCAAATCTCGATGCGTACCTCTTCTTTTACTGATCCAGTTTCAAACTCATTTCCACAAGCGCATTTGACTGTAGCTTTTTTGTAGTTAGGATGAATTCCTGTTTTCATCTACTGTCATCTCCTTCCGCCCTGAATCCAATTCGGAAACAGAGTTAATATCTCAGAATAAATTCTGAAACGCACATGATGAAATTATAACAGTGTGAGTCTATGATTGCAAATGTATTTTTTCAACAAGCTATCTTCTTGATGCAGACATGTTCGCTTGTTTCCATTCTTGCGTTAAAATATCGAAAAATTCTTGGTTTGTCTTTGTTTTTCTCATTTTGCGCATGAACTTCTCAGCAAAGTCAGGTGTATCTGACATCGATTTTCTCATCGCCCATAAACGATCAAGATGCTCTTTTGGTACAAGCAGTTCTTCTTTTCTCGTACCAGAACGACGAATGTCGATTGCTGGGAAAATTCTTCTTTCTGCAAGAGAGCGGTCCAAATGAAGCTCCATGTTCCCCGTTCCCTTAAATTCCTCATAAATCACATCATCCATACGTGATCCCGTATCAACGAGCGCAGTGGCTAAAATCGTCAAGCTTCCGCCTTCTTCAATGTTACGCGCAGCACCAAAGAAGCGTTTTGGACGGTGGAAAGCCGCTGGATCAATACCGCCGGAAAGCGTTCGGCCGCTTGGCGGGATGACAAGGTTGTACGCACGAGCAAGCCTTGTGATGCTGTCCATTAAGATGATAACATCTTTCTTATGTTCGACAAGACGCATGGCACGCTCTAATACAAGCTCTGCTACTTTAATGTGGTTTTCCGGTACTTCGTCAAAGGTTGAACTAACAACATCCCCTGCAACAGAACGTTCGATATCTGTTACTTCCTCTGGGCGTTCGTCAATTAAAAGGACAATCAGCTCTGACTCTGGGTGATTTTCAGAAATGCTGTTGGCAATTTCTTTGAGCAAAATGGTTTTCCCAGCCTTAGGCGGTGCAACAATTAAACCACGCTGCCCAAACCCAACTGGCGCCATCATATCCATAATTCTAGTAGACAGGTGATTAGGCTGTGTTTCAAGAATCATTTGACGATCAGGGAATAGCGGCGTGAGTGCAGGAAAGTGAACACGTTCCTTAGCTGATTCTGGGTCGTCCCCATTTACCGCTTCGACATGAAGGAGGCCATAGTAGCGTTCATTCTCTTTTGGAGGTCGTACCTTTCCAGACACCTTATCTCCGTTTCGCAAATCAAAGCGTCTGATTTGTGAAGCTGAAATATAAATGTCTTCAGAACTTGGGGAGTAGTTAATTGGTCTTAAGAAACCAAATCCCTCAGACTGAATAATTTCAAGAACCCCTTCCATAAATAAGAGATCCTCTTGCTCAGCGTTCGCCTTTAAAATGGCAAAAATTAATTCTTTTTTTGTTAGTTTGCTGTAATAAGAGATTTTGTACTTTTTTGCTAGCTCATACAGCTCTTTTAATTTCATATTTTCCAAAGATGAAATCGAAACATCTTTCAATATGGACACCACACTTTTCTAGTCAATGTATTTCATTACAAATGCATGACCATTGTATTTGATTAGCTTTTAATTCCGTTTTTGTTGGAATGACCTCGCTCTCATGGTAACGCTCCCACTCGTTTTATCGTAAAGATAGGAACAATGTGAACTCGAGCTTTGTCAACATAGAGAAGGATAATGAGTATATCGTCATGATGCGGCAGTATTTAAACTTGTTGAAGCTTAAAAGAAGTAAATTCGCAGAAAATTTCGCAGCACTCTTTAGTTTTACCTCATTTGCAGAGAATATTCAACTTTAAAAAGAAAATGATATACATTTGACACCTATATGAAAAGCGGGTAATGAATACCCGCTTTCAGATTACGGACGAATGACAAGATTCGGTTTTTTCTTTAAGCTATGTCTGCCGTCTACGAAACGAACTGTACCTGATTTCGCACGCATAACAACGCTATGTGTTGTTCCAACAGAGCCTTTGAATTGAACACCTTTTAATAGCTCACCGTCTGTTACACCAGTCGCTGCAAAAATGGCGTCGTCGCCTTTCACGAGGTCTTCCATTCTTAGGACTTTGCCAACATCTAGCCCCATTTTCTCACAGCGTCTTAGTTCTTCTTCACTTTGAGGAAGAAGCCTTCCGTGGATTTCACCACCAAGTGCCTTTAACGCAACAGCAGAAAGAACACCTTCGGGCGCTCCGCCTGAACCAAATAGAATATCAACACCTGTATGATCAAATGCTGTATTAATGGCTCCTGCAACGTCACCATCATCGATCAGTTTGATTCTTGCTCCTGCTTCTCTCAGTTCAGCAATGATTTTCTCATGTCGATCTCTGTTTAAAATCGTTGCAACCACATCTTCAATATCTTTGTTTTTTGCTTTTGCTACAGCGCGAAGATTGTCAATGACAGGCGCTTCAATGTCGATGCAGCCTACCGCTTCTGGACCTACTGCGATCTTATCCATGTACATATCAGGTGCATTCAGCAAGTTGCCATGATCTGCAACTGCAATAACAGCTAAGGCATTCCAGCCGCCACTTGCCACAATATTTGTTCCTTCTAATGGATCAACAGCTACATCCACGCGAGGTCCGTATCCGTTCCCAAGCTTTTCCCCAATATAAAGCATTGGTGCTTCGTCCATTTCCCCTTCGCCAATGACCACTGTTCCTTTCATCGGAATGGTATCAAATACATCACGCATTGCACTTGTTGCAGCATCATCCGCTTCGTCTTTTAATCCTCTTCCCATCCAACGAGCAGATTTTAATGCGGCTGCTTCTGTCACCCGTACTAGTTCCATCGATAAACTTCTTTCCATTTTTGTCCAAATCTCCTCTCACAGTCAAAGCCTTATGAATTTTGAAGTTCTTCTATTTCTTGGTCACTCAGCTTTTCACGCCAGATGGTTGCACCCAAGCCTTCAAGCTTCTTCTCAAGCAAACTATATCCTCTGTCTATATGTTCAAGCCCTGTGATTTCGGTCACACCGTCTGCCATTAGCCCTGCAACAACGAGACAAGCACCTGCACGCAGGTCACTTGCTTTCACCTTTGCTCCTTGAAGCTGCGTTTGTCCAGTGATAATGGCAGATCTTCCTTCGACCTTCATGTTTGCACCCATTCGGCGCAATTCGTCAATGTGCTTAAAGCGGGCTGAGTAGATCGTATCTGTGACCACACTCGTGCCTTTCGCCTTTGTTAACAGCGCCGTCATCGGCTGCTGAAGGTCCGTCGGAAAGCCCGGATACACAAGGGTTTTGATATCGACAGGCTTGAGTCCTTCGTTTCTGCCAACGATCAGCATTTGATCGTTGCTCGTTTCAATGGTGAACCCCATCTCTCTAAGTTTCGCCGTAATTGATTCTAAATGAGTTGGGATCACATTATCAAGTACAACTTCATCTCCCATCGCAGCACCAGCAATTAAAAATGTGCCTGCTTCTATACGGTCAGGGATGATGGAATGCTTACAGCCATGAAGAGATTCTACACCTTCGATTCGAATCACATCAGTACCCGCACCTTTGATTTTGGCTCCCATGCTTGCAAGCAGTGTCGCTACATCAATAATTTCGGGTTCTTTTGCGGCATTTTCAATGACCGTTTTTCCTTCAGCCAGTACGGCTGCCAGCATGATATTGATGGTCGCACCTACACTGACCACATCAAGGTAAATACGGGCTCCGACTAATTTTTCAGCGCGCAAATAAATGGCACCCTGCTCGTTTGTCACCTCGGCTCCGAGTGCTTCAAAGCCTTTGATATGCTGATCGATCGGCCTAGGTCCTAAGTGGCACCCTCCTGGCAGCCCAATGACAGCCTGCTTGAATCTTCCCAGCATAGCGCCCATTAAATAATAAGACGCACGCAGTTTCTTCACTTTCCCATTAGGAAGAGGCATACTGATCATGGAAGCAGGATTGACAACCATTTCACCTTTTTCAAACGTGACCTTTCCGCCAATCTCTTCTAACAGATCTCGTAATGTGTCAATATCTGAAATATGCGGAAGGCCCTCAATCGTTACTGGAGAATCAGCGAGAATCGTGGCAGGAATCAGTGCCACTGCACTATTTTTCGCACCACTAATATGTACGGTCCCGCGTAAGGGGTCACCGCCGGCAATGTTTAACTTTTCCATATTTGTCTCCCTTCTTAAAGAAGATCACTGTTGGAGTTATACTGTTTGTGGATGTCGCGCTTTAAAAGGTCTTGTCCAAAATTTAGCCAATATCAAGAGAAAGAATACAGGTTAAACGAAATTTGTCGGAAGAAAAATAATCGAAGCTTTGCGAGGCTGTGATGTTCTCTTCTTTGCACAAAACATTTCTTAGCGTTTTTAAGGAAAACTGCGGCAAACAGGAGACAATCCCGCCTGCCACAATCACTTATTTATTCCAATCTGCTAAAAATTGCTCAATGCCCGCATCCGTTAATGGGTGTTTCGTCAGCTGCTTGATGACTTTCAGCGGCATTGTGCCGATATGAGCACCTCTAAGTGCAGCTTCTGTCACGTGCTGCGGATGACGAATGGATGCAGCAATGATTTGTGTATCTAAGCCATGAACATCAAAAATGGTTTTCACTTCGCTGATGAGATCGAGACCATTTTGGCCAATGTCATCTAAGCGGCCGAGGAATGGAGAGACATACGTCGCACCAGCTCTAGCTGCAAGAAGTGCCTGGTTTGCACTAAAAATCAAAGTAACGTTTGTTTTGATTCCAAGGTCTGTTAACGCTTTGACAGCTTTAAGACCATCTGTTGTCATTGGAATTTTAACCGTGATATTTGGTGCGATGGCAGCAAGCTCTTTTCCTTCTTCAATCATTTCTTCTGCTTTGAGGGAAATGACTTCCGCACTGACAGAACCTGATACCACGTCAGTGATTTCGCGAAGACGGTCGTGGAATGATACGTCCTTTTCTTTCGCTACTAAACTAGGGTTTGTTGTGACGCCTGCTAAAATGCCAAGCTCGTGCGCCTCTTTGATGTCTGCGATATTCGCTGTATCTACGAAAAATAACATAACCGTGCCACTCTCCTATCAATAAATTGTCTGAAATGTAAATTTTGATTGCGCTTTCTCAAGATATGGAGAAAACCGCCTGTGACTCAGGCGGCTTTCGGTTCTCATCAAATTATGCTTGGTTAGAAGAACCAAATTCACGCATTTTGCCGATAACAGTCGCTTTAATTGCGTCACGAGCTGGTCCAAGATATTTACGTGGATCATACTCTTCTGTTTTTGCAGCAAGTGTTTCGCGTACTGCTTTCGCAGAAGCAATTTGGTTTTCAGTGTTTACATTGATTTTAGCTGTACCAAGTGAAATTGAGCGCTTGATGTCAGCAGTTGGGATACCTGTTCCGCCATGAAGAACAAGTGGAAGACCTGTCATTTTACCAATTTCTTCCATTTCAGTGAAACCAAGGTTTGGTTCACCTTTGTATGGACCATGTACTGAACCTAATGCAGGTGCAAGGCAGTCAATGCCAGTGCGTTCTACAAGCTCTTGGCACTCTTTTGGATCAGCATAAATAACGCCCTCAGCGATGACGTCGTCTTCTTGTCCGCCAACAGTTCCAAGCTCAGCTTCTACAGATACACCGTGGAAATGAGCAAGCTCAACTACTTTCGCAGTTGTTGCTACGTTCTCATCGAATGGATGGTGAGAAGCGTCGATCATGACAGAAGTAAATCCTGCATGGATTGCTTTTGCACAAGATTCAAAGCTTGAACCGTGATCTAAATGAATCGCAACAGGAACTGTTACATTATATTCTTCGATTAACGCTTTAACCATTGCGACAACTGTTTTGAAGCCGCCCATGTAGCGTCCTGCTCCTTCAGATACTCCTAAGATAACTGGAGATTTCTCTTCTTCAGCAGCTTGTAAAATCGCTTGCGTGAATTCTAAATTATTTAAGTTAAACTGTCCAACAGCGTAACCTTTTTCCTTTGCGTCTTTCAACATTTCTGTCATTGAAACTAAAGGCATGATGAAAAATCCTCCCTATGTAGCTAATTTGCTTACTAAAAAAAGCTCTCCACCCTAGCATGACCAGAATTTCTCGCCATATGTAAACTTTCAAAGTCAGATCGCTTTCTTCTTCTTATCTAGGATACCAATTATTCGACAAATCGGCAACAGAATGACTCGATTCAATCATTTCCAACTACCCATTTGTTTCGAGCGGCAAGTATTCTTTGACAGCATCTCGGATCTCATCAATATCAAAAGGTTTCGCAAAGTGCGTCAAAGCACCGAGTTCTTTGGATTCTTGGATCATGTCTAATTCGCCATAGGCTGTCATAATGATGACACGGATGTCTTCATCAATTAATTTCATGCGTTTTAAAATTTCAATTCCATCCATTCCGGGAATCTTCATATCAAGCAGCACAAGGTTTGGTCTATGATTTTTCACAATATCTAACGCCTGAAGTCCATTCGCTGCTTGGAAGGTTTGATAGCCTTCTTTATGAAACACTTCATTCAATAATATTCTAATACCATATTGATCATCGACAATTAAAATTTTCTCATTCATCAGTTACACCCCATTGCTTTCATTTTTCGCCATAAAAAGAGCTGTTGTTAAATAATTCTGTTTGATTTTCACATTTCCTTTATTTATAATAGTTTACTTTACGACATTTTCTGAGCATTTTTCCTAATATTCTCTTTATATTCTATTATAAAATGATCTGACCGAAGGAGGAAATCAGTCTTGTTAAAAATTTTCACGACCCAGTTATCAGGTATTTTTTCACGTATTGGAGAAAAGCAGGCTGAAGCGATCGAGGATGGTGCACGCCTTCTTGCACAAGCCATTGTCAGTGGACATGCTGTTTATTTTCACGGGAAGAATGAACTGGCTGCTGTAGCCCTAGAGGCAACTGAAAGCAAGGAGCCATTTCCAGGTGCGAAAGTGCTGCCGCTTGATCAAATGGAGCGCAGCTTGCTTCATCCAAGCGATAGAGTGCTGCTATTTTATTCAGACCCAGAAGACGAGGAGATTCAATCTCTTGTAAAAGAACTGCACGCGCAAGGGACGCCCGTTGTTGGTGTCGGGCCGGCACAAAAGGAGCCGTCCATGATTGAAGAGCTTTGTGATGTCCATATTGATTTTCAGCTCAAGAAACCGCTTGTGCCCGCTGATGACGGAACAAGGTTCGGTTATCCTGCTTTAATGACATGCTTATACGTCTACCACGCTCTATCGTTTACTGTGAAAGAAATCGTTGAGGAATATGAATAAAAAAACTGCCGAGAAGATGATATTCTCGGCAGTTTTTTTGTTTTATTTTGATTCAGATGCTTGCAGTGAAGCACCAACGAAATCTCTAAATAATGGCTGAGGTCTTGTCGGTCTTGAGACGAATTCTGGGTGGAATTGAGAAGCAAGGAACCAAGGATGATCCTTCAGCTCGATAATTTCAACAAGACGTCCGTCTGGGCTTGTACCAGAGAAGACAAATCCTGCAGCTTCCATTTGCTGTCTGAATTCATTATTAAACTCATAGCGATGGCGGTGGCGTTCGTAGACCACTTCATCGTTGTATGCAGCAAATGCTTTGGAGTCTTCATTTAATTTACATGGATACAGACCAAGACGAAGTGTTCCGCCTAAATCATCTACATCCTTCTGTTCTGGAAGAAGGTCAATAATTGGGAATGCTGTTTCAGGATCAATTTCCGCTGAATGAGCTCCTTCAAGGCCTAGTACGTTTCGTGCATATTCGATTGACGCAACTTGCATTCCTAAGCAAATTCCGAAGAATGGCACTTTGTTTTCACGGGCATATTGTGTAGCAATAATTTTCCCTTCCACTCCGCGGTCTCCGAAGCCTCCAGGAACGATGATGCCATCGACATCTTGTGCGAAATCAGCCATATTTTCTGCTGTCACTTCTTCTGCATTGATCCATTTGATTTGAACGTCTGCATCAAATGCATAACCAGCATGGCGAAGTGATTCAACGACAGAAATGTATGCATCTTGCAATTCAACATATTTTCCTACTAGACCAATTGTGACTTGTTTTGAGAGGTTTTGCACTTTATCGACTAGCGCTGTCCACTCCGTCATGTCTGCATCTTGGCAATCAAGTTTCATATGTTCACATACAAGCTTGTCTAGTCCTTGTTTTTGTAAATCAAGCGGAATAGAGTACAACGTGTCTGCATCCTGACATTCGATAACAGCTTTTGTATCAATATCACAGAATAACGCAATTTTGTCCTTCATGTCCTGGGTCATTGGCATTTCAGTTCTGACCACAATAACGTTTGGCTGAATACCAAGGCTGCGAAGTTCTTTTACACTATGCTGTGTCGGTTTTGTTTTCAGTTCACCTGCTGCCCGAATGTAAGGAACAAGGGTACAATGAATGTACATGACGTTTTCACGGCCAATGTCACTCTTCATTTGACGAATCGCTTCTAGGAATGGAAGGGATTCGATGTCTCCTACTGTTCCGCCGATTTCTGTGATGACCACATCTGCACCTGTTTCTTTTCCGGCACGGTACACGCGATCTTTAATTTCATTTGTAATATGGGGAATAACCTGTACAGTTCCGCCTAAATAGTCACCGCGGCGCTCTTTCTTCAGAACAGTAGAGTAGATTTTACCTGTTGTGACGTTGCTGTACTTATTTAAGTTAATATCAATGAAGCGCTCATAGTGACCTAAATCAAGGTCTGTTTCAGCACCGTCATCTGTGACGAAAACCTCACCGTGCTGATATGGACTCATCGTCCCTGGGTCTACGTTGATATATGGATCGAATTTTTGAATGGTGACATCCATCCCTCTATTTTTCAGAAGGCGGCCTAACGAGGCAGCCGTGATCCCTTTTCCAAGTGAGGAAACAACTCCTCCTGTTACAAAAATATACTTTGTCATTTCGTATGCTCCTCTCTTTTTTACCCTTGCATGACTAGACATGCACAGCTTCATCCTTTTTAGAGTGTATCCCTAAATCTCTTGAAAAATAAGAAAGCTCCCTTTCAAATAAATGAAAGGGAGCGTAAATGAACGTATCTTTACGTACTCTTTTTAGAGAGCCCAAAATACATACTACATAGTTCGCTCTCGAAAGTCAAGACGGTTTTGTCCTGTTTTGAGGACCGGTTTATGAGGGTTATTTCTCTTCCTCTTTATCGTCTAAATCGTCTTCGTCAATTTCTGTTAAGCCGTCATCATCTTCGTCATCATCTTCGTCGAATTCTTCTATATCTTCCTCAATTTCCTCATCATCGTCTAGGTCGAGATCATCGTCGTCTTCAACAAGATCAAGGTCTTCTTCAAGCTCTTCGATTTCCTCTTCCTCTTCAATTTCATCGAAGTCTTCTTCAACGACAGCTGCTTTTGTCTTTTTCTTTTTCGCTTTTGTTTTCACAGCTGGCTGAACTTCTTCTTCGATTTGATCAACTGGATACCAGCTGCGAAGTCCCCATCTCTGATCACCTAACGAAATAAAGCGGCCATCTATATTTAAGTCTGTATAAAATTGAGCAAGGCGATCATCAAGATCAGATTTTTGTATTCCTTGTAAACGGACCATTTCATCTATTAACTCGGAAAACGTAATCGGTGTTTTGCTGTCTCTGAAAATTTCATAAGCAAGTTCAACTAAAGACATGTGCTTGAGCTGCTCCTGTGAGTATTCTTTCAAACTCAAGGTCAGACACTCCCTTTCTATTACATGTATGTATCCATTTATCAGTGAAATAATAAGTGTTTATCCCTTATTTTTACGACAAACCATACCTCTCATTATAAACAAATTAGGGGAGTTTATGCCACCTTTAATCATGTTAATTTTTGATTTTTTCTCAAGGGGCTCATCATCTGCATGAAATGGGTCTGGCTTTTGTGTATGGTATGCTTTTTGTCTTTTAGTTTGTTCATCTCTATTTTAAAACGGGATTCTCTGAATGAATAAGATCACGATAGCAATCGTACATACCATTCCCGCAGGCATGAGGACAAATAGTTTTCTGCGGCTGTTTTCTTTTTCTTCCTTCTTTTTTGGAGACTTTGAAAGCTCTGTGGAGACCATAATCCAAATGATCATTGTGACTAATCCTAAAATACCCATAAATGTTGTGTTCATCATGAAAACCTCCATATTGATACTTTTGCCAATTTTATCATAATGATAAGGTGGCATGGGACAATTTTGGAAATAATTTAACATTTGAGGACTAATTTTCGCACCAAAACAGACCACCTCACATCAGGTGGTCTTTGCTTTGTTTCTACATATCTAGCAGTTTGCGCGAGATGACTAGGCGCTGGATTTCCTGTGTGCCTTCATAAATTTGGGTGATTTTCGCATCACGCATGTATCGTTCGACTGGGTAATCCTTTGTATAGCCGTAGCCGCCGAAGATTTGGACGGCTTCTGTTGTTACCTTCATGGCTGTATCTCCAGCAAAGAGCTTGGACATAGCTGATTCCTTTCCATACGGGAGCCCTTTCGTTTCGAGCCATGCTGCCTGATAAGTGAGCAGCCTGGAGGCTTCAATTGCGGTTGCCATATCTGCTAGTTTAAAAGCAATTCCTTGCTGCTGAATGATTGGTTTGCCGAATTGCTTGCGCTCCTTCGCATAATCGACTGCCGCATCAAGAGCGCCTTGTGCAATCCCAACTGCCTGTGCAGCAATACCGTTTCTGCCGCCATCGAGGGTCATCATCGCTATTTTAAAGCCTTCTCCCTCTTGTCCGAGCCGGTTCCTTTCATGAATCCGGCAATCTTCAAATCGAATTTCGGTCGTTGGCGATGAGCGAATGCCCAGTTTGCTTTCCTTTTTGCCAACAGAGAAGCCCGGTGTCTCTTTTTCTACAATAAAGGCGGTCGTATTTCGAGATGTAGCTTCTTGGTCAGTCACAGCAAACACAATATAATAATCCGCAATGCCTCCATTTGTAATAAAGATTTTCGCACCGTTCAGGACGTATTCATTGCCTGCCTTTACTGCCGTTGTCTTCATTCCGCCGGCATCTGAACCCGAACCGCTCTCAGTGAGTGCATATGCCCCTACCTTCTGTCCTTCTGCAAGCGGCTTTAAATAGGTCTCTTTTTGTTCATCTGTTCCGAAAGTATAGATAGGCCACGAGGCGAGAGAGGTGTGGGCGGAGAGGGTGACGCCTGTAGAGGCGCACACTCTTGAAAGCTCCTCCACTGCGATGACGTAGGCTAAATAATCACTACCGATCCCGCCTACCTCTTCCGGCCAAGGAATGCCCGTTAAACCGAGCTCCGCCATTTGGCGAAAAATAGTTGGATCATACGTTTCTGTCTCATCCCGCTCTGCTGCTGTTGGCTCTACTTCATTTTTCGCAAAATCCCTCACCATTTTTTGAATCATTTCATGTTCATCACTTAATTGAAACTGCATCATGAGCCACCTCGTTTCATATTAGCTGTTTACAAATGACCAGCCTTTGAATTTCACTTGTTCCTTCATAGATTTCACAAACTTTCGCATCACGAAAGTAACGTTGTGCTTGATAGCGATTCGTATAACCATCCATGCCGAGCAAATGGATCACTTCTGTACTGATCTCAACTGCCGTTCTTGAGGCAAATAGCTTTGCCATGGATGCTTCCTTTGTGACCGGACGATTCGCCTCTTTATAAGAAGCCGCTTGATAGACTAATAGTTTGGCTGCTTCAAGCTTCGCTGCCAAATCACCCAGCCGAATGGTCGTTTCTAGACCTGCCGGGTGCTGCTTTAAATAAGTCACTGTCTCAGTTAATGCGGCTTCTGCAATGCCGAGGCTTTGAGCCGCGATACCGATTCTCCCCGCATTTAAACTAGACATGGCTATGTGAAAGCCCTCTCCTTCTGCACCGAGCAACTGCTGTTTTGGAATCCGCACAGCATCAAAATGAAGCGTAACGGTTTTTGACCCGTGCAGTCCCATCTTTTTCTCATCTTTTCCGATCGTAAATCCTGGTGTATCTTTCTCAACAATGAATGCCGATATATTTTTTTTCGCAGAAGCAGGATCTGTCACGGCAAAGACAAGATACAGTTCTGCTTCCCCGCCGCTTGTGATAAACATTTTTGTACCATTTAACACATAATGGTCGTCTGCCCGCTTTGCCCTTAGCTGAATACTGGAGGCATCTGAGCCTGCCTTCGGTTCAGTCAGGCAAAATGCTCCCAGTTTCTGCCCGGATGCAAGCAGCGGAACATAGGATTCTTTTTGCTCATTCGTTCCAAAAGCTAAAATAGGCATCGTCACAACAGATGTATGAACGGACACAATGACACCGATGGTCGCACTCACTTTGGATAATTCATGAATGGCGATGATATACGTTGTAAAATCTGCTCCTAAGCCTTGATACGAAGCTGGTATTGGAATCCCCAGAAAGCCTTGTCGTCCCATTTCTGCTAAAAGTGTTCTTGGGAACTGACCTTGTTCCATGGCTTCCACTTCAGGGAATATACGCTGTCTTGCAAATTCTGCTGCCTGTTCTCTCCAGAGTCGCTGTTGATCCGTAAGCAAAACATCCATTTTGACTCCCCCTATGAGTGGTCGTGGTATGTGTAAAAACCTCTCTTTGTCTTTTTGCCCAGCCAGCCTGCATTCACGTATTTTTTCAAAAGAGGACAAGGTCGATATTTGCTATCCCCAAGTCCCTCATGAAGGGTATTCATAATAAATAAACATGTATCTAGTCCGATGAAATCAGCGAGACGAAGTGGCCCCATTGGGTGATTCATTCCAAGCGTCATGACACCGTCAATGCTTTCTGCATCTGCCACGCCTTCATAAAGGGTGTAAATGGCTTCATTGATCATTGGCATCAATATGCGGTTTGATACAAACCCTGGGAAGTCTTCCACTTCAATTGGGGTTTTGTTTAATGTCTTTGCTGTTTCACAAACGAGTTGATACGTGTCGTCACTCGTTTGCAGCGCTCGAATGACCTCAACGAGTTTCATGACAGGCACCGGATTCATAAAATGCATGCCAATCACTTGCTCCGGTCTACTCGTAACAGCTGCTAATTCTGTGATCGACAAGGAGGATGTGTTTGTTGCAAATATCGTCTTCGCCTCTGCAAATTGATCGAGTGTCTCAAAGATTTGTTTTTTCACACTCATTTGTTCAGATGCAGCTTCAATCACTAAACGTGCCTGCTGCACGTCCTTTAAATCTGTAGATACGGCAAGCCGCTGCGTAATATCTCGGACTGCCTGATGGGCTAGCTTTCCTTTTTCTGCTCGTTTCGTCAGTTGTTTGGTCATGGAGAAAATGGCTCGATGAATCTGCTTTTCAGATGCATCATGCAGCAGGACTGTGTAGCCAGACTGAGCAAAAACTTGGGCAATGCCTGATCCCATTTGACCAGCTCCAACGACCATGACGGTTTCTTCTGTACTCATGACGATGAACGCCTCCCTTTTAATCTACCTTTATCATGATGGCATCTCCTTGACCGCCTCCACTGCAAATCGCCGCAATGCCAATACCGCCGCCTCTTTGTTTTAATGCATGAATCAAGGTCAATATGATCCGTGTTCCGCTTGCTCCAATGGGATGACCAAGCGCAACTGCACCACCGTTGATATTCATTTTCCGCCGGTCCAGCCCAATTATTTTTTCACATGCCAGCGCCACAGCTGAGAAGGCCTCATTGATTTCAAATAGATCAATATCCTCTAGACGCTTGCCTGTTTTCTGTAAAATTTTCTCGATAGCAAAGGCTGGTGTTTTCGGAAAATCCTTTGCCTCTACAGCTACCTGCGTATGACCAAGCACGACTGCCATTGGCTTGACGTCATGCTGCTTTGCATATGTGTCTTTCATTAAAAGAAGCGCACTTGCTCCATCATTGACACCTGGTGCATTTCCAGCGGTAATGGTACCCGTTTGATCAAAAACAGGCATGAGCTTTGACAGCCGTTCATATGACGTATCACGCCGCGGGGATTCATCTTCTGTGATCAGCCACTCTCCCGTTTTCGTCTTGACGGTGACGGGGGTGATTTCATGCTGGAAAAAGCCGTTTCTCTGCGCTTCGATCGCCCGTTCATGACTTCTTAATGCCCAAAGATCTTGCTCTTCCCGCGTGATACCGAGCTCCTTCGCAGCCGTGCTCCCATACTCACCCATATGAACGCCTGTAAACGAACAGGTTAATCCATCTAAAATCATCGCATCTTGTACCGCACCATCTCCCATTTTGTAACCCCATCGCGCTTTTTTTAGCAAATAAGGGGCGTCTGACATGGATTCCATACCGCCCGCTACGATGACCTCCGCATCTCCAGCTCGGATGATTTGATCTGCTGTGCTCACACTGCGCATTCCTGATGCACAGACTTTATTGATGGTTTGCGTCGGAACGGACCACGGAAGATCAGCATATCTTGCTGCTTGCCTTGAAGGAATCTGACCTTGTCCTCCCTGCAAAACACTTCCCATGATGACCTCATCCACATGATGTGATCCCTGCACTCTTTCCAGCGCAGCCTTGATGGCCATTCCGCCTAGTTTTGCGGCACTCAACCCAATGAAAGCACCGCCTAGTTTTCCAAATGGTGTTCTTGCTCCAGATACAATGACCGTCTTACTCATGTATGTCCCCTCCAGTTTGTTACCGCTTACATATTGTCTAAACAGCAGATGTACAGCGCCATGTATAAGCCGATGAACATTCTATTCATCGGCCTGTTTTGTTTACGAAACCTGCTTTCCAGCCTCGCCAAACACTGATTTTTCAAGAAGCTCTGCGACATCAAATGTACCTACCTGATCCTCTACTTCCTTTGCCTTCGTACCATCTCCCAGCATCGTTAAGCAATAAGGACACCCTGAGCTAATGATGGACGGCTGCACCTGTAACGCCTGCTCCGTTCGGGCAGTGTTAATTCGGGTACCTGTCTCTTCTTCCATCCACATTAAGCCCCCGCCTGCACCGCAGCACATACCAGTTTCACGATGACGTTCCATTTCTCTCAGCGTCACACCAGGGATGGCTTTTAAAATATCTCTCGGAGGATCATACACTTCGTTATATCTGCCTAGGTAGCAAGAGTCGTGGAAGGTGATGACCTCATTCACTTGATGTACAGGCGTTAGCTTCCCTTCTTGCACTAGCTCTGCCAGTAATTCTGTATGATGGTACACTTCTGCCTCAAGTCCGAAGTCTGGATACTCATTTTTAAATAAATTGTACGCGTGCGGATCAATCGTAACGATCTTTGTGACACCGTTTTTCTGGAATTCTTCAATGTTTTTCGCAGCAAGCTCTTGGAATAAAAATTCGTTTCCAAGCCTTCTTGGTGTATCGCCAGAGTTTTTCTCCTTATTTCCTAGGATGGCAAAGGAGACTCCTGCTTCGTTGAGAAGCTTTGCAAAGGCAAGCGCAATCTTTTGGCTTCGATTGTCATATGCCCCCATTGAACCAACCCAGAATAAATAATCGAAGGTTTGATCTGCTTTATTCAGCTCTTTTACTGTCGGCACATGCACATCTTCTCTCAGTTCACGCCAATTTTCTCTTTCTTTCCGGTTCAATCCCCACGGGTTCCCTTGGCGCTCTATACTTGTCATGGCACGCTGTGCATCTGCATCCATTTTCCCTTCGGTCAGCACAAGATATCTGCGCATATCAATAATCTTGTCGACGTGTTCATTCATGACAGGGCATTGGTCTTCACAGTTTCGGCACGTCGTACATGCCCAAATTTCTTCCTCTGTAATGACTTCACCAATAAGAGAAGGATGATACATCGAGCTGGCAGCCGATTCCTCTGCACCTGCTCCTCTCGCCTGCAGCGCCAGCTGATTTCCTGTTGTCTGCCTGAAGGCAAGCTGCGGAACCCAAGGCGTCTTCGATGTAATGGCGGCCCCTTTATTGGTTAAATGATCTCTTAGCCTTAAAATCAAATCCATAGGAGACAGCATTTTCCCTGTACCTGTTGCTGGGCACATATTTGTGCAGCGCCCGCATTCCACACAGGCGTAAAGGTCGATCAGCTGTGACTGACGGAAGTCTTCAATTTTTCCCACACCGAAGGTCTCTTGTGTCTCATCTTCAAAATCAATTTTTTGCAGCTTGCCTGGCGGGTCTAATCTACTGGCAAATACATTCACCGGTCCTGCAATGAGGTGAGCATGCTTTGACTGCGGGACATACACTAAGAATGTCAGCAAAATCAGGAGATGCACCCACCATGCGACATAAAAAACGACCGTTGCCGCAAGAGGTGAAATACCGCCCAGCAAGAAAGCAACACTGGATGCGATTGGCTCAGTTGGTGATAAAGGGTGTCCATGCCAGATGATATTCATCCCGTTCCCAAGTAAAACGGTCAGCATCAAGCCGCCAATAAATAAAAGCACTAGACCGGATTTAAAGCCACGCTTTAAACGGACAAGCTTCTCCACATACCTTCTATGGAACGCCCAAACAACAGCTACTAAAATGAGAAGTGTGACTACCTCTTGGAAAAAGGTAAAGACACCGTAAAGCGGACCTAAAGGGAGTCCGCTATCTGGAACGAGTCCCTTCATAATAAAATCAAGGGCTCCGAACTGTACAAGGATAAATCCGTAGAAAAACAGCACATGAATGATGCCGCTCTTCTTGTCCTTTAACAGCTTCTTTTGCCCAAATACATTGACCCAAACACGCTCTAAGCGTTTTTTCATGTCTTGTTGGAACTCTTCTTTTTTGCCAAGACGAATGTACGCTGCTCGTGTTCGAATGAGATAAATAAACAAATACACAGCGTAAGCGGTCACCGCCGCAAATGCGATCATGTTCATGATTAAAAGGCTATTCATCTTGCTCCCCCTTTCATTCCCCAAAACCCACTTTGTTCCGTTTCTATGTTGTACCTCTATCATAAATAATGAATGAGTATTCAGTCAATATTTTTTACACGTTTGGGTACACTATTGAAATATGCAAAAAAGGAGGAAGCAACATGATCGCATTGATCATCCTACTCGTACTCATTGTCATCGTTTGCCTCATATTGTTAGACCTTTATATGGGAAAGAAATATTTTTCTACCCGCGCTTTTGAACGATCTTTTGATCAAACAAGCGGTGATGCCGCATTTTATCATGATGGCGAACCACTCTTTGATCAGCTGCTCACCGATATTCAGCACGCCTCTTCTTCTATTCATATGATGTTCTTTATTGTAAAGAACGACAAGATTGGTCAAAGGGTGTTACAAGCTTTGAAAACAAAAGCGAAACAAGGGGTTTCAGTCTTTTTGCTGACCGATCGACTAGGGTCCTATCCGTTTGATCAAAAGTCCATCGACATGCTAGAGAAAAGTGGCATCCAATTTTACTTTTTAAATAAGCCTCGTTTCCCTTTTTTGATTTATCGGTTAAACATGAGAAATCATCGTAAAATCACGGTGATTGATGGAAAGATTGGCTATATTGGCGGGTTTAATATTGGCGATGAATATGTTGGGAAAAAGGGTCGGTTTGGCATTTGGAAGGATTATCATTTGCGCATGACGGGGCAAGTTGTCGCAGATCTCCAGCATGTGTTTTTGAATGATTTATATCGGACATCTGGTATTCATCAGCTGCAATATGAGGTTTTTCCTGCTTTGGAACCGGGAACACTACAATGCACAACACGCGCGACTGCTGGTTTTTCTTTAGAAGCTTTGTTCCTCAAAGATATTCAGCAGGCGAGGAAACAGATCATCATCTGTACGCCTTACTTTATTCCATCTGCTCCTCTTCTGAGTGCACTGCTTGATGCACGCAAGCGAGGCGTTACGGTTGAAATCATCATCCCAATGAAAGCAGATCATCCACTCGTCAAAGAGGCTGGATTTCATTATTTGAAGGACCTCATTGCCTCCGGCTGCCTTGTTTATCGTTTTTATAAAGGATTTTATCATGCGAAAGCCATTCTAATTGACCAGAGACGCTGTATGATCAGTACGGCAAATTTTGATAAACGCAGCTTGTTTTTAAACGAGGAAGTAGACGTCGCCATTGATGATACCGACTTTACTGCCCACGTAGAGGAAAGGATTCGCGAGCACATAGAAGTGTCTGAGCTTATGACAGAAGAGAAATTGGCACAGCGTCCGCTTCTGTCACATCCGCTGGAATGGGTTGCCGCCATGTTCTCTTATTTTTTATAAAGGAGATGACCTATGCGTTATCGATTCGGTTATGTATCCAATGCCGTCACCTTGTGGGAGGCTTCTCCTGCCAAGTCGCTGACCTTTGCAAGATACAGCAAGCTCTCAAAGGAAGAGAGAAAAGAGGCTTTATTACGAACAACAAAGGCCAATCTCGTGAATACATTAAGAACGCTTTACTTTGCCATTGCTCATGATATCCCGCTTTACCGTTTTTCGAGTTCGATCGTCCCGCTTGCGACCCATCCCGAGGTACGATGGGACTTTGTGACACCTTTTCAAAAGGAGTTTCTTGAAATTGGCGAGTTGGTGAAACGGCATGGGCTTCGTGTGAGCTTTCACCCCAATCAGTTCACCTTGTTTACTAGCCCCAAGCCTTCAATCACAGAAAATGCCGTGATCGACATGGCGTACCATTATCAAATGCTTGAGGCGATGAAGCTTGAAAAGGAAGGCTATATGAACATTCATGTGGGCGGTGCGTACGGTGATAAAGATTCGGCGCTTCAACGTTTTGATGAAAATATCAAACAGCTACCAGCGCATATCAAGGCGAGGATGACGCTTGAGAATGATGACAAAACGTATACGTCGTTAGAAACGCTTGGTGTATGTGAAAAGCACGGTATTCCCTTTGTTTTTGATTACCATCATCACGTGGCCAATAAAGATGACGATGCCGCGCTTGAAGACATCCTGCCAAGAATGTTCGGCACTTGGACGAGCACTGGTATTCCGCCTAAAATTCATTTATCCTCACCGAAATCAGAAAAAGCCATACGCAGTCATGCAGATGGTGTAGATATGTCCTTTGTCTTACCGCTTTTTCATGCATTAAAACCGTATGGGCGTGATGTAGATTTTATGATTGAGGCGAAGTCAAAGGATCAGGCCCTTCTTAGACTCGTCGAAGAACTGTCTGCGATAAGAGGCAACAAGCGAACCGGCGGAGGAACCATTGAGTGGAAATCATAGAGAAAGGTTTATCTCTGTGTAAACAGGGGTAACAAAGCTATTGTGAGAAAGTAATCAACAGGAGGATATGAAGATGTCTCAGATCTATTCAATCCAAATCGCTGCGAAAGCATTGAATTTACATAAGCTTATTTCTCTTTATGAAAAATGCCACCAGGCTCAACATCGTCTATATGTGTATTCTAAAAAAACAATGTGTAACATCAAGAACATCGTAGAGCTTGAAACCTTCAGGCTCACTCACTTAGAATCTGACTACTTAATTGTCGTAGAGGGAAAAAAAGCGCAAGATCTCTTGCAGCCATTTGAAAAAGAGAAGGTTTCATAAAAAAGAGCAGCCATCAGGCCGCTCTTTTGTTATATCCACTCTTTCGTTAACCACACTTGTTTTGAAGCTGCATCCATTTTCACTTGTGCCCCAATTGGCATCGTAAGCATCGGGTGTGTATGGGCACAGTCAAAATCTGCGATGAGCGGTTTCTTTGTCTCTCCAAGCACCTCAAGTAAAATCTCGTAAGGTTCTTTGCCCGTTCCCTCATCATCAAACAGCTCATGTTTCCCCAAAAGAATCCCTGATACCCGCTCAAACACTCCATTTACTTTCAATAAAGAGAAGTTTTTTTCTACAACTGAAGCGGTTTTCATGCAATCTTCAATGAGGAGAATGTCTCCTGTTTGGATCGCTGGCATGAATTCACTGCCCCATATGCCGTACATTGCATTCAGGTTTCCGCCGATCAACCTGCCTTCTACCTGTCCTTCTATGACGCACAGCCAATCGTTCGGACGCTGCCCTTTATCACGTGTCTTTTCTTCCCAATTGATTCGTTCATCCGTCCAAAAGGGTGGTTTTTTGATCTGATAAGGAATGGATTGAGGCTGCATCAGGATGTCTTCGAACGACTGATATGTATAAGCAACGAACGGTTCAAACTCCCCAAAAGATGGAACAAGCGCCGGTCCGTAGAATACAGGCAATCCCGTTTTTTCGTAAGCGGCTAAAAGAATCGCTGTCGCATCTGAATAACCGATCATGATTTTCGGATGTTGTTTCAGCAGCTCAAAATCAAGATAAGGCAGCATACTATTTGAATTTGTCCCGCCAATCATTGACATGACGCACGCCAAGTCCTCTCGAGCCATTAGCTCATTCAACTCATTGGCTCGTTCTTGAATTGTACCTGAACGGTAGTGATCCTCTTTCCCTGTTAATGATCCTGGTACCACAATGAATTCTTTTTGCTCAAGCTACTTCTTCGCCCGCTCATACCTAAGAGGCGAGGTCGCTGATGCAGGACTTGAAGGTGAAAAAATACCGATCTTATCGCCTTTTTGTAATCGCCGAAGCCCCTTCATTCCATCAGATCCTTCCTACACGAGTTTTTTCTATCCTAACAAAAAAAGACCCTTATCAAAAGGGCTTTATATTCTTTTTAATGACCAAACTGCGCTTCGTGCAGTCTGCTATATACGCCGCCCATTTGAATTAAATCTTGGTGGCGACCTTGTTCTTCAATACCTTCCTCTGTCACGACAATGATACGATCGGCGTGTTTAATTGTTGCAAGGCGGTGGGCAATGACGAGTGTCGTCCTGCCGACAGCTAGTTCGCTCAGTGCATCCTGTATGGCTTTTTCTGTTTCTGTATCAAGTGCTGATGTGGCTTCATCTAGAATGAGAATGGACGGGTTTTTCAGGAACATCCGTGCAATTGATAGACGCTGCTTTTGACCGCCTGACAGTTTGACGCCGCGCTCACCTATCACGGTATTTAACCCTTCTGGGAAACGCTGAACGAGTTCCTCTAAATGCGCACTTCTTACAGCCTCCCAAATCTCTGCATCGCTGGCTTCTAAGTTCCCGTACGCAATGTTTTCACGAATGGTGCCTGAGAATAAAAAGACATCCTGCTGCACAATACCGATCTGCTGCCTTAAAGAAGACAATGTCATCGACTTTGTGCTTATACCATCAATCGTGATCTCCCCTTCATCCACATCATAAAAACGAGGCAGCAGACTGCAAATTGTTGATTTCCCCGCTCCTGAAGGGCCGACAAACGCAACCGTCTCTCCTTGTTTGATCTTTAAATCGATATTCTTTAACACATGACTGTGTTCATCGTAGCCAAATGTTACGTTTCGATATTCAATTTCACCTTTCAATCCGTGTACATCACGTGCTTCCTCTGTATCCTTCACATCCGGCTCTGTGTCTAGCAAATCGACATAGCTTTTAAAGCCCGCAATGCCTTTCGGATACATTTCAATGACCGTGTTGATTTTATCAATCGGTCTAAATAAAACATTTGTGATCAGAACAAATGCGATAAAGCCACCTGCCGTTAATTGACCTTGCAGGACAAACCATGTACCTGCGAGAAGGACAAACAGTGTCACAAGACGTGTGAGAATATAGCTAATCGATCCATTGACCGACATAATTTTATAAGAAAGAAGCTTCGCCTTACGAAAACGGTTGTTGTTTTCCGCAAAACGCTTTTTCTCGAAATGTTCATTGGCAAAGGCTTGAACAAGACGAATACCCCCGATATTGTTTTCAACCCTCGCATGAAAGTCTCCAATGTCATTGTTGAGCTGTGTAATCGCCTTCGTCATCTTTTTATTAAAATGTAGGGCGAGCCAAATGATGACAGGCATGATGAGGAAGGTTAAAATGGCCAGCTGCCAGTTAATCATCAGCATGACTGCAAAGGCACCGAGAATTGTCATAATCGCTATAAACAAATCTTCAGGACCGTGATGCGCCACTTCTCCAATGTACATGAGGTCGTTTGTCATCCGTGACATGAGCTTCCCCGTTTTGTTGTTGTCAAAGAATTTAAAGGATAGTCGCTGAAAGTGATCAAACAGCTTTTTCCTCATATCTGTTTCAATATTGATGCCAAGCATATGCCCCCAATACGACACAATAAATTGCATAACCGAGCTGAGGGCATAAATGACAAACAGCGCAAGTGCCGTCCAGACAATGACTGTCCAGTTCCCTGTTGGCAACAATGTATCAATGAAGTAGTTCACGATAAGCGGGAAACCCAGTTCCATCAATCCAACGGCGACAGCGCAAAAGAAATCTAAAAAGAACAGACCTCGATAGGGCCTGTAATAGGCGAAAAAGCGTTTTAACATATGTAAAAGAACCTCATTTCCTCTATAATTGATAATCATTTTCAATTATAGAGGAATCCTCTTCAAAATACTAGATTAGGAAATGATTTCTTTGACTAGAAATCCTCATAGAACGCCAGAAAACAACCGAGCAAACGATTCCTTTAATCGCTCTTTTAAGCCTCTTTTATAAAAATGAACAGGTCCCATTTGCTCACATTCTTTCATATCTTCTTCATAATGTGCCATCAGCTGCTCAATAGGCTTTTTCGCGGCCGTAAAGACATTGACCTCAAAATTGAGCTGAAAGCTTCTCATATCCACATTTGCGGTACCGACAGAGGCAAGTTCTCCATCTGCAATCATCACTTTTTGATGCATGAAGCCCTTTTGATAGTGATACACCTTGATGCCCTCTTTTAGGAGCTCAGAAAAATAGGACCGTGTGGCGTATTGTGTGAGAAAGCCATCATTGATCTCCGGAACCATCACCCGGACATCCACCCCTCTTGTCGCAGCAATTTTCAATGCCGTACGAAGGGATTCATTTGGGACAAAATAAGGTGTCGCAATCCAGACAAATTGTTTCGCATTTGAGATGAGTGCATCATATAAATCACTCATACTTTCTTTCATATCGGGTCCAGTTGGTACAACCTGAATGACATCCTCTCCCGTCACAGGATGCGGAGTATGATATTTCGGATCATCAATTAATACTTCATCTGAAACATACTCCCAGTCGAGCATAAACACAGAGTGAAGGGTTTGGACAGCCTCACCCTTTAACATCGTATGCGTATCACGCCAAAAACCGATATTTTCATCACGTCCGACATATTCTTTTCCGACATTTAACCCGCCGACAAATCCTGTCTTCCCATCAATGATCACGATTTTTCGGTGATTGCGGAAATTGATTTTTTGATTAAAAAAACCATATTTTAAAGGCAGAAAAGGAGCGACCTTGACTCCTGCCTGCTTCAAGCGTTTAATATCTTTTCGGGAGAAGCGAATGCTGCCAGCCGCATCATAGATGAAGCGAACCTCTACCCCTTCTTTCACTTTTTCTATCAAAATCTCCATCATCCGGTGCCCGAGGAAATCCGATTTGAACATGTAGTATTCTATATGGATGAACGATTTTGCCTTTTTTAATTCTTCAAAAATACGGGGAAACGTCTCCTCCCCATTTTTTAAAATGTCCATATCACTATTTGTGTTCACATGCATGCCTGTTGCTTTTTCTGTGTAATGAAAAAAAGTCCGCTGATTTTCGGTTAGACTTGATTCATCCGGCTTGCTCTCAAGCTCAGATATTCTGCGTAGTTTTTCACGGTTGTACATTCTCTTTGATTTGAATAAATGACCTTTCACATAGAGCTGTCCCGAGAACAAATAAAACATATAGCCAATGATTGGGAAAAAGATTAGCACATACATCCATAAGAGTGTGTGCTGTGATGTACGGTTCTCTAGCATAAGCGAGATGATACTAAATAAAATAATGGCGAGATAAACTGCTGCGTACAGCTGAACACTCCACGCTGGAACCGGCCACCAATACACCACATATGCCCCGAATATCATAAAATATAAAAATAAAAATTCCAGTCTCCTCTTTTTCACATTCTTCGCCCTCATTCGTTTCTGTCTTTTCTCTTCCATACCCTTTGCACAGCTTGTATGAAACGCACGGTCCACTTCTTTCTTCTAGCTTTTACAGACTTGGACCATTTGATCCGATATAATGGATAAATATGTGATGGAAAGGAAGATTTGTTTATGCATACACCACCTCCTTTAAAAAAAGGCAGTCATCTTCGTGTCATTGCCCCAAGCCGAAGTGCCAGCATTTTATCAAAAGAAGGAATCGCTCAAGCAAAAAAGCGTTTAGAGATGTTAGGCTTCACTGTCTCCTTTGGACAGCACGCGTTTGAATGTGATCTTCATTCCTCTTCATCTATTGAACACCGCTTGTCTGATCTGCATGAGGCGTTCATGGATGATGAAGTTGACGGTATTTTGACAGCAATCGGAGGCTTCAATTGCAATGAGCTCTTGCCTTATATTGATTACGACTTGATTCGACAGCACCCTAAAGTCCTTTGCGGCTACAGTGACATTACCGCACTCGCAAGCGCCATTACCGCCAAATGTGAGATGGTGACATACTCAGGCCCTCATTTCTCCAGCTTTCAAATGGAACAGGGACAAGAGGAGCAGACCGCTATATTTCAAGCCTGCTTGATGAATGACGGTGAGTCTTTTAATGTGAATCCTTCAACAAAGTGGAGTGATGATGCGTGGTATCTTGATCAAGCGAACAGGCAGTTTCATCCGACGAAATGGGGAATATATCAGGAAGGAACAGCCGAAGGTACCTTGTATGGCGGTAACCTTTGTACACTGAACTTACTGCAAGGGACGTCGTTTATGCCTCATATTAAGGATGCCATCTTATTTGTGGAGGATGATGATTTGGTTTTCCCTGAAATGTTCGCCAGAGACCTCACATCCCTCTTACAGCATGCAGAATCCATTAAAGGGCTGATCATCGGACGCTTTCAGAAGAAATCCAAGATGACAGAGGAACATTTGGGGTTCATTTTAGATAAACACCCGATGCTTAAACACATTCCCGTGATCTACGATGTCGATATCGGACATACGCAACCGGTTTTCACCTTACCGATTGGCGGAAGTGCCGAGCTAACGTGTAATGGTGAAGAAGTGAAGTTTCGAATTTTTCAACACTAAGATGTCTATCTATTCAAATAATATCGATGTTAAATCTCTATTTTTTTAAAAACAGAGTAACAAAATATAGAAATTAAAAAAACAATTTATTATTAGAGGTGTTTTTTTGCAGAAAGATTTAGAAATCAAGTCATTAGAAGATGATAATTTAGGTATCTCAGATAACATAGATAAATTCATAGAACAGTACATTAATTCTAATTTCACAGGCTCAATATTATTAAATGGAAAGTGGGGAATTGGCAAAACAAGTTACTTGAATTTAATTAAGGAAAAATCCGATTCCAAAAGAACAAAATTTATTGATATCAATTTTTGGACTGACCCTTGGATACTTAAACCATTTGAATTATTCGCAAAAAAACTAAATCCTCTTTTCTATTGGATCGTGAAAACTTCACCGATTTTATTAGTAGTGTTGTTAGCACTTATACAGTTTTCTTATAATATTATCAGCAAGTCAACAGATAATATTTCAAGAATGGATTTTTTCATATGGGGCGCTTTAATCCTTATAATAAGCTTTCTCAATTTATTATTAGATAAATTCTCTACAGAAAGTATATTTGAATGGCTTGTAAAAAAAAAGTTAAAGAGTAATAGATACAACAAGAAGGTTATTTTTATCTGCGATGATTTTGATAGATTAGAATCAGAAAATAGAAAACAACTCTATGCATACTTGTCAAAATTAAATTCTTTTGAAAAGAGTATCCTAATAGTTGTAGGCGATTACAACAAAATTGTGCAAGATGAAGACGACTCTTTATTCATTCAAAAGATCCTTTCAAATTTAGAGAGTATGCCATTGAATAATAAGGCTTCTCAAATTTGGAGCAAAGTAATCGAAGAACAATTCAATAGTGACAATATAAAAATCATGGATTTAACAGACTCAGATAGATTATTAATTCAGAAACTCAGAAATTTTTTTGTAGATGAACAAAGGACATTTCGCGAGGCAAAGCTCTTACTGAATATTTTCTATAAAAAATCACCAAAATCAACTACAATAAATGTTAATATCAGCGAACAGCTTGCTTTGTGCTATTTTTATCAATTTCATTATAAAATTTACGAGTGGATAGTTGAAAATTTAAATTTTTTATACCAAAAAAAGGTTATTCCACACAAAGATTTTGCCAGTACAGAAAAAAGTCAACTTATCTTAAAAGATGCAATTGAAAAAGACATAGGAGAGAATAATTCACCCAATTTATATGAATTCTTATATTCTATATTTATTAATGGTGAGCATGATAAATTCAACTTCCCTAGTATAAAAAACGAAAAAAACTTCGGATATTACCAAATTGAAAATATATCGAGTATAACAACATTGAATATTGAAGTAGTTGAGGATGTATTTATAAATTTAGATAGCAATATAGATAAATTGATTGAAATACATTCAAAGGGTCAGATGGAGGATTTCAACGATTTTTTAAGGAATCATTACCTTAGTTACACAAGTAATACTCCAGAAACTAAAATATTATCCTTACTGAGAAATATAATAGCTTTTAAGATGCGCAATTTGGAGCAAGACACAGCTTTTTTAAAAATATCTATATCAGATACTATTATATATAATTGTTTAAATGCCCTAAAAAATAATCATAATAGAAAAGAAACTGAAATTTTCACAAATAGTATTTTACCTCTAGATGAGTTGGATGCTTCTGAAAAATTGGAAATCATACCTAATTTTATACCTGCACGTTCAGATGAACAATCAATAGAACAAATAAAATTAGTTAAGATTATTTTTGAGAATTCCATCTTTACTATGAATAATGATTTCAATATACTTACTGAAAGAAAACCGAGGAGTTGCTTTCTTTTCTATAAAAAATATCAATCATATTTAGATCAAAATTCAGATTACCAAGTGATCTTCGACAAGGTTCTAACTTTAAATGATAATGTATTGTTTAATTATTTAAAAGATAAATTATCTTATAAAATTACCTATCCAAACAATTCGGTAGCCACAGCTCTGAGCCTAGATGATATAAGTTATAATCAAGAATTTGAAATAAAACTAAAAGAAAGAATAGCCAATTTGCCGTCACATCAAAAAAATATTCTAGTAAAAATGATTGAGCTAAAGTTTTAAAATAGGATGCAAGATAAGTTTTTTTAGAAAAAGTGATCCAACCCTTCATCCCCTTCGTTAAGTAGATGTAAAAAGAAAAGAGAGGAGGCAAAAACATGTTCTCTGATGTACTTAGCCAATTATTCGATTCTATTTCTAACATCATTAACACACTTGGGTAATTCCTATGACACGCACATACTACATGCTTTTTGAAAGGAGGATACGCTCATGTTCTCTGATGTACTTAGTCAATTATTCGATTCTATTTCTAACATTATTAATACGCTTGGTTAATTTTCAAAACCCGCTATCTCTCGAGAATAGCGGTTTTTTTATATAAAGAAGCCCCGCTCATAAAATAGAGCGAGGCTTTCCTTCATTCCACTACATCTTTTCCGGTGCCGATACGCCAATGAGTTTTAATGCATTCGCAAGCGTAATTTGTGTTGCTTTCATGAGTGAAAGACGTGCTGTTGTTTTTGTTTCGTTTTCTACATCAATGACCTTCTCGGCATTGTAGAAGCTGTGAAGGGCTGATGCAAGGTCATAAATATAGTTTGTCACACGGTGCGGAATACGCTTTTCAGCTGCTTCTGCTACAACTTCTGGGAAGCTACCAATGATTTTGAGAAGATCGTATTCTTTTTCCGATTGAATGTGAGAGAAATCTGCTTTTTCAAGGTTTGGCTCGTAGCCTTTTTCTTCCCCTTGACGCAGCATGCTGCAAATTCTCGCATGGGCATATTGTGCGTAGTACACAGGGTTTTCGTTAGACGTAGAAATCGCTAAGTCTAGGTCAAAGTCCATATGTGTCGCCGCACTTCTCATCGCGAAGAAATAACGAGTGGCATCTAGGCCTACTTCTTCAATCAGATCACGCATGGTGACGGCTTTTCCTGTACGTTTACTCATCTTCATCTTTTCACCGTTTTTGTATAGGTGAACGAGCTGAATGATTTCTACTTCAAGCTTGCCAGCAGGATATCCAAGTGCTTGAATCGCCGCTTTCATTCGAGGGATATAGCCATGATGGTCCGCTCCCCAAATGTTAATGAGCTGATCAAAGCCTCTGTCTAATTTGTCTTTATGATATGCGATATCTGGAAGCAAGTAAGTGAAGCTGCCGTCTTTTTTAATGAGCACGCGGTCCTTGTCATCGCCAAAATCAGTTGAACGCAGCCACGTTGCGCCGTCTTCTTCAAAGACATAGCCTTTAGCGCGAAGAGTTTCCAGCGCTGGTTCGATTTTTCCGTTTTCATATAAAGAGGTTTCTGAATACCATACATCAAATGGGACACGGAAATTCTCAAGGTCTACACGTAATTTCTCTAACTCATATTTTAAGCCGTATTCACGGAAGAACATCATACGCTCTTCTTCTGGCTCATGCACGAAACGGTCACCAAATTCATCTGCCAGCTTTTGCCCGATGCCTTTGATGTCTTCTCCTCTATAGCCGTCTTCAGGCATCTCTTTTTCAAGACCGAGCGCCTCAAAGTAACGTACCTCTACAGATAAAGCGAGGTTATTGATCTGATTGCCTGCATCGTTGATATAGTATTCACGGCTCACCTCGAACCCTGCTTTATCAAGGATGTTGCAAAGAGAATCACCTACAGCTGCTCCGCGGGCATGTCCAAGGTGAAGGTCACCTGTTGGGTTGGCTGAGACGAATTCAACTTGCACCTTTTGGCCGCCGCCTGTATTCGTTTCACCATATGCCTCTTTTGCTTCAAGGACAGCTGGGATCAGCTTTGTTAAATACTGATTGTTCATATAAATATTAATGAACCCTGGACCTGCGATATCCAGTTTTTCAATAGAAGCTTTCCCTTTATCAAACGCTTTGACAATGTCCTCTGCGATTTGACGAGGTGCTTTTTTTGCAATGCGGGCAAGCTGCATCGCCATGTTGGTGGAGTAATCACCGTGAGTTTTATCTTTCGGCACTTCTAAAAGGACATCTGGTACCTGGCTTTCATCAGCAAGTCCTGCTTTGACGACTGCCGCAATAATTTCTTCCTTTAACGCATCTTTGACCTGTTCTGCGATATTCATGAACGTAAATCCTCCTTATACGAAATCGATAATGTATGTAAATGCTTTTGATCTTCCCCAGTCAGCATATCGTACGTAATGTGCAGCAGTCCCTTGTCCACATCGAGATCAATGCCATGTGTGTGTACATCAAGCTGTAGTGTACCGAATGGCATCGTGTAATGTGTGACGGTCGTTTCTCCAATGAGAAAGCGCTGCTTCATTTGAATGGACCCTGATCTCATGACAAAAATTTCTTTTTCACTCATTTTCACAACGGTTTTTACTTGACCCATTTCATGTTCTTCATGGTAAGTGAGATACGTTTTGTCATTCTTTTCTTGATACGTTCCAGTCGTGCGGAATTCGATCGTTTCAGCCGGCTCCGTCTCTGGTTTCATCACTGACTTTACATGAATTGAAATTTGGTTTTGTGTCATTTTGCACTTCCTTTGCTAAGACCCGTTTAACTAAAATAGTATACCATATTCATGATCGCCTATCATACCATCATTTCTCTTCTTCACTGCGATTAAACTTCGTTTTTGATCTTACACCATCCCTTTAGAAAAAAAGAAACAGGAAACTCACTAATACCACCAATCCAGCCTTTACGCCCAAGTCTTTTCTTTTGATTAAATAAAAAAGAGCTTGTACGCCTGAACTTGCCAAAAATGCCTGAAAAAAATCAAATGGCACGATCTGTGCTCGCTTAAATATCACCTGCATGAATAACGCAATGGCCGTCAGATAGAAAAAGCCTCGATCTTGAAACAGTCCCAAGATCTCTTCCTTTGCTTCCTTTTTCGAAGCAAAAACGGGCGGCGCAGCTGCGAGCTCTCGTTTCAGCGTGAGAAAACCCGCCGCTAACACACAAAAGGCGAGAATCACCATCAATATAGAAGAAAACATGAACTGCCTCCTTTATTTTTTGATCCATGTAAAAAAAGAGCTTGTCCACATGAGATGACAAGCTCCTCTATCAAGGTGTTATTTCACAAATCCAAGCAGCATTTCGCGTAAAAGCTTGCTCGCTGTATTCGCTGTTTGGTCGGAATGATCGTATACAGGTGCTACCTCTACAAGGTCTGCACCGACTACTTGAACCTCAGATCCTGCAATGGCATGAATGGATGCAAGCAACTCTTTTGATGTAATACCGCCAGCATCCACCGTGCCTGTACCAGGTGCATGAGCTGGGTCGAGTACATCAATGTCGATCGTCACATAAACTGGACGCCCCTTCAGCTTTGGCAATACTTGCTTCAACGGCTCCAGCACTTCAAATTTAGAAATGTGCATGCCCGCTTCTTTTGCCCATTCAAATTCTTCCTTCATCCCAGAACGAATCCCAAAAGAGAACACATTCTCAGGTCCAATGAGTCCTGCTACTTTACGAATCGGGGTAGAATGAGACAGAGGCTCACCCTCGTATTCCTCACGAAGATCCGTATGTGCGTCCATATGGATAATCGCCAAATCAGGATATTTCTTATGCATCGCGCGGAAAACCGGCCAAGACACAAGATGCTCGCCGCCCATTCCTAATGGAAACTTCCCTTTTTCTAAAATGCTGTCGACATACTCTTCAATTAAGTCCAAGCTTTTCTGAGCATTTCCAAAAGGAAGCGGAATGTCACCGGCATCAAAGAATGGTACTTCGTGCAGCTCACGATCTAAATAAGGACTGTATTCTTCTAATCCAATCGAAACTTCACGAATACGGTTTGGACCAAAACGTGAGCCTGGTCTATAACTGACGGTCCAATCCATCGGCATACCGTATAAAATGACTTTTGCATCTTCCCATGTCGGATGACTTCCAATAAACACTTTTCCTGAATAAGCCTCGTCGAATCTCATGCAAGATTCCTCCTTTTACGCTTCAAAAAATGCGCAAACTGTTATTTGCGCATTTCCTCTTCGCTTCATTTATTTGATTAAGTCGCTCACAAATTTCGGCAGAACGAATGCTGCTTTGTGCAATTCTTTTGTGTAATATTTAGTGTCAATATCAAAGAAACGGCTGTCTTCTACAGCAAGTGGATCATATTTTTTTGAACCGATGGTAAATGTCCAAAGACCACTTGGATACGTTGGAATATTCGCTGTATAAAGCTTCGTGATTGGGAAAATCTCTTTCACATCACGCTGTACATTTGTAATCAGCTCAGGTGTGAACCAAGGGTTGTCCGTTTGTGCCACGAAAATACCGTCTTCTTTGAGTGCTTTTGAAATTCCTGCGTAAAATCCTTTAGAGAACAGGTTCACAGCTGGTCCAACTGGTTCAGTTGAGTCCACCATGATAACATCGTACTCATTGTCAGCTTCAGCAATATGCATAAAGCCGTCTCCAACTTTGACATCTACACGAGGATCGTCTAGTTTCCCAGCAATCGAAGGAAGGAATTTTTTCGAGTATTCGATGACTTTGCCATCAATATCAACAAGTGTCGCTTTTTTCACACTTGGATGCTTCAGGATTTCACGAATGACACCGCCGTCTCCTCCACCTACGACAAGAACATTTTCCGGGTTTGGATGAGTGAAAAGAGGAACATGTGCCACCATTTCGTGGTATACAAACTCATCTTTCTCAGACGTCATCACCATACCGTCTAAAAACAGCATATTGCCAAACTCTTCTGTTTCCACCATTTCTAAATGCTGAAAATCTGTTTGTTCTGTGTGAAGGGTTTTGTTCACCTTCAAAGTAATACCAAAATTCTTCGTTTGCTTCTCTGTATACCAAAGTTCGCTCATTGTCCATCTTCCTCTCATCCAATAATAAACAAACATCTATTGTTAGCGCCTTTAACGGCTATGACTATATCGATTGTCCAAGAAAAAAGTATAGTGGATTCATATCAAATTGTAAAGAACCGCATGAGTTCTCTTCAATTTTAATGCACGCTCTTGCAATCATTTGTTTAAAACGGTTTTCTTTGTTCCATACTGATAAAAAACCGTCAAAATGGGGGCTTTGCATGGACACAATCATGAGTAATAAAAAAATCCGCATGACCGTGAAAACGATTCGAGCCTGTTTTTTTATTGGCTTGCTCGCTTTTCTATTTGCAGGCACTGTCTTTTTGACGATTCTTTTAATAGCCAAATGGCAAGGCGCCCCTTCTGTTCAAGTTCCCCAATCTACGACGATTTATGCAGCCGATGGTTCAAAGCTTGGAGAATCCAGCTTTGGAGAAAAGAGATATTGGGTGCCCTTAAAGGACATGTCCCCTCATATCAGGCAGGCAGCTGTAGCTGTTGAGGATAAAACCTTTTATGAGCATCATGGCTTTGATGTGAAACGGATGGCGGGTGCTGCAGTGGCTGATATTCGTGCCATGGCTAAGGTACAAGGCGCAAGCACGATCACCCAGCAATATGCACGAAATCTGTATTTAGATCATGATAAAACGTGGAAGCGAAAATGGAATGAAGCCTTTTACACGATTCGCTTAGAGCAAAACTATACAAAAGATGAGATTTTAGAAGGATACTTGAACACCATTTATTATGGTCATGGAGCTTATGGCGTGGAAGCGGCGTCCTGTCTGTATTTCGGGAAAAAAGCGAAGAATTTAACTCTCGCTGAATCTGCCTTACTTGCCGGTATCCCAAAGGGCCCTTCTCTCTACTCCCCTTATGTGAATGAAGAGAAAGCCGGCGCAAGAAAGAATATGATTCTGAGGCACATGCAAGAGGACGGCATGATTACGAAAAAGGCAGCCGCTGAAGCCGCGAAAGAAAAACTGTCCTATCGCCCTTTGCAAAAGAAGCAGCTGCAAGCAAAGCAAGCTCCGTATTTTTATGATGATGTGATTCGTGAGTTGAAACAAAGCTTGGGGTTAACTGAGGAACAGATCGAAACTTATGGCCTTCATATCCAAACGACTTTAAATCCAGAATTACAGAAAATGGCTGAGAAGACGTTAAAAAGCACAATCTATTCGAAATCAGATATCCAAATCGGCTTTACTGCTATCCATCCCCAAACAGGTCATGTACTCGCCCTCATCGGGGGAAGAGATTATGAGAAAAGTCCATTCAACCGAGTGACACAAGCGAAAAGACAGCCCGGTTCAACAATGAAGCCTCTTCTTTATTACATTGCCTTGCAAAATGGGTTTACACCAGCAACCGTCATGCGCAGTGAAGAAACGGTTTTTGAGCTCGATGATCAAGGAAGCGGTGCTGCTTATTCACCAAGCAATTACCATGGCTATTACGCAAATGATGGCATTACGATGCTTCAAGCCTTGGCGCTGTCTGATAATATTTATGCCGTGAAAACCCATCTATTTTTAGGAATGGAACAGCTTGTACGTGCGGGCAAAACATTTGGCATCAACGAAAAACTAGATCAGGTGCCATCACTTGCCCTAGGCACGTCTCCTGTCAAACCAATTGAAATGACCAATGCTTACGCAATGCTTGTCAATGGCGGAAAACGAGTCAAACCCACCTTTATTACAAAAGTAACGGATGCTAAAGGCAACGTGCTTTTTGAAGAAAAACAAAAACGAGAGCAAGTCCTAGATGAAAAGGCAGCCTTTGTCACCACCGACATGATGTCAGGAATGTTCAATGATCAGTTAAACGGCTATACGAGTGTCACAGGCCGCACCATTATGAAGGATCTCACGCGAACATACGGAGGAAAATCGGGAACGACAGGAGCCGACAGCTGGATGATCGGCTTCTCTCCCCAGCTCGTCACAGGTGTGTGGACAGGCTATGATAAAGGGCGTACCATTGACTCGGTCGAAGAAACAGCCTATGCAAAAAAGATATGGGCATCTTTTATGGAATCAGCCCTCTCCAAACAGCCAGCCTCCTCCTTCATGCCGCCAGACGGCGTAAAAGGTGTGTATATCAATCCAAAAACCGGCGATCTCGCAGGCCCAGGATGTGAATCAAAGGTATTCACCTATTTTATAGAAGGAACGGAGCCGACAGGTGTGTGCTACGGTGCTGAGGATAAATCATCTGAGCAAGATCCAGTTCAAGATCAAAAGCCAAAGAAATGGTGGGAAAAGTGGTTGAAACGTTAAAAAAAGACATGAAAAACCCCGAGATTTACATCTCGGGATTCTCCATGTCCTAGCTTTAACACCAGTTTACTCAAAAACCAGCTGGAATTGGTAGCAATTCGCCATTCTTCACAAAAATTTCACAATTATTCAGGGACAGCCAATCCTTCTTTTAATTCATCTGTAGATGCTTCCCATAGTGCTTCATTATGACTCTTCAAGAAATCAGCCAGCACCTTTTTCGATACATCATCCATATGACTGACGACGATATTTCGCTTCATTGATTTATCCATGAAATTCACATGCTCTGGAAGCGACTTATACCCGCGGCGGATTGAACGGTCGACGGTCATTTCGCAAGCCGTCACACCCGCATAATAAGGGCCTTCTTCTCTGCGGTCAATGGTCACCCATACGAGCCAATACGGCTTTCCGTTCGGTACCTCTTCTTTGCTTTTCAAGAATTTAATTCCTTTTTCCACGGCACTTCTTGCATGCATCGCACCAATATCAATGACAGCTTCCTTTTCCTCTACGTCAATGATCACCGGCGAAATGTTATCTAGGCTGAGCGCACCAGCTCCAAAGCCTCCGTGTCCGTCGGTTGCATCTGTTTTTTTAATGATGTTAAAACCAATTGGTTTCTTCTTTTTACCTTCCATTCATTAAACCTCCTAAAGCAGCGGCTTCAAAATAAGATTAAACCATTGAATGATTTGATCCCGCATTCCGATCAATGGACCAAAAACAAACTGTCCTAGCGGCGTGATCACGAATATGAGAAAAATAATGATCCCATATTGTTCGATTTGCGTCATTTTCGCACGGATACGGGGGCTGACGACGTCCTCAATAATACGATACCCATCCAGCGGCGGAAGTGGCAATAAGTTAAATAGGAACAAAATGACGTTCAAGTTAATAAATATCCGGAAGAAATGATCAACTCCCGGCTCAAAGCGCATGAGCGACTCCCCGCCAAACTTCTGAAGAAGCACGTACACGAAAAAGCCTAGAAACGCCAACACTAAGTTACTTAAAGGGCCAGCAATCGAGACGCAGATTCCTGCTAAGCGCGGGTTTTTAAAATGGTAACGATTGACCGGTACAGGTCTCGCCCAGCCAAACCCGGCGACAAAGATCAAAATCGTCCCAAATACATCGAGATGCTTCAGTGGATTTAATGTGAGTCTCCCTTGGTTTTTAGCTGTCGGGTCGCCGAAACGATACGCAACATATGCATGCGCCAGCTCGTGCATCGTAAATGCAACAACAAGCGTAATGGCGACATATGGAATCAGTTCTAATGGATACACAAGAAATTGGTTCAAAGGCATGAATCCCTCTTTCTTTCTATACAATGATTTACTTCATTCAGTATACTATAAGAAGTCCCTTAAACTAAAGGGAAGCGTAGCATGAAAGGAAAAAGGAGGTTTTCGCATTGCCGATTGTCACCGTACAAATGCTTGAAGGAAGAACAGACGAGCAGAAACGAGCGCTTGTGGAGAAAGTCACTGATGCTGTTGTTGAAACAACAGGCGCAGGTGTAGAAAAAGTCTCTGTCATTATTGAAGAAATGAAAAAAGAACACTATGCCGTAGCAGGAAAACGCATCAGCGACCTGTAAGCATAAAAAAAGGACAAGCACATAGATGTTTGTCCTTTTTTCTCTTATTTTATCTGTACCACGCTTTGTTACGGTTCACCTGATTTTTATGAGCCGCATCGAAGAAATCGACTGTGTAGGAATAATCATAATTCATTAAGCAGACAATGCCGCTTCCTTGAGGGTCGTGCGGTAAGCCAAAGTTATGGCCGTATTCATGCGTAGCCGCTTTTGCTGTATTCGCTGTTCCTTGGTCAAGGTTAACGGCGAATGCACTTCCGCTTGGTGCACTATTGTAGACATAAGCGATTCCGCCAGCATCAAAGTTTGGATTTGCTGTAAATCCAGTGACAAAATCGTATCCTCTGCCATCAAAGCTGCGCGCAAGGTTAGACAAAATTTGCTCTGCATTTGATCCCGAAGACGTCCAAGATCCTACTGCTTGTACGACAAAGTCGACATCATGATCACGGTTAAACGTGACATCTGCTTGCTCGATGATGCTGACAATCCGTGTTTGCCAGTCACTATATTTCGCACGATACTGCGCATCAGCAACCGCATAGACAGTGACCTTCTGACTGCCTGTACTTGCCTTTGTTGAAATAGAATCTCCTGTATTCGCCTTAAAGGTTCTAGAGCCCACCTGCTTACCAGACTCATCTAATACCTTTGTTGTCACATCTCGTTCAATTGGAGGTGCTTTCGTCAAATCTTTAAAATCGTTTGCCTTTGGCAACCCCTCACTAATATGTGTTTCGAACGGCGCATGACCATGATCATGCCCATGACCAGCACTCGCGACTGGTGCTGAAGCTGAACTTACTCCCGGTAACAAACTACCTACCAATAAAAATGACAAAAAGACTGAACGCTTTTTCATTCCTATCCCTCCTTTGATTTTCACAAAGTTATATATTCACTGAAAATTCACCACTTTCCTTCTATTCAGTCAAAAACAGGGAATTAGATACACAGGAAGAAAGTCGAAATACGTCATATTCACTAATTTTTCGGATATTCCGACACAGATTTCATCGAAAAATAGCGCTTTTGGTCTGGGTCATTTACTTAATAAACTCCCATGGTTTTAAGAAATGATGTCATGGACTCAATGACACATCTGAAAGAAACAAAAAATGATATTAGAAAAGATAAAGTCATACTTTACTGATACCAATTATACTTCTTTACGATTCTACCTTATGATGAAAAACATAAAACATGGCTATTTCAAAACAGAAGGGACGATCCGCATGTCTGAAAAAAAGCACATACAATTTGGATTAATGTTACATGGTCCGGGAGGTCACATGAATGCGTGGAAGGATGAATCAGTTCCAGCAGATGCAAGTGTTAATATTGATTACTATCAAGCGATGACAAAAAAGGCAGAAGCAGCGGGTTTCCGTTTTGTCTTTGTCGCAGATGGCTTATATATTCATGAACATTCGATTCCTCATTTCTTGAACCGATTTGAACCATTAACCATCTTATCCGCTCTTGCTGCAGTCACCAAACAAATTGGACTTGTGGGGACCGTATCCACTTCCTACAGTGAGCCCTTTACCATTGCCAGACAATTTGCCTCCTTGGATAAGTTAAGCAGAGGCCGGGCAGGATGGAATGTTGTGACTTCACCGTTAGAAGGTTCTGCTGAAAATCACATCATCCGTTCTCATCCTAGCCACTCCCTTCGATACGAAATTGCAGAAGAGTATTTACATGTAGTGAATGGGCTTTGGAGTTCATGGGAAGAAGATGCTTTTATAAGAGATCGTTCAACAGGTGTCTTCTTCGATCGAGATAAACTGCACACATTAAACCATCATGGGAAACACTTTTCTGTCAAAGGTCCTTTAAATATTGAACGATCTGAACAAGGGCAGCCCGTGATTTTCCAAGCAGGTGCTTCAGAGGCAGGAAAAGATCTAGCCGCAAAAGAAGCAGACGCTGTATTTACAAATGCCGATTCACTTGAAAAGGCAAAAGCCTATTACCGTGACGTGAAAAATAGAGCCGAAGCGCTTGGTCGAAAACCATCCGATATCAAAATATTCCCTGGCATCCACCCGATTACAGGGAAAACAGTCGAAGAAGCAGAAGAAAAATATGAAGCCATTAAACATCTAGTCTCTATTGAAGAAGCCCTGCATTACCTCGGCAGATTCTTTGATCATTTGGACTTTAGTCAATTCCCGCTTGATGAACCTTTTCCTGATATAGGTGACGCTGGTTCAAACAGCTTTCAATCTACAACAGAATCCATTAAAAAAATGGCCAAAGAACAAAATTTGACCTTAAGAGAAGTCGCTTTACAAGTGACCACTCCAAAAAGTGCCTTTTTCGGCACTTACGAACAAGTGGCTGACAAATTGATTCAATGGATCGAAGAAGATGCCGCAGATGGATTTATTTTTGGCGCTCCGATTTTAGCTAGTGGTTTATCCGAATGGACAGAGCATGTGATCCCGATTTTGATAGAAAGAGGATATTATGATCCAAATTATCAAGCTCATACCCTTCGCGAAAATTTGGGTCTGCCTATTAAGAAGAATCAGTTTCTTAAACAAACCGTAAAATAAACATGAAAGAGGGGTCAGCACAAAGGCTAACCCCTTTTTCATGTTGTTCGATGCAATCGATTTTCAATGAGATCAATAAACTGGAGTACAGCTCTTCCAGGCGCATCATTTGTTTTCCTCAATAGACCAACTGGCGGGGACACTTGAATGCCCTTTATTTCTAATACCTTTGTACCGGGGAGTGTAAAAGAATGGGCGGTTCGAGTAAAAAGAGACACTCCTAATCCAGCCTGAACATAGTGTTTATGGGACATGCTGCTCGTAATCTCTAACTTATTGTAATTGCTCCCAATGACGTTAACGATTTGTTGTTCAATTTGGATGCGGATGGGGCAATTGTGAGGTGTGAATAATATGGTTTCATTTTCTAAATCTGTTACCTCCGCTGCATCTTTTTCCGCCAATCGATGGGAAGACGGAACCAACAAAACAATATCATCTTGAAAAAGCGGCTTATAGCTATTTTCCATCGAAGCTTCTGGTGCGCCGCAAATCGCAAAATCAATCTCATCATGGGAAAGCAAGGAACTCAGTGTATTTGCATCTGCTACTTGCACAGAAAATTCTACATTCGGAAACCTTTCCTTGAATTCTGCAAGAAGCGATGGGAACTCTAAGCTGGCTGTGGGCTCAGAAACACCGATGCGAATGAACCCCGCAATGCCTACCTCTAAATCTTGGAGCGTTTTCGTCAGTTTCTCATATTCATTGAGTAAAGAATTGGCTCTTTCATAAAAAAGTTGTCCTGATGCTGTTAACTTTAAGGTCTTCCCTCTTTCTAGAAGCTTCTCTCCAATTTCCTCTTCTAAATGTTTGATGTGCAAAGTAATGGTTGGCTGAGAATAATTCAGCGCTGCTGCTGCTTTTAAAAAATTTCCGTATTTCACGATGGTGGCAAAAGTGCGTATTGCTCGAATCTCCATGAAAACCCCTCTTCTCCCTGTATTTTAAATATCTGAATCGTGTATTTATGATTACTAATTATACTTTTCTATTGGTTTGCCTTATTATAATTTATATTATCAACTATTCCAAGTTGTTTAGACGGAATTATAAGAAATGGAGGAGACGAATTGACGAAAGTAACGATTATAGCAGGAGGTCATTCCGTCCAATCTCGATTAACGGGTGTCCTGCAGCATATTCAGCAGCAGTTAACATTCAATGGAATAGATGTACATACCATTCAAGTTCACCAGCTGCCTAGCAGCGCACTAATAGGAGCAGACTTTTCAAACGAAGAGATTGTCAAGGCCATTGAACTCGTGAATGAGAGTGACGGTGTCATTGTGTTAACGCCTGTCTACAAAGCGTCATTTTCCGGTATTTTAAAAACGTTTTTAGATTTACTTCCCCAAAAAGCATTACAAGGAAAACCCGTCCTTCCGTTCGTTTTAGGAGGAACCTATGGTCATCTGCTCGTCATTGAATATGCTCTTAAACCGATTATTCACCAACTTGGTGCAACAGTTGTTCAATCTGGTGTGTATGTCGTGGATCAACAGGTCAAAAAGCAGGGTTCAGATAATTATTTAATTGATTCAGATGCCATAAACAGGTTAAACCTCGCATTATCTCAATATCAAAGTCTGATAGGAGGAACAGCCAATGTCGATCACCCTTAGTATTCTTGATCAAAGCCTTGTCGGTGAAAACGAGAACGCAGAGGCGGGCATTCAGCATACTGTCAGATTAGCTGAAGCAGCGGATCAGCTTGGCTATCACAGGTTTTGGGTGTCTGAACATCACAATAACCCTCAAGTAGCAGGTTCATCCCCTGAAGCCCTTGCCGGCTATCTATTAGCAAAAACGAGCAATTTGCGAATTGGTTCTGGAGGTGTCATGCTACAGCATTATAGCCCATTTAAAGTAGCTGAAACATTTCATGTACTGGCATCACTAGCGCCTGGCAGAGTCGATTTAGGCGTTGGGAAAGCACCAGGAGGGCTGAACCTCTCGACACAAGCACTTCAGGAGGATTATCAAGCGTCACGGAAAGATTTTTCTCAAAAATTAGTAGATCTCAAAACCTACCTTACGGAACAATCAAATGAATTGAATGCTCAGCCCATCCCACGTTTGTCACCCGACATCTTCCTTTTAGGGGGAAGTACGGAGAGCGCTAAATTCGCAGCAAAACTCGGAATCTCCTTTGTATTTGCCTTCTTTATTAATGGAGATGAAGCATTATTAAAAGAAGCAAGGGAGACCTTCCAAACATATCAAAAAGCGGGCACTCGCCAGCAGTTCCTTCTCGCCATCACCGTTTCCGCAGCCGAAGATCATGAACAAGCACTCTTGCACATCAAACAAAAGGAAACAGTAAAGGTCTCCTTTTCCGATGGAAGAAAGCTCAATGTCACATCAATAGAGGATGCAGAAAAGCTAGTGAAAGGAACGAAAAAAGAACACTACAGCATTCACGTACAAAAAACCGGCTATACCGCTGGCACAAAAGAAACTGTTCATCACCGGCTGACTGAGCTGGCCGAGACATACGATATCAATGAATTCATCGTACTAACTCCGATCGTAGACATTGAGGCAAGAATTGCGTCTGTCACATTGTTAAAAGAAGCGTTTAACCATGAACAAACAGCAGCTAAAAAAATAAATCACGAGGTGAACGTCTAATGTCAAACAGTCAAAAAATCATTTTATGGAGCAAAAATGGATGCAGTTATTGCAAGGACATTCAATCCTATTTCAACGAACAGCAGATCCCTTATTCAACGATTGATGTCACTGAACATGATGATTACAGAAACATTTTAGAGGAAAAATACGGCATCCGCTATGTGCCTGTAGTTGAGATCAGTCATGACCCCCACGTGTATCAAGCATTGTTGAATCCAGATATCGAGACTTTAAGAAAAGCAATAATCTGACATTACATTTTGAATGGAGGTTTGTCATGAGTCGAGATATTTTTCGTATCGCTACCGAAGAAGATGCGCCAGCCTTTTTAGAATTGCTGTCCAGTGCATTTAAACCACTTGGGGAAATGGGCATTGATTGGCCATCCACGAACGCCACACTTGAAATGGTCATAGAAAACATTACACAGTCCGCTGCCGTTGTTTTAGAACGAGACGGGCGGCTCATATCAACCATCACCATCCGTTTTCCTTGGGAGAGTACGCAACCGGTCTCAGGATATCCATTTGTTTGGTGGTTTGCGACAGCTCCTGATTTAGCAGGGCAAGGGATTGGAAACAAGCTGCTCGATTATGTGGAAAACACCTTGCTCCGGCAAACATATAAAGCGCCTGCGTATACACTGGGCACTTCTGGCCGGAAACACCCTTGGCTTTTAGACATGTACGAACGAAAAGGATACACAAAATATATTGAACGTGAAGCCGAAAATGGTGACTTAGGTATCTTGATGTATAAAGTACTTATCCCAGAACGGTTCGATGCTGCCATATTAGGCGCGCCACCCGCAGAAGAAAAAGTCGAAACGACTTCTACATAGGAGGTGATTCAACATGGGTGAGTTTTTCAAATGGGAGTATGTGGTCACACTCTTCCCTAAAGTATTATCAGCCCTTCCGACCACCTTGCTGATCGTTTTATTTGCCACTTTGATTGGCAGCTTTCTTGGATTCATCCTTGCTTATTTCCGAATTGAGCGCATTCCTGTCCTGCATCAGCTCAGTGCAATCTATGTCTCATTTATTCGCGGAACACCTATCCTTGTTCAAATGTTTATTGTCTTTTATGGCCTGCCAGGTGTGCTCGCAACAATTGGCCTTGATATCTCCATGTGGAACAAATTGATCTTTCTTTATATTACATATGGACTCAATACTGCTGCCTACTTTTCAGAAATATTCCGATCAGCCTTATCAAGTGTCCCAGCATCTCAATATGAAGCGGCTGCCTCGATTGGGCTGACAAAATGGCAGATTTATAGAAGGACACTCATTCCTCAAGCAGGAAAAATCGCACTACCGAATATTGGTGTGGCCATCGTCAACTTATTACAAAATACCTCTCTCGCCTTTACACTGGGCGTAATGGATATTATCGGAAAGGTTCAAACATTAGGGGCATTATACTACCGCGTATTAGAAGGATACTTTATTGCTGCCGTCATTTTTATAATGTTAAGTCTGCTGCTAGAAAAAGCGTTTGACCTATTGGAAAAGTGGATCAATACACCGAAAACAAGAAAACAGCGTCAAGCAACGTTCGTTTCCTTAAAAAGAGCGGAAACGGCCTTTACAGTCGAAAAGCGTGCGAAGTAAAACGAGGAGGATTTCACATGAAAAATAACAAACAATTCAAAAAACATTCCATCATCGGTCTGCTTACACTTGGCTCATTGCTGCTTGCTGCCTGCGGAAATACGGAACAATCGAATGAAGTCAAAGCAGAAGCAACGAATAATGATCCAGATGCGAAAGAAATCATCGTTGGCACAGGGAACGCTTACCAGCCTTTCGTTTACTTAGATGAAAACGGCAAATTAACAGGCTATGAGAAGGCTGTATTAGACGAAGTCGATCAGCTGCTTCCACAATATCAGTTTAAATATGAATCCTTTGAATTTAAAAATATTCTGCCCGCTTTAGATGCTGGTAAAGTAGATCTCGCTGCCCATCAATATGAAATCAATGATGAGCGCCAGAAGAAATATCTATTTGGAAAAGTTGGCTACACAGACTATACAAGCTATGTGGTTGTTGATAAAGCATCCGGTCATGATTTTCAAAGCCTGGACGATTTGGCAGGACACAAGGTACATACTTCTACAGGGAGTAATTTCGCTTATCTGCTAGAACAATATAACGAAAAGCACGATCGGAAAATTGACATTGTCTACGGAGATGGCGGGAATGAAATTCTAGTCAAAAACCTTCAGAATGGCACAGTCGATGCAGCCTTGCTCACAAAGTATGACGTCAATAAGCTAAACAAACAGTTCAATGCCAATCTTGTGACATCTGGAAAGCCTGTAAATGTATCTAAAACGTACTATCTTTATCAAAAAAACAATACAAAACTTCAAAAAGACATTGATCAAGCATTACAAAAGCTGATCGATAACGGCAAGCTCGCTGAATTGTCTAAAAAAATATTGGGCGGAGACTTTACTACATCATAAGAAAGGAGCGATCTGAGTGGATTTTGATGTTGCTTTTATGCTGCAGGCCTTTCTAGCTGCACTTCATTATTTGCCAACAACTCTGCTGTTAGGCTTTCTACCGCTAATATTTGGCTCTGTCTTTGGATTTGGTATTGCCCTTATTCGTTTTTATCAGGTGCCTGTATTATCTCAATTGTTCAAATGGTTTGTGGCTATTTTTAAAGCAATTCCTGTTGTTCTAATTTTGCTCGTATCTTATCTTCTTTTTTCAGACTCGCTAGATCATTTGGCTGCATCTCTTTCTCTTCAGATTCGTTTCAGTGATTTGGACAGACGATGGATTGCCATTTTCGCCCTTACTTTATATGCCGTAAGCGGGTTATCCGAAATATTTCGAAGCTCTCTTGCATCTATTCCAAAGGGTCAATTCGATGCCGCATTATCCGTTGGTTTCACCAGCAAACAGGTCTTAAGAAGGGTCATCATTCCACAAGTCTTTCCCATCTCCCTTCCACTTCTGAACAACATGCTGATCAGTTTAATCAAAGCCTCTTCTCTCGTCTCTATGGTGTCTGTGGTCGATATTTTAAACGGCGCTTTAATCAAAGCCAATGTGAACTATCGTTATCTTGAAGCATACATCGCCATTGCCCTGATTTACTGGGCACTGTGCGCCTCTATTGAAGCCATCACAGCCGGATATGAGAAATATGGACACAAAAACAAAAGGAGACGATTGGCATGATTAACATAAAACAGGTGCATAAAGCGTTCGGCAAGAACGAGATTCTAAAAGGAATTGATTTATCAGTGGAAAAAGGCGAAGTGGTTGTCATATTAGGTCCGAGCGGTTCTGGGAAATCAACCTTTCTGCGTTGCTTGAATTTTCTTGAGCGTGCGGATCAAGGAGAAATTAGCATTGATGACACGACTGTCAAGTTCAATCAAGCCAAGCCTAAAGCCATTCTCGCACTTCGAAGAAAAACCGCCATGGTCTTTCAGCAATACGATCTATTTCTTCATAAAACAGCACTTGAAAACGTCATGGAAGGTTTAGTCATTGCCCGTAAACATCCGAAAGATCAAGCCTATGACACAGCTCTTCAATTGCTTACAAAGGTTGGATTGCTAGAGAAAAAGGATGCTTATCCGCATCAATTATCTGGCGGACAGCAGCAGCGAGTTGGCATTGCACGGGCACTGGCTTTAAATCCAGAAGTCATTTTGTTCGACGAACCGACCTCTGCATTAGATCCCGAGCTTGTAGGAGAAACGCTTGATGTCATTAAACAGGTAGCGCAAACCGGGGTCACCATGATCATCGTCACGCACGAGATGAGCTTTGCCTATGATATTGCCGACAAGGTGATTTTCATGGAAGATGGGGTCATCGTCGAATCAGGTACGCCGGAAGCAGTCTTTGAACAGACGAAAGAAGAACGTACAAAACAATTTTTAGCGAGATTCTCTTATCACCATTCATAAAATACAAGTCGATCCATGCGGTCGACTTGTTTCTGCGCAAAATAAAAACCAGTCTGTTCTAGCCATTAGCCATCACACACTGGTTCTTCTCGTTAGTTCAATTCCTTCAACTGATCAATATAAGCAAGAGCATCCTCAAATTCTTCGTCCGTATAGCGCTGCTTGCTTTTAATGGTGAAGACCTTTTCCTTTACCTCATCTTGTGGCAGATCATCAAAGTATAAAATCGTAGAGACGAGCTCTAGGAAACGAGACGACTGCTCGTTCATCTGCTGCGTCAGCACTTTGAGGTCAGGCATGTCCACTTCACACTGATCGAGAAACTCTTTCCCATTGTCCGTCAGCGAATAGCGATATTGATAGTATCCACCTTTTTTTTCCTTCATTTCATCCAAGAATCCAAGGTTGCACAGCTCTTCAATTCTGAGCGTCAACTCCTCTGAATAGGGGCCATAAAAGTGAAAATCGTATTTCTCGTAAAAAGGCAAATCTAGCTTTTTTGCTATGTAAATCATCTTTTGCAGCTTCTTCCGTCCAACGATTTCCCCGGATTCAGAGAATACCTTCATCAACTTTGCATGCTCTTTCAACAAATTCCCGACATCTCCTTTTTCAGTACTTCCTTATCCCAATCCAAGCAGCTTCATGATCGCCTTCTTTTCTTCAGCTTTTTCCGACATATCTACAATTAAGTCCATCGGGAAATAAAGTTTATGATCGGTTCTTCGTTTACCGGAAATGGCATCAACAATATCTGACTGTCTCGACAGCTCTTTAATATGACCGCTTTGCGTCAAAAGGTGGATCGGCAGCCTCTCTTCTTCCTCCCCTGGTCTGTAGAAGTCGTATGGCAAGTCAGAGGAAGAGTCGACGACTAAATAATAGTCAGGATCAATGCCTGCCTCCTTGAACAAGGCGGTCAGCTTGAAATATTTCGTCATTTCTTCATTCGGATTAAACTCTGTATATTGGAACAATCGGCGGTTCATAAAACGGCGGCACAAATCAGCCAGCACGTGATCTTCTTCATCTTCCCACGCCTGAAAATAAAATAAGACAATGGATTCATCCAGTTTAATATAGTCCTCTGTGGTGACATTCCCTTCAAAAATCGAATAAAAATGAACAGGGGCATGTGTGAAAATATAGCCCGTTTCATGCAGCTCTTTTGCACGATGGAGAATTTTCGTTAAGATGACTTCTGCACTGCGTGTCACTGGGTGGAAATAGACTTGCCAATACATTTGATAGCGGCTCATAATATAATCCTCGACCGCATGCATCCCGCTCTGCTTCATCACAATCTGATCTTCTCTCGGACGCATCACGCGCAAAATACGCTCCATATCAAAATGGCCATAGCTGACGCCTGTATAGTAGGCATCACGCTGCAAATAGTCCATACGGTCGGCATCAATTTGACTTGAGATCAAACTGACCACCTGTTTGTTTTGATACGTTTTGGCAATGACTTCAGCCACATGCTTCGGGAAATCATCACTCACCCGGCGAAGCACTTCATTGACTTCGGTTTGCCCTAAAATAATATCTCTTGTAAACGATTCATGATCTAAGTGGAAGACCTTTTCAAAGGAATGAGAAAATGGTCCATGTCCGAGGTCATGAAGCAAGGCCGCACTCAGGACAAGCTCGCGTTCTCCCTCATCCCATTCCGGCCGTCCTTTGAATACATCATCCACAATCCGTCTCACAATCTCATATACACCGAGTGAATGATTGAAACGGCTGTGTTCTGCACCATGAAACGTCAAATAAGTGGTTCCTAGCTGTTTAATTCGGCGCAGGCGCTGAAATTCTCTTGTTCCTATTAAATCCCATATTAATGCGTCCCGTACATGAACATAACGGTGCACAGGATCTTTAAATACCTTTTCCTCAGATAATTTCCCTTTTGGATACGCCATCGTTTCGTCCCTCTTTTTTTAAGACGTGTTTCTATTATATCGGGTAACTTTTCCCGAAAACATCCTTGAATTTGCTCGTGAATGTGTTCTCAACGATTGCATGGACGTAAAAAGCCCGACCTGACAGGGACGGACCTCTTTTTAGGTCGACTGAACACATTCAGTGACATTTATTTGACTTTTTTTTGAACCTTTTCGAGTAACTCATCTTCTGTTGGTGCGGATAATGGGCGATTGTTCACAAATGCAAAAGCCTTTTTTCGTCCTGGACCACAATAGGATTGACAGCCAATTTCAATTTTTGCATCAGGGTCAACCGATTTGAGTCGAGGCAGCAACGTCTTTAGGTTCGTCGCATCGCAATCGTCACATACGCGAAACTCATTAGCCATGGTCTTACGCTTCCTTTCAATGATGAACTTCATTTTATATGAAACAGTTGGACAACCAAGAGTCATAATATACCACCCAACATTGTACATCGAAGCGGCTGGACTTGCAAGACGCATTGTAAACGCTGAGACGCGCTCATTAAAAAGCTAGTATTTTCCACTATCCTTTTAGCAAACTTGTATAAACCTTCTTGAACTTGGCTAATCTAATACCATCAAATCATATGGGGGTTTAAACATGTCAAAACAAAGACAAGATGCTTGGTCAGAGGAAGACGATCTCCTTTTGGCAGAAACCGTCTTACGTCACGTCAGAGAGGGCAGCACACAGCTGAATGCGTTTGAAGAAGTAGGAGACAAGCTAAATCGCACCTCAGCGGCATGCGGTTTTAGATGGAATGCTGTTGTGAGGCATCAATATGAAAAAGCTTTAGCCCTTGCCAAAAAGCAGCGGAAACAACGGATGCGCGCACTCGGCAATGGTCAGCCTGCAAAGAAACGATTACTCTATCAGCCGCAAGTAGAAGAAACGGTCATGCAAGAGGAATTCTCACAGGAGCTGGAACCAGCGCAGGAAGAAACGTTTGCACCAGCATCTGAAACAGCCGAGCAGCTCCAGTTTGTAGACCAAAGCTACAATGAAGAGTTAGCTAGTTTATCACATTTATTGTCACAGGCTTCTCATGTCGCAGAGAAAAAGCCAGAAGCCAATCCTTTTAGGCAGCAACAGGATTTAACCATCGAAGATGTCATTGATTTCTTGCGCCGCTATGAAGGCGATGGACAGCAATCCTCTGCCTTACGCATGGAAAACAGCCGGTTAAAACGAGAAAATAACGAACTTTCACATAAAGTCACACAGCTAGAAGCAGAAGTGAAAAAGCTTGAAAAGGATCAGCTCACGATTCAAGAAGATTATGAAACACTCGTCAAAATCATGAACCGTGCAAGAAAACTAGTTTTGTTTGAAGAGGACGACACTGCCGCTCCAACCTTTAAAATGGACCGAAACGGCAACCTCGAAAAAATGGCAGAATAACAAAAAGTGCTCCCCATCTGCGGGAAGCACTTTTTTAAATGCCTAAAAATAGCATCACACTAAAAAGAACATTAATCAAAAAGACGAACATAAAAATATACCTGACTTGTCTCACCTGAAAATCACCAAACATAAAAAGATAAAGACCTGCGATGCCAAGTGTCAGTACAGGCTGAAGAAACGGCACTAAAAGCGAAATGCCGTAGCCGGCTCCCATGAGGACAGGAAGCCATAGTAAATAGAGGTAACCGCCGTTTTTTGATTTCAAGAAACCACTCCCTCTCTTTCTTCTATCTGCTTGATTTCAGGTTGAATAAACTTGAGTCCGACAATTGTGCGGCCGCGCCTTTTTGAAGTCCAAACGGCAATTGCCGGCTGATCTGTCAGAGATTCTGCGTCAATGGTGATCAGCACTTTCTCATTTAATTCAATTGAAGCTTCAGACTCGATTTTGCATCCAGATAAACTAATATCATGTATGTTCACCGGCACCTTCTCTTCTAACCGGCCCTCATAGGACAGCGTGCCTGCCACACCTTGCAAAGGCCTTCTCATCCATTTGCGCTGCAAGGCCTTTGGTACCTTCCTCGTTTCTCTTACAAAGCGGAGAAATGTCCGAACAGCATAGGATTTTTTCTCACGATCCGTTATCGATACATGCTCTCGTGTGAATAGGAAGCGGATCAGTGATAGATACTCTGATTTTTGTGTGTCAGTAAAAGCAACACCAACCATCAGCTTGTCTCCCTCTGGATGGCTCCAAACCACATCACACGCCACACTTTCATCCTCTGAAAAGAACAATTGCGTTTGTCCTTGATAAAGAGAAGAAGCTTGATCCAATGGAATGGATAGACGCGCACCTGAATCACTCATATCTAGTAGAAAACAAGCAATCGACTCATCTTGATGATCAGAATGAAGCTGTCCCTCTTTTTCAATGACAAACCGCTCTGATTTTCGATAACGCGGACGGTCAAACGCCACAAGCAGTGCCATGAATAGACCTGCACCGTTATACATCACCCAAAATATATTAATCAACATGAGATCAGCATTCATCGTCCCATTTACCTTCACATCGTATCCTATTTTCACTAGGACAAGCAATGAGAGCAGCAAAAAGATCAAATGGGGAATCATCGTTTTCAAATGAAAGTGTCTTTTGTCCGTTTGAATTCCCTTTGGTGTGACAAGAAATTCCACTCTCTTTTTGAAAAACAGCTCACTTAAAGCCACACCAGCCAGGTGGAATGCCATAGAGCTTTCATAAATATGACTCCAAAACATGCTTCTTTTTTGATTCGACACTAGTTTAAATGCTAAATAGGAACTAAAGAACGCCGGTAGCCAGAACATGAAAATGGACTGGAAATCTGCCCAGAAACTTTGAATACCAAACAATAAAAACAAAATCGGCGTGAGAATGTAAATCATTTTAAACAAACCGTTAAACCAATACACAATACCATCTAAATAAAGAACTCGCTGCATCAGCGTTAAGCCACGAACCTTCAAAGGATTAAACTTACGGGCACACTGAATGTTCCCTCTCGACCACCGATCTCTCTGCTTTAACAGATCCAGCCAGCTTTCAGGTGCCAGACCGACGGCTAATACTTCTCCGACAGACACAGATTTGAACTTTCCTTGGAGTAGCATTCCTGTCGCCATGTCTTCTGTAATCACCCCAGTAGCAAATCCGCCAATTTCATCTAAGGCGATTCTTCTAAAGACAGTATTACTACCGACATACATCACAGCATTAAACCGATCCTTCCCAGCTTGGAGGGTTTGCATGAAGAAGTCCTGCTCATTTGGAATTCGATCCTTCGAGAACATATTATATTGGAAAGGATCTTCGTTATAAAACGCCTGTGGAACTTGAACAAACGCCGTCGCTCCATCATGAAAGTAAGGCACTGTTTTTTCTAAAAACGAAGGAAGGGGGACCATATCCGCATCAAGTGTGAGAATCAGCTCCCCATTCGTTTGAGACATCGCATGGTTTAAGTTACCCGCCTTCGCATACTTGTTATCTGTTCTTGTCAGATAATGAACACCAAACTCAGAAGCAAGCTGCTCTACAGACGCCCGCTTGCCATCATCACATAAATAAATGTGGACTTTGTCCTTTGGATAAGAGAGATTCACACAACCTGCAACAGTGCGTTTCAGCACTTCAATTGGTTCATTATATGTAGCTATGAAAATATCAACTGTTGGCAGCCTGTCAAGATCACTGATCATGACTTGTTTCCGATTGGAAGGCTTCCAAACAAGTGTATAAAACACAAGCAGCTGTAAAAACCCAATGCATTCACAGGCAACAAGCAAAATACCCATCACAATATTAAAAATACCTTCATGCGGCAGTGTAAAGAAAAGACGCCAGCAAATATAGGCGGCATTTGTTAACACACAAAGCACAATGATGATTTTTTTAACAGTAGTGGCCACCGGCTGAATACGATACATTACATACAGCACAGATAAAACACAAAGCATAAACAGCGGGTAATACGTGGTGAATAATGACAATACATTTTCCTTCTTTCTTATGTCATAAATGACTATCGCATATAAAACTACATAACGAAGGAGGGGATTCTTTCATTACAGTGCCCCTTCCATTTCTATTTGACTATCGTAAATGGTTTATTTCCACAATTTATCTAACTGATTTGAATAAAAATCAATAGACTTTCGATAATTCAAAATAGTAGGATCTGTTGTCGTTTCAGTTAAACAATTCAGTCATATTTCCATCGCTTTCTTATGTTCCTTCAAATTATACAAAGTCATGGCATAGAACGTTTGAATGGCTTTGTTATCCGGGTAAGCTTCTATCCCTTTTAGGAATATCTGCTTGGACTTTTCATATTCTCATAAGGTTCTGTATGTACTTCCTAATCCTAGTAAAGCGTTTTTCCAGTTCTTCTAAAGTGGTTCCTTCTGTTTAATTTGTCGAAGAAGCTAAAACCCTATTAAACTCAATATTTATGTGTCTCGCAAATGAACATAACGGCGCACTGGATCTTTAAATACCTTTTCCTTAGATAATTTCAAATTTTAGGATTATCCATCGTTTCGTCCCTCTTTTTTTAAGACGTGTTTCTATTATATCGGATAATTTTTTCGAAAACAGCTTTAAATTTGCAGGTGAATGTGTCCATAAATAGCATCACACTAAAAAGGACATTGACCAAAAACACGACATAAAAATATAAAGACCGTGATGCCAAGTGTCAGGTCAGGATGAAGAAATGGCACTTGCCCTAGCCGGCTCCCTTGATGACAGGGAGTCATAGTAAATAGAGGTAACTGCCGTTTTGGATTTCATCACAACTTCTCCTTTTTAATTATCTATAATTATTAAACTAAAAAGGAATTTATTTGATATAATGTTAATTTATTATAAAAAATACCGATATATATTAATAAATAAAAGGGAGTTGTTAAATATTGAGGAAAATATTATTTGGGTTAGTGACCATTATTTTATTAAGCACTATCTCCTTTAACGCACAAGCAGCAGATGAGCCAAGTAATTCAATTGAATTAAAAAGAAATAATGCTTTTTATCCACCAGATGAAGCTAAGACAACTATTACACATGCAGATGATCGACGACTGTATAAAGTCTCCCTTGGCATGAATAAGACAGAAAAACTAACCCTTCGCTCTTCTAAAACATTTGATGTCAAAATTACTAATCCTAATAGTGAAATCATTTCACAAAGTAAAGGAATAGGAAGAAGCACGATTAATGAAGAAGGAACAGCTCAAGTTGAATTCCCAACGGATACAGTAGGAGATTATTTAATTTACATTGAACCTTCTGATGATAAAAAAAATCAATTTCCCTATGAATTAAATGTTGCTGTAGGTGTGCCTGTTTTATACCCTATTCCGATCTCCTCGGTTATGGAAAAAAGGATTACGCTTAATCAAACTTCGATTACGTCATTTAATAAAACTAGCTCGCTACAATACTTTGACCTATCAAATGACAGTTCAATTCCGAATAATAGCTACATAACAGAAGTTAGAACTGATGGTCCCGACAGCGGTCGAAATTCATTAAGCCTATATACATTGAAACGAAGTATACGTCCAAATTCTAGTATGACCTGGATTAACACAACGTACCCTAATTTCAAAGTTTACCCAGCTTATTATCCAAATGGATCATGGAATCCTGTTAAACAGAAGTATGCTTTCCAAATCTCTGCATTAACATTTAATCAACCTGGAATATACACTTTTGATCCTAACATTTATATTGGCTATAAAGCTGAATTAAAATAATAGAGATAGATCGACAAAATGACTTGATTGTTTTGTCGATCTAAAATATAATTTTAAAAATTTACTTCCCCTTCACGAAAACACCTTTTCATTCCGCTCAATCATCCGCGTCATGTTTTTTTCAAACTCCAGCTGTTCTTCTGCGTTCAGTCCTGACGCTGTCAGCTGATCACTGAGCGTTTGAAGCTCTTCTAGTAAAAGACGCATAAGAAGTGCACAATCAATTGGTTCTCCAGTTAATTCTGATAAAGAAGCCATCGTATTTGGCTGTATATCAGGAAACACAGCCTTCACTTCTTCTCGTTTGTCCTTTAAAGCGGCATCATAAAAACGGCGGATTAAGTCGGCACGTTCCCGCCCGCTTCCATCTGCACACAAATAAATTTGCACAGCAACTCCACCGCGTAATCTACGCTGAGAAATGCCTGCAAATTTCTTTCCATTGATGCTTAGATCATAGCTGCCCGGACAATAAGAGCCGACAATCTCATAGGCTTCAATGTCCACCTCATACTTAGACAGCATCCGGCAGACCAATTCCACCATCGCATCATACCCGCGGTCAATATCAATGCCCTTCTTTTGTTCCGCAAAAATTAACGATACATTCAAGACACCTTCATCCAGCACCACAGCAAGGCCGCCTGAATTGCGTACAATAACGCGATACCCCTCTTCCTCAAGCAGTTTCACGCCATCTTGCAGAAATGGCAGTCTTGTATCTTGAATCCCAAGAACAATCGTATTGTGATGCACCCAAGAACGCGCAGTCGCTGGTGAGAGCCCCTTCCCGACCGACGCACAAAGCGTATCATCCATCGCAAAGGATTGCTTCGGGTCCACATAGAGACCTAGGCTCGATTGATCTATGATTCGCCATTTCGGCTGTGTCAGTAACTCAATAGGTTCATTTTTCATGTCCTGCATATCCTCTCGTTCATAAACTGTGTTTATTATAACATGGGATGAATGGAGGGAGAATCCGGAGTGATATTATCAAAAAAGCTCCATGACATTTGCGTCACAGAGCGTTTCAGTTGGATGATTTGTTTTTACTTTTCAGTGATTCATGCATTCTAGGCAATATAATCATTCAACGATACATCCCTCACTCACCCATTTCAGCAAGTTTTCAGTCATCAACTCTGCATGCTGAGGGTCCATTACACCAGCATCCACAATCCACACCTTTTTCTCCTCTTCGGCCTGACGCATGAGAAATACTCGCCCGCCGCCATCGTCGCCAATCGCCACATAGCCGCTTGCATATTGCTGAACCTCCCATGTTGCATTTCGTTCCGTAATGTCCTCAGTGCCGTATAGTAGGACATCGCCACCAATGGAACATCCATTTGTCTGTTTCAGCAAGTTTTTATAAGCATCGGGTAGCACCATGTTTAGTTGGGATTCTGCCTTTTTGATGTTTATATCAGTTTCTGGATTGTTGATGATTAGGCCTGGGATTTGGGATAAATCGACCATTTGGATCCTCCTAGATAAGTGCTATGTTTATGAAGTTTTGCTTTATCTTTAGATTTACTTAACAGGTCACTCAATCCACAATTATATTCCAATTTATGAATTTCCCCTTGTCCAATTCTCATATATTAATTGATCAATGGCAAAGTAAATCTTGAAAGGCTTTTAATAGTCTACTAGTAAATCTAGATAATATTTATCATCCTCTTGGATATTGGTTAAAAACTCCTCTAAAGAATTAGCGATTTGGATATCATAATAGTATATTGCGCTTCTATCCTTTTCATTCAATTCAATTGACATTAAAGCTGTCTCATTTGCTTCAAAAAATATTAATTTGTTATTCTCAAATTCATCATAGATTTCAATGTCTGGATAGAATTCAAAATCATTAGCCCTTAATCGAAAGTCTCTTACAGAATAAGGGTCCATAATACGATTAATGTTAAACTCAGACCCATTAATAAAACCGTAACCTACCTCTATATAAAAATTAATTAACTCCTTGGGAAACTTTAAATCAAGTTCCTTTTCAACATCTATTATTTCTTTTTCAGTTACTAAAAAAAAACTATTTTCTTCGTTTTTCTTAATAAACTCATATCTCATTATTTTTTAACTCCTTTAAATAATGTATTTGCTGGTGAACCTGCACCATGTATACCAGCTTGATGCTCATTTGGAAATTTTGCAGGATGCATATTCCACCATTCATGCTCCCCTCCAAAAGTATTTTCAATTATATGGTGAGCATCATACTTATCTCCTTTTTTTCTAATTACTTTACCGGTTTTTTCCGAAATAATATTTTCATTATACACTGGCCACTTTTGTCCAGTATTTCTTTCCCAATCTTTGATTACTTTATTTTTCAAACTGTCAAATTTCGCCCGATGCTTAGCCGTTTCTATGGGTGACATTTTGTTATACTCTTTATTTCTTAATGCTGCTTTCAAATTATCTATTTGGTTTTTAGGTAGCTCTCTTCCTGTTCGTCCTTCTATATCCCTAACATATTTTCTTATTGTGTTAGAATCTATCTTGCTCCCTGTACTAATAGTAACCCTTTTCACCGCATTCTTCCCTTGATCCATCTTAAAAACATATTTCCCTACCTTCACTATTTTAGCGATTGGGATAATTGAAGCTACGGACAGAACTTGGTCTGTTCTGCTGATGTTTTGGCTGGTTTCTGGGTCTTTGCCAGTAACGGCTCGATATCCGTCGTAGATGCCGCTGTATTCTAGGATGATGTTTTCGGCTGTTGAGACGACTTCACCGTCTAATATGCGTTTCGCGTTTCCTCGGCTGCGGCTTTCTGGGATTTTGTCTACTTCTTCTATTCTTACTTCACCGTTCGCGATATACGTTCGGATGATTTGTTTATTGGCGTAAACGGTGTATCGGCCGCCAATAAAATCAATATCGGATGAATCGGTGACGACTTCATCTGCGATATCGAATTCTTTTAATTTTTTAATGCCTTTGACGTTGTATAGTTTACCATTTATGACCCTGATGTCTCTATGAATCTTGTTTTTCCCGTTCACGGCTTCCCTTTGCAATGTCGTAAGGGATGGGTCGTTGACTGTGACTTGTTTGTTGATGTGTTTATGTGTGTCATCCAGAACAACCGTCTCCACATTCGTCTGTTCTTTCTCTCTCAGCTTCTTCAGCATGATCATCATCGGGTTGTCTTTCGGGTTGTCTATTTTGTCATTCAATCCACTGATGGTGCTGCTCACTTTTTCTTCTTTTCCATCTTTGAAAATAGATCCCTTTTGATAGCTCGTGATGTCGATTTTTGGGCCGGTGAACATGGTACTTAAGGTATTTATGTATTGCTTCATTGTTTGAAGGGAGCTTGTGGTTTCATGTAAAGCGCTTGTCTGCTCTCTGTCAAATGCATGAAGCAGACCAATGGTTCTTGATGTCTCAAGCCATGCCTTTTGATAGTTCTGCTGAAAAGCTGATTCGTCTACATTTGGTAATTTAACAATATGACCAACTCTGCCAATGGCTTGGTTCACCTCTGATACGATTTCAGAAATCATTCGTTCAGCTTTTTTTAAACCTTGATCAAGTTCGTGTTCAATAAATGCTTGTGATATAAAGCTATGCCCGTTTGATTCAAGTGCATGAAGCGCCTGTTTTGTGCTTTTCAGCGCAGTGCTGTATTCCTCAATGACGACCTGAAAGAATTGCAGGAAGGGAATATGACATTCTGTATAAAAGGAGCGGATGGCTTGTCCCGCCTCTCCCTTTAGTGCGCCATCAAGTGAAATGATGTGATGGATTTGTTTTTCTATGGAGCTGATTTGTTGTGATTGCTGCTTTAATGTATTCAGCGTTTGGTCAATTCCGTTTATTAGCGCAAAGGCGTCAAGGGTTTTCATTGCGTTCTCCTTTATTTTCTTTTATTGCTGGAGGCAAGCGCCTTGTCCGTTTCGATCATGGTGTTCACCGCTTGTTCTGTTTGTACAAGCTGTTTCTGAAGAATGCCTATGTAGGATGTACTTAATTCGTTCAACTGTTGATTGATTCTTTCTAATGTATCTGCTGCTAGGAGCTGGTTTCTCCCTTTGATGGTTGTTGGAAGTTTTGTATTCATTTGAGCGCCTGATTGTTTGGTATGTTGTAAAACTCGTTTGATTTCACTGGCATCTATTTTGATTTCTCTACTCATGTGACTTCCCTCTTTTTTCTTCCAATTGTTTCTGCTTTTCTCTCTCTATTTTTCTTTCAACGGAATGGATCTCATGTTCTAACGAATGGATTTCCGATTTTAGGTCACTGATTTTCTCATCAATTCGATTCACTAGATTGGTCAGCTGTACACCTTTAATCTCTTGACTGGCGGATGCCATCTCGTCTCGAATGTCATCAAACGTATCTGCAAGATGGCCAAACCATGTATGTGATGTCAGATCTGGATGAGTGATTTTTTTACCAGCATCTGCCAGAGTCGATTTTGCTTCTTTTATTTCTTTTCGACACATGCTCAGTTCTATGATTTGTTCTTTTTTTATGGATATGTCTGCCTTTAACGAATACAAGGCTGTTGTATAACCGATGATAGCTCCAGACATCGTCAAACACCTCTATTCCTTAAATAGTCCTCCGTTATGTTACCATTTCCTAGCACAAGAGGCATATGATTGAAAACGAATTCAACGAAAAATGAATCGTACGTATTGGGTTTTTATACCTATTTCTCACGCGCAAAAAAAGCTGAATTCACCAACTGAATCCAGCTTTTGACGCTTATTTGATCGAATCACCAGCTGATGCTGATGGTTGATCGCTAAATGACGTGTCTTTCTTTTCAGAAATATAATGAAGAGAGAAACCAACAAGACTAAAAAAAGCGCTTAACACTAGTGTGGGATTTTTGAATAGGTTCGTACTTGCTATGATCAAATCTCCATTCTGCAAGAGAATCCCTAGTATTTGACCGAATACCAACAGGGTACCTGACGTTAAGAAAAGGACAAGCAGCACTTTAAATAAAAATTCCATCAATGCTCTCATGTGTTTCTCCTTTCTATACTGGAAGTATGCCCATTCCGATGAGCCAGCCAATTCCTACAATCGGCAGCATATAGTAAAGAATGAGCGGTATAAATGTTTTCTCCGGCCGGGCTCCTGCAAGACCAGAAGCGATGAAAATTGACCCAGATGCCGGCGGGGAAGCGCCTTCTGTTGATGAAAAAGCAAGAATGGCGACAACAGCGACAACAGGATCTACTCCGACTGAGATTAAAGCTGAAAATGAGACAAGCCCAACAGCTGTTAATGTGGCAGTTGAAGATAATGGTCCAGCCACCAGCGTGACAAGAACACCAACAATGAGCACCATGAGCCACTTCGGAATGGCAAGTACTGACGTGATTTGCGTCAAATCTTCTGCGAGTCCTAATTCAGCAAGCACCTGACTAGCAGCAACAGCAAACAGCATCAAGGCACCGATCGTTGTAAACTTAGGAATGGCCGACTTGAAAAACTGAGACCAATCTAACGCAGACGCTTTTTTTCTTCCAATTGTTAAGCTAATCAGCATCATGAGAATCGGAATCCACGTAATTAAAGAAATTTGATCCATTGCCTCTGGTCCAATGTTTGGATTACTTTTTAAGTAGTTTGCTAGCGGACCAATTGTGATGATGATAGGGATCAAGGCACCGAAAAAAATAAAAATCGATTTCCACCCTTGTTTCACAGCTTCTCTAAAGGGAACAATATCATCTGGCGGCATCGCTTGGATTTTATTCTTTTTCACCAGAATATACACCAAAATAAACCGGTATACGACTTGATACAGTCCTCCTATTAAAAGAGCAATATATAAATCACCTTCAGAGACAAGGGCTGCAACTGGTGCAAAGCCCAGCATGATAAACATGGAAGAGTTTGGCGGTAGCGCGGCTCCAAGTCCGCCATTCCCAGCTAGAATCGTGGCCGTATGGGTTCGGCTCCATCCTGATTTAATCATCCAAGAAGCCGTAATAGAGCCAGTGGCAGCTGTGTTTGCAGAATTTGAACCTGAAAGAGCACCTAAGACTGCTGAACCTAACGTACTCATATAAGCCGCTCCCCCAGGAAGCTTGCCGACAACCGAATTCAGGATGCGCAAGAGTGCGTGAATTAATTCCAGCTTTTCGATTAAATAGGCCATGAACACAAACGCAACGGCTGCATAAAGCACCTCATATGTGGATGCAAATTTTAAACCATCCCAGAACAGTCTAAGCGCATCCATTCCGCCAAACAAAGTGGTTGCAATAAAGCCTAACAGCATGGCTTCTCCCATATTTCGTTTCACGACGACATTCCATATAATGATGACGGCTATGAATACAATCAATGCAATAAAACCCATGTCGTTTCTTCGCCTCCCCTTTCTTAAATAAAACGCTTACAAAAATCACCCTTGCTGCATCACGTCAATGACCTCTTTCCAGCTGACCGGCTTTTTCCCATTAAACCGTTCAACGAATTGAAAGTCTGCTAATCTCTCTAGCTTCTGTTGTGCTGCCCGGGACATGCTCGCATCAATATGAGCTGAATCCAGCATTTCAATAGAGCCAAGTAATTCGACCGCTCGTCTTTTTGCATGTAATGCACTCCCTGTCACAAGACGATTCATCGTCTCTTCAAAACTTTTGCTGTCCAGCGTTTCGCTTAGTGAAGAAATCACTTGATCTTCGACATTATATTTTTTAGAAATTTCCAAAAATTCAACAAGTAAACCGACGATCCCTTTCATATAAATGCTTCTTATTAGCTTTAAGGCTGAAGCATCTCCAGGCTGATCACTGATTTTTGTAATATTCATACCGTATTCTTTCGTTAATTCAATGAATCGATCTGTTCCACTTCCGCTAGCAGTGATTGGAACCTTGTGTTTGTTAACCGGAAGAGATCCTAGCATGGCGGCATCTACAAATAGAGCTTCTTGCTTTTTAATTTCGTCTGCCACTTGTTTTTTAATATCTGGAGTTGATGCCGACACATCCACATATACTTGATTTTTTTTCAAACTTCCTAATACGGATTGAGCCACTTCTAGGGTTTTATTCGCTGGCACAGCCGCAATGACAATGTCAGATTTTGCAATGACTTCACTCACATTACTTGTTAATTCGACGCCTGTGCGGGCTGCTTTTTCTTTCATTGGTCCAGCAAGTTTCTCATTCTGTAATAGTACATCATACGCATAAAAATGATCTAATCCTTCTGTTTTCAATCCCGTTGACAGCTCATATGCAGCTTCTCCATAACCGATAAAGCCTATCTTCATCACAGATTCCCCTATCTCTGGAATTTTTTCATTCTGCCCTCTAGCCATGCAGGCGCTAAGAGACTGATATCCTGCTTTCCTTCGCTCATATAATGTTGAATGGTTTTTAATCTTTGATGTTCATATGCTTGTTTCTCTTCAGCCAACGACAGCATCTCTTCTGCTTTCTCCTTCGGAACAATCACCACTCCATCATCATCTGCAACGACTAAGTCACCTGGTGATACTTTGACCCCTCCACACGAGATGATTCCATTCAATTCACCAGGCCCATCCTTAAAAGGTCCATTCGGCGTGAATCCCTTACTATAGATTGGAAAAGCTAATTCCTCTAAAGCGACTTTATCGCGGACAAGACCGTCGATCACGATTCCTTCTATTCCAACAGCTTTTGCTGAACCGGCCATCAATTCTCCTAAATATGCGTGACCCCTATGATCTTTCCCATCAACGATGAGTACATCGCCTACTTGTGCAGAATAAATCGCTTGGTGAAGAAACAGATTATCTCCTGGCCGTAAGCTCACGGTAAAAGCTGTGCCGACTACATTCATGCCTCTCGCAACTGGTTTGATTTGATGATCCATCGCGCCGGTGCATCCCATCACGTCTGACAACAAGGTTGAGTTAAGCTTTCTTGCCCTAGCTATAAGATCATTTGACACGAAATGAACAGTACTCATTGTTTCCATCATCCCCTTCGAGTTATATTCATTACATTTAATTCATTTAAAGTAATATATATTACTTTCGTGATATGATCATACCATCTCATTTTTAATTAGTAAAGCGCTTTCAAAAAAATAAAAAATGAGTTATCACACGACTATTGTGTTGTGTGATAACTCATTTTCGTTAACATATGATTGATTTGATCTAAACGTGGTTTTGTTCTTTCTGGATCATTCATCGCTAATGCACTTAAGATGAAATCGACGATAAAGATAGCAGATACGACAGAGTTATGAGAGCCTACACTTGCTGAGGAACACGGTAATACATATTGTGCATATTTAGTTAGTGGAGAGCTGTAGCTGTCTGTAATTAAAAGGACTTCCACCCCATAAGACTTTGCTGCTTCCATCAAATCCTTCATACGCTTTGCATAACGCGGATAGCTCACCGCTATAATGAAATCACTCGAGTTGAAATGAACCAAATCATCCACCCAGTCACTTTGATCTGCATCAATATACTGGCAATTCCCCAATAGCCGATTGATTCCTAACGACATGTATTCGCCAACAGGTCTTCCACTTCGGACACTTGTACACAAAACGTGGCGCGCATTGGCTATTTTCCCAACAATTTGCTGAAAGGTTTCTTCCGTGATATTGTCCAATGCGTACTGGATATTTTGAAATTGCAATTCTACATGGTTATGCAGGAGCTTACTCTTATTTGAATGCTTGAGATTCGCCTCAAGTCTTGTTTGAGGGTCGGCTTTATGCTTCATCGCTGATTGGAGCTCTTTTTGAAACTCAGAAAAACCAGAATACCCCACAGCAGCAGAGAAGCGCATGATGGTTGCTGTACTCGTCCCGACTTTTGACGCCAATTTATCGACAGTTAAAAAAGCGACCTCCATTGGATGTTGTACGATATAATCTGCAATTCTCCTCTGTGCATCGGTTAAAAAAGCGACCTTATGCTGAAGCTTATGTATTAAATCCTCCATTTTAGCACCTGCCCATCCTATCGGCTTTATCTACGATCAGATTGTTTTCTTTCTATATTGTACACATTTGTCCAAAATAAAAAAACAGCCAGCACGAATCTATCGCGCTGACTGCTTTAGCCGAGATGCTATTTTATAGTGCTTGAGCTGCTGTGATAAGTGCAAGATTGTAAACGTCTTCAGCATTACAGCCTCTTGAAAGGTCGTTTACTGGTTGGTTTAAGCCTTGCAAGATTGGACCTACAGCTTCAAAGTTACCTAAGCGCTGTGCAATTTTGTAGCCGATGTTTCCAGCTTCTAGACTAGGGAAAACAAATACGCTAGCATCGCCTTTAATGACGGAATCTGGTGCTTTTTTCGCTGCTACTGAAGGAACGAAAGCTGCATCGAATTGGAATTCTCCATCAAGTACAAGCTCAGGTGCCTTTTCTTTTGCAATGCGAACTGCTTCAGAAACTTTTTCTGTTTCGTCTGATTTTGCTGAGCCTTTAGTAGAGAAGCTAAGCATTGCCACACGTGGTTCGATGTCGAACATTTTGGCTGTGTTTGCACTTTCGATCGCAATTTCAGCTAGATCTTGGCTATCTGGTGCAATGTTGATTGCACAATCAGCAAACACATATTGCTCTTCACCACGAGCCATGATGAAGACGCCAGATGTTTTCTTTACGCCTTCTTTTGTTTTAATGATTTGAAGTGCTGGGCGTACTGTGTCAGCAGTTGAGTGTGCTGCACCGCTCACAAGTCCGTCTGCAAGACCTTTGTACACAAGCATCGTACCGAAGTAGTTTTCATCTAGTAATGCTTTTCTTGCTTGCTCTTCTGTTGCTTTGCCTTTACGTCTTTCTACGAAAGCTTGTACAAGCTCTTCAAAACCTTCATATGTATGAGGATCATACACGTCAACACCATCAAGTGTAAGACCTAATTCTTTTGCTTTTGCTTCAACTTCTTGTGTTTTACCTACAACAATTGGCTGCAAGACTTTGCCATCTGCTAGTTTTTGAACGGCTGTTAGAATGCGTTCGTCCATTCCCTCAGGAAAAACGATCTTTACTCCTTTACCTGCAACCTTTTCCTGAACTGTTGAAAAAATATCTGCCACTTATATACCCTCCTTGATTTTACAAAAAAAGCGTTCTCTTTCAAGCATACTCTTCTTCTACATAAATTCAAACTACCAACTTACATTATAGCGCTTACAAATTAAATTCTTATTTTTCAAACTAATTTAATCAATTTCCATAAAAGCTGACTTCGTCGTTCAAGTTTTGATCACATCTCCATTTGGACAAACTATGTTATAGTTGGAACAGATGGAAAACTGTAAATAGGAGTGAAATAAATGAGCGAACAACATACAACCAATGAAGCAGCTCAGACACTAGACGGCTGGTATGCACTGCATGATTTTAGAACCTTTGACTGGACAGCTTGGAAGCTGCTGACAAGTGATGAGCGCCAAGCGATTCTTCATGAGTTCACAGGTCTATTAGAAAAATGGAAAACAGCTGAGCACGATAAGGCTGGAAGCCAAACAATCTATAGTATTGTCGGCCAAAAAGCAGATATTATGCTCATGATTTTGCGTCCAACCATGGAAGAACTGGGTGAAATTGAACTTGAATTCAACAAAACACGACTAGCAGAGTTTACGATCCCAGCTTATTCGTACGTTTCAGTTGTTGAACTTAGCAACTACTTAGCAGGAGGCGGAGATGGCGGAGATCCTTACGAAAACCCGCATGTACGTGCACGTCTATACCCAGAGCTCCCTTCTTCTCAATACGTGTGCTTCTATCCAATGGATAAAAGACGTTCCGGCAATGACAACTGGTACATGCTCTCTATGGATGAGCGTAAATCACTCATGAGAAGCCATGGCTTAATCGGCCGCAGCTATGCTGGTAAAGTAAAGCAGATCATTACAGGCTCCGTCGGTTTTGATGATTATGAGTGGGGCGTCACTCTTTTCTCTGACGATGTGCTTCAATTCAAAAAATTGGTTTATGAAATGCGCTTTGATGAAGTCAGTGCACGCTACGGCGAATTTGGTTCCTTCTTTGTCGGAAACCGATTAGCAAACGAGCAGCTGGCATCTTATTTTCATGTATGATAAACTCTTAAGGCTTCGGATCTTTCCGAAGCCTTTTTATGTATTTTTTTAGAAGGGTGATCACATCATGAAAAACTTCCCCATCGCTATTTTTGCATTAACGCTCGGTGCGTTTTCAATTGGCATGACTGAATTTGTCATTATGGGACTTTTGCCAAACGTCGCAAACGACCTTCATGTATCTATCTCTGCTTCAGGGCAGCTGATTACTGGATATGCACTTGGTGTGGCAGTTGGCGGACCTATTTTAACTTTATCGACTGGGAAAATGTCGAGGAAACGTCTTCTCATTTTATTAATGATCCTGTTCGTGGCGGGAAATGCTGTTGCTGCTGTATCAACCTCTTATGGTCTATTAATGGCCGCACGTATTTTGACATCATTTGCTCACGGGACCTTCTTTGGCGTCGGGGCGATCATGGCTGCACGGCTTGTACCTAAGGAGAAAAGTGCAAGTGCGATCAGCTTCATGTTTACAGGACTGACGGTCGCCAATGTGCTGGGTGTGCCGTTCGGTACATTCATCGGAAATCAATTCGGCTGGCGTATGTCGTTTCTCGTCATTGCCGTTATTGGGCTCATTTCCTTAATCGGTATCATCAGCTTAGTACCCAATCAATCGAAGGAAGAAGTACTGGATATTCGAAATGAAGTGTCTGTATTGAAAAAACCACAAGTGCTCGTCTCTTTTGCAATGACGATCTTTGGTTTTGCAGGTGTGTTTACAGCCTTTACGTATATCAGCCCAATCCTGCTCCAAGTGACTGGTTTTCAGGAAAATGGAGTGACGCTTATCCTTGTTCTCTTCGGACTTGGGGTCACTATTGGAAATTTAGTTGGTGGAAAGCTTGCCGACTGGAAGCTGATGCCGAGTATTATCGTGTCCCTGATCCTGCTAATGGCTGTCCTGTTATTGTTTACAATCACTTCCGAATTCAAAGTGCCTGCTGTGCTGACCATTTTTGTGTGGGGAATCATTTCATTTATTCTTGTTCCTACCTTGCAATACCGCACGATGAACATGGCACATGAAGCACCGACACTCGCATCAACGCTTAGTCATTCTGCCTTTAATATCGGGAATGCCGGCGGTGCAGCGCTTGGCGGTCTTGCCATCGAAATCACACATTTACAGCTTGTTCCGTTATTTGCTGCAGCTGTAACCTTCATTGGACTTATCATTACGATCATGAGCTATCAGTCAGATAAACGAACAAAAAGGGCCTGAGTCAGGTCCTTTTTTACTTCACCACGGTCATTTCTGGCTCTTCTATTGGTTTCACACGTTCCTGAATGGGATGAGAAAAAGAGTGCCCTGATAAGACGATATGAGATACTGTTTTTGTAAACCCAGACACTGCCTGAATAAAGGCTTCAATTTCTTCAAGGGAAACGACTGACAGCTTAATGAAAAAGCATGACTGCCCTGCCACTCGATAAGCAAAAAAAGCGCGTGGGTGCTGATTCATAAAAGCCACAAAACGTTGATACTCCCCGTTTAGCACTGTGACTTCCAGCAGGCAGTCAATCATAAGCCCTAATTTTTTATAGTTAACCTGAACCGAATACCCTTCGATAATCCCTGCATCCTCTAATTTACGCACTCTTTCTGCTACCGCAGGTGCGGATAAATTGACCCGCTTGGACAATTCCCTCATAGATAAGCGGGCATCTTCTTTCAATTCATTTAAAATATGCACATCAACATCGGTGATTTTCATTCGTACCTCTCCTATCCAAAAATCGTTCCATTTGAAAAGTATTTTATGATAATACTTATGATGCGAAATGTAAAATAAAACTAAATAATGGTAGAATTTATTTTAACGGAATTGAATGAAAAAGCAAGTTTGGAGGGATCACCTGATGAAAGAATCTTTAGACAGCCAGGCTTCTAAAACATTTCCCATCACACTTGCCATTGCGCTCACACTTGGCGTCTTTGCGGCGGGATCGGAAGAACTGGTGATTTCACCACTGCTGCCTGATTTATCAAACTCCTTTCAGCACTCTCTTGATATTCTCGCCCTTTCCATCAGCATTTATGGGTTAGCTGTGCTGGTTGGAGCCCCGCTGCTTGTTCCTTTAGGGGACCGGTATTCAAGGGAGCTATGCCTGATTATCGGGCTTTCTTTCTTTTTGATTGGCACCGTAATGTGTGCGGCTGCCCCGAATCTGGCCGTATTTTTTGCAGGCCGTGCTATTTCTGGGCTGGCGACCGGTGTATTTGTGCCAACAGCCTATGCGCTTGTGGGTGACCGGGTTCCTTATGAATATCGAGGCAAAGTGATGGGGCTCATTGTGTCGAGTTGGTCTCTTTCTCTTGTCCTTGGTGTACCAATTGGCGCCTTCATCGGGCAGAGTTTAAACTGGCGATGGACCTTTTGGATTTTCGCCATCATGAGTCTCATTGTCCTGCTGCTCGTCATCCTTGAATCTCGTAAACAAACCGCCACAGCGAATACAGGAACACCTCAAGCTAGGGAGAAAGCTGGCTCTTTATGGGGAGCTTTGAAAATTGATCGTGTCCCCGCCTATTTGACCGTGACATTTTGTAATATGCTTGGATTTTATGGCATGTACTCGTTTTTAGGAGCGTATCTGCAAAGTTTGTTTTCTGGAGGGCAATCGACGGCAGGACTTCTGATCATGGCTTACGGTGTCGGTTTTTCTATGAGTGTATTTACAGGGAAATTAGCAGACTGGTTTGGCAAAACTCGTTCTCTTTTCTTTGTGCTGGGCGGCATTACGCTCGTTCTCGCCTTACTTCCTTATGCTCCTTTCTCATGGACATTGCTGATTTTTGCCCTATTTATTTGGGGTGCCATGCAAAGTTTATCTGTCACGCTTTTGAGCACTGTTCTAAGTGACTGCTCCCAAACCCACCGAGGCAAAGTGATGGCTTTTTACAGCCTTGCGTCCAATCTTGCCGTTATGCTTGGTTCCGCTCTTATGGGACCTGTCTATGTCCATTTCGGCTATCATACGGTAGGGCTTGTATGTGCTCTCGTTACGCTTGTTGGTTTTCTTATTAGCTTCGTCAGCTATAAACGTGAACGAACCTTACAGCAGAAACATAAAAACACATTTGAAACGTAAGTTCAATTCACTGCACATCTAGGTATGTGCAGTTTTTTAGATCAATTTTTAATATCATCATAAAATACATTTTTTATAAATTTTGTTGACAATTGCCAATTTTATTTTTTATAATCTAGTAAAAATTTGAAAAAGATTGGATGGTAAACATGATCTTAAAGAATGATGTTTTTCATTTCAAAGAAGAGCCCATCGTTTCACCTAAGATGTTTACAGTCAATACACTAGGCCCTAAGGGGACAAGCAGTGAATACGCAGCAAAACACTTCATCTCTCATTCCACCACTACTCTCGGCACTCATACGAAACTATCCCTTTATGACACATTCGAAACTTGCATTGAACATACTCTCTCTCACGCACTCCAATACACTCTCGTTCCACACGCATACGAAGGAATCAAACACTTCTACATGAGACCTGACCTGCAGCTCTTACAAATTTTCAGATGTGACACACCCATGTATGGCTTGGCTGTCAGACCAGATTTTCCATTTCAAGAACAAATGCTCCACCATTTAAAAATTGTCTCTCACCCTGCACCTGTCAATTTGATTCAATATTTCATTCACCAAAATGCTGAATTTGAGCTAGTCAATTCGACAAGTACTGCCGCACAAAAAGTAAGAGACGGCGAATTTGATTTCGCTTTAACCAATGAGGTAGCCAGAGCCACATATGGCCTCACCTTCGTTCGAACGTTTAAAAGTATTCCTATGAGCTGGTCCATATTCGGAAAAGGAGAGATATAATATGCAAACTGAACAAAAAACGCAAGAACGATATTTTCCACAAGCCAAAAAAATAGAATGGGAGAATGGTGTCACACAATATTCCACGGTCAGAGGTGATACGGAAGTGCTCATCTCATACATCCCTCCTCACACGATCATTAAACCTCACGAGCATCCCGAAGCACAAATCGGCATCGTATTAAAAGGCGAGCTTCAAATGACAGTCGGCCCATCGACCCAATTGCTTACCCCTTTAGAATCAGCGTATATCGCACCACCTTTTGTCCCTCACGGCGCTTCTAACCTGACAGATGAAGAAGTGATTGCTATTGATATTAAGAGATTAAAAGATGGCGAGGAATACACGGCGCCTCCTACTTATTTCTTAGACATTTTCAAAACACGAGATTTACTTCCTGGCATGGAAGTGACCTTTTTTGTTGAGGATTGGATGGAGCTCATGATAGCCAACATTCCTGGAAATGGCGGAGAAATGCCTTTTCACAAACACCGGAATGAACAAATCGGCATTTGCATTAGCGGAGGTTATGATATGACGATTGAAGGCTTTACAGAGAAAATGGAATTTGGTACTACCTACTTTTGTGACCCTAGGGAAGACCACGGTGCGATAAATCCAAAGCTGGAAGCATCAAAGTCTATTAATCTCTTCTTCCCTCCCCGCTATAATCGGTTGAAGCCAAAAGCGTCTAAGGTGAAGAAATGAACCTCGATGGAAAAGTCGTCCTGATTACAGGAGGTGCATCGGGAATTGGGCTTGCTGCAGTCAAGCTTTTCCTTGAGCACGGAGCAAAAGTCGCAGTGGCTGACATCAATGAAAAAAGCGGCAAACAGCTCGTCGAATCATTGGCGCACGAGCATGTTGCGTTTTTCAAAACAGATATTACGAATGAGTCTGACTGTCAAAAAACCGTTCAGTCTGTGCTGACCCAGTTTGGGACAATCGATGTGCTGATTAACAATGCAGGCATTGAAATTGTCTCTCCCATTCACGAGATGACACTGGAGGATTGGAATCACATTGTACAGGTCAACCTGACGGGTGTATTTCTCATGAGTAAGCATGCTTTGCCGCATATGCTTGAAAAAAAAAGCGGAAGTATTATCAATACCGGATCTGTCGGGGGTCTTGTCGGCTGGCCTGACATCCCTGCCTATAACGCAACAAAGGGCGGTGTCATCCAGCTGACCAAATCGATGGCGGTCGACTATGCCGCCCATCAAATCAGAGTGAACTGTATCGCCCCAGGCATTATTGATACACCATTAAATGAAAAATCCTTTTCAGACAATCATTCAGAAAGCCTTGAGGTTGTTAAAAAGGAAAAAGCAAAGGTGAACCCATTACTTCGTCTCGGAAAACCCGAAGAAATTGCGGGCGTCATGCTGTTTCTCGCCTCTGATCTATCCAGCTATATGACTGGAAGTGTTGTCACAGCAGATGGCGGTTACACCGCTAGATAAAAAGGAGTGCTTTCATTGAGTAAAAAAACCGTACTTGTCATTGCTGATCTAGGAGGATGCCCGCCCCATATGTTTTACGAAAGCGTGGCTGCATCGTATCATATCGTTTCTTATATCCCGAGACCTTTTGCTATTACAAAGGGACACGCTGAGCTAATCGAAAAATACTCTATTGCGGTCATCAAAGATCGAGATTATTTTGACAAAAACCCTTCTTTTGAACACCCAGATTCGATTTACTGGGCACATGATGATTATCTAAAATCCGAGGAAGAGGTGGTGGACGACCTAGTTCGCGTCGCTTCCTTTTTCAAAGCGGATGCGATCACCACCAATAATGAATTATTCATTGCACCAATGGCAAAAGCCGCTGAGCGACTTGGGCTGCGCGGCGCTGGGGTAAAGGCAGCTGAATTAGCGCGTGATAAAAGCCAAATGAGGGCTGCATTCAACGCAGCTGGGGTCAAAGCAGTAAAAACTCAGCCTGTCACGACTTTAGCTGATTTTCAGCAAGCCATTGAACATATTGGTACACCGCTTATTTTAAAGCCTACATATTTAGCAAGCTCCATTGGCGTGACCCTTTTTCATGACCGATCCGGCAGTGATGATCTCTTTTTAAACGTACAATCCTATTTGCAAACCATTCCCGTTCCAAACGCTGTGACGTATGAAGCACCGTTTGTCGCTGAAACGTACTTAGAGGGGGCTTACGAGGATTGGTATCAAGACGACGGCTATTCTGATTATGTCAGTGTAGAAGGATTAGTTGTTGAGGGTGAATATATCCCTTTTGTCATTCATGATAAGACCCCTCAAATCGGCTTTACTGAAACGGCTCATATCACTCCGTCGATCCTAGACAATGAAGCCCAGCAAATCATCATTGAGGCAGCGAGGAAAGCAAATGAAGGATTAGGTCTTGAAAACTGTGCCACTCATACAGAAATCAAGCTTATGAAACATCGAGAAACCGGACTGATCGAATCAGCAGCTAGATTTGCTGGCTGGAATATGATTCCGAATATCAAAAAGGTCTTTGGGGTGGATATGGCTAAGTTGCTGATTGATGTATTAGTCGATGGAAAAAAAGCTAATTTGCCAAAAGAACTACTTTCTGGACATACGCATTATGTAGCAGACTGTCATTTATACCCTCAGCATTTCAAAGAGAGCGGACACATTCCGCCTGAGGCCACACACATCACCATTGATCATGTGCATATTCCGCAGGACACTTTAGTTGGAGATACTGTCATCATCAGCGAATCTGTCCCACCTAAAGGAACCTTTGTAGATCTATCTTTATTTGAAGCATTTAATGGCATCGTGTCTCTTGAATTAAAAGGGTCGTCTTCTCAGGATGTTGCCGCCTCCATCCGTAACATTCAAAAGCAGGCAGCCATTCAGTTAATGGATGAATTAGTGAAGGGATAAGAAAGAGAGGATGTCGTGGTGAAGATCTTACCATCTAACATGATTGAACGGCTGCCAGAACAAAAATTTGGAACCGTATTTGAGAAAATTGCGCATAAAACACAACACGGAGCGAACATTGTGAACCTTGGTCAGGGAAATCCTGATCTTCCTACTCCGGCGCACATTGTGAATGCCCTTCAAGAGGCAGCAGGCTCTTTGCAATTTCAGCAATATGCACCTTTTAGAGGCTTTGACTTTTTCAAGCAAGCCATTGCAGATTTCTACAGAAAGGAATTCGGCATTGAGGTTGACCCGAAGAAGGAAATTGCCCTTTTCAATGGAGGAAAAACAGGGCTTTATGTGATGAGTCAGTGCCTGCTTGATCCAGGGAATATTGCCCTCGTCCCCGATCCGGGATACCCAGAATATCATTCAGGTATCTTGATGGCGGACGCAAAGCCACATTGCATCCAGCTTGAAAAGAAAAATGGCTATTTGCCGAATTTCTCTTCAATTGATCCAGACGTGTTAAAAAAGGCAAAGGTGCTTTTCTTAAATTATCCGAATAACCCAACTGGTGCTGTGGCGAATGAAGCTTTTTTTGAAGAGGCTGCAGAATTTGCGTCCGCTCACGATCTGCATGTGATTCATGATTTTGCTTATGGTTCCTTTCATTATGAGCAAAAACCAGTGAGCTTTCTAAAGGCTCCTCTTGGGAAAAACGTAGGAGTGGAATTATATTCTTTATCCAAAACATTCAATATGGCAGGATGGAGAGTCGCTTTTGCTGTAGGCAATGAGGACATCATTCATGCCATTAACGCCTTCCAGGATCATGTGTTTGTCAGTATGTATGGTGGATTTCAGCATGCCGCCACCGTCGCTTTACAAAGTGATGACTGTCATATTCAATCATTGAAAGAAGTCTACATTGAACGAATGGCTTTCTTCATCCGTCAAGCGGAGAAGCAGCTTGGCTGGACCATTGAACGTCCAGCCGGCGCCTTTTATTTGTGGGCACCGATTCCTGATGATTTCGAGGATTCTCATGCATTTGCCGACTATTTACTCGAGCATGCAAATGTCGTCGTGACGCCTGGGGGTGTGTTTGGAACACATGGAAGACATCATGTCCGCATCTCAATGGTGGCGCCAATTGAACAGCTTGCCCTTTTTATCGATCGGCTGCATATACTGCCGATTCGTTTTCATCAAAAAACCCGCATATAGCGGGTTTTTCATATTTATATACTTTTCATCGAACCACCATCGACAGATATTTGCTGTCCGGTGACATAGGAGGCTTCCTCTGATGCGATAAATGCCGCCAATGAAGCCATTTCACTCGCTGAACCTACTCTTTGCATCGGGATTCCTGACGCAACAGCCTGTACAGCTTCTTCGCGTGATAATGACTGCTCACGCATCATGTTTTCGATAAACTGTTCATATCGATCTGTAGCAATAAATCCTGGGTTTAAACAATTCACTGTGATCCCTGAAGGCGCAAGCTGTGTGGCTGCATTTTTACTAGCATTGATAATCGCTGCATTCATCATACTGTTCGTAAACATTTGATCACCAGGTTCCTTCCAAAGGTTCCCGACAATTTGAATGATCCGGCCATATTCATGTCTTTTCATCATCGCTGCCGCACGTTTCATCATATCAATGTACGCTAGGGCTTTCTGAGAAAATGCTGCCAGCATCTGCTCACTTTCACATGAATTAAAAGTATCTGGCTTCCCTCCTGGAATGTTATTAATCAACACATCCAGTCTGCCAAACTCTTGATCTATTGCCGCAAAGGCCTCAGCTCGCACTCCTTCATGCGACATATCACCACAGAAAAGAGACACCGGCTCCTTTGTTTCTGCCATACGCTCAATATGCTGCCGCGCATCTTCTAGTAAGGATTGATTTCTAGAATTGATGATGACCTTTACATGGTCCTGGGCGGCAAGCTTTATGGCGATTGCCTTCCCAATCCCTGTACTTGCCCCTGTTACAAATGCAATTCTTTTAGACAAACTCATCCACATCCCTTTTCTGCTTAACTTAGAAAAATACATAAAATGACACTTACAGAATATATTTCAACAAAAAAAGACCTTTCTCCTGCGAAAGGCCTTTGTTCTTTATTTAAATGTCGTTTCCCAATCAAATCCGATTGTCTCGTCATTCCAAGCGATTCTCTTTTCATCTGGGTTTTTCGGGTCATAGGATTCTGTCGTGAAATAGACAATTTGCAGCGGCGTCTCGCCTAGTACCCGGTAGCCATGTGCGACACCCTTTGGGATGAGGAGGAGCATTGGATTGTCTTCCCCCATATAATACACATCGGTTTGACCCTTTGTAGGAGAGTCCTCACGCAAATCGTATAAAACGACCTGAGCATGACCTGCTGGGAAAAACCAAACGTCATCTTGCTTTTCATGATAATGAAAGGCTTTGATCACACCTGGAAAGCTTTTCGACCACGATGCCTGCCCAAAACGTTGCAGCATCGGCTCATCATCTCGAATGAGCTCTGCAAAAAAGCCGCGATCATCACAATGTTTCATGAGTTTTTTCGTTTGTACACCATCAATCATGCTGATGCCATCTCCCTTCTTTCTGCAAAAATTCGTGAAGCGCATCCTTCCAATGTCTCGGCTTCCAGCCTGTGGCTTCAATCGCTTGAAGGTCTAACACAGAATAGGCTGGACGAGGTGTTTGGAAGCCGTACTCTTCTGTGGAAATTGGCTCAATGGTCGTAGACAGGCCGCTTTTTGTCACAATTTCTGACGCAAAGTCAAACCAGGAACAGCTTTCTCGGTTACTGACATGATAAATTCCTGCCTGTTGATCAAATAAATGAATGATGGCCTCTGCGACATCTTTTGTATAAGTAGGTGAGCCTATTTGGTCATTCACGATGCGCAAATGATCCTTTGTTTCTGCGAGCCGAAGGATGGTATTCACAAAATTATGTCCCTCATGTCCGTATAGCCACGATGTACGGATAATTTTCACTTCGTCTGATACAAGATGAAGCAATTCCTCACCAAGCTTTTTACTTTTTCCATAAATGGTGTGAGGATCTGGCTGTGCATCGACTTGGTAAGGCGTGTCTGCTTGCCCGTCAAACACATAATCTGTACTGACATGTAGCACATCAGCCCCTATGTTCTTAGCCTCCAGCGCTGTATAGTAGGCGCCAATGCCATTAACAAGATACGCCTTTTCCGTTTCTGTTTCACACTGATCTACAGAGGTATATGCTGCTGCACTGACAACAATATTAGGGCGAAAGTGTCTCATCGCGTGTCTGACTGCTTGCTGGTCTGCGATATTGAGCATGCTCCTCGTTAAGGCAATGATGGTGATGTCTTTCTCCTTGAGCTGTCTGCTCAATTCTTTCCCTAGTTGCCCGCCTGCACCGGTGATTAAAACTTTCATCCGTCACCCTTCTTCGCTCTGATCATATTTGGCATGATACCAATTGATCGTTTTTTCAATACCTGCTTCAAATGATGTCTCCTGCGTCCAGCCAAGCTCCCGTTTTAGCTTACTGGCGTCAATCGCATACCGTCTGTCATGTCCTTTACGGTCTTCAACAAACGCAATACGGTCATGACTGATCCCGAGCTGCGTCAGAATGGTTTTGGTTAAATCGAGATTCGTTTTCTCGTTGCCGCCGCCAATATTGTACACTTGCCCAGCTGTTCCGTTTTCAAGGACCTGCTTTACAGCTCTCGCATGATCCTCTACATACAGCCAATCGCGAATCTGCTTGCCGTCTCCATAAATCGGGATCTTTTCTCCATTGATTGCTTTTCTAATAATCGTCGGTATTAATTTCTCTTCATGCTGATGCGGCCCATAGTTGTTGCTACATCTTGTGATCATTGCGGGTAATTGGTGAGTGTGGATATAAGATTTTACAAGCAGGTCTGAGCTTGCCTTGCTTGCTGAATAAGGATTATTCGGTGAAAGTGGTGTTTGTTCTGTGAAAGCCGGATCATTCAGTTCCAAATCTCCATATACTTCATCTGTTGAAATATGAATAAGTTTTTTCGCCTTTCCTTTTAAGACCGCTTCAAGCATACGATAGGTACCGAGGACATTTGTTTGAATAAAAGGCTCTGCCGATTCAATACTGCGATCAACATGGGATTCCGCTGCAAAATGAATGATGGCATCATAGACTTCATCAAACGCTTGATCTAGCTCATGTTGAAGAGCGATATCCCCTTGAATAAAACGAAAATGAGACAGCTTTAATAATTCCTCCATCTCCTCTGGATGACTGGCATATGTTAACTTGTCAAAAACAGTGAGCCGGACATCTGTTTCCTGAAGCAACAACTTCACAAAATTCAGTCCAATAAATCCAGCTCCGCCTGTAATTAAATAAGACTTCGTCATTCGTATCCCTCTTTTTTCTTCATCGTTTCAAACATTTTCGTCGATGCTTGGTGGAGAGATTCATGTGTTCCTGCATCAATCCACCACCCTTTTAACATATCATAGGTCAGCTGGCTATTTGAGATATAGAGATTGTTTACATCTGTAATCTCTAATTCGCCTCGATCTGACGGCGAGATTTTCTCAATATATTGAAAGACTTCTTGATCATAAAAATAGATACCCGTGACGCAGTAGGATGAACGCGGATGCTCCGGTTTTTCCTCAATTGATAAAATTCGGTGGTGGGTGGCATCAATTTCTGCAATACCAAACCGCTTTGGATCTGCCACTTCTTTCAACAGAACCTTCGCTCCGCTTTCTTGCTGCTGAAAGGCTTCAACAAAAGGGGTTAGCGATTCCTCAAATACATTATCACCAAGCATTAGCACAAACTTTTCCCCTTCTACAAAGGGCTTTGCGTAGGATAAGCCGTCCGAAATTCCAGAAGCTTCAGGCTGGACCTGATACACAATGTTCATCCCTAGTTCCTGATCGCCTTCAAGTAGCTTTTGAAACAGCGGGATTTGTTCTGCTTGTGATATGACCATTACATCCAATATTCCCGCTTCTTTCAATTTGAACAATGACCAATAAATCATCGGATATGGGCCAACCGGCAATAAATGCTTATTGAAAATCTTTGTTAAAGGTGCCAGTCGTGATCCCTTTCCTCCTGCTAAAATAACTCCCTTCACATCTACACATCCTTATGTTCTTTTTGGTGATGATTCATGAGGTTTATAAGAATGTTTTTCACTCGTTCGGTTCCTTTTCCATCAACGAGTGACCGTCCATTGAGATGGATGCTCCTGCGGAGAAAGTAGCTGCCGGATAGTCTGCGAGTAGCACGCCATATATCCTTTTCATCCACAAGGCGACCTAATCCAAGATGGTGACAGGCTCCCTTTTGTGCAAAACGAGTCGCTGTTACTGCTTGGTGGTCTACTTGCGAAAGGACAATGCTGGGCACTCCGATACAAACGGCCTCATATAACGTCATCCCGCCAGCAACAATCGCTAGATCGGCTTCTGCAAGACGGGCAGGTAATTGATCCGTATGACGAATGAATTGAATATGTGTAGCCTCGATTTCTTCTTCGATGCGAGAGGCTTTTCCTGTAACCGCTAGAATGTGTAAATGGCAAGCTTCGAGAAGTGCTGATACAGCCTTTGTTAATAATCCGCTTGGATCACTGCCTCCAAGGCTGATCACCACCTTCTTACATTCTTTGCGAACCTCATATGTGTCTTTTAATTTGCTGATCTCGTGATCTAACAATAAATAAGGTGTTCCATAAAAGTAGTCCGTTCCATTTACTTGCAGGTGCTTTTCATCCAGTCCACCATAAATGCCGTTTACGACAGCATCAGCAAGCTGGCAAGCTTCTGTTCTTTCTTCTTCAAATAAGACCAGTTTTGCATTTCTGGAGGACGCTTTGATCGATCGAAGGAACTGAAGGTCACAATCAAGGACATCGATTAGCAGAAGATTAGGATTTAGCTCTTTTATGTCCTGCTCCATTTGAAGGAATACGTTTGATTCCTGCACCAAATGAACGTGCCATGCTGGATGCGAGAGCATTTCTACACAAATCTGTTCATTTGTATAAAAATATAAGTCGTTTCCTTCTTGAATCAGTTCCTTTGCCAGCCGTTTCATTCTAACGACATGCCCCATCCCTCTTAAAAAACCACCGTACACAACAATCATGATTTTTTTATTCATTCAGCATCCTTCTGTCTCACAAATTGATTCAACCGAACAATATTAGGGTCTTGTTCACAAATGACGATAAGCTCAGCCGTAGGCACAGTAATAGATCCACCGGCTTTCTCAAGTAAACGGGTAGCAAATACATAATCTTCTTCTGTATCAATCGTGAATCGATAAGCAGGATATGCGAGTTCTTTGGGCGGTGTGAATAATTGCAGTTGAAATCGATCAGGATGCTTTCGGATATACAGCGTGACATGCTCACGCTCCGGCTGCGTAAGGGGAAAATTGTCGATTTCACGTAAAATGGATGCGTCGATCATTTCCCCGGAAATACCGAGTGGCGTTCCAGTCGTATACGTATAATCAGCCTTCTTCCGTCTATGTTCTTCAAGCATTTTCGACAAAAGCGCCGGATCTATAAATGGATTATCTCCCGTTAAACGTACAATGGTTTGTGGTTCAAAATGTTGAGCTATCTTTGCGAATCGCTGCAATACATCCATCTCACTGCCACGAAATACCTTATAGCCCTTTGATAAACAATAATGAGCCAATAGATCATCTTCTGCTTCGACTGTTGTGGCGATCATGAGGTTCTGCGTTTTGTGATTGTAATGATCTGATTGCTTTACCCGTTCAACGATGAAATCGATCAATGCCATATCTCCGATCGGCTTCATCACCTTTTTTGGCAGTCTTGTTGAGCCCATTCTAGCCTGTATGACAAAGAGCACATCATTGATCATTTGTAGACTCCTGCATGAGCACATCTTTCCACGAAACCCCTGTATGGGCTGGAATGTCTCTGACAGCCTTGACGCCAAGTAAAATCTCCATGTACCGCGGATGCAGACCTTGGCTTTTTTGTCCTGGACGTAATACGGCTAGATTTTCTTCGGTCAATGTCTCGCCCTTTGCAATCCCTTTTGTCGTAAAAATCCCTCGATACGCAAATTCACGAATCTGCCCTTCAATGGCTGTTGTCGTTTTAAAAGAACTGCCAAGGAGCTCCTCTGACACAGAATGAACGTCTGCTTCTGATTGATTTCGGTCCTTTTCTGCCGCTCGAATATGCTGAACCATTTCCTTTAATTCTTCGGGATCGAGTGCAAAGGAATGATCGGCGCCAGGCAGCGTCTTATCTATCGTAAAATGCTTTTCAATCATGGCTGCCCCAAGCTTCACAGCAGCAACAGGGGCTTCAGTAGGATGCTCACTATGATCGGAAAAGCCGATGACTGCCTCAGGAAAAGCGGCGGCTAAGGTTTGGAGCACACGAAGATTCGTATAAGCTCTAGGTGCTGGATACTTTGCGACGCAATGCATGATGGCGACCTGATCGTTTTGCACGCTTGTAACCGCCTCATATGCTTCATGAACATCTGCAATAGTGGCTCCGGCAGTTGAGAAAATGATGGGCTTTTGAAAAGAAGCTGTGTGACGCAAAAGAGGCAAATGATTGATTTCATAGGATGCGAGTTTGAAAGCTGGTGGATCGGTTTGATTTAATAAATCCGCAGATTCTTCGTCACACACTGTGCTTAAAAATATTAGCCCTTTTTCCTCACAGCGGGTTAATAACACCGGCAGCCATTCTGGCGGCAGCTCCATTTGTTCGACTAAGGAAAAAATGGACACCTCTTCTCCCTTGGCTGTTTCGTATAAACCCGGTTCCTTTTGATACATCCGATCAGCTTGGAACATTTGAAACTTCACTGCATCGGCACCTGCTTCTTTTGCCACATCAATTAAAGCAAGCGCCTGATCCAGCTTTCCATCATGGTTAATGCCTGCCTCTGCAATGATAAAGACAGGCGCGCCATCCCCCACTTTGCGATCTCCAATGTAGAAATGCGCCATCTTATCTCTCTCCTTTTTTCGGCCATACATGGTAATACAAGAAGGCATTTGTTGTTCTAAATCCCATCTTTTCATACAGCTGAATGGCGGTTGTGTTATGCAGCTGTGTTCCGGCAGAAATAAAACGATGCCCTCTCTCATAAGAGACCTTCATCATCTCAATAAACAGCTTTTTCCCGATCCCTTTTCCTTGTACATCCGGTCTAATCGCAAACAGCTCAAGCGCCAGCTCATCGCCCTTGGTCATCCCTTGTATCAAGCCCACGACTTCATCGTTCACCTTTGCTACGATATTGATATCTGCACGTCCGAGCACATTATTTCTCATCCACTCTTGATAGAAATGCTGGACGACATTCTGGTCTAAAAATGGATCGAGGGCATACCGGCTTTTGACAAAAGCCTGATAAGCGAGTGACACCGCCTCATCGTATTCCTTTTCATCCGGCAGACTGATGACTACATCTTCACCTGTTGATGGCATTTCCATGTGAACAGGTGGCGCTTCAAGACGAGTGAGACCGCCCACATAGTACACATGTGACAGCCTTTGGACGATGCGGTTTTTTTCAACATCCGCCGCTTCAAGACGTAAAAAGAAAAAATCGCATTTTTCTGTTCTCATCCAATTGATGAAGCGCTCCATCAATTCCTGAAAAGCAGATGCTGACTCAGCTTCCGCAAACTTCACATGAAAAATATGCTGATCAAATATGCCGCTTTCCCATTTTGACCAGTCGTATAACAGCACTGCTTTCAGCTGGGCGCCACTGACAAGACCAAACTGTTTGAAGCCTTTCATTTGTTCAATTTGTTGACCGTATTTCTCAATCCAAGCGGACAGCACCTGATCGTCTATTGCATGAACGGCCTTCATGAAGATGCCTTCTGTTCTTTTAAAATAGACAGCACCGCAGTGATGACATCCTGCACATCTTCATCTGTCATACTTGGATAAAGAGGCAGTGAGAGAGTCCGCTTGTAGTACGCGAGTGACTCAGGGAAATCCTCTGGTGAATAGTGATAGGTTTGTTGATAGTATGGATGCAAATGAACAGGGATAAAGTGAACACTCGTGCCGATTTTATAGTCCTTTTGCAGCTGATCAATCAGCTCATTGCGTGTGATGAATGCTTCTTTCGGGTCCACTTGCAGTACATATAAATGCCATGCATGTCTTCCCTCATGATGGACTGGCGGCAGGATCAGCCCTGCTTCCTTTTGAAATGCTTGATTGTATGCTTTCGCAATTTGTTCTCTCCGTGCCTGCATATCATCTAAACGGCTTAGCTGAACAAGCCCTAACGATGCCTGCACATCAAACATGTTCATTTTATAGCCAGGTTCCTCGACCTCGTAGTACCACGTTCCTTTTTCTCCATAACGATTCCATGCTCCTTTGCTCATCCCATGGAGTGCTAGTCTTCTGATCCGAGTGGCAAGCGCATCATCATTCGTCGTCAGCATGCCGCCTTCTCCGGTCGCTATATTTTTCGTCGCATAAAAACTAAAGGCAGTCGCATCACCAATCGAACCAACGGGCTGACCGTGGTACGTTGTGTAAAGAGCATGAGCGGCATCCTCAAGCACAAATAGATCGTACTTTTTGGCAATGGTTAAAATCCGGTCCATATCGCACGATTGACCAGCAAAATGAACAGGGACAATCGCTTTTGTGTGTGGTGTAATCGCCGCTTCTAGTTTCTCTGCATCGAGGTTGAGTGTCGCTGGGTCAATATCGACAAATACAGGTGCTGCCCCTGTATGAATGATCGTATTGGCTGTTGCGCAGAATGTCAGAGGCGTTGTAATCACCTCATCCCCATTCCCAATCCCTCTTGCTTTTAAGGCTAAAAATAAAGCAGCTGTACATGAATTGACAGCGATCGCATGTTTTGCACCGGTCAGCTGCCGGAACTCTTCTTCAAACTGTCTGACTTTTGGTCCGGTTGACAGCCAGCCGGATTTTAATGTTCCAATGACTTCGTCAATTTCTTCCTGCTCAATCAACGGCAGGGCATAAGGAAGAAATTGTTCTCTCTTTTTTTCCATATCGCTTGCACACCCCTATCCTCATCTCTGAAAATCCACACCTGTTTTTGTTTGAAGCAGAGAAAGCAGAACATCGGTCGATCGCGCATGCGGATAATGTTGTTTAATGAACTCAGCTCCTTGCCTCTTTGCCAGCTTCATTTCTTGATCATCCGACAAAATACGAATGGCTTTCTCAGCCAGTTCAACAGGGTTTTCCATATGATAGCTGCCAAGCGACTCGTAATAAGGGTATCTTCTGCCTTCTGTCATTTTCCCGATCAGCACACTCTTTTCAAAGAGCATCGCTTCAAGGCCGACGGTTGATGTGAGCGTAATGACCATATCCATATAAGGCAATAGGTCATACAAGTCGATTTCTTTTTTAATCAATCTCACATGATTTCCTGCTCGTTCAATGGACACATACTCATTTAATCGGTTTCGGGCAATTTCCCACGGATGCGGCTTCATGATCAACTGAATGTCTTTCCGTTTTGCAATCGTTTTAAGCACATCACCATAGAAGGCTTCTGAAAACGGCTGCGTTGCCACAAGCACGGTCTTTTTGGCAGGATTGAAGTTCAATTTTCGAAAGACCATTTCCTGTTGAAGCGGCGTTCGATCCTTCACCAAATCAAACCTCGGATGACCTGTGATCTCCACCTGTTCCGGCTGACAGCCTTTGTGTACATACCAGTCTTTTTCATACTTTCCAAACACCCCGTGGCACGTCGTGAAAATCGGCAAAAAGGCTTCGTCTCCCATCAGTGCGCCGTGCTGAAGACAGATACTCGTGAGCTGGCGTTTCACAGTTTGCAGTGCAAGTACGCGGCTGTAAGCATCCTCCGTTGTCCCCACAATAATGGCTGCAATTGGCTCCATCTGAAATAGCACTTCTGTCTGGTCAATCACATCAATAAATTGCACAATGTCCTTCCGAAGCTTTTCTCTAAAAAAGACATTGCCAAAGACGGGGTGCTTTGCGTAAGGTTTAAGGAGAGCATTTGCTTTCTCAATATATTCAGCATGGGCTTCTTTATTAACCTCTCCCGCTAATTCCGGCTTGCTGATGACCGGTAAACCGAAATAGTCTGCCTTCTTCCAGCGAGCAAGCACCACCGTTTGACTCGGATGGAACCGCGTGTAATTTTGTTCAGTAAAACGCAGATGTTCAAAGTGAAGCAAGACCTTTCCATTCGCCGGACGATAAGCAATAAGCTTGATCTGCTGCTTATGTTGATCAAAAAATGGCTGAATCTCTTCCGGCAATGGACAATCGGTTGTCAATTCTTGACCGAATGCTTCATCCTCCATACGTTCCCTTACTTCAGGACTGATATATTGATAGAAATTGCTGATCAACCCAAGAGGAATTTGTTGATAGGACAAATCCTTCATGAGATTCACATACTCAAAATACACCTGCCAATAATGATGAATATAGTGCGACACTTCAGGTCACCTCCCATGTCTTTGCTTTAATATATGGCGGAGCTCCCAGCAGGTAGACTGCTCAGGAAGTGCTTGAATAAAGGCACTTTTCTCTTCTTCCGCCAATTGATAGTGAATCGACTGTTCTGTGATGTAATTTGTATCTAACACTTCATCATAGGGATAGAACGGATAAAAATGATTTAATCGAAAAAAGAACCGGGCATCCCCTATTCGATAAAAATGCGGACTCTCGTCCCAGTAAGACCCAAATTCAGCATGAATTTTTGTTAAAATAGAAGCACGATGAACGACCGAGCAATGATCTATGGCACAAGGTGCATTCCATTGCACCGTTTGCGCAGGTCGAATCGTTTCCTTTACTGGCTCTTTATTGCTATTTAAATAGATTACTTTCGATGCAGAATAGACAATATCTTCACATGGTCGAGCATCTAGATAATGTGTGAGCTTTTCTAAACGGTCCGGGGCATAGACATTGTCATCTGTGGCATAGGAAATATACTCGCCCTTTGCTAGTTCTAAAGCTTGATTAATGAGGACGGCGTATCGGGTTTTCGCTGTTCTCTCCTCCAGCGATTTGACACCGCTTTGGATAAAATGAACACGGGGATCTTTGCGAAAGGGCTCAATCGCGTCAAGGGTTTTTTCATTTGAACCATCGTCCATGATAAATAGTTCAAAGTCTGACAGCGTCTGCTGCAAAACCGCTTCAATCGATCTGCCGACGTAAGCCGCCTTGTTGTAGCTCGTCATAATGACAGTTACTTTTGTCAAAGTTTTCACCTCGGTCTCTTTCAAACTATGTTTATCATATGTGTCTCCTCTTAAAGAGACTGTAGAGTGACCTATTTTTTATAAAATTGTATTTTTTTAATGATCTATCTTTGAAAAACGCGAACTTTTTGGTAATATAAGTAATCATTTATGTGTATTAAAGGAGTAAAGAACATTGGAAGCTATGAAGAATGATCACTCCCAACAAGAGGAAGTAAAAGGTTTTTTTCGATTTTTCAAAATTTTTGTCGCAACAAAAACGATTATTCGCTCATATCAACATTCCTATATTCCCATTTGGCTGATGATGCTCCTTGCAAGTATCGCTGGTACAGGCTGGGTCTACGAAGGGTATTTTAGCGAGTATATGGGCAATCATATTCCATTTCCTTTTATTTTGTTACAAGGTGCGGGATATGGTATTCTCGCAGGCAATCTCGGTCTATTTTTCGGTGTACTCATCCTAAAGTGGTTAGGGCGTCTTTTTTTCGGCAGTCAAACGGCATATCGAGATGTACTCAAAGCCTTCACGCTGACGACCTTTTTCCCTTCCGCTTTATTTGCACTCAGTTGGATTTGCACGATTGGAATGCTTGGTCCGTATACGTTTGTCAAAATCTCACCCTATTTAGATCAGCATTTTGAGGTATGGTATTATCTCGATCTTTTGACACTGATTGATGCTTATGCAAAGACGTGGATATTTGGAATGACTGTTTTAGGCATTGTCGCTGTGATGAAGCTGAAATTATGGCAAGCCTTCCTCATCGTGATCACACCGCTTGCGGCATGTTTTCTTATCATTACTCTTTTATTTGGTGTCCAGCGCGCTGTAAATTGGATGATGTAAGGCCTGACAAAGAATGCGAGGGTTTGCCCGCGCCTAAGGAACTGCACCACAGTTCCTTTTTTTCGTTCAATGTACATATTCTCCCCTCCTGTCTCATAGTGTGAAAGAGAGAAAGAATGCTATGGAAACAACAGGTGCTCAAGCGCCTTCTGTTTAGAACACCATGAGGAAAGAGGAGGAACGTTATGAAATTGAAAAATCAATTTGGGCAAGGTTCGGGTTTCGAAGGTCAAGATTTTCGCCAGCAACAATATGGAGCAAATCCGTATCCTGCGCAGCAGATGGGTTATTCAGTCCCTCCCCAAACGCAGGGTCAAATGCAAGGACAAATGCAGCAGGGATTTTCACCAATGCCGTCTACTGGTTCTTCACCAGGGGGGCAGGGCACGCAGAGCGGCGGGCAGCCTTATCAAATTCCTTCTGGACCGATTTATCAGCAGAATGTCACTGGTCAGCTGCCAATCGAGCAGTCCTATATTGAAAATATTTTACGATTGAACCGCGGCAAGGTAGCCACGATTTATATGACGTTTGAGGCAAGTAAGGAATGGAACTCGAAGATTTTCAGAGGCGTCATTGAAGCTGCAGGACGTGACCACATTATCATTAGTGATAACAAGACAGGAACACGATACTTACTATTAACGATCTATCTTGATTACATTACGTTTGATGGGGAAATTCAATACGACTATCCATACTCCATGTCCACGTATTCTCCGAGGTAGATAACGCCACATATCGCAAAAGCAAGGAGCAGGCGCCCTTGCTTTTTTCTTTTGATTAGGTTTTTGTCACACTCTAGGGCGCTCGTCATAAGATGCCTAGTAGTTTTTATCAAACGCCTAGAGGTGACATTCATGACTGTTGAGCTGGATTATACTTCCCCAAATGTTAAATATTCATACGATCTGAATCAAAGCCCCCTTGTGAAATACGATCAGCATAACCTGATTAACGTTTTAGGAAAAAAACAATTAAATTCGTTGGATCAAGTATCTCTGCTGGATATATATTTGAGTAAAAGCAAAGTCGTAGAGCCTCATTATCATCAAAATGCCGCAGAGCTTGTTTATTGTATAGCCGGTTCTGCTGCCGTCTCGATGCTGAATCCATTTACAAAAAAACTTCACACCTATACCATCACCCCAGGACAGGTAGCAAACGTACCTCAAGGCTGGTGGCACTATGAAGTTGCCCTTCAAGACAGAACTCATTTGTTAGCCATTTTTAACGCATCTACGCCAGAAGTGATCCTAGGCTCAGACCTTCTCACCCTCACCCCTGCTCACATCATGGCACATACGTATTGCATGAACGAAACACAGTGGAAACAGGCGACTCAGCCTGTGAAGCCAAGTGCGTTTATCGGACCATTTTGCCACAGAGAAGAGGAAGCACAAACGAACCCTGTCCCTCCGTCTCACTACATCCCTTATTATCAAGCACCGCCAAACTACGCCCCTTACTGGAATTAAGAAAAAAACCGATGCCCCTCTCAGAGCATCGGTTTTTTAGCTTATAAATTTTTTGCTGCTGCAATGACAAGCATGATCCAAGAAGCAATAAACGCCACTCCGCCAATTGGGGTAATGGCACCTAGAATCTTCACCTGAGTCAATGCTAGGACATAAAGGCTTCCTGAGAAGAAAAGGATACCTGCAAGCATCACCCAGCCAGCGGTTGGGACTAGAGAAACACCTGACAGCTTATCTGCAAGAAAGGCGACAATAAATAGTCCAATCGCATGGAACATCTGATATTGAACCCCTTTGTTCCAAATCTCTATATACTTTTCAGGGATTTTCCCTTCAAGACCGTGCGCACCGAAGGCTCCGAGTCCAACAGCTAGCATCGCATTAATCGCACCTAAAATGAAAAATAGTTTCATTCGTCATTCTCCTTATCTCGTCAATTATATTTATCATAGCGCGGGTGACAGACGATATTCAACTTTCCCTTTACGTTGACACGAGATTGTCGGATTTCTTTTTCTTTCGTAACAGAACTTGATCGACCGCGATCGCAATGAGTGTACCTAGAACAAGTCCATTGCTTAATAATGAAATGAGCACAGGATGCATGCCTTTCAAGGCTTCCTGCGGTACAAACATCGCCCCTACACCTGCTAAAACGGCAATCCCTAGGACAAAGCGAATCCGCGGAATTTCTTCTTTCTCATACTGATCAAACTCAGACATCGCAATTCCAATCATCGAGGAGAACACCACAAAGTTTACAGCAAGCCCCACAGGTGATGGCAATGCGGAGAAAAAGCTCATGAGCAGCGGGAATAAACTAATGAGTACAATGAGCAGACTTCCTATGAAAAATGGCTTTCTCGATGGAATTTTCGTTGTCTGTATAAACCCTGCTGCCCCGGAAATAGGTACAGGCGCAATTGCACCGATCAATCCGCTCAGTAGGTGACCAAATGCTGCGACAAAACCAGCCGGACGGGCTCTCTTCCGCTCACGCAGTTCACCAAATGCCTTCACTGAACTTTCCACAATTCGAATACTGGCCAGCATGTTCACAATGAGTAATATCGTAATGAAAAAGGACGTGACAAGCAATCCACTGTCAAAGACTGGCATGCCGAATGGGAACAGCTTCGGAAACTCGATGATTTTTTCTGGAATTCGAACCGGCTTTGCCAACCCGAGTAGAGCGAATAACAACCAGCCTCCTGCAAGGGCAAACAACACAGAAAACTGTCTCAAGTAATGCCATTTTGAGCGGCTGATCATGAAGGTCAGGATAATAATGAAGATTGATAAGCAAAAAACAAGCCCATCCACCTGATTTCCCCGATAGCCGATGCCCATCAGCCCTTTCATGATCGGCTGACTTAACTGGACAACTAATAATAGCAAGTAAATGCCTGTGACGACTGGCGTAAATAAAGACGCAAGCCAATTAATGATTTTAAATAAACTAAAAATAAAAAAGAAAGCGGCACTAAAAATTAAAGCCCCTTGTAGTGCTTGCAGAGTTTCAGGATACGTCGCAAAGATGGTTCCTGTCATACCTGCATAAAGGGTATACACACCCCACCAAAGCCCCGCTGGACTTTCATTGATCGGCAGCATATGGCCGCATAAACACTGAACCATCGCCACAAGACCAAGTGAAAAGAATGTACTTTGAATCAGCTCCGCTGACTGCACTTGGTTCAATTCAAATGCTTGTGCAATCGCAATTGGTACAGCAATAGAAGCTGCGATAAAAAATGCCATCCACTGAATGGCGCCCAAAAATAGTTTCAAACCGATCACCTTCCCTTTGTCGTGACAAGACCATTAAAAATCAAAGATAGAGTCGCCGTTCCCATCCTTCTCTTTTTGCCCCTCTTCTTGATGCTGAAATTTCTTCGCACCACTCGCACCCATCAGTTTCTCAAGCATGGCTTGATCTGAGGATACGGGCGGCGCGGGCGGTGTCTGTATCGAAGAAGGTGGCGAGATAACCGGCGTTTGCGGCATTTGCACCTGTGATGGTGCATCGAGAATGACATCACATAGTGAAGAAATCGCCGCCACTTGGCGTTTCACCTCTTCATCATTTCCACTTTGTTTCGCCTTTTGAACCGCTTCCTCCATTTTTTGAAGCAGGCTTGATATATGAATATTCAAGGGTAGACCCTCCAATCTAAAAAAGTCTCTTTTCAACATTATTTTACCAAATGAACAAACGAAATGGGTTCATTTTTTCAAAGCAGTCTGCTCCCGCCTCTCTTATTTGACCCGACATAGCCCTTCACACATAATAAAGGAAACAACATCGTTTATGAAAGGATTGAATAATGGACAAACTCACTACTCTTTTTCAGAAACAAAAAGTCTTTCAAAAGCCTCCGGTGGAAGAACGCATCCGTCTTCTTAAAGACTTAAAAGCAGCCATCAAACAGCATGAGAAGGATATTTTACAAGCCTTGGCCCATGATTTACATAAATCCGAACAGGAGGCCTACACAACAGAGATCGGGATGGTGTATGAGGAAATCAATCATACCATCAAGCACCTCCACAAATGGGCAAAGCCAACACGCGTGCGAACGCCCCTCACTCATATCGGGTCGAAAAGCATGATTATGAAGGAACCTTATGGCAATGTGCTCATCATTGCCCCTTGGAACTATCCTTTCCAATTGGCCCTTTCTCCATTAGTTGGTGCCATTGCTGCGGGTAATGCCGTTATTTTAAAACCGTCTGAGCTGACGCCGCAAGTCTCAGAAGTAATCAGTGCAATGGTCGAACCTGTATTTCAAGAAGACCATGCAGCTATCGTAGAAGGCGGTGTAGATGTGAGTACAGAGCTGTTGAAACTGCCCTTTGATTATATCTTCTTTACAGGAAGTGTGGCAGTTGGCAAAGTCGTCATGGAAGCCGCCGCAAAGCATTTGACCCCTGTCACACTTGAGCTTGGCGGAAAAAGCCCTTGCATCGTCACGCCTGATGCAGATATCAAATTAGCAGCAAAGCGAATCACGTTCGGCAAATTTACCAATGCTGGCCAAACGTGTATTGCACCAGACTATTTGCTTGTTCATGAATCCATTAAAGACGATCTTTTACGGGAAATGACAGCCTGTATCCGTGACTTTTATGGCGACCAGCCTGAAACAAATCCGCACTTTGGGAAAAATGTCAGCCAGCGTCATTTTGACAGGCTCTCACAATTTCTCTCAAATGGAACGATCGTTACAGGTGGACAGCGCAACGAAGACGAGCTCAAAATTGCACCAACCATATTAGACCACATCACATGGGAAGATCCTGTCATGCAGGAGGAAATTTTCGGACCGATTCTGCCTGTCATGACCTTCGATTCTCTGCACGAGGCAGCTCATATGATCAAAACAAGACCGAAGCCGCTTGCGCTTTACTTATTTACAACAAGTAAAGAAACAGAAGCCTATATTCTAGACCATCTCTCATTTGGCGGAGGATGTATCAATGACACGCTCATGCATGTCGCTACTCCTTACCTGCCATTCGGAGGCGTGGGTGAAAGCGGCATGGGACGATATCACGGGAAAGAAAGCTTCTTTACGTTTACGCATGAAAAAAGCGTCCTGCGCCAAACCAATCGCTTCGATTTTTCCTTCCGTTATCCAAATGCGAAAAACGGACTCGACTTGGTTCGTAAATTTTTAAAATAAACAGGACGAAGGGTCTCTCCCCTCGTCCTCTTTTTACTCAATATCTTGGATACACCAGTTGATTTCTTCAATCCCCATTTGCTTTAAATACGCGTTTACCTTTGAAAACGGACGACTGCCAAAAAAGCCGTTTCTTGCAGAAAAAGGACTTGGATGAGGTGACTCAATGATGTAATGCTTGTTTTGATCAATGCGTTCTTTCTTATTTTGAGCATGTCTTCCCCACAGCACAAAAACGACGGGCTGATCACGTTCATTCAGCACATCAATCACGCGGTCTGTCACACGTTCCCAGCCCTTGCCTTTATGCGAGTTCGCCTCGCCCTTTCTCACGGTTAGCACAGTGTTTAAGAGCAGCACACCTTGCTCTGCCCAGCTCACAAGTGAGCCGTGATTTGGAACAGGACAGCCAAGATCATCCTTTAGCTCCTGAAAAATATTTCTCAATGATGGCGGATGCTTCACACCAGGCTGAACAGAAAAGCTTAATCCATGTGCCTGACCTGGGCCATGATAAGGGTCTTGTCCCAAAATCACCACTTTGACCTCTTCATATGACGTCAAATGAAGCGCACGATAAACGTCATCTGGTTTCGGAAAAACGGTCTGCGTGCGATATTCTTCCTTCATCCATTCACGTAATTCGTGATAATATGGCTGTTCAAATTCACTTTTCATCACAGCCCACCAGCTATCATTTAAAAATGGCTTCATTGGGGTTCTCCTCCTTGTGTCTGCTGCGTTAGTCTTGAGATCATCGGTTTTCCATCCCACACAATCTCACTCTCTGATTCTCGTTTTTTCATTGCTGGTTCTTCTAATAAGACAGCAAAGTTGGCTGTCGGAAGGTCACCCAGCCCATGCTTTTCACTTAGATCATCTAAGTAGTTCTTCCTTGTCTCACCAAGATCACTAGACTGATTCCCTCCGCCGTCAAAAAACGCATAGATCACGCTGGCAGCTGGCACTCGTTTGATCCGGGCATGCTGTGATACACGCAAAAAGAAGTCCCAGTCCCAATAATGATGCATCGCTGGATCAAAATAGCCAATCTCATCGTGTATACAGCGTTTATACATACTGCCGGAAGGAACATATGTAGAAAAGACACGCATATCCTCAATAGCAGCTGTATACGCGAACAGACGTCTTGACACCGGGAAGCGGGTCGCGCCTTTTTCTTCAAATGACACAATTTCTGCATCAGAAAAGACAAAATCGGCGTCCTCCAGCGCCTTACTCATACGTTCAATATGACAAGGTGTAAAGTAATCATCGTCGTCACTCAGCATGATGACATCGCCAGTCAGCTCCCGCACCCCCACGTTTCTAGCATTCACATGCTGGACGTTCTCATCTAAATGGATCAAGCGGATCGGAAGTTCGGGGTAGAGTTCCTGAATGATCTCGACGCGCTCTCCTGCATCATTCACAACCACAATTTCAAAAGGCTGTACGGTTTGTCTCGTAATAGATTCAAGCAGCTCACACAATGCGCTGAGCCGGTTATGTGTCACAATTAATAAGGAAATCTTCATATTCAGCTAACTCCTTTAATAGATTCGTCTTTTTCCATTAAAACATAAAATGACGTTCTTCTCATGATATAAAAGGCGGTTTGATGTGACGGGAAAATGGGAATTTTCGATGGAAAGGAGTGATCACGATGGAATATTTCACAGTAGAAAATAGCAAAGAAGCGAAGCAGACCATTGAACAAATACGCTCAGCAAAGGATGATATTTTTGTTTTTGCATACGATCCAGAACGCTCTGATACCGTCACAGAGCATACGAATGCCAAAAGCATGACAGCGGTCGATCAAGGGATTTTAGATCAAATTGCCAATGTCATCCGCACCCGGGATGACGAGCTCATGGCCAAAATGATGTCAGTTGGCGCCGATCAGGAATTAGCTTTAACTCTTTTAGACGAACTGAAAAAGGGGAAATTAGTGATTTTTAAAAGGTAAGGGGTAAGGCGTTCTTCCTAGGGTAGAACGCTTTTTTATGTCGTTTCATTGTGATAAATGGAAAAGCTGATTATAATAAGGATAGAACAGTAACTGTTACACATCACATTGGAGGTTCAGCAACTATGTCTATGAATAAAGCACTCACCATCGCAGGCTCGGATTCAAGCGGCGGTGCAGGTATCCAAGCAGATTTAAAAACGTTTCAAGAAAAAAACGTCTACGGGATGACAGCTTTAACCGTTGTCGTTGCAATGGACCCTCATAACCATTGGGATCATCAGGTGTTTCCAATTGATACGGCGACGATTCGTGCGCAGCTCTCTACCATTGTAGAAGGTATTGGGGTAGATGCGCTGAAAACGGGTATGCTCCCAACAGTCGACGTGATCGAACTTGCGGCTGACACCATCAAAACATATGACCTGAAAAATGTCGTCATTGATCCTGTTATGGTTTGTAAGGGTGCGAACGAAGTCCTTTATCCAGAGCACGCGGAAGCACTGCGCGAAAAGCTTACGCCACTGGCAACAGTCATCACGCCTAACCTTTTCGAAGCAGGTCAATTAAGCGGAATCGGTGAGATCAAAACGATCGAACAAATGGAAGAAGCAGCAAAACGCATTCACGAACTTGGTGCCAAGTATGTGGTCATCACTGGAGGCGGTAAGCTAAGCCCAGATAAAGCGATCGATTTGCTTTATGATGGACAAACCTTCGAACGACTTGAAACAGAGAAGATCGACACAGAATACACACACGGCGCAGGCTGCACATTCTCAGCAGCAGTCACAGCTGAACTGGCAAACGGCTCAGACGTGAAAGAAGCCATTTATGCAGCAAAAGAATTCATCACAGCTGCCATCAAAGGCTCTTTCCAGCTAAATGAATACATCGGACCAACAAAGCATTCTGCTCATCGTTTTGACAAATAAAACAGAAAAAACCCGATTCGCCTTGTTAGAAGGTGAATCGGGTTTTGTTTATCGATAGCTGCGTCTCTGTGCAAACAGCCAATCTGTTAAGCCTGGTGTCTCATAAGCAGGCGTCCATGATGCATGGTCATATCCATACTTGCTTGCGTACTCCGTATAAAGCGGCTGGCCGCCAGCTTTTTGAATAGCTTGAATTGTATTTCTCGCATAGCTGATAGGGATAATGGAATCATCTTCTGCATGAAATGCCCATATCGGCTTGTGCGCTAAAATTCCTACCTTGCTTGGATCTGCACCCCCCGCAATAGGAATCATCGCTGCAAACAAACGAGGATATGTGATGTTCAACTGGTACGTCCCAAATCCACCTTGTGATAAACCCGTCGCATAAATTCTTCTCTGATCAATCTGATAAGAAGTTAACACATGCTGAAGGACATCATAAGCTTTGTGTAAATCTGGTGAAAATTGAAACACGTTTGTCAGATCGATTTCATTTTGCAAATTTCTTGTTAATGCAAATCCTCCATCGACAGCATTTCGCGCCTGAGGTGCTAGTACGTACGAAGGATGTTTCTTTTGGACTTCAGGGGAAGCCCATAAAACTGCACCATCATTCGCAAGTAACTGCTTTTGATTGTCTGTTCCCCTCTCCCCGCCTCCATGTAAGAACAGGACTAGAGGATAGGCTTTACCCCTCTTACGGTTTTTTGGAATATACAGCCGATAAGGCATTCCTTGGTATTCGAAAGATAAAAAAGATGATGCAATGTCCTCTCGTGTGACAAAGCGATAATTGTACGTAGACGTGGAAAGGCGGTGGTTTTTCTTGTAAGCGCTTACTTTTAAAGTCGTATCAGTTTCTATATGAATGGGCTTTTTGTATAACTGACTTTGGGTTGTCGGCTGGCTGCCATCTGTTGTGTAATAAAGAGAAGCTTTTTGAACGTGAGAATGCAGAGCTACCTCTTGTGAACGATAATATTGACCAGATGGGACTGAAGCAGTTGATGCAAAATACGACGTATGATTTCGGGCAGAAGAAACGGAAGGAAAAAGAAAACTCATAGAAAATAGGACAATGATAAAGGTGATCAGGCATTTCTTGGTTGTATGGTTCATATCGTTCCTCCTGTACATGCTCAGATGAATTTTTATTTATTATTTATCATGACAATAGAAATGTCAACGCTTTCATTTTAATTTCTGAATCATCTGACCGAAATAAAAGAGTGCACTCGCACGCAAGTACACTCTTTTATCCATAAATGAATACCTACTTTTGCTGATCAGATTCTTTCGCCATTTTTCGAATAAAGGCTTCAATGGATTCAACAAATAAGGCATATTCTTTCATTTGTTTATACGTATCTGACAGCTTCTCTTTTAATTCTTCCTGCTCTAGAGAAGGTTCACCGAGAATAGATTGGACTTGAATGAGCAATTCTTTATATTCTTCACGTTTATCTTCAACATGATCTGCCATTGTCTCCAAGCGTTTTCTAGTCGTCGGCTGCTGTTTTGAATTCAAATAAACAACCCCTTTTTTGTCCTACCGCATTTGGATAAACGTCAGCCTCAGCTGTATATATTTTAAAATGATACCATAATGCCACTTGATATCCTATATGTAAAACGTCATCAAACCGCTTCCAGCCAGCCTTGTATATACACGTTATAGGCTATAAGATACAGGTTGATTTAACTAGAAAAAGCAGATCAATGATCAGCTCAGATTGTAGAGACACCCATGTTTTTCTACAATCAACTGTAAGAAAAAGTATAATTAACGATTACCACAGTTTTAACAACGTTAAGAAAGGTTTAATGGTCTTAGAGAATCGAACGCAACCATTTTTTAGAATTAGGTATTCTCCTAGTGATATGCTCCCATCCTAAGGAGAAATATGATGTAAGAATGGATTAAGCAGTAAAGCTTTATAAAGAGTGAGATCACACTGTAAATCAAATTTGTGAAATCACAATGTCTAGGGCATCATTGTATAGAAAGCTATCGGAAAGGAACAGTTGATGAGTTATACTAAAAAATCAGAAATGTATAACAGAAAATAAATTTCATATAGAGGTGAAATCACATGCCTAAAATTGACAATATGTTAGCAATTCTATGGATGCTTCATTCAGGTGAGAAAATTACTGCGAAACAAATTTCAGAAAAGTTAGAAATTAATATAAGGACTGTGTATCGTTATATTGATACAATTTCAACAAGTGGCGTACCTATAATTTCAGAACCAGGACATAACGGTGGATACACTTTAATGAACAATTTCATTGAGGCTCCTCTTTTTTTTGATTCTGAGGAACAAACTTCACTATTTCACGCTGCTGTTTTTGCAGAAGAAGCCGGATATTACGGAGGTGAAGCCTTAAATAGGGCCATTTCAAAACTAAGTAAATACTCAAATCAAGAGCAGGAATCAAAGATAAACCAACATGTAACTAGTCTTGAAGTAATAAGTCGAGTAAGTTCTTTCTCTATGGAATCTTCTTTGAAAGAGTTGGAGCAGGCCTTAGCGCACAGGCATTCAGTAAAAATTCTTTACCAGAAAATTGGAGAAAAGCAATTAAATTATAGATTGATTGATCCGTACAGAATTATCTATTGGAATAATAAGTGGTATGTGATTGGATTTTGTCATCTAAGAAATGATATCCGCAGTTTTAGAGTAGATCGAATTGAAAGTCTTATGCTAACTGAAAATCATTTTAACAGACCAGAAAATTTTTCAGCACGTGACTTTTTTATAAAAAACCTCCTTCCAACTATAGAAGATAAGGAAGAAATTATTTCATTGGTTATTAATGGGGATAAAAGTGTATTGGCTGATATTTGCCAACATTGGTTTTTAGGACATTATTTACAAGAACGGACTTCAAATCAAGCAGTTTTTCTTCTTGAAAAAGACATGATACATACATATGTACCTTATTTACTTTTACCGTACAATAAATCTATTAAAGTTATTGAGCCAATAAGTCTTAAAAAAAGACTTATTGAAGTTCTGTCGGAATTAATAAAATTTCACCAAGTATGATAACTTCCCTGACGTTAACTGTCAGGGAAGTTATTTTATAATAGCTATATCACTTGTGATTGGAGTGTTATTGGATGCAAACAAAAAAAGTATTTCTATATGTATTTAACACAATGTCGGACTGGGAATATGGATATTTAATTGCTGAACTAAACTCAGGAAGATATTTCAAAAAAGGTTTAGCACCTTTAAAAGTAATGACAGTAGGAGCTAATAAAGAAATGATTACTACTATGGGAGGACTGAGCATAAAACCAGATATTTCCCTCGATGAATGTATTCTTGAGAGTAAAGATCTTTTAATTTTACCAGGAGGGACTACTTGGAATGAAGAAATTCATCAACCCATCTTAGAATTAGTTGGCAAGGCTTTAAAGAATGACACTATTGTTGCTGCAATTTGTGGTGCCACTGAGGCTCTTGCGAACATGGGATACTTAGATACTAGAAAGCATACAAGTAATAATTTAGAATACACTAAAATGGTATGTCCTAACTATAAAGGGGAAAAGTTCTATGAGGCGGGATCTGCAATATCTGATGCGAATTTAGTTACTGCCTCAGGAATAGCCCCTCTGGAATTTGCGATGGAAGTATTGAAAAAATTAGATGTATTTGCACCAGATACATTACATTCATGGTATAACCTAAATAAGACTCATCAACCTGAATACTTCTTCAAGTTAATGAATTCAATAAATAGCTGAGCTAAAAAATCAACTTAGCAGGTTTATGTTAATTCAAATAAAAAGAATGAAACATCACATGCTCTAACATCCTACTTTAACAAGCTATTCACTCTATTGAAATTAGAGGAGATCGTTCCTTGATAAAGGGGTCTTAGCGGCCCAACAATGGAACGCTGTAATTGTATTTCTTTCATTGGTCATGTACAAGCACTTCCTCTGCGCTTTTCAGGAAAATAGAGGTTTACTCACTGCGCAAAACGTTAATCAACTCCTTGTTGTATCAACGTTTACAAGAGTTTTTTGGTTCAAGTTGGTTCAAAATATCAATTTGACAAAAAATTTAAAAGGTTTAAAGCATCAGCATCTTGCTGGTGCTTTTTTTCTGGCATCAATTCAAGATAATAGTTCTGCGTTGTCTGAATATTGATATGACTTTAGCGTTTTGGTACATAGGCAATATCGATATCTTGAGAGAATAGAAATGATGCATGGGTATCACGTAATCCATGAAACGTCGTTTTGAGAATATCTAACTTTTTGAGTAATTTAGCTGATTGATGGAATCCGTCAGAATCAAAATAAAAGCCACCTGCTTTAATGGGGAGTTTTTTGAGTATTTGATAGACTTCTTTATTGATGGGCACATCACGTTTAGAATTTTTAATTTTTAAAGAAGTGTCATCAGAAGTTGGACATATGGAACGTCTAACCTATATGCCGTACTCATATACATCTTCTGGCCGAATACCTAAAAGTTCACAACGCCGCAATCCAGTTTCTAAAGCAAGCAATACCAACACATTAAACTCGTCATCGGTATTTTCTAGAATGTATCTGCGTAATGTTTTAAAATCGGTAATTGATAGGGCTTTATTACGCTTAGGTAATTCCTCATCACGAGTTTTTACCAAACTAGCAAAATTACTCACTAGGTAACCTCTAGCATACGCATCACGTAGAGCCGTTTTGATTTTTAAGAGAACTTCATGTGCTGTCTTACGGGAATGTGTTTTAGCATACTCGTCGATTTTACGTTGAACTACGATGTCATTCAAATCTTTTAACTGAATGTCACCAAAAAGTCGTTTAACAATACTTGACGAAGTACGTTGGTAATTTGAAAAGTAGTTTCTTTGACATCATTTTTTTTGATAATATAAATCCAATTTTCAAAGTACACAGCAAAAGTGGTAGAACGCTCAGCTAATTGTTTCCCATTTCCTTTTTCTAATTCATTTTCTAAAGCCCAACGCTTTGCTTCACTTTTTTTATCAAATGATTTTGTCAATTTCTTATGTTGACCATTTCCTACTGGAATGTGACAATAAGAACGTTGATCTGTCAATAGTTGAGACAGTTTCCTGTTACTTGTTAGCCCCCTGTTAGAACATGGGGTTAACACATACTAAAAAAGGAATCCGCATCGGTTTGGCTTCGCCACCGACACGGATTCTTTTTGTATGGTTTAGTTTAATTTCTGAATTTAGTTTTTCGCCAAACCAGACAGTTCAATCAGCGTTCCTTTACTTGAATCATCTGCTAAGTTTTCTCTACTTTGTAAATGTGTGATAACAAATACTATTAATACTATATGACTCTTTCAGTTTTAAAAAAATTGATTTATTAAATGTATTAAATAATGGAATTCCTTTCCCAAGTATAACAGGAACTGTAGCAATACGATATTCATCAATCAAATTCTTTTCAACTAACGGCATTATTACACTATTTCCGCCAACAATCCAGATAGCTTTTCCATTTTCATTTTTCGCTCTCTCTACAAGATCAACTACATTCTCACTTGAGAAATTTACGTTCGCTCTATCGTCACCATCTCTATTAGTTAACACGTAATTAACTTTATTCTCGTATGGATAAAAGTTTGGAGATAGTTCATTTACTACTTGATCATAAGTTGTTCTTCCCATGATAACAGTATCTATCTCCTTGTAAAATTTATTATAGGTTTCATCTTTTTCTAATCCCGAAGTTTCATCTAATGATAACCATTCAATTCCTCCAGCAGAATCTGCGATATATCCATCAATACTTGTAGCAATGTAAAGTATTACTTTTCTCGTCATTTTATTCTCCTCCTTTTATTAAGCATAATTTTATATTATACTGTTAAGTGAAGAAGAAAAAGATACAAAAATAGATTTTGTCTCAAAATAGAACTTTTTTAATTATGACTCTTGGGAGATTATGATGAAAGCAGTTAATCAAAAGAAATATATATGGGAACAATTTTATTCACTCCTTACAAATGAAGAATGGACATTTTCTAAAATTCCTATAAATACAATATGCGAACAATCAGGGATTCATCGTTCAACTTTCTATAGACTTTTTCATGATAAATACAATCTATTAGAATTTGGAGCTTCCATTTTATGGAGCAAATTTACTGAAATTAATATTCATGATAGAATACATCAACCTTTTCAAACAGCTGACGCTTTTTATAAATTTTCTAAAGCAAGAAAGCTGATCAGTAATCATGTAAATGATGAACCGTTCAACCTTTTTTTAACTGAATATCTATCAAAATTACTTGAAATAGAAATGGAGTATTATTTCGAAGAAATGCTCCCTACTAGTTTTGAACCTTCTTTTCTTAGTAAATATATTCTGTCTAATATCAATTTTTTAGACAACTGGAATAAATCACTAACTAAGAGATTAACGCCCAAAGAACTAGATTCCTTATATCACAAGTTAATCTTAAAAGATTTATTTCAGTAAAATACGTAACATTTTAGACCTGAAAGAATCAAAATGTGTTTTCGGAAACCAAAAGATGTTTAGTTGAAAAAGAAATCATAATAAAAAGCGAAAAAAAGACTGATATGTGTTATCAGTCTTTTTTAGGGGACAGTTCGGGGATACTTAGTCCAAACTGATATAATACAATTTATTTGATATTTATAGTAAGTCAGGTTCAAGGTAACTAAGAACAATTGTATTCAACTATCATCTATCGTAGTTCAAATTGGTTCAAATGTTGCCTATAGATTGAGATTCTTAATAATTACTTTGTCTCTTCTCAAAACAAAAAGAAGCAGGCTATCCCTTCCTGCTTCTTTTTCGCTCTTCTTTAGCTTTAGTAGTGATATTTCATACAGGTAGATTTCTACCTATACAAACTCATGATTCATCTCTTTTTTCTTGTTTGACATTCCTTATCCTTGATCGGCACCTTTTCTATCAATCGTGAAGGCGGCTGAAGAGCTCCCTTATTTATAGCATTGCGCTGTTTCTTGGTACTTATCAACTGGAAAATTCAATTTCACATCATACTGATCATCGTTGTAGAAGACGTAGACGTTTCCCTACTTGTTGAGCAGATCAACGACCTGCTTCTCTTTGTAAATGCCATGTTTTTAGTTTAAGATTTGTTTCATTTCTACCACTGATCGAGATTGATTTATTTCCCGGGGAAGGAAAGTAACGAGCAGTCAATACTTCCCGGCCTCCGTTTACAAAAATCTCAATCGACGATGCATCGATAAAGATGTGAAGATCTTGTAATTCCTCTATTGCTACTTCTCGAACTTCTTTTGATCGATCTTCAAATCGATCTCGCTCTAGTGTCAGTTTGCCCTCATCTTTATCATAAATGATACGGGCTGCCGCTCGAATACAGCATTCAAACCCTTTTTGTGTATCAATTTGATCAATGAATAACTCTGCGCTCGTAATATCATCTACAGGAATCGATTGAACGGAGCGTTTGATATGGAAAATATGCTCTTGTTCGTTGGTTCTCATCGCCTGAAGCTCAGTGACTGGCTTTTGAATCAGATGTCCGTCATCATCTAAACGCAGCTCTCTCGGAATGGTGAGGCAGTGTATCCATTGATACGAAATCGTTGGGTGATGCTCTTCTCCTTGATCAGGCACTCCCATCCATCCGATTAAAAGACGTCTGCCTGATTCGTCTAGAAAGGTTTGCTGCGCATAGAAGTCAAAGCCTCGGTCTAGCTCCTCAAATGCTCCGTGCGTATATTGATAAGTATGGTCATCCAATCTCCCAACAAAATAGCCTGATTGATGTGTATTATGATATTTTAAGCCATCCGGCTTGAGCCCCTGCGGCGACACAATCAATACATCCCGGCCATCTAATTCAAATAGATCTGGACATTCCCACATATAGCCGAAATCCTCTAATCCATTTTTCCCACTGCCTGCAATGATGCCTTGAAACGTCCAATTGTCTAAAGTATCAGAGGTAAACAAGACGAGATTCCCTTTCAGGTTCAGGCTTTGTGCACCTAGAACCATGTACCACTGGCCATTTCGCTTCCATACTTTCGGATCACGAAAATGGGCGGTGAATCCATCTGGCAGCGTCGCCACGACACCTTTTTTCTGAAAATGAATGCCATCCTCTGAAACAGCTAAACATTGATACGTCTCGCGGTTCCCTTGTTCATCGCGAACGTTGCCAGTGTACATCACATAAATATGTCCATCGTCAATGACTGCACTGCCAGAATAACAGCCGTTTTGATCAAACCAATCACTTGGCGAAAGGGCGGCTTCCTCGTGCTGCCAATTTACTAGATCTGTCGATGTGTAATGGCCCCAAAATTTTGCGCCGTGACCCGTTTCGAATGGCTGCCACTGATAAAAAACGTGGTAAACGCCTTTCCACTGAATCAACCCATTCGGGTCATTTAAAAGACCTACTGGCGGCATTAAATGAAAATGCTGGCGGTACACATCTTTTTTCACCAAATGCTCGTAGTTTCGAATACGTTCTGCTACCTTTTGACGAAGTACTGCGTCAGTTGTTGTCATGACTGTGACCACTCCTTGATTATTTTTCGACTTCTTTTACTTTAAAGATGATGGTAAGAGTAAATGAAACAGCAACAGCGATTAACATACCAATCACATAATTCACCACATTTTGCACACCGAATGGCGCTGCAATCGCAATCATCGGAATCCCCGTTAAACCATAGGCGTTGGCGGCTACCTTTGTGAAGACAACAAATGCCCCGCCTAATGCGCCTCCGATCATCGCGGCAATAAACGGTTTACGATAGCGGAGGTTGACACCGAATATAACAGGCTCGGTAATCCCTAGGAAAGCTGAGAAGGCTGCAGGAAGTGCAATTTCTTTTGTTTTCGCGCGTTTCGCTAAGAAAAAGACTGCCAAGCCTGCCCCGCCTTGCGCTACGTTGGACATCGCCCAAATTGGCAGCAAATAGTTCCGCCCAATATCATTCAGCAGTCCTGCTTCAATCGCATGGAAGCTATGATGAACCCCTGTGAGCACAATGAGAGAGTAGGCTCCTCCGAAAATAAGTCCTGCTAAGAACCCTGCGTGATCATAAATAAATGTCAGTGCATTCGAAATTCCTGTACCGAGCATTCTTCCAAGCGGTCCAACAGCAATAAACGTCACAAATCCAGTCACAATCACCGTCACAAATGGGGTCACAAGTAAATCAATACTGTTCGGAACCACTTTTCTTAAATACTTTTCAACAAGGCACATGATGTACACAGTCAATAACACTGGAATGACTGTTCCTTGGTAACCAAGAAGAGCAATATCAAAATTGAATAAATGCATATACTCTGGTTTCGCATCCGTCAGTCCCCACGGGTTGAGCAGGTTCGGGTGAATCATAATCCCCCCAATAACGGCTCCTAAATACGGATTTCCACCAAACTCTTTCGCTGCACTGACACCAATTAAAATCGGTAAAATGATAAAGGCTGCACTTGAGAACATATCAAGCATTTGGAAGATCGCGGAGCTTGGGTCAGCCCATTTGAAGGCTTTCATCATGCCTAAAAGCCCCATTAATAAACCGCTTGCAACAATGGCTGGAATGATCGGTACAAAAATATTTGACAACGTCTTTGCAAAACGTGCAAGTGGATTCATTTTTTGTTTCACTGCTTCATCATGGCTGACAGGTTTTTCTTTCTCGTCGTCTGTCTCAAGGCCGGTCTCACGAGCAAATGGTTCATATACTTTGTTGACCGCTCCCGTTCCAAAAATGATTTGGAATTGCCCCGAGCTTGAGAAAGCCCCCTTTACCCCTTCAAGTTCCTCAATGGCATCTTTGTCAATCAGTTCCTCATCTTTCATCACCAATCTGAGTCTTGTTGCACAATGCGTGGCACTGATGACATTTTTCTTGCCGCCTAATAGTTCTGTTAATTCTTTGGCTGTTTTTTGATAATCCATGTTGTCTCCTCCTTTTTAAAACAAAAAAGACCTAAAATTCACTAACGATAAAAGGACATACACGTCCCCTCGTTACGCAAATTTTAGGTCTTGCCTGCCTGACAGTCACAATCCCGCGATATCAAGTTTTGATTACGCTTTCATCATAGTATAAGAGCGTCACGTGCGTCAACCTCTTTTTTCGAATCTATTGACCCATATACACTATTTAAAGTAGTGTGCATAAAAAAAAGCCTGCATGCAGGCACAACCACTAAACCAATTCGGCATCCTGCAGACGCTGGACATGCAGCGTGATGTAGCCGATCTCCGATTCAGGGAGATGAAGTTCATATTCATTTTTTAACAATTCAGCGAGTCCACGTGCACACTGGTAAGCCAAATCATACTTTGTTTGGATAAAACTCAGCATGTCATCGTCCATGATTTGAAATGCCTCATTTGATTCCAACCTGCCTAATGCATACCTCAAATGTGTCACAAGTCGCTGATAGGAAATACTATCCTCATCAATTGAATGCTGAAAATAGCTTTCTATATGCTCGATCATTTCTTTGATCATCGTTGTATATTTCACGGTTTTTTTCATAGACTCCGTATTCATTTTGGCCGTATGAATATGGAGTGCCACATACCCTGCCTCATCGTCCGGCAGTTCAACCCCAAGCCGATCCTTTACATAACGAATGGCATACTTTCCAATTTCATATTCCTGCTTATATAAGACTTTGATCTCACCAAGCAATTTATTATATAGCACAATGCCCTTTTGAATGCGCTCAATGGCAAAGGATAAATGGTCAGTCAGTGATATGTGGATATGATCACTAAGCGGCATCATCAGTTCACCCTCTGCATAACTGATGATATGCTCTGCCACCTCAATATGCGCTTCGGGCAATGTCGCAAGAATTTGTTTGAATTTCTCATTTTCTTCACGCACAACAAAGATTTTCTCTATTTTTTGAACGGGAATGACGTCATTTTTCCCCTTCTGAAAAGCAATTCCGGGCCCCATCACAATTTTCTCCTGATCACCCTCCTTTACAATCACCGCATTGTTATTCAATATCTTATATATCTTCAAGGGGTATCCTCTCCCACTAGATAACGTTTCTTATGTGGGATTTTACCCTGTTTCATCTCCCATGTAAAGGTAAGAGTGGACCAGCACGCGCCTCTCTCGTCGTCTTCTCATCAAGCATCATCAGACTTTGCTTAAACGGTTTCTCTGACCTGCGCTTCTTGTTCTTTTCTTCTGCCAGCTTCTCTAGCTCTCTCTCGTTCACGACTTGAAAGAAACGATCATCCACCGCAGCCGCCTGAAAACGTTGCTGCTTCATCATCACACCAGGATTCACAAGCACATTCATCATGAAACCAAACCATACACTCAACCAGTTTCTGAATTTCCTCACCGAACATCCCTCCGCTTTTCTTAGAATCTAGCAGTTCTAGCAAAACAACTGCTCCTATCATATCCCGAGAAAAAAGAGAGGTTTGTCACAATCTGGGTGAAAAAACAAACTAGTTTTCAGAAGTTTTGTTGAAAAGTGCAGAAAATCATCATGTACGAGGGTGTTTGAATAAAAATTTTATACACACTATATCCAAAAGATAAGCACACCTTATCAACAGGGTTTATCCACATATCAACACCCCATTACTAGATTTTGTGTATGAGATTTTTTTGTTTTCCATATATATATCTAAATAATTGAGTTATCAACAGAAGTTTGTGTATAAGTGAGACTTTATAAACAAAATAGTTCTTTATAACTATGTAAAATAAGACCATTTTAGTAAAGGAATTGTTTTCATCGTATTGAATACTTAATAACGGGCAGTGAATCTTTCCTATTTATTCACAAAAAGAAAGGCTATCTCCCTAAAAACACAGCTAGAAAGGGGAAAATTAATGAAAAAGGTCGTCTCTCGTTCTTCTGTTCTATTGTTCTCCACTATTTTTATTTTATCCACATTCTTTACAGGTCAACAGGCTAGTGCCGCTCCATCAAACAAACAGGTGGAACTGGAAAAAGCAGAAATCTTCGGTGAAATCAATGTCAATTCTAGAAAACACACCACTGTCATTGTTGAATTAAAGGAAAAATCCTTAGTTGAAGCAAAGCAAGAAGGCAAAGCTCAAACAAAGGCCTCCCTCAAAAAATCTCGAACAAAAGTAAAAAATGAAGCACTCAAAGAAATTGATAAAGCGAGTGTTCGTCAAGAATACGAAAAAGTCTTCTCTGGTTTCTCGATGAAACTTCCTGCAAACGAAATTCCGAAGCTGCTCGCAGTTGACGGAGTAAAAGCCGTTTATCCGGATGTTACATATCAAACAGATGAAGTGAAAAAAGAAAGCATCCAGCTTCCAAACGAAGATGTCTCCCCCCTTATGGATAAAAGCGCTCCATTTATCGGTGCCCCAAAAGCTTGGGATGCCGGCTACTCTGGAAAAGGGGTAAAAGTCGCTGTCATTGATACTGGAGTAGACTATACCCACCCTGATTTAAAAGGAAACTTCGGTTTATACAAAGGCTATGATTTTGTTGATAATGATTATTCTCCGCAAGAGACACCTAAAGGAGACCCTAGAGGTGAATCGACAGACCATGGCACACACGTCGCAGGAACAATTGCTGCCAATGGACAAATTAAAGGTGTCGCAAAGGATGCCTCACTTCTTGCGTACCGTGTACTTGGACCAGGCGGTTCTGGGACGACTGAAAACGTCCTTGCAGGCATCGACCGTGCTGTTACTGATGGAGCAGATGTCATGAACCTCTCTCTCGGAAATAGTGTGAATAATCCTGATTATGCTACAAGCATCGCACTCGATTGGGCCATGTCTGAAGGCGTTGTCGCTGTCACATCAAATGGAAACAGCGGTCCGAACAGCTGGACAGTCGGATCTCCCGGCACGTCAAGAGATGCAATATCTGTCGGAGCAACTCAGCTTCCGTACAGCCTTTACAATGTGAAATTCCCGAACTATTCTACTGCAAAAGTGATGGGCTACTACCAAGAGAGTGATTTAAAAGCACTTGACCAAAAACAAGTCACACTCGTCCATGCAGGTATCGGTGACGAAAAAGCATTTGAAGACATCGATGTGAAAGGAAAGGTTGCCGTGATCGAACGAGGAGCCATTGCCTTTGTTGATAAAGTCGACAATGCAAAAGCTGCTGGTGCAATCGGCGTTGTGATGTATAACAACACCGATGGAGAAATTCCAGTCGATGTACCAGGTCTTGCTCTTCCTACGATTAAGCTTTCAAAAGCTGAAGGAACGGCGCTTGTCAAAGCCATTGAGGCTGGAAACAATACAACGACTTTCTCCATTCAATTTGTCAAAGAACTTAGTGAGCAAGTCGCTGACTTCTCATCTCGTGGACCAGTTGTGGATACGTGGATGATTAAACCTGATTTATCAGCGCCAGGCGTCAGCATTGTGAGTACAATCCCAACGCATGATCCTTCTCAGCCTTACGGATATGGCTCAAAGCAAGGGACAAGCATGGCTTCACCGCATGTGGCAGGGGTTGCAGCGATCATGAAGCAAGCAAAACCATCTTACTCAACAGAACAAATCAAAGCATTACTCATGAATACAGCAGAAAAACTATTTGACGCAAACGGCAGCCCATTCCCTCACAACACACAAGGGACAGGCAGTGTTCGAATCATTGAATCACTCCAAGCGTCATCTATCGTTTCTGATGCGAGTTATTCTTACGGCACTTTCTTGAAAGAAAAAGGCGTTCAAATCAAAACAAAGAAATTCAAGGTAGAAAACCTTTCAAAAGCACCGAAAACGTATACCATTGATTACAAATTCGATGGCAGCGGCATCAGCACAAATGGAACGAAAAAAATCACTGTCAAAGGGAATTCCACTGGGTCCTTTACTTCCGCGGTACAAGTGAAATACGGTAAAACGAAAAAAGGAACGTACCAAGGTAGCATTACCCTTCGCGAAAATGGCAGAAAGGTCACAGAAATTCCGACTTTATTGATTGTAAAAGAGCCTGATTATCCTCGCGTCACTTCGGTTTCTGTAGAGCCGGATAACCGTGCTGGAAGCTATGTCATTAGCAGCTATCTGCCTGGCGGAGCTGAAAACCTTGCATTCCTCGTCTACTCGACAGATGGAGAATATTTAGGTGAAGCAGGTGTTTATCAACATGTTGATAAAGGAGAACACCGCGTAAAATGGAATGGCACAATTAATCAAGGTCAAAAGCTCGAACCTGGTGAGTATACAATGCTTGCGTATGCAAGTTTGAAAGGGAAATCCGACACGGTTCAAACGAAGGAACCTTTCGATATTTATCCTGAATAAATGTGAATCACAAGAAAAGCCTTGTATGAGTGGATCGCTCATCAAGGCTTTTCGATCATATATGGAGGAAAGAGAGATTGATGTTGATATTGCTATGGATCGTTTCTTTTTTTATTGCTTTTTTTCTAACGATCACCTTGGTGTATTTTTTCACCCTTTAATATGCGAACCATCCTCGTCCTTTTCATCAAGCATGCGAGCTGACGGTCTATGTGTCCTTCATTTACCCGCTTAGTTTGCTGGTGACAGCCTCGTTTATTTTCATCATGATGCTCCTCTTCCCTATCTACCGGCTGCGTGGACGGTAAACAGACATACATACGTTATGCATCAAAGGCTTCCTTTAATAAACGATAAGATGTGAGCCGGTCTTGCATGCGGTGAGTGATGGTCACGGCGATCACTTCATTTGTACGATAAGCCTTCGTTAGTGCCGTCAGCTGCTTTTTCACAGAAGATGGCGTCCCAACCACCATCCTTTGACGATTGGCAGCCACTCGTTTTTGTTCATACGGACTATAGGAATAAGCCTGTGCCTCTTCATATGAAGGAAAGCCCCCGAGGTTTTGCCCCTGTTCATTGGCGAGTAAGGATAAATCTAAGCTGACTGCCAGTTTTTCTGCCTGTTCCTCTGTTTCAGCACATAAAACGAAGACCGCCAGACTAACGCGCGGCTCATCACCGAATGCTGAAGGTTCGAACCGGTTGATATATTGCTCCACAGAATCTTCTCCGCCTTCGCCATTGATAAATAGCGCAAACGTATAGCCTGCACCTGCTTTCGCCGCAAGTCTTGCACTTCCTCCAGAGGAACCAAGCATCCATACCTCTGGTGCAGTCTCTACCTTCGGAGAAGCGATTAAATGAGGCAGTGAATAAAATTCATCTGCTAGGTCGTGTAAATAGACCTTCAGCTCTTCTACCTGCTCAGGATATTGATCACCTAGACGTTTTCGTTCACCATGATGAAGAGCTATGGAGGAAATGGGCATACCACCAGGAGCACGTCCAATCCCAAGATCGATTCTGCCAGGAGCGAGGGCTTCAAGAACCCTGAAGTTCTCTGCTACTTTATAGGCACTGTAGTGGGGCAGCATCACACCGCCTGAGCCAATACGTATGTTTGACGTAACGGCTGATAAATGACCAAGAAGCACCTCTGGACTTGATCCTGCAAGCCGGTTTGAAAAATGATGCTCTGATACCCAAAAACGGTGATAGCCCCACTTCTCTGCCTGCTTTGCCAATTCAACCGTTTGCTTTAAGGCTTCAGCAGGTGTTGCATCTCCAATCAAAGGAGATTGATCCAGTATACTTAATTTCATCTTACTGCACCTCTTACAGAAATCCCCCTCTCTCAATCGAAAGGGGGGATGTCTTATTTATTTTCGATTAAAGCCCTTCTCTTTCACAAATTCTCCAAGGAAGGCACGCTTTGGCTGACTAAAGCCGCGAAGCATCTGCTTAGACCAAGTATCTGTTCTCTCTCCGTTTGTCCGTTCTTCATAATATGATGAAATACGATCATCGTATTCTTTTAAATAACGATCCACATGCGCTTCATCTTGCTGATATGAATTTTCATGATAAATGAGTTCAACTGGCAGTCGTTCCTTTTGTGACGATTGATTCGCTGGATGTCCGACAACCAGACCAAATAACGGCAGCACATATGATGGCGTTTCAAGCAAATCAGAGACTTCTCTCAGTTGATTACGCAGACCGCCTATATAGCAGATCCCAAGTCCCATTGATTCTGCGGCTATACTCATATTTTGCGCAGCGAGCGCCGTATCAATGACGCTAATGAGAAAGGCTTCTGTATTCTCAAGCGCCTCCTGATGATTCTTCCCTGCCTTTTTTGCAATATCATCATGGCGTTTCAAGTCTGCACAGAAGACAAAGAAATGCCCATTCTTCTCAACGTATGGCTGATTCCCAGCCAGTTCAGCAAGCTTGGCCTTCTTCTCCTGATCTGTCACCCCAATAATACTATACGCCTGTACATAGCTTGATGTCGAAGCAGCCTGTGCACTTTTAATAAGTGTCAGCACCTCTTCTTCGGACAAACGCTCGTCTGTAAACGAACGGATGGACCGATGATTTAATATCGTTTCTATCGTTTTGTTCAATTCGAAGACCTCCTTCACTTCTACTATCATAAGGCAAAGACATATGGCTTTTCAAAAATTAAAACTCGAATGAAAAAAGACAGTCTATGCTTAGACTGCCCTTACCCGTTTTATTTAAATAAATAACTTTGGTATTTCGTTAATTGAACACTTGCATTATAAGCAATCCCGAATCCAATGAGAACAGATAAAACAGAGCTTCCTCCGAAGCTGATAAATAGGAGCGGAATTCCTGTTACAGGCATCACACCTATGTTCATCCCAATGTTCTGGAACGTATGGATCACAATAAGTGCTGTATATCCCACACAGAAGAATGACGCGAATCGGCTATAAGGATGGATACGGTCAATCAGCACGACAAGCCGGTAGATCAAGAAGAAGAACATGATCACAACAAACGCACAGCCGATAAAGCCAAAGGCTTCTCCTATAATGGAGAAAATCATATCTGTTTGTGCTTCTGGGACATAGACCTTTAAGTTTTTAACCCCATTCCCAAAAATCTGTCCAGCACCAATAGCCATGATAGCCTGGTCTACTTGATATTTATCAGACCCCGAGGCATCCTGAGTCTGCGCTTGGTTGGTTGACGTTGAACTATCAGGTAGCCAAGCGGTAATCCGGTTAATCTGATACTGCTGAATACCAATTGTTTTCGCAACATCAGGGAAAAGGATGATCACGGCTAACACAGCGGCAACTAAAAGCACAACAACGGAACCGATGAGAGAAATCAGCTTCCAATTGACCCCTGATAAAAACACCATCACAACGACAATAAACATACAGACAGCTGCCGTACCTGCATCCTGTAAGAAAATCAGTCCAACTGGAACAGCTGCCACCCCGGCAATTTTTAATAGAAGGAAGATATCATCTTCTAATGTCCGTTTTCCTCTAGGGCTTGACTTGCCAATAACAGATGCGAGCATCATAATCAAACCAATTTTCATGAACTCTGAGGGCTGAAGTGTTCCAACCCCCGGTATCACAAACCAGCTTTTTGCACCATTTTTAATTGGAGCAAAATCATGACCTCCGATTTGTGCAGGAGCGACTTTCAGAAAGAGTAACAACAGGATGCCGCCTATAAAAATATAGAGACTGAGCTTCTCTAATTGCTCCAAATCAAAGTAATTTATGGCTACGATACATATAACTCCGACCATGTAATAAATAATCTGTCTGGTCCATGCATTAGATCCATACTGCCCAAATTGACCCGCAGCATAAATCGCAATGACACTGATGGCAAAGAAGGCTAAAAATATAAAAATTAAATCCCCTTGATAGTACGGAGATGTATTCTGCTTGTTCATGAACTAACCACCCTTATTACAAAACATAAAAGCCCTTATTTATATTAGATTGAAATTTTCACAAAAGCAACTCACCTTAAATATGACGGAAGATACATCCGAAAGGTTCCAATCATTTTTCAAAAAATGAAATACTTTTCATCCTAATAATAGGAAAAAATTCCTCTATACTCTTTCCATTCAACCGATCACGAGTCCTTTAAAAAGATTATTTTACAGATATTAAGGGGAAAATTCAATGACCTATGTGGCGATATGACAAGCAATTATCAAGTCAGCATAAGTTTTATGAAGAGAAAAGGAAAAAGCCACTTTCTACGGAATAAGGCCCATTTTCCAATTATTGAGTTTACTTCAAAGTCAATTGTGGTATAATACTTGTAACAAAATGTTCACAATATCTCCTAAAAACAGACACAATTGCATCCTGACCTCTCATTTGAATTGAACATCAACTTACAAAGGAGTTGGATACGATGGATATGTTCTTTGCGTACCTATGTATTGCAACGGCTACACCCCTGTTTTTATGGCTTGAAAACAGAAAAATTGCGCTAGCTTCAATTCCACCCATTATGATTATGTGGATTTTCTTCGGTCTTTACATGACAAGCAGTTTATCTCCAGCAGGACATACCTTCATGATCGCATTCTTTGCCATTAACGTCATTTTGGCACATATTGCAGCGTTCCTCATTTATGGACTTCCATTCATTCGCAAAAGATTCAGTAGCACCAGATAAATAACGCACCACTTATTGGAGACGTTATCAACATCATGATAAAAACCACTCACCTTTGAGAGATGAGTGGTTTTTTATTATTTCTCTGAATGCTCAGATTGCTTTGGCGCAGAAGGTGAATAACCGTCTTTGCTGTTCTCTCCGTGGCTGTAGTGAGCCGCAAAGATCCAAACAGATCCGATAACGAAGATAATCGCACAAAACAGACCAAACAATGTATTTCCGACTTGAACAGTTCCGTTCTCGCTTTCTGTCATGTGCATAAACATGAATAGCTGCAAGAACGCTTGAATGAAGGCAAAACCAAAGATAATCCAAAGTTTTGCAGAACTGCCAATTTCAGCTCCAATGGCAATCCAGAATGCTAAGATCGTTAGCACGATGGATAGGATGAAGCCAACTACGTGTTTCCAAGGGAAGTGTTCGTGCTCTGCTGAGGAATTTGTTTTTCCAGCCATATCACAAAAGCCCCCCTAATCCGATCAAGTAAACAGCTGTGAAGATGAAAATCCATACTACATCAAGGAAATGCCAGTATAGACTTGAGATAAAAATCTTCGATGCTGTTTGTGGAGTTAATCCACGTTTTTTAATTTGGAACAAGACCCCGGTAATCCAGAAGATACCGATGGATACGTGTAGTCCGTGAGTTCCTAAGAGTACAAAGAATGCAGACCAATACGCACTTGTATGAATGCTCGCGCCCTCATGTACATAATGGAAGAACTCGAAAATCTCAAAGCCAACGAAGCCTGCACCTAGAAGCAGTGTCAGAATCGTCCAAATGACAACCCCTTTTGTACTTCCACGGCGCATTTCATGAACGGCAATCCCACATGTAAATGAACTAACCAATAGCAGGAATGTCATGATCAATACAAGCTTCATATCAAACAGCTCAGCTGGTAAAACGCCGCCAGCTGTTCTGCCATGAAGAACAAAGTAGGTCGCAAAAAGTGTTGAGAATAACACGATTTCCGCGCCAAGGAATATCCAGAAACCAAGGATGTTTAAACGTCCCGTTTCAGACTGATATTCAAGCGGTGCATTTGCATAGCTGCTATCATTATGTCCCATTACTTCTGCGCCTCCTTATTCTTTTTCTCTGTTTCAATCACTTCTTCAACAGGAATATAGTAGCCATCGTCATATTCAAATGAGCGTAAAATCATTGTTGCGAATACACCGATTAAGCCAATAACGCCAATCCAGTACCATTCAAATACAAGACCGAATGCACCAAGTCCGAAGAATGCAGACATGATAAGTGGTCTGCCTGAATTGTGCGGCATGTGAATTTTCTTGAATTCTTTTTCAGGATGAACGTCTACATTGTTTTGCTTCCAGTGATGGAATGCATCTGGTGTTGTCACTTCTGGAAGTGCTGCAAAGTTATAATGCGGCGGAATTGCAGAAGATGTCGCCCAGTCAAGAGTACGTCCCTCTCCCCAGCTGTCTCCAGACACTTCACGTTTCGCGTGTCTCCAGCTGTAGTAAATGTTGTAGCAAAGGATGATGAATCCGACACCCATCATAAATGCACCAATTGTTGAGATAAAGTTTAGTGCAGTCCAGCCATCTTCTGGTCCATACGTATAAATACGTCTTGGCATTCCTTGCAGTCCTAAGAAGTACTGCGGGAAGAAACAGATGTTAAATCCGATCATGAATACCCAGAAGAACCATTTGCCGATTCTTTCGTTTAACTTGTAACCAAACATTTTTGGATACCAGAAAACAAGACCAGCAAAACAAGCAAACACAGTACCTGCGATTAATACATAGTGGAAGTGGGATACAAGGAAGTACGTGTTATGGTACTGGTAATCCGCAGCTGCCATCGCAAGCATAACCCCAGTGACACCACCGATAACGAAGTTCGGGATGAAACCAAGTGCCCAAAGCATTGGTGAAGTAAAGCTGATACGGCCTCGATACATCGTAAAGAGCCAGTTAAAGATTTTCACACCTGTTGGTACAGAAATTGCCATTGTTGTAATCGAGAAGAATGAGTTAACCGCTGCACTGTTCCCCATTGTAAAGAAGTGGTGAACCCACACAAGGAAACTAAGCACAGAGATTGCCACAATCGATACAACCATCGCTTTGTAACCAAACAACTGTTTTCTTGAGAACGTCGCAAAGATTTCTGAGAAAATACCGAAAGCCGGCAGGATCACGATATATACCTCAGGATGTCCCCAAATCCAGAAAAGGTTCGCCCAAAGCATTGGCATACCGCCTGCTTCGAGTGTAAAGAATGCAGAACCGAATAAACGATCAAATGTCATAAGTGCTAAAGCAACTGTTAGTACAGGGAATGCGAATACGATGATGACAGACGTGATCAATGTTGTCCATGTAAACATTGGCATACGCATAAGCGTCATACCTTTTGTACGCATTTTTAAAATGGTCACCATGAAGTTAATACCAGTCATAAGTGTACCAATACCTGCAATTTGGAGCCCGAGCAAGTAATAGTTCTGTCCAGGTCCTGGTGAGAAATCATTTCCGGCGAGCGGCATGTAACTCGTCCAGCCTGCACTTGGTGATCCTCCAATGACGAAGGAAATGTTGAACAGCATCGCTCCGACCATAAATGTCCAGAAGCTCAGGTTGTTCAAATAAGGGAATGCAACGTCACGTGCACCAATTTGAAGAGGTACAACGACGTTGATTAAACCAATTAAAAATGGCATCGCCATGAATAGAATCATGATCGTACCATGCGTTGTGAAAATTTCATTATAGTGGTTGGAATCTAAAAACGTATTATTAGGAAGCGCCAGCTGTGCGCGCATCATCAGTCCGTCTACCCCACCGCGGAAGAACATAATCACAGCAGCAAGGATATACATGATCCCAAGCTTTTTATGATCAACTGATGTTAGCCATTCTTTCCAAAGCCATTTCCACTTTTTAAAGTAGGTTAAAACAAACACGATAGCAATGGAAGTAAGAGCGATAGAAATTTGCGCACCAAGAATTAATGGGTCTCCAGTTACAAAAAACTCATCCCATTTCAAATGCATAACGGCCTCCTCCTTTCCTTAGTCAGTTTATTCATTATCTAGTTTTCTTTTATAGTTCTTCACATTCTCGAAAGGATCTGTTTTGGAATGCGGAGAAACTGATTGGTAACCTAAACGTTTGCGTGCTTGGAGTGCGTATTCAGAATCCTCTCCATGCTTCGCAAAGGATAAATGTGTTGATGAGAATGTCTGCACATCTGCAGCATCAGGAAGCATCAAGTAGTCATACGTTTTCTTCGTTAACTTTGGTGCTTCTTTTTTCGTTTTGCTTACCCATTTATCATAGTCAGACTGCTTCATCGCATTGACTTTGAATTTTTGCTGAGCAAAGCCCTCGCCTGTGAAGTTGGCGTTTCTTCCTTCATATGTGCCAACTTGATCAGCTTGAAGATATTGTTCCATCTCCATTCCAGCCATCGCATACTTCTCCCCGCCTAGCTGAGGAATCCATAGTGATGCCATTGTATCAGCAGAAGTGATTTTGAATAAAACCGGCTGATCTTTTGGAATGTTTAAGTAGTTCACTGTCTCAATATTTTCCTCTGGATAGCTAAAGATCCATTTCCAATCAACAGCTGTAGCATAAACGACAAGAGGATCTTTATGGCTTGTTGCTTGAGGTGCCTCTTCCAAAGAGTAAATTGTTTTTACAGTTGGAACTGAAAGGGCAGCAACGATTAATATTGGGATCACTGTCCAGATAACTTCTAGAAGCGTATTCCCGTGTAGTTCTGGATTATAAGAGGCGTTTCCAACGTCCTTACGCTCACGGTATTTTACCAAAATGATGGTAAACAGTACAAATACCGCACCAACGATAAAGAGCATGAATCCGATGGATAAAAGGATTAAGTCTTTTTGTTGTGCTGCGACAGGTCCTTTAGGATCTAAAACAGCGATATTGCTGCAACCTCCTAATAAAAAAACACTCACGAGCATCGCTAATAAAAGCATAGGTTTAATGGCTCTGAACAAGAAGATCACCATCCTTCCTTAGATAATGTATATATTGCTGAATAATTGTGAAAAGCCATCTGCCTTCGAAAACTTTTCTTCCCTTTGTAATGCTATCAAAATCTGTTAGAGTTAGCTTCCCTTTTTTCAAAAGTTCATTTATTTTTCAACAGATTTCTATTAAAATGTCATAAATTCGACATAAATTTATATTATTGCACACACAATAAATTTCTAGGATTTTGAAAAGTTGAGAGTTGAAGGCAAAGGACAAACAATCAAGAACTTTGTCAAATTTAGGTTTACCACAATAAAAAAGTTTGGTCAAATTTCAATTTAACTTAATGAAATTTTATCTAGGTAAACAATTTCAAAATAGGTATCCCCACATTTAACAAAAACCTTACTCATTTTAACGCAAGTTCACAAGAAAAGAAAGTATCGATCCTCTGTGTATACGCTGTAAGAATTGGTAATGATGCTGAATTAGTGGAATCTCGCTAAAGACTTCCAACAAAAAACCGGCTCAGCGCCGGCACTCTGCATTTATTCATCTCTCACTAAGATGTCAGGTCGTCTATAGATCTTCCCTTCATGTTCAATGTCCATGTACGTCCACTTGCCTGTATACGTTAAAAAGCGGTTGCCCTCTTTTTCTACAACAATCGTATCCTCTGATTTCAGTCCAGGCAATGAAGGGTTCCATGTAAACACTTGATGAAGCTGAATTTCTTCCTTCGATGAGGGAACAGCAATGATTTCCCTAGATACAAATCCCGTCTTTCCCCCTTGATGAAGCTTTTTCCAGCTATCAGGGAAGCCCTCTTTTTCGTACTGAGCAATACCTGCTTTCAGAACATCTCCTAATGTTTCCCCAGGACGTGTGGCGGCATTCATGACCGTGTCAATTCTTGCTAGCCGCTCTTTGTTCTCTTCAAGCTCCTTCGGAAGCTGACCAAAGTAAACAGACCTTGTAACATTTGCAACGAGCCCGTGCCGCTCCGCGCAGAGAACAACAAGCGCGTGCTTTTGAAGAGCTTTATCTGTTGGAATCGGGTGACGGTATTGATGGATCCGGTCATCCGTGGCCACAAGCAGGACTTCTATCGTCATCCCTTGCGCAATGGCTCTTTGAGCAACAAGCGAAGCAATCTCGTGCTCGGTCTGCCCTGGAACGATTTCTTGACAGACACTTTCTACAATGACCGCTGTTTCATGACAGAGCGTTTCATATTGTCTGAGCTGTGAGGCAGTTAGGATCGAGCGAATATTCGACAAATCCGGTTCGATCCATTCGAATCCATCCATTTGAATGTCCGTCCCAATTCGTTTACCTTTTGTGAGTTCTTGAATGTATGGGGTCTCATCCTCATACCAATCCATTGTGACCACTTGAAACGGATGATCGACGTACGCCATTTCCTCTTCAATAATCCGCTTTTCTTCCATTTGATTCACAATGAGAACGAGGTCGTCTTTTAAGACGAGCAGCTGGCACACGCCCTCTGGCGTATTTAACACAATATGATTCCTTCTTCCGCCTGTCAGCCAGGAGAAGTTATTTCGCTTTTGAATCAAAACACCCTCAAGCTGCTTTACTTCCATTAGTTCTCTTACTTGTTCAATCATCTAATCACCTGCCTGTTTGAAGTGTTTGAATGAAACGGTTAAAAGCTATTTTCCCTTGCTCAGTTCTTTTAAACACACCTGCCTGCGAGAGAATTCGAGAAAAAATAAAGCCAATTTCTTTTTGTAAAATGGTTTCGGTATTGTTCTCTGTAAAGAAATTCTCTTCAAGCAGCCGCTTCGCCCAAGCCTCGTGCTTCATGATAGCAGGACGGGCTTTGATTTCTTCAAGTGGATTTTCGGATAGCAAAGCCTCTTTTAATTGGCTTATTTCCTCTGCTAATCTACCAGGAAGCACAGCAAGGCCCATGACTTCAATTAATCCGATATTCTCTTTTTTAATATGGTGGACTTCTTCGTGCGGATGGAAAATGCCGTCCGGGTGCTGCTTGTTTGTACGGTTATTACGAAGCACTAAATCTAATTCATAGTCATCCCCGTGGCGCCTCGCAATAGGTGTAATGGTGTTGTGAGGTGTCTCTCCTGTATGAGCGATGACCCCCACCTCTTCATCTGAATACAGTTTCCACTCATGTAAGATAAAGTCTGCTGCGTCTGCGAGCGACTGCCGCTCACTGCTTCGAAGGCGGATCACAGACATCGGCCATTTCACAATACCAGCTCGCACACCTGGAAAGGCATTGAGAGAAAAGACCTCTTCCATCTCTGCTTTTGCCATCGGAAATTCATGTGCACCGCCCTGAAAATGGTCATGACTTAATATACTGCCTCCGACAATCGGAAGGTCGGCGTTCGACCCGATGAAATAGTGCGGGTATATAGATATGAAGGAAAGCAGTCGTTCAAAGGTCTTTTTGGTGATGCTCATTGGCTCATGTTTGCCTTTGAACACTATACAGTGCTCGTTGTAATACACATAAGGTGAAAATTGCAGAAACCACGATTCACCTGAGAGTGACACAGGAATAATCCGATGATTCTGTCTCGCTGGATGGTTAATCCGTCCCTCGAACCCAACGTTTTCTTTACAAAGGAGACAAAGAGGATATTGCTTTTGGCTGAGCTTCTTGGCTTCAGCGATGGCTTTGGGGTCCTTTTCCGGCTTCGATAGATTAATGGTGATCTCTAGCACACCATCTTCTGTTCGTGTAAACCACTGTACATTTTTGGCGATCCTGCCTGTATGAATGTAGTGTGCATGCTGCTGCATCTCATAGAACCAGCTCGTAGCTGCCTTCGGTCCTCCCTGCTGACGTTTTTCCTCAAACTTCGCATAGATGACACTTGGAGGTGCCACCAAGCAGCCCATGATTTTCGCATCTAGTAAATCACGATACGTATCCGTCCCCTCAGGAATAAGTTCTGTTTCTACTGCCCAATCGAGCATCGGCATTAAGATGTCTTCAAGGTCTTCTTCTCCTGAGACTGTTCTTGCTTCCGCTTCATCGAGTCTGAGCACCTCAAGCAGTCGATTTCTCGTATATTCGATATCTAGTGATGTTATCAGCTCTTTATTCATCCCGTATTGAATCAGCTGTTCCAGCTTTTCAAAAATATCAATCGCCATTCCCTCTGTCCCCTCTCTTGCCTGCCTTTACGTTTTATTCACTTTGGTAGCCATCTGGATGCTTCTGAAACCAATCCCACGCACTCTGAATGATCGTGTGAAGGTCAGCATATTGAGGTGTCCATCCCAATTCTTGCAGTGCTTTTTCAGAAGAAGCAATCAGCTTTGCTGGATCTCCCGCGCGCCTTTTTGCCACTTGTGCAGGGATGGCATGCCCGGTGACTTTTCTGACGGCTTCTACGACCTGCTTCACAGAGAACCCTGTTCCATTCCCTAAATTGTAGGTCGCACTGCCTTTTCCAGCACGCAGCCGGTCAACAGCTAAGATGTGTGCCTCTACTAAATCCATCACATGAATGTAATCTCTAATACACGTGCCATCCTCTGTCTCATAATCATCACCGTAAATCATGATTTGATCCCGTTTTCCTAAAGCAACTTGCAGAATAATTGGAATGAGATGCGTCTCAGGCTGATGATCCTCTCCGACAAGTCCTTCTGTATGGGCACCAGCTACATTAAAGTAGCGAAGTACTACGTATTCTATTCCATACGCTTGCTCAGACCACTTCAGCATTTTTTCAATGGCTAGTTTCGTTTCTCCATAAGGATTCGTTGGGTTCGTTTCATCCGTTTCATCGATCGGCACCCGCTTCGGTTCACCGTATGCAGCAGCAGTGGAAGAAAAGACGATGTGTTTCACATCAAATTCATTCATGACTTGTAGTAAAGCAGTTGCTCCGCCGACGTTGTTGTTATAGTACTTAAGCGGGTCTGTTACACTCTCCCCAACAAGTGAATCTGCCGCAAAGTGCATGACCGCTTCTATTTGATGCCTTTTGAACACCTGTCTTAAAAAGGCGTGATCTCGTAAATCACCCTCCTCTAAGACAGCTCCTTCCAAAACAGCTTCTTTGTGGCCTGTCTGCAAATTATCCACTACCACTACTCGTTCGCCTTTCGCTAAAAGAGCCGCCACCGCATGACTGCCTATGTACCCTGCTCCTCCACAAACTAAAATTGTCATCACACTTCCCCCTTTGTGAGTTCTCTTGCGCCGCCTCCAATTCCAGCTGTGTAAAAAGAGGCTTGAATCCCTGTTTTCTCTTGATATATCGCACCAGTTTCTTCTATAAATGAATCTAGCAGCTCTTCTTTCACGATGCTGATCGTACATCCGCCAAAGCCTGCACCTGTCATACGGGAGCCAATCGTCCCCGGGTGCCGCCAAGCTGCTTCAGCCAGTGCATCTAGTTCAAGTCCTGTTACTTCATAATCATTCTTTAAAGAAAGATGAGAAGCCTTCATGAGCCCACCTAGTTCTTCCATTTTATCATCTTTCAGAAAATTTACTGCTTTCATCGTCCGCTCGTTTTCCGTCACGACATGTCTTGCTCGTTTGCGGCAGACGTCATCTTCAATCAAGTGGGCAACCCTCGCAAATTCATCCGCAGTGAGCTCACATAAGTGGGCAATGTCGATTTCTTTCTGAAGATCATTTAAAACGGATTGACACTCTGCCCGGCGCTCATTGTATTTGGAATCAGCCAGTGTCCGTTTTTTGTTTGTATTGGCGATGACAAGCGCAAGTCCCTCTTGCCGAAACGGACTATATTCAAAGGCAAGGGTGTCACAATTGAGCAAAATGGCGTGATCTTCTTTTCCAAGGGCAATCGAAAACTGATCCATGATCCCGCAATTGACACCAATAAATTCATTCTCTGCACGCTGTGAAAGGAGGGCAAGTTGGACATTTGAAACGCTGAATGAATGCCATTCATTGATGAGAACAGCGGTAACAAGCTCAATGGAGGCAGAGGAAGACAGGCCTGCACCATTTGGAATATTGCCACTGTACACAATGTCAAAGCCTTCTTCTATCTTCATTCCTGCTTCGATAAACTGTTTGAACACACCCTTCGGATAATTTGCCCAGCCGTCCGATTCTACGTAAGCGATTTCAAAAAGATTGAATTCTTTCACACCATCGCGATCAAAGTTCAAGGAATACATTCTCACGCGGCCATCTGACCGCTTCGCACAAGCAGCATACGTCCCGAGAGTAAGCGCGCATGGAAATACATGTCCTCCATTGTAATCTGTATGTTCACCAATCAAGTTCACTCTTCCTGGGGCAAAAAAGTAGCGAAGTTCTTCTCTATCTCCAAATTGCTGGTGAAATGCCGCGCGTAACGTATCGATCATATCCATTCCCCTTTTCTCTTCTGATACTTTTTATTTTAGTTGTCCCAGCAGCATCAGTTCAATGGTAAAAAAATCGTTAAAAAATACCCTTTTTTTGCTGTGAATGGTACGATGTGATATGAGGTGTAACATGATTCTAAATAGAAAAAGGTTGTTTTTTGCTGTGAAGGAGGGTTTCCAATTTGAAGAAAGAAGCATTTGCATTTCGTTTTCACCATTCTGATGTGACATTGCCAGCACAAATCTGGTCTGTTGGCTGGGAAGTTCAATCTTCTTCGTTATATAGCTGGAATGGCGTGGAGCGGAAGGATCAGGGCAAGTGCATCTTTCAGCTCACACTGTCTGGACATGGCATGATTGAAATCGGAGAGAAACGTTTCAAAGTATTGCCGGGTCAGGCCTTTCTCGTGAAAAGCCCAAGTGCCTACCAATATTATTTTCCAGAAGACAGTGAGCATTGGGAATTTCTTTATTTAACGCTTTACGGGGAAGCCTGCGATCTTTGCTTTGACCAATTTATTGACCAAGGAAAGCAGGTCATGCGTTTTCATCCGAATTCCAGACCGATCCGCCTGCTCAAGACCATTTATGATGAAGCCAGTGAAAGACGGATTACCAATCCATTTGAGGGGTCTAGCCTTGCTTATCAATTTGTCATGGAACTGTATTCATATTTGCCAAAGCTTGAGGGACAAATGGAGAAATGGCCCGAGCCTATCGTTCAAGCGGCATTGTTTGCCAGCCATCATTTTCACGAGGAAATTGGCCCGGACGATATGGCAGCTGCGGCACGTTTATCCAAAAGTCATTTTACGAGGGAATTCAAAAAGGCCACTGGCTTCACACCTATTCACTATCTAACCAATATTCGGTTAGAAAAGGCGGAAACGTTATTGAAAACAACAAAATACTCGATTGAAGAAATCGCCATACAGTGCGGCTACAGAAATGCGAATTACTTGAATAAAGTCTTTCGAAAGAAAATCGGCATGTCTCCAAAGCAACTGCGGGAAACAAGCGATGCATAATAAAAAGCAGCCGTTTTCACAATTGGCTGCTTCTTTTACGCTTTCGTCAGGTCAACATGAATTCTCCCTTGTCTTAAAACAATGGTCATTTGCGTGTCAGGTGTCATTAAGTTTTCCAAAATGTCCGTTGCTGTTTGAAGCGCAATGTCCATTCGGTTGATCTTTTCCTTTTCTTGTTCCGAAAACGCTTCTGGATGTGCGGTCATTTCTTTGACTAGCCTCAGCACTTGTTCATGCTGCTTTTCTGTTTGCTGATATATGACATCATATAATTCGTCTGGCCTGCTGCTCATTTCATATCACCTATCTTTTTTCATGTGTTAAATCGCATCTTCTTTTGTTTTCTTGAAGACGAACCATTTACTGGCGACATAATTCACGACCACAATCACAAAGTTGACAAGAATTTTTGCGACAGTTTCATTGAGCGCCATTTGGGTCACAAATAAAATCATCAGCCCTAGATCTACACCTAGAGACATGAGACGAACACTAAAAAATGAAGAAAGCTCACGCATAAGGCTTTTCGTATCACGGGCCTTTTGCTTGAAGACATACTTCTTATTGGTGATATAAGCAAAGAGAACAGCAAATACCCATGAAACAACTGTAGCTGTTTTATAATCCATGGAAAACATCTCAACGAATAAGTAGAAGCTGACTATGTTGACGATGGTTGTACACACACCCATCACAAGATACATGACAACTTCTTGATACTTTTGAAAAAGGCTATACATGTCTTTCTTCATTCCTTCTTGGTGGTTTCTGTTTCTTTTAGAATACCATCTTGAGAAGAACTTCCCAAACGAACAATATGTACGTCCTGCACAGATGAAATTTGTTCTACTCGATGGCATATGTCACCTAATTGGTTTATATAAGCCAAATGTTTTAGGTCTTTTTCATTATTTTAATTTATAATCTTTTAACTGACTTTACAATTGTTTATTATTAGAAGTAAGAAATCAATATTTATGGGTTTTTTAGTCATTTTTTTAGGAACGTGGTAGGTGATAGATTTTACAAAATAGGTTAAATGTCATCATTTTTCGACAAAATCTATTTTGCGCTGTTTTCATCCACACGTACAGTTACTAGACGGTTTGTTCAAGTCATTGGTTGCAGATGAATATGTCTTATTGAACTGGAGGATATTATGGATACGCAAGTGAAAAGAAGAGTTGACGAAGAGTGGGTTTATTTGATTCAGGAAGCGAAAAAAATTGGACTAGCCATCGAAGAAATACAAGCTTTTTTAACATCCAACGGTGATCAGAAGATGATAAACAAACCGTAAATCAACGCCGTTATCCTTTGTCTTTCAGACTGCTTTGGCTAAAAGTTCTGACTTGTCAATTGACCTTTTAAAAATCCTTTCATGACGATACGCTACAGTAGAACACCCCTTCATACCAATCCCTTCCACTCATGGGGTTCTGTCTTTCTATATTAGGAGGACAGTCCGTTTCCCGTTCTTTATATGATCCCTTTTTAGCCACCATTCATAAAAATTGTTCTTCTCTCGTTATAAAACCAAGCTCCCCACCCATATATTAAGCATGAAAACAATGAGAAAGCAGAAAGGTGGGTAGAGCGTGAGTTCAGATTCCCTTTCCTATTATCACCAAAAAAAGGATCAGTATTATCATGGCGTGAACCCGGTCATTGTCAGCCGTATTCGTGAGGAATGGACGTCTTTATTGGATATCGGATGCGGCACAGGCAAGCTTGGAAAAGTCCTGAAACAAAAGGGCCGGACCATTTATGGAATTGAATCGTTTGAGAATGCAGCAAAAGAGGCTGAGCAAGAGCTAGATCATGTGCTATGCGGAAATATTGAACAGATGACGCTCCCTTACGAACAGGAACAATTTGACTGCATTATATTCGGAGATGTCCTTGAACATTTATTGGACCCGTGGGCCGTTTTAAAGAAGGTCAAACCTTTCCTTAAAAAAGAAGGAGCCATCCTGTCATCCATTCCAAATATCGGTCACATATCAACCGTTTTAGAATTATTAGCCGGCAGATTCACTTATACAGATGCAGGATTAATGGATCAAACTCATTTACGTTTCTTCACTCTTCATGAAATTCATGCACTGTTTCATTCAGCAGGCTTTCGTATTCGCGAACTCGAAACCATTCGCGTACAGCATCCTTCCTACGCGAGCGTGATGAATGATTTACATGAATTACTCATGAAGCATGGCATTCGTTCAGATTTTCATGAGGCCGCTACCGCCTATCAGTATGTGGTTGAGGCGGTTCAGCTTCATGAGTAACCCCACCATCCTGTTTGTTTTATGTGTAAATGATGAGTCTATGTTTCAGGCTTGCTTTCGGCAGCTCGCTTCACTTCCTGCTCCCCATGGATATCATGTGGAGGTTTTGCCGATTAGACATGCATCCAGTATGACCTCTGCTTATAATGAAGCCATCACTCATCCAGCTCAGTTTAAAATTTATCTTCATCAAGATACCTTGATTGTCAAACAGCATATGCTGCTTGAGTTGATCCCGCTTTTTTTACAGCATCCATCACTTGGGATGATTGGGGTCATAGGTGCAGAAAGCGTGCCTGACAATGGGATCTGGTGGGAAAGTTCTGATTGCAGGGGGAAAGTCATTGAATATCGTCACGACACCTATCAGCTGCTTTCGTTTGAAAGTGGTCGTCAACAGGCAGAAACGCAAGATTATATGAACGCTTCGGCGATTGATGGTCTTTTCATGGCGACGCAATATGATGTGAAGTGGCGTGAGGACCTCTTTGATGGCTTTCATTTTTATGATGTTTCGCAATCCTTTGAATTCATGCAACAGGGCTATGAGGTTGGCATTGCGAAACAAGAAGAGCCTTGGTGCATCCACAAATGCGGAGATCATTTTGATGCGGAAGCATATGAAAAAGCGAGACAAACATTTCTTGCAAATTATCGATAGAAAGCACCCTTTTCGGGTGCTTTTTTTATGATATACTGTCATAAACAGCCAGATCGTCTCATATGCATTGGAGTACCTTGTCCCTAATTCGTACAAAGGAGGAAACAATGGCAGACAAAAAAGTTCATTATAAGAAGGTTGCCGCTTCAGAGGATTTTCGAAAACTTCTCGAGGAAAAACGCAGATTTATCGTACCGATGACGATTTTCTTTTTTCTCTTTTACTTTTCACTTCCGGTTGCTACATCCTACTTCACCTTTTTGAACACGCCGGCAATTGGTGCGATTTCATGGGCGTGGTTATTCGCCCTCACACAATTTGTGATGACCTGGGTATTATGTGGACTTTATGCGAGGAAAGCAGCTCAGTTCGACAAATATGTAAGCGCTTTAAAAATTGAATCGAGAGGTGATGACGAATGAGCATGACCGCTTTTATTTTATTCATAGCGATCGTAGGGCTCACATTGGTCATCACATATTTTGCTGCGAAAAAAACGAGCAATGCGAGCGATTTTTACACAGCAGGTGGAGGTCTGACTGGATTTCAAAACGGACTTGCCATCGCCGGGGACTATATGTCTGCCGCTTCATTTTTAGGGATCGCTGGAATGATCGCTTTAAATGGATTTGACGGCTTTTTCTATAGCATTGGCTTTCTAGTGGCGTATCTTGTCGTTCTTTACGTTGTGGCCGAACCGCTTCGAAATCTAGGAAAATATACGATGGCCGATATGATTGCTGCACGATTTAAGCGTCCTGCCATTCGAGGAGTTGCTGCGTTTAACACAATCACAGTCTCTACTTTTTATATGATTGCACAGCTTGTTGGGGCAGGTGCATTAATCAAGCTGCTTCTTGGCATTGATTACTGGATTGCGGTGCTGATCGTAGGTGTCTTGATGACCATTTATGTCGTGTTTGGTGGCATGATTGCAACCAGTTGGGTACAGATCACAAAGGCTGTGCTTCTCATGCTTGGGACACTGATTATTTCACTGCTTGTATTTGCAAAGTTTGATTTTAGCCTGCTGAAGATGTTTGAGGAGATGAAAACAGCGACCCCGCTCGGTGGGGCATTTCTTCACCCGGGAAATAAATATGATGTGCCTTTAGAGACCCTGTCTTTGAACCTTGCTCTAGTGCTTGGGACAGCAGGTTTGCCGCACATTTTGATCCGGTTTTATACGGTGAAGGATGCCATTTCTGCGCGTAAATCTGTTCTATCCGCTACGTGGATCATCGGTATTTTTTATCTAATGACAGTTTTCCTTGGCTTCGGTGCTGCTGCCTTTGTTGGAACAGAAGCGATCACAGCAGCAGATGCAGCCGGAAATATGGCCGCTCCACTGCTCGCCCAAGCCCTTGGAGGAGATTTGCTATTTGCCTTTGTTTCCGCTATAGCCTTTGCGACCATTTTGGCGGTCGTAACTGGTCTCGTCCTATCCGCCGCGTCTGCCTTTGCGCATGACTTTTATAGTCAGATCATCCGCAAAGGGAAAGCGAGTGAACGTGAACAGGTAAAAGCGGCACGCTTTGCTTCCATCGGCGTGGCCATTCTTTCTATCATTCTCGCATTATTTGCCCAATCGTTAAACGTTGCTTTCCTTGTGTCACTTGCCTTCGCAGTGGCAGCAAGTGCAAATTTACCATTGATTATCTTCACTGTTTTTTGGAAACGATTTAATTCTACGGGTGCCATTGCAGGGAGCTTAGTAGGACTGCTGAGCGCACTGATTATCGTCTCGCTCAGCCCAAGCGTCTGGGACCCATCGGGAGCAGCCATCTTTACAGGAGACCCACTCATCCCGCTGTCGAACCCTGGAATTATCTCGATCCCGCTTGGATTCCTTGCCGCTTACTTAGGCACGATCTTCTCCTCTGAAAAAGCAGATGAAGACACCTTTACGGAAATACAAGTAAAGGCACATACAGGGATGCATATGGATACTGATTCATAAGGAAGAGCCGGCTGATGAGCCGGCTTTTTGTGTTCTTCTCAAAAACAAGTTTCAGTAAGGTATAAATTGACCTTTTAACTTATTTTTATACTTCTCTAATCTGGCAAACCTTCTACGTGTGATCAAAGAGCAGCATGTGACGAGGATCAACAAAATTTCATGCTCTTCCCCTCTATTATCAATCACACTTTTCATCCCTATCACCTCCTTTTTATGTGTGTTCAAACATCCTCCTACACAACATCATTCATATGTTATCATTTTATACACATACTGGAAATCATTTCACATGTTGAGAAACTCTCATTTGAACAAAAAAAACTGCAAGAAAGAAGTGACATTACTTATGCGTCAAATATATGCTGCCAAGTTATTATTCGAATCCATCTCATCACCAAGCAGTATGCCCGATAAAATATTTGAAGAACGAATCATTTTGGTGCGAGCAAAAAACCATTGTAAAGTAAAGGATATCATCCAAAAAAGCTTTCCAGAAGAAACCTTTGATAATGCTGAAGGCGGACAAACGACCATAAAATTAGCAGCCATATTAGATGTCTTTGAGCTTGTAGATGACTTAGATCAAGAACCACTGCATTTAAGTGAGGTGTACAGCCGCCACCTTATTTTTGATAAAGAAACATCGGCGAAAGAAGCCATTGAGGCATATTCTTTAGACAAATAAAAAAGCCAGCTGATGAGCCGGCTTTTTATTTAATAGCGCTGAAATAACTCTGGATTTTTCGGAACGTTTTCTAAATAAACGATTTTTCCTTTGTCGTCCAGTTCTGCAATATCAATTCCTTCTGCTGTATAAACACGGCCATCCGAAAGTTTTCCACAAACGGCCCAGTTGGTTTCATACTTTCCGTCTTCTCTTTTTTTCCATCCATCCCACATATGCTTGATGTCTTCATGCACGTGGAAAAATGTGTTTAAAAACTGTGTAAACGCTTGGATCCCAGGCTTCTCTGCACCATTTAAGACAATCATGACATCGTCAGAAAACAATGCGAGCAATTCATCCATTTGCTCCTGCCCTTTTCCAGCTTCATCGTAGCGGCGAAAATACGTATCGAGCACTTCCATTGTTCATTCTCCTTTATTTACCTGTCATTTCGACAATAATCGAACAATTTGATTGTACACAATTGTTTCTCACCTGTCTATTTTCCCCGAAATCAGAAAAGACATGAATTGAGTCAATCCATGTCTCCTCCAGATTAAAGTGATACTTTTTCTGATGCAACAAGTGCTTTCAATTCTTCTGCTGCTTTTTTAGGATCAGCGCTCTGGCTAATGGCGCTGATGATGCTAATACCATCTGCCCCTGCTTGTATGACTGGTGCTGCATTGCCATATGTGATACCCCCAATGCCAACAATCGGAATATGAAGACCATGATGACGCACTTCAGTGATCAATGATACTCCCTGGACACTGCGTGTATCCTTTTTCGTTTCTGTTGGATAAACTGGACCCATGCCGACATAATCTGCGCCGTCCTTCATGGCTTGTTTCACTTCATCTAGGTTATGCGTAGACACGCCTAATATTTTATTCCCGATTTTTTGTCTAACGTCTTCTGCATTTGTATCTTCCTGGCCAACATGTACGCCATCTGCATCAAGATCTATCGCTAGCTGCACATCATCATTTACAATAAAAGGAACATTCGCTTCTTGGCAAAGTACTTGAAGTTGGCGAGCCAATTGTTTTTTCTCTTCTCCTTGCAAGGCCCCCTCGCCCTTTTCTCGAAATTGAAACATGGTGATCCCGCCTTGAATCGCCTCTTTCAAAACATCAAGCGGTTGCCGGCTTGTATTCGCTGTTCCCATAATAAAATAAACCGATAATTGCTGTTTGATTTGCTGTTGATCAGCCTTTGTCATGTGACATTCCCCCTATTTTCCCTATCGACAACACATCATCGCCAGTTGTGTGTGAGAGTGCATTGAGCAATTCCATTTGAAACGTACCTGGCCCTTTATTCTGGGTGTACTGAGCTGCCTTTTCAGCTGCGACACCATAAAATAATAGAGCAGCTGCCGACGCGTGAAGCGGCCTTTCACCTACTGCACAAAATGCCCCGATGACAGACGTCAGTAAACAGCCGGTTCCCGTCACCTTGGTGAGCCATTCATGTCCATTATGAATAGACAACACGTCCTCTCCATTTGAAACTACATCGACTTCCCCTGTGATCACCACAACTGTCTGAAGTGTCCTCGCTGCTTGTTTGACTAGTGCCGATACATCTCCGTTCGCTGCTTTCGCATCCACGCCTTTTGACTCCCAGCCATCCACTTCAAGTAAATGAGCAATTTCTGCAGCGTTCCCTCTGACAACTGTCATGTTCACTTGCTCTAACAGCTGTTTTGCCGCTTTCATTCGAAACGCCGTCGCACCAACGCCGACAGGATCTAATAGAACAGGTATCCCCTTTTTATTGGCAGATTGTCCAGCCAGAATCATGGCCTCCACCGTCTCCTTGGTCAGTGTGCCAATGTTCAGCACAAGCGCATCGGCTAATTGCGCCATTTCAGCCACTTCTTCTTTGGCATTTGCCATGACCGGCGAAGCGCCTAAAGCAAGCAGACCATTTGCTGTAAAGTTCGTCACGACTTGATTGGTGATATTATGAACAAGTGGATTTTCCGCTCGAACCTTTTCCAATAAATGAGATGCGATGCTTGTTTTCATCCGTATCGTCCTCCCTTTTACTCTGCTCCCCATACATAGGATTTCGTATGCTTTAACCATTCTCTTGCCGCAAACGACAAATAGCGATCCTTTCGCCAAATGACTCCTAAATGCCATGGGATCGACGTATTTAAGGAAATGACTTTCACCTTTTCAGGATCAAGATCACGGCAGATCCGCTCAGGCAGAAGGCCAATTCCCAAGTTCTCGGCTACCATCTCACTAATGAAATCCCATTGAGACGTTTCATAAATGACATTGGGCCGGAAGCCCGCATTCATACATTCATTCAATATCCGGCTATGCAGAACAAAGTCTTCTCGAAAGAAAATAAAGGACTCTTCCTTTAAATCAGCTAAATCAACCTTATCTCGACCTGCCATCGGATGTGATGGATGCGTCACGAGCTTCATGTCCTCTTTAATAATGGTGTACGTATGAAAGATTTTATCATTTGCAGGCAGAACAATGACACCAATATCTAACGAACCATCTTCGACCCCTTCCTCTACTTTAATAGAGCCGTGCTCCACTAATTGAAATGTGACATCAGGATACTGCTGACGAAATTCCCCCATGACATTCGGGAAAAAACTCGATCCAATCATCGGCGGCAGCCCGATGCGAATATGCCCTTTTTTGACATTCATTAGATCATTTAGCTCGCTCGTTAAATTTTGAAATGATTGTGTGATTTCACTCGCCTGGGTATACATCGTTTGTCCAGCATCTGTCATTTCAACCTGCCGGCCATTCCGATAAAACAACTGCACCCCCAGCTCATCCTCGAGATTTTTGACCATCTTGGAAATGGTAGGCTGCGACACATAAAGAGATTGTGATGCTTTTGTGAAGCTTTTTAACCTCGCCACTTCTAAGAAATATGTTAAATGTCTAATGTCCACATGACTCACCCTTCCTATAGACAAAAGGAATACTAATTATTCGATATATGTATTTTACCTATAACTGAACGTGCTGTACACTTTAAAGTAAGCTAATCAATTGGAACGTTGTCATGTTTTTGTGAAACAGTGAACAATTTATATAGAAAAAGGAGTGAACAGAAAGTGAAATTGCTCAAAACGCCGCTGATTGCTGTCCTTCAGATTATGGCTTTGTTTGTTTTTGCGAAATTGATGAATGTGCTCGCGGCCTTTTTGCATTTAAGAATACCGGGTACGATTTTAGGCATTCTGGTCATTTTCTTATTACTTCATTTTAAAATCATTCAATTAAAATGGATTGAACTTGGTGCCGTATGGCTGCTCGGAGAACTGCTGCTATTCTTTATCCCATCAGCCGTTGGTGTCATTGATTATGGAACATTGATTTCTCAATCTGGTACAAGTATTGTCCTTGTCGTCTTACTGAGTACCTTTGTCGTCATGCTCTCGACTGGTATCATGACGCAAATGATTGCGAAAAGAAAGGGGCGGAAAAAGCTATGTTAGTTGGCGCACTATTTCTGATCTTAACGGTTCTTTTATATCTCGGATCAAAAGCGGTGTATAAACGGCATCCGAAGGTCTATGTCTCACCATTACTTGTGACACCGCTTGTCCTTGTCGTCTTTCTGTTAATCGTCAACATTCCTTACGATGCATACAATCAAGGCGGGAAATGGCTCACGAATATGCTTCAGCCTGCGACTGTTGCTTTTGCCATTCCTTTATATAAGTATTTTCACATTCTGAAGAAGCATGCAGTGGAAATTATTTTGAATGTGGCTTGCGGTTCTGTCATTGCGATTCTATCTACGGCATTTATCGCGAAGTTGTTTCATTTGGATACAGGCCTTATTGAAAGTCTTGTTCCAAGGTCGGTCACAACACCAGTGGCGATGAGTGTGTCAGAAATGATTGGCGGGATGCCGTCCGTTACGGCAGTATTCGTCATTTTAACCGCACTGTTTGGGTCAATCATCGGTCCAATGATCATTCGTTATTTCCGTATTGATAATGACATTGCCATGGGCGTCCTGCTTGGTACTGGGGCACACGGGGCAGGAACATCGAAGGCATTTGAAATGAGCTCCGTCTCAGGGACGATCTCAAGTGTGTCGATGATTCTTTCAGCCATCATTACATTATGTGCAGCACCTCTCCTCATGTCGTTTGCCTTATAAAAAAAGCCATTTCCTTTATCGGAAAATGGCTTTTTTCTTATGCTTGTATGAAGACAACCTTTAAATAATTTCCTTCTGGATAATTCTTCGTCGTACGGAAATCCTCAGGAAGTGTATATTCTTCAAGGATACGATAGGTTTGTCCTGATTCTTTAAAGGCCTGCGCAATAAATCCTTTGAATTTCTTCATACCAAATGCACTGCTATTCGTTGATGCCACAATGACGCCGTTCTCAGCTGTGATTTGGATAGCTTCTTTTAATAGCTTCTTATAATCCTTCGCCGCACTGAATGTGTGCTTTTTCGTGCGTGCAAAGGATGGCGGATCTAAGATGACAAGATCATAGGTCCATCCTTTTTTCGCAGCAAACGGAAAGTACTTAAAGACGTCCATGACTTTAATATCCTGCCCGTCCACAACTATATCGTTGACTTCAAACTGTTCAGATGTTTTTTTCAAACTGCGGTTTGCGACATCTACACTTGTCGTCCTGCTCGCTCCGCCAAGCGCTGCTGCCACGGAGAAAGCACCTGTGTAAGAAAATGTATTGAGCACGGTCTTTCCTTTTGCATAACGATCTCGAATTGCTTTTCTCACATGACGTTGATCAAGAAAAATGCCTGTCATCGCACCATCATTTAAGTAAACCGCTACGTTCATGCCATTTTCTTTCACGATGAGAGGAAATTGACCTTTCTCCCCTTTTACAAAATCATCATCTTCTATATACTGTCCCGACGTATCAAATCGTTTCTTTTCATAAATGCCTTTATAGTCTGGATATACATGCTCAAGTGCAGCCAATACTTCCGCCTTGAATGTATAAACTCCTTCGCTATACCACTGGATGAGATAGAAGCCGTCATAATGATCAATCGTGAGCCCGCCAATGCCATCTCCCTCTCCGTTGAACACACGGAAAGCAGTCGTCTGTGCATCATGAAATAAATGCGTTCTGCTTTTCGCTGCCTGCTCAAGCTTGGAGACAAAAAAGGCATGGTCTATTTTTTCGTTGGCATCAAAGGTGAGTACCCAGCCGATCCCTTTATTTTGCACACCATAATATCCTTTTCCTAAAAAGGTGCCTCGCTCATCCACCCATTCAATCAGCTCGCCTTCTTTCATACCGTTTACATGCGATACAGCATCTTTAGAAATGAGCGGATATCCCTTTTTCACTTGTTCTGCAAATGTTTGTTTTAATGAGATTTTTTTCATTCGTGTCATCCTTATCCTAAATTGACTCTCTCTATCCTATCATATGAATGTATACGTTACTTCTATTATGATAAGATGAGGAGAAAAATATCAACACACCATAGAGGAGGCTCTTTTTTTGACGACATTACGATTAGATCATACAGGTATTATGGTTTCAAATATTGATACGTCCATTGATTTTTATGAAAAAGTCGTGGGCATGAAATTAAAGGATCGCATCACTCATACAAACGGAATCATTGAGCTTGCATTTCTCGGCTTTAAAGATGAGGCAGAAACGGAAATTGAGCTCATCCAAGGGTACAGCAGCGATCTGCCATCTGAAGGAAAGGTTCACCATCTTGCCTTTACAACTGACAATATTCATGCTGAATTCAATCGTATTCAAAAGCTGCAAATCGAATTAATTGATGAAGAAATTACGACGCTACCAAATGGATACTGCTACTTCTTTTTCAGAGGGCCAGACCAAGAATGGATCGAATTCTTCCAGCGCTAATATTTCCTAGGAAATAGGGCCAGTTCCCTTTAGGCTCCATAAAAGAAAAAGAGTAAGAGCATCCATATGCCCTTACTCTTTTTTTATAACACCTTACTAAGAAATGATTTTGTACGCTCATGCTGCGGATTTCCAAAGAGAGCCTCCGGTTTGTCTTCCTCGACAATATATCCGCCATCCATAAAGATCACGCGGTCTCCTACCTCTCTCGCAAAGCCCATTTCATGTGTGACCACAATCATTGTCATGCCTTCGACGGCTAATTGTTTCATAACTGCTAATACATCCCCGACGACTTCAGGGTCAAGAGCAGATGTCGGTTCATCGAATAATAACACTTTCGGGTCCATTGCCAAGGCTCTTGCGATGGCGACACGCTGTTTTTGTCCACCAGATAATTGGTTAGGGTAGCTTTTGGCTTTGTCTTTTAAGCCGACCTTTTCAAGCAGGTCCATCGCTTTATCGACTGCCGCCTTCTTGTCGGTACCTTTTACCTTCATCGGTGCGATCGTGATGTTTTCTAAAACGGTTTTATGAGGAAATAAATTAAAGTGCTGAAACACCATCCCCACTTCTTGTCGTACTTTATTAATATTCACCTTTGGATCTGTAATCGTATGTCCGTGGACAACGACTTCACCAGCCGTAATATCTTCTAATTTATTGAGACATCTTAGAAACGTGCTTTTGCCTGATCCAGAAGGACCAATCACACACACTACTTCCTTTTCTTCGATGACTGCATTAATATCCTTTAACACTTCGTGATCGCCAAAGGATTTCTTTAAATTCTTCACCGTAATCATACTCATTTGATATCAAATCTCCTTTCTGCGTAGCTAGCCAGTAGAGAAAGTAAATAAATGATCACGAAATAAATGATACCGACAATGAGCCAGACATTCAAAGGATCAAATGTTGCCGATGCCTGTACTTGTCCCCGCTGCATAATATCGGCAATTCCGATAATTGATAAGAGAGACGTGTCCTTCAAGCTGATGATGGCTTGGTTTGTAATTGCTGGAAGCATGCGGCGAAATGCCTGTGGAAGGACGATAAAGCGCATGTTTTGTCCCCCTGTAAAACCTAAGGAACGCGCAGCTTCTGTTTGTCCTTTATCAATGGACTGAATCCCAGCACGAATAATTTCTGAGAAATAAGCTCCTGCATTAATCGCTACTGTAATAATCCCTGCCGGCACTCGATCAAGCGATATGAATTCAAGTGTATTCAAACCAAAGTAAATGAAGAATAGCTGTACGATAAATGGTGTGCCTCGGATGGCATTGACAAAGACAAGTGCGATGAAATTTAAGATTTTAAAAGGTGACAGACGGAATAATGCCACTATTAAACCGATGATAAATCCTAAAATGATGGCAACAACAAAGATATATAAAGTGGTTTGCAAACCATCCATTAAATACGGAAATGCATTAATAATCGTGTCCATGTTTCTCCCTCCCTAATTCACATACGACGCATCATAAAGAAAGCGCGCTCGGAGCGCGCCTCGCTTGTATTATGACTTCAAATATTTATCAATAATTTTGTCATATTCACCATTTTTCTTTAGGTTCTCTAGACCTTTATTAATCTTTTTCAATAGGTCTTGGTTTTTCCCCTTCATCACAGAGATACCATACTGGTCTCCATTCAATCGGTCTCCAACTGTTTTCAATTTTAAATCTTGCTGTGCAATTGCATACGTAATGACAGGATAATCCTCAATTAAGGCATCTGCATTTCCGTTTGAAACTTCTTGGAACATCGATGGGCTGTCATTAAATTGAACCACTTCATACCCATATTTATCTGCGTTATCTGATGCAAATTTTGCACCCGTCGTCCCATTTTTAACAGCTAGCTTTTTCCCCTTTAAATCATCAATTGATTTGATGCTACTGTCCTTTTTCACAACAACTGTCAATCCAGCATCGAAGTACGGATCTGAGAAATCTACCTTCTTCTTACGCTCATCTGTAATGCTCATTCCGCCCATCCCTACATCAAGCTGACCTGCCTGCATTGCCGGGATAATGCCTGAGAAGTCCATCGCTTCAAGTTTCACTTTGAAGTCTTGGTCTTTCGCGATGGCGTTAATCAGATCAACGTCGATTCCTTCAGTTTTACCACCCTTTTCAAATTCAAATGGCGGATATGTTACATCTATCCCAATTTTATATGTGCCTTTGCCTTCTCCCGAACCGCTGTCCGATTTTGATCCACAGGCTGCCATGACGAGCACAACTATGAGTCCCATGATCAGTAACATCGATTTTTTCATAAAACACGCCCCCTATTGTCAGTTTTATCTAAATATTCGCAATACCAATAATACTATACCACGCTAAAGCTATAGTGTGTGATGTTTTTTATCAATACCAAAGATCCATACAATTCCAGATCAATAGTCTCTTTAAATTTTACTTTTTTGCGAATAACTCATTTTATTCTAAAAGAAGAGCGATTCACAATCATAATGTGAGATAATCTCACAAAAAACGAGATACCACCTTGAAAACCGCCGTTTTTTCTAACATACAAAAACAGACACTTGAATGATCTTCTTCTCTCTATTGATATCGTAATATATCTTCTCTAAAACCCTCTTTTTACCTAAAAATATGTAAGCGTATACAAAAGGCACATGATCCCTATTTCTTTCACAACTGGTTGAATTTACATCAAAAAACATGTTTTACAAATTGCGAGAGAGCGCTTAAAATATAAGAAGATACTGAATATGGAAAGTGAATTCAGATGAGCGGGAATCGAACGAGATGGATAGATGAAGAAAGGAGGATATAAATTGGCAGAAACAGGTGTTTTGTCGTCCGTTGATGTAGCGAATATGTTAAATGACTGGTATGTCATGATGAAAAAAAGAGAAATACAAGATGCGATCCAGCTAAAAGAAGAGATTCTTCAAGCGTTTGATCGCATGGAAGAGAATCAAGATGTCCTACTTTACTATCAATTGCTAGAGTACCGTTTTAAGGATCTCATTGAAGATACAGCTTCGCTGGATCACAGTCTTTTTGTTGATGAAAATGCAATCCGTACAGATGACATGCTCAGCTACTATTTCTATTTCTTTAAAGGGATGTATGAAATGCGCAGAGGCAATCAGGATACGGCATTTCACCTTTTAAAATTGGCAGAGGATAAATTAGATCTCGTCCACGATGACATTGAAAAAGCAGAATTTCATTATAAAACAGGGTGTCTTTACTATAATATAAGATCCACGCTCCTCTCCATACACCACTTGAAAATGGCTTCATCTATTTATGACGCAGATCCATGTTATGTGAAAAAATCAATCAGCTGTCAAATGATGCTCGCTTTGAATTATGCTGATCAATCAAAATATGATGAGGCAGAGTCATTATTTGAAGAAGTGATTCATTCACTAGAACAAATGGAAGACCCAGATTTACTTGGTCACGCGTATTGCAATGCAGCTTTTATTAAAAGTCTTAGAAACGAATACAGTGAAGCTGTGCCGCTCCTAGAAAAGGCTTTATTGATCGAGACATTTGAAACGTCTTCTCCAGGCGGCTACTTACTTGCCATGTATGCCTACACAAAAGCACTATTCAAGCTGAAAAAGCCTGGTTTGTTCCACTATTATGTGCAGCTTTCACTTCAAAAAGCAGAAAATTTAAAACAACGAAACATTTCTCTTAAATTATCTATTCTAGAAACACTTATGCTTCAGCAAGACAACATGATAGAGCAAATCAAGTCTTATTGTGATCAATTAGAATCTATGAATTTTCTTGTCGATCTTGAAGCCATCTGTCAGGATGCAGCTGCTTACTTAACAGATATTGGACTTCATGAAGAATCCACTTATTTCTGGAACAAGGCGTTGTCCTTAAAAACTTGTTAAGAATATGGAGTGATGTATGATGAAAAAATGGCTTATCACAACTGCGATTTTGACACTCTTGATAACAGGTGTTTCTATTGGCGCTTCTATCCAAAAAGAGAGCCAATCTGCACAATCTCAAGATATCATTCAAAAGAGAGACCGCGGCACCAATCCTTAAACAAGAAAAAGAGTAGCTGTGAATATCACAGCTACTCTTTTTTATACGTTAATCGATTTCTCGTTTAATATTTTGCATTTTTTCATCTAAGTAATGGGCGATATCTGCCGCTTCCTTTAATTCATCGGTTAGCTGATGAGGGACATCGTTTTGCAGTTTATAATAGATTTTATGTTCAAGGCTCGCCCAAAAATCCATCGCTATGGTCCGCACCTGAATCTCAACCTTCACATGCTCCACACGATTCGTTAAGTACACAGGGATTTCCACAATTAAATGCAGACTTCTGTAGCCATTTGGTTTTGGATGTTGAATGTAATCCTTCACTTCAAGGATTTTTAGATCCTCTCTTTGCCTCAATACATCCATAATATTATAGATATCTTGAATAAAGGAGCAGATGATACGGACACCTGCGATATCATGAATATACTCCTTGGCACATTGTGTTGTGATGTCGCATCCTTTTCTTGCTAATTTATTTACAATGCTTTCAAAGGATTTGATCCGTGATTTTGTATGCTCTATTGGATTGTGGCCATGGATTAAATTATATTCCTGGCTTATGATTGAAAACTTCGTATCCATTTCATCTAATGCAAATTTATATACTAATAATTCATTTTTCCAGTCTTCCATGACGTTCTTCAAATCTTCTACATGAGTTGCTGACATATTCATTTCTTTTTGTCATCTCCTTTTGGGAAACGGCGGCTGCACCGCTTTCCGTTTACTAGACGGAGACGGGACTCGAAAGGTTTTAAAAAATACGTCGTCAGCCTCGCTGTTTGTAATACGTCAACGCCAGCGCAAGCGCGAGTACAGAGCCTTTCACAATATCCATCGCGTAATAAGGGACAGACATCATCACAAGTCCATTTTGCAAAATACCGATGAGCACAGCCCCAATAAAAGTACCAAATGCATTTGGTTTTCCTGCTCCCATGACGGAAAAACCGATAAAAGCTGCCGCTACGCCATCCATTAAATATGGTGTGCCCGCATTTATTTCCGCTGTCATTACCCTTGATGCCAGCACAATACCGCCGATTGCTGCAAATAAAGCCGAAAGCAGATATGCCGTGATTTTATATTTATTCACATGAATACCGGACAATCGAGCTGCTTCCTTATTCCCTCCAATGATGTACATAAATCGTCCGTGCTTTGTGTAGGTCATGAAAACATGTGCAAATAGCACAATCACTGCCATTAAGAGAATGATATATGGCACCTGTCCGATTTTGCTGAAAAAGGCAGGGATTGTACCCGTTGAGAATGTACCATCAGGCAGCACCATGTTTTCAGAAATGGTCGCCCCTTTCGTATACGTCTGAGCCAGCCCTTGAATAATAAACATCATGGCTAATGTCATGAGCATATCTGGAATTTTCATTTTGACAATCATCAAGGCATTGAGTAAACCAACAATAAGGGCAGCCGCTAGCGCAGAGAGGATCGCAATCAGCGGGTTTTGCGAAAGCCACACAAACATAGAAATCACGATTGCATTCGATAACGTTGCGACTGATCCGACTGATAGATCAAAGCCGTTGACTGCCAAGGAGATGGTAAGGCCCACCGCAATAATGGTCACAATGGAGATAGACCGTAAAATATTGATGATATTCCCTGATTGCAAAAACGCTGGATTCGCTGCCGCAAATACCACAATCAATACAGCAATGGTTAAGATCGTGCCATATCGATAAAAGAAATCAAATAGATGAAAGGATGGCCGCTGTTTTTTCGTTTGCTGCACAGGGGCTGGAATTTGTTGTTCACTCATGATTGTCCTCCTGTTGAATGATATAAAAGCTCTTCCTCAGTCGTTGGGGCAGTCATTTCCCGGGCAATGCTGCCATCATACAGCACATAGACTCGGTCTGCGATCCCTGCAATCTCCGACAGCTCACTTGACGCATAAATCACAGATTTCCCGCGGGCGGCAAGCTCTGCAATCAGCGTGAAAATATCTTTTTTCGCTCCAACGTCAACACCTTTAGTTGGTTCATCAAAGAGATAGACATCCGCTTCAGCCAGCAGCCATTTTCCGATGGCAATCTTCTGTTGATTTCCACCGGATAGATGCTTCACCTTTGCTTCAAGAGATGGGGTTTTGACACCTAGTCGTTTGACGATTTCGTCTGCTTTCCGCTTTTCCTTCGAACGATGTAAAAAGCTGAACACGCTTGAGAATGAACGAAGACTTGCGGCCGTTAAGTTCCACCCCACGCTCTCTTCTGTCAGAATCCCTTCCTTTCTCCGTTCTTCTGGCACAAGGGCCATTCCAGCTCTCACCGCTTGATGAGGCGATGTGATGCGAACGGTTTGACCATGAAGCTTCACAGTCCCTGTCGTTTTTTCTGAGGCGCCGAAAAGGGCTTTACACAATTCCGTTTTTCCAGCACCGACAAGGCCCGCAATTCCGAGAATTTCACCCTTTTTCACATGAAGATGAATATTGCGTAATTTATGCTGGTCGTTTAGCTGCTTCACTTCAAGGGCAATAGGTGCATCCTTCAACGGTGTACGGAGCGGGAATTGCTCCTCTAATGGCGCACCTAGCATTTCTTCAATGATCTGCTGCGGATTTGTATTTTGAACAAGATGAGCTGCGACATCGGTTCCATTTCGCATCACTGTCAGTTCATCACAAATGGTGAAAATTTCAGGCATGCGATGAGAGATAAACACAATGCCCGTTCCATTCTGTTTCAGCCGGTCAATCATTGAAAATAATTTGTTTGTTTCTGTATGACTTAGCGGAGCTGTTGGTTCATCTAAAATTAAAATGCTACATTTGATTGAAACGGCTTTGGCGATGAGCACCATCTGTTTTTCCGCAAGGGTCAGATCACTCACAAGGCGTTTTGTGGAGATGTCGATGTCCAGTTCTTTTAATCGTTGAGCTGCCTTACGGTGCAGCTCTTTCCAGTCGACAAATGTTTTTTTCTCAATCTGATGCATCATCATATTCTCACCAACACTTAAGTAGGGAACGAGAGCTGTATCCACTTCTTGATGAACCGTCTGCACACCATATGAGGCCGCATCCTTTGGGGTTTGAATCGATGCCGCCTGACCATTGATTTGGATGCTTCCTTCATAGTGCGAATGAGCGCCAGAAAGAACTTTCATTAACGTGGACTTCCCAGCACCATTCGCTCCAATCAGTGCATGAACTGTCCCTTTTTTTAATGTGAAATTCACTTGATCTAACGCTTTTACTCCTGGGAATTCAATCGAAATATGTTTCATACAAACTAGCGGCGAAGTCATAGATGTCCTCCTTCTCATGATCATCATCTGAAAAACGAAACACCCTCTATAGAAGAGAGTGCACGGCGTTTATTTTGAATAATGCTTCTTCAAGGTCTTCATCCAATCTTCTTCAAAGGCAGTAGATGAACCGAACCCCTTCACTTCGTCTGCAAGATTGACCATATTGATGGCCTTTCCTGATTGTTGAAGCTGTTTTTGTGAGATGAGAGAGGCCTCAAGGTCATAGGAAGACGGGGTTTTCTCACCCGCTATTTTCTTCGCAAGAATTCTCACGTCAACTGCGCCAATGAGCTTCGGATCAACCGCTGCTGTGTACTTCCATGGACTGTCTTTTGCTGTCATTTCTTGAAGATCCGCATTTGACACATCAATCCCATAAATCTTCACTTCTGTTCTTCCTGCTTCCTTTAGCGCTCTTGCTGCGCCAATGGCAAAGGCATCCCACGTAGCAAAAATAGCGTCAAGTTTGCCCTTTGGATATTTATTCAGCATCGCTGCCACTGCATTTTGTGTTTGAACAGACGTATCAGAGGAGGCAATACCAAAGCGGTCAAGTTCCTTGATCCCTGCATGTTGTTTGAGCGTTTCTTGATAGACCTTGTTCCGTCTCACCATTGGCGGGAATCCATCTACCCAGAGGTACGCAATATTTGCTGTTCCTTTAAAGTCAGACACGAGTGCGTCTAGTGATTTTTTCGCTAATTGTTCGTCATCTTGAGACGTCACTGTGACTCCTTTGATGTCCTTCAGCTTAGGATTTGAATCGAACGCTACGACTGGAATACCCTTCGCTGTGATCTTTTTCACGTCAGCGACGGTCGCCTCGTCGTCCCCATGAGAGATGATAAAGCCATCATAATTTTCTTCCAGCGCCTGAGAGATCGCGTCATGGAACTTCGCTGTATCTCCATTTGCGGTGTAGACATCTACCGTAAAGCCAAGCGCTTCACCTTCTGCCTTCGTCCCAGCTAAAAACTGCGCTGTATGATCATCTCCTCCAATTTTACGAATGACTTTAATTTTTGCTCCCTGTCCCTTTGCAAATCGCTTCGGTACATTGTCAAAGGAGACCTTTTCGTTCGCATTTGTCTTTGAGCCTGCACTTGATCCAGTGCCGCAGCCTGTTAATAGGACGGTCAATACCGTTAAAAATATAAGACAAGATGTAAAATACTTACGATTCATTGCTGTTCCTCCTCAAGTTGTTTTTATTTTTCACATCGGAAAACTAGGTAAAAATGTGGGAAAACGCCAGTAAACTGTTCTTTCATTTGAAAAAGAGACGAAAAAAAGCCTCTCTTGGAAAGAGAGGCTTGATCACCGTTGCATGAAACATGTATCGGGATTCTTCCTCTCTTATCTGTCAAAGCTGTAACAGCTTTGCAGGAATTAGCACCAATTTCTATAGTAGAAACGGTTGCCGGGCGTCATAGGGCCAGTCCCTCTGCCTCTCTTGATAAGAGATCCGTTATGAAATTTTGTTTTCGTTGAAATGTCTTCTTTACTTTAATGTGATGTCACATCAATGTCAATGATTTTTTTGAAAATTTAAAACAATGAGTTTGCGATTCAGACTTGCTTAATTTCCGATGATTTTCTTAGCAGGTGATGACTTCTTCAGGCGAAAATCATATTTTTTCTCATTCATAAATTGTGGATTGAGATGTGCTGATCCTTTATCTTGACCGCTTTTAGAGAGATACGTTTTGTAGCCTTCCATCCATTTCCCGCGCCATACCCACTGTGATGCTTTTGCACCTTTGCGGTCGTCATATACGTTCTTCTGGAAGATATTCTTTTGATTTACTCCATAAAGATTCACGACTAAGTAATGCGAGGCACTCGCTGTCATGATATTGCTCGTGATTCGATTGTTCACAGCTTGATATTGCATCAACAATTGACCGCCTTCTAAGCCGGCTGTGTCATTTTTGTATAAAATATTATGTGAGATCGTCGTATTTGTTGTTCCGCCTCGCTTTTTATCATAGCCGCCAATTGAAATGCCTGTATAACGGTTCAAATACACTTGATTGTGTTCGATGCGAATGCGATCTGCCATTTTTCCTTTATGTTCACTTGTGACTTCAATCCCTAGGTCATTGTGATGTGTGATGTTATGATCAATCACAATGTCCTTCCCGCCATCCACATAAATTCCGCCAGCGGAGATGTCTTTGCCATAGGCTGGATTTCCTACACTCGTAATCTCATACACTTTGTTTCTAGATACGACACCATTTCTGACTTGATCGTACTTTTTAGAAGGTGCTACGTTCTCAAAACCAATTAAATCAATGCCTATATTATCAGTGTGGCGGACGGTGTTATGTGTCACACGGAACTTTTTGACGTTCCCATTGAGCACAAGCGCTTCACTGAAGCCAAGCTTTAATTTTTCAACAGTGTTTCCTTTGATTTCGATGTCTTCAATGGCTGCAGGAGCTTTTGTTCCATAGACCGCAATACCGTGCGCATTCCCATTTGTGTGTGTCGTCTGAATGTCATACACTCGGTTGTTGAGAAGTTTAACGCCTTTCCCGCTTCCTTTGATGAAAATACCGACTGGGGTCAGATCTTCCTTATTCGTCTTGAGATGTCCCACCGTCAGACCTTTGAGGGTAATGTAACTTTTTTCATCGATCGAGACAAGACCGCCATCTGCTTGATTTCCTTTGAGTGAAGCCCCGCTAATGACAGGTTTTTCTTTTCCGTAAGCTTGAAAGATAACAGGTGCTTTCTTTGTACCTGAATGGCGGACAATCAATTTCTCTTTGTATGTGCCGCCTCTCACGTAAATGATTGCACCAGCTCTCGCCATACTTGCCGCTTTTTTCAGCGTGCGAAAAGGTTTTTGCTTCGTTCCTGGGCTTTTGTCGTTCCCGTTTGTCGCCACGTAATAGGCAGTTCCCTGCTTGGCGCCAGCCTCCTCTGTCATCGCTTGACAGCCGAAGCTGATCACGGTCATGAATAAAATGAGTAAAATGCTTGGTATCGCTCGTTTCATCTTGTTGTTTGCTCCTTTCACTTCCCTTCTTTCTTTATCGGTTAAAAAAAAGAGGATTAAAATATGACAATGCCCCTTGCAATGTACTAGTCAAAAGGTGTATGGTTGAAAGAATATCTTACAGGTAATTTATCCGCTTTTAAATTGTCAGATTAATCAGTTAATAATGTATTTGGATTTTATTTCTTTATTAAAAAGGGGTGACATGAGGCAGACTGACGGCAGAGAGAAGGAAAGCGCTTTAACAGATTTTTCTTGTCTGAATTCCAGAAAACCTATTGCTAATATTTTGTGAAGGTATAGAATAGAATCATAATTATTTCATATTATTAGAATTTTCAAATAATCAAACAGCAAGGAGATTTACGATGCCAAAACAACCCATCCGCGTTGAACTTAGTTCAACAAAAAAACCAAAACCTCAATCTGATCAACTTGAATTCGGAAAAATCTTCACAGATCACATGTTTGTGATGGATTATTCCATTGATCAAGGCTGGTATGATCCAAGAATTATCCCTTATCAGGCCATTCCAATGGACCCAGCTTCGATGGTCTACCATTATGGGCAATCTGTTTTTGAAGGCTTGAAGGCTTATGTTTCTGAGGATCAGAAAATTCTCTTATTCCGTCCGGAAAAGAACATGGAACGCTTAAACAGATCCAATGACCGCCTGTGCATCCCACAAATTGATACAGAAACGGTTTTAGAGGGCTTAAATGAACTCATTCGCATTGATAAGGATTGGGTACCTGATGCAGAGGGCACTTCCTTGTATATCCGTCCATTCATTATTTCCACTGAGCCGTATTTAGGCGTTGCGCCGTCAAGCACATATAAGCTGCTCATTATCCTATCTCCAGTGGGGTCTTACTATAAAGAAGGCATCCATCCTGTCAAAATTGCCGTTGAAAACGAATTTGTCCGTGCCGTTAAAGGCGGAACAGGAAATGCCAAAACAGCTGGAAACTACGCCTCAAGCCTCAAGGCACAGCAAGTTGCTGAAACGAAAGGTTTTTCACAAGTTCTTTGGCTTGATGGGGTCGAGAAAAAGTACATTGAAGAAGTCGGGAGTATGAATATCTTCTTTAAAATCAATGGAGAAATCGTGACGCCTGAATTGAACGGCAGCATTTTAGAAGGAATCACACGTAACTCTGTACTTGAGCTATTAAAACACTGGGGAATTCCAGTGACAGAGCGTAAAATTTCGATTGATGAGTTAATTGAAGCACATCAATCAGGCGAGCTTGAAGAAATCTTTGGAACTGGAACAGCGGCCGTCATCTCTCCTGTCGGGGAATTAATTTATCACGATCAGCCATATGTGATTCAAGATGGTCAAACAGGTGAAGTATCGAAGAAATTGTATGAAGCCATTACGGGTATTCAAAAAGGAACACAACCAGATATCTTCGGCTGGACAGTAGAAGTCGATTCGGTCGTCAAACAAGCTTAAGCATGTAAAAGAACCTTTCAATCATGAAGGGTTCTTTTTTTGTTTATTTACCTCTCTGATATACCTTATAATGGTAATAACACATTGAGGAGTGATGGTATGTTTTTTACTTATCTACTAGCGTTCTTTGGTATTTGCATCGGATCGATCATCATCGCTACAGGCTTCGACGATTCACCGTTCCACACCCGGTTTCTATTTAAGTTTCTCGGAATTTCTATCCTTGCTCTTTCTATTACTTTTGTAAAGGTTAGACGAAAAAGGTTACGCAACAAGAAGGGGAAATAGACTTAGATGTCCAGTCAGCCTTCCCATCAAATCGTGCACCAAAACAAGACCGATACACCCACAATCGCCCCTATATATATCCACTGTTTCCCTTTGATGCTCCGCTTTCTTTCGATTAGTAGAAAGATCTCTGGTAAAAAAACGATGATGATTTCTAGGATAAAGACAAGATAATAAACAAACGGCATCGGCTGGAAATCAAAGTCTCTTTCATCTCCACCAATCGTTGCGAAATACATCAACAGGTTGGTTACTGGAATGGTAAAACAAACGAGCAGGCGAAGAACATAGATCCACACATACTGTCTATGACGAATAAGACCAATAAATGAAGCGATGATTCCATACAAAAACAAGACCACTGTGCCATAACTCAACAGAGGTTGAACGATAAAGCCGTAAAGCATTAAACCAATTGCAACCATACTCAAACCGTCCTTTCTTTGAAGCCATACATGCTGTTTTTTATATCATACACTTCTTTCTTGAATTTCCATATGGGGTCATGATAAAAAAACGACCCCATAAAGGGGCCATTTTGTTTTACGCTTTGACTGATTTGAAGAATTGCGGTAAATATTCACGATGTGCTTCGAGCATTTCATCTAAAATTTGCTTTGCAATTTCGTCAGAAGGGACAAGCGGATTGATCGTCATTGCCACAAGAGCCGTCTCGTAATCTCCTGTGACTGCCGCTTCTGCTGCCACACGCTCGAATGATTTGATTTGTTGAACGAGTCCTCTCACAGCTACAGGCAGATCACCCGTCGCGATTGGTTTTGGTCCGTCCTTCGTAATGATACAGTTCACTTCAACCGCTGATTCAGCCGGAATGCTTGCAATCGCCCCTCTGTTCACTGTATTGACTGGTTGGATGTCATGCTTATCATTATAGATGGAGCTGATTAAGTTACATGCCGCATCACTGTAATATGCCCCGCCTCTTTTTTCGAGCTGTGGTGGTTTAATCGATAAATCAGGATCTTTATAGAGCTCAAATAATTCGTGCTCGACCTGCTGGACTACCTCTGCTCTTGTTCCTTTTTCTTGGGCCGCTTTTTGCTCTTCTTCCAGCATATCTTTTGTTTTATAGTAATAGCGATGATACGGACATGGGATCACTCCTAATCCTTTTACAAAAGAAGGTTCCCAGTTTTTCGCTTCAATGTTCTTCATAGACCACTGACTATTCGGGTTTCCTAATTCATCGAGTACTTGATCCATAATGCTGACCCCGTCTAAATATACGTCTAATCCATAGACCATGTGATTGAGACCGGCAAACTGTACCTCGATCCGTTCAACTTCCACATCAAGCGCCTTGGCAATCCCCATTTTTATCCCAATTGGGACATTGCATAGTCCAACTACTTTTTTTAGATTTGTGTAGCGTAGCACAGCTTCTGTGACCATGCCCGCCGGATTTGTAAAGTTCACAAGCCATGCATCTGGACAAAGCTCTTCCATATCCTTCACGATATCTAGAATGACTGGGATGGTTCGAAGGCCTTTAAATAAGCCGCCTGGTCCGTTCGTTTCCTGACCGATGACGCCATATTTAAGTGGGATTCTCTCATCCTTAGCCCGTGCTTCCAGCAGTCCTACACGAAATTGTGTTGTCACGAAATCTGCGTCCTTCAGGGCTTCCCGGCGGTCAAGCGTCAGGTGTACCTCAATCGGCAGACCGGCTTTTTCGACCATGCGTTTCGCGAGAGCACCCACGATGTTTAACTTTTCCTGACCCGCTTCAATATCCACGAGCCATAATTCCTTTATAGGCAATTCATGATATCGTTTGATAAATCCTTCGACAAGCTCAGGCGTATAGCTTGATCCTCCGCCTATTGTGACAATTTTGATTCTATCTTTCATGAATTGACACCTCCGAGTTGCTTCATTTTTTCATGGAGCTCGATGATTTCCGCCGCAAGCTCCTTGACGGTCATTGCGTTCATGAGATGATCCTGTGCATGGATCATTAAGAGGCTAATATCGGTCTTTTCTCCTCTAATTTCTCCTTGGATCAGCTCTGTCTGTGCGTGATGCGCCTCATTTAACGCGTCTTGTGCTTCCTGCAATTTTTGCTTCGCCTCATCAAAATTCCCTTGCTTTGCACATGTAATGGCCTCCATCGCAGAGCTTCTGCCATTCCCGCCGTGTAAGATGAGTTGAAACACAATTTGTTCCATTTCCATCGGCCGCATCCCCCTTGTTTCCTCTATTACATGCTGACGACATTTTCATCAGTTGTTGCATTTGTTTCTAGTTCACTTTCTTCTTTTAATTTCTGCTTATCCCACATTCTAAAGAATGGGTAGTATAAAGCGAATGACAACGCTAGGTTAATCAGCTGCATGACAGCACCTGAGATTTTGCCTCCTGTGGCGAGATAGCCTGAAATGATAGGCGGCATCGTCCATGGGACCGCAATCCCCGCCGGTTTTGCGACAAGCCCTGTGCTCATTCCGATATATGTCGTGATGATCATCATGATAGGCGTAAGGATAAACGGAATCAGAAGCATTGGATTCATAACAATCGGCATTCCAAAGATGATCGGTTCGTTGATGTTAAAGATGGCTGGCCCAATGGCAAGTCGGCCAAGCTGTTTCATTTGTTTACTTCTGGCACGTAAGATCATCGTCAGCACCAAGGCAAGCGTTGCACCGCTACCGCCGACATTGATGAAGATTTCAAAGAACTGCGCTGTGAAGATATTTGGCAGCACTTCTCCTGCTTGGAATGCGAGACGGTTCTCATCCATCGCACCGAGCCAAATTGGGCCCATGACGCCGCCGACAATGGTTGCTCCGTGAATACCACATGCCCAGAGGAGCATTTGCACACCAATGGCGACAATACTTCCGCCTAAGCTTCCACCAAGAATGGAAAGCGGTGTGCCAATTAAGACCGTGATGATATTATGAATACTCTCAAATGGTGTCATCTCAATCAAAAGTCTAGCGACCCAGATCAGCGTGATGACCACAAAACCTGGAATAAGTGCGATAAACGATTTACTCACTGCTGGCGGTACACCATCAGGCATCCTAATGACGATATTCCGCTGGACGATGAATCGGTAAATTTCAGTTGAAAGCATGGCAATAATCATGGCAACGAATAACCCTTTACTGCCCATCAATGTAACTGGAATTCCCCCACCTACTAAGATGGCTTCTGTTGAGCCTTCAGGTGTGAAAGGAACTTGATATGGTGTTGCCAAAAGGAAAGCTGCAACAGCGATCGCACCAGATGATAGGGCATCCACTGCATACTTTTCAGCAAGCCTGTAGGCAATCCCGAAGGTTGCAACAAGTGCCATAATGTCAAAGGTCGCATTAACAGGATAGGATAGTTTCGTGGCCCATTCTGCTCCGAAGATACTTGCCATAAAATCGCTGTATCCTGGGATCGGAAGGTTGGCTAAAATGAGAAACAGTGAACCGACAATAATGAGAGGCATGGTTAAAACAATTCCGTCACGCAATGCTTGTAAATGTCTTTGAGCGGCAATCTTCCCTGCAAACGGCATGACCTTCTCTTCTAGAAATCGGTTGAATCCATTCATCCCTTCCGCCCCCTTTATCCGTTCACTAACTGTTCAGCAGATTTTAAAACCTCAGCCCCATTACATACGCCGTAATGCACGGTATTGATGACGTCGACTGGAATCCCTTTTTCTTCTCCGAGCTTTTTCATTTGTGGTAATAAATATCGAACCTGTGGTCCTAATAAAAGCACATCGGCTTGATCAATATGATTTTTTGCTGAATCTCCAGATACTGCCCAAATACGATAGTCTTTTCCTTGTTCTTGTGCGCTTTTCTCCATTTTTGTGACTAGTAAGCTTGTTGACATACCTGCTGCACAAACCAATAAGATGTTCATGTGTAAACGCCCCCTTTTGAAAGTGTGTAGCTTTTCTTTACACATTCATCATATTATGAAACCGCTTTCATAAACACCTATACTTTTTCCTTTAGGAAGCGGAAAAAGTTAAGATCACATTGTTAGCTCTTGTACGAAGGGGCCTTTTTATACATGATATCGAGCATGTCTTCAAATGTATCACAGGCGATGAGATGCTGAATGAATTTCACATTGTGCACAAGCTCGCCCAGCAGACGATACATCCCTTTTAAATCTTTGGCATTCTCTTTTTCGACACAAAGCAAGCAAACAAATTGAACTTTTTTCTCTCCCCATATGATCGGTTTTTCTAATGAACAGATCGCCCAAAATGTCTCTTCTGTCAGCGGCGTCATAGGGTGCGGAATGGCTGTATAATGCCCGAAGGATGTCGGTGCAGCCTCTTCTCTTTCCATCACAGAAGGTGTAAGTTCTGCTGGTGCTAATCCCATATCGATAACTTGTTTCGTGAGAAAAGTGATGACCTCTTCCTTTGTTTGAAAGGCGCGTTTTGTAAAGACCAATTCCTTTTTCATATATTGAGAGGCCAATGTCACCCTTGTTTCACTCGTCAGGGCTTCTTCAATTTTTAAAAAGTCGCCGCCTCCCAAAATGGTATTCACTTGTATGACTGGAATCGGTAAATCCATCTGAATCGGGACCGTTGTAATAATCAAATCCATGGCATGTAAAGAGACATGCGGAAGCGAATAAAGCTCTGCTGTTCCTAAAATGGTCAGCTTCGACCCAAATTGTGACCGCAGACGATCTTGAAGCAGTCTTGCACTTCCTGCACCAGACGCACAGACGATGAGACATCGCTTCGGTGGAATCTCCATCTTTCTCCGTTCTAAAGCCGCACCAAAATGAAGCGCCATATATCCGATTTCATTCTCATGAATACATAGACCCGTTTCTTCTTCAATCAACCGGCTGGCGATAATTCCTGCTTCAAAGGCAAGTGGATACCCCGCCTTTATTTCATCCAGCATCGGATTTCTTAAGTTCATCCCATATTTACACCGGGTCATGGCTGGCTTTAAGTGCAGACTCAGCCCAATCATTAATTCCGCATCACCGGCTAAATCAAGCTGCAGCTTTTGATCAATGGCTTGGAGCATCAGCTGGACAAGACGGCTCGTGTCATCATCCACAATTTGTTTTTGAGCGCTCGATGAAAAGGACTGCACCATTTTGGCTGTTCCTAATAAATGAATGGCGATATAGACGATCTCTTCTTGTGGAAAAGAGACGTCCAGCAGTCCTTCAAGGCATTCCACCATTTTTTTAGCCACCTCGTATTCCTTTGCCCGTGGAATCTCATTGATTTCCTCTGGCAAAACAGATACATAGTTTCCGTGTCTAATTCGTTTGCAGGCAATCGCGACATGAACGATTAAATTATTCATGCAAATGTCTGATAGATTCATTCGTTCTTCATTGATATAATCAATGATTGTTTTCTGAATCAATTCCAGTTCATGTTTTGGCAAAATGGTGACTGCCGTGTTCAGCATCGTTTGGCAGGATCGGCGTTCACTGAATAAATATTCTGACATACAATAACGAATTTTCATCTCCGATCCTTTGATCCGGCAGCCTTTATTCGGCTTCGCTTCCAGCTTCAGATCAAAGGGCTCAAGCTTGCGTTTGACCCATTTCATATCGTTACTCATCGTCGATTTACTAATAAACAGCAGCTGCTGTAAGTCTTCCAGTTTCACATAAGACTCTGCGAGAAGCAGCTTTTTTAAAATAAACCGGACTCGCTCCTCCGGAAGGACCGCCAGCGGCTCTTCCTGTTCGACCTCCTCTTTCATAAAACGGCGAAAGGCATTCTCATCGTTGATCAACAGCTCATAACCAGCTCCTCGAACAGCTGTTACAGACGCTTGATAAGGAGCAAGACAGTCGTTCAGTTCCTTGATGTCTGTACGAATGGTGCGGCTTGTCACTTGTAAACTGACAGAAAGCGCAGCGCTTGTGAGCGGGGTCTCCGCTGCCATGAGCTGACTTAAGATGTGCGCCAGTCTTTTACTCAGCATCAGATCGGCCTCCTTATGTAAGGGTGGAGAATCTGCCTTGTCTGGACAAGGTGTATACGCTTGCAGTTCTCTTCATTACTCATATTCTACTGAAAAGAAATAAAAATTGCCATCTCATTTATATGACAAACGCCCCTATTTATACAACAAACCCTATCCAATGACCTATGAATCTTTTGGTAGGACCGCTGGGGAAACCATGAAAAAAAGGCGATACACCTCCGTATCATCGCCTTTTATGAAGAAATCAGCTGCGTAAAGATAACCAATCTTTTTTCATGAGTCCCTGCTGCATGATCAAATGTCCCTGTACACGTGATTAAATTGAGATTCCGTGTAAAAGCATACCCGAAAAACGCATTTGGTTTTTCTTCACGCGGATAGCTTTGCACTTTGACGACTTCAAAGGTTCGCTTTTTACCTGATATGGATGTCACGATTACCTTGTTTCCCTTTTTCAGCTCCTTCAATCGATAAAAAACAGAAGGTCCCCACTTATGATCAACATGACCATTCATAACGGCATTTCCTTTATCTCCTGGCTTCGGACCATCCTTAAACCAAGCTGTGTTGTCCGTATTTTTTGGAACGCCCATACTGCCATCCTTTGATAAAGTGGTTTTCTCTACTTTTGCTTTGACATCAATCGCCGGAATCGCAATTTCAGCCGGGACAATACCGGACGGTTCGTCTTTTAACATGGCTTTTGAATGAGACTGTTTTGTGGCTTGGTTTGTTGTCATTTTTTCAGGAGATGAGGTTGTTTTAGCGGATGACGAATCATCCATCGATTTTGATGCACAGCCCGTGATGACAAGAAGCATCAGAAGACCAAACAGCCACCTTTTCAAGTCAGTCTGCCTCCTTTGAAAGAAAGGAACGGCACGATTGTGCACGTTCCCCCCCCCCTTTTGTTTTGATATAAGCTTAATTTGATGTCTTACGACGAATTAGGAAGAACGCACCCATTGCACCGCCTGCTAGGATCAAGCTTGCGATTAATCCCGCAAATGCTTCATATGACATACCTAAAGGACCGGCTGTGCCTCCCATACCTGTTTTCGGCATTTCGTTAGGCATGTTAGATTTGAACAGTTCAGGATGCTGATCAACAATCGCTGCTGCGACATCTTGACCGACCATGAACATATGACCGTATGCTTCTCTCACTGTTGGATAAAGCTGATCATATTCGCCATTATGGTAAGACGTATATGTTTTGATCAGCTCATCAATATGCATTTTTAAGCCAGCTTCTAAATCCGCCGCCTTTAAACGGCCATCTGTCGCTTGATCTAGAAATTTCGCTTGCTTCATCCGATATGCATCCAAGTTTTTCACAGCTTTTTCTTTCGCTTCTTTGTCTCCTGACGCATCCGCTTTGACATAATCAACTAAGTAACCAATATGGCTTGACCAAATGGATTTGAATTGTTTTCCTGCATCCTTACCATAAACAGATGCAATCGCATTAGATAAATCATTTGTATTCTCGTTCAAAGCTGCTGCTGCTTGATCAAAGTCCTTGCTACCATCATTTCCTTTTTGCATGGCAACGACCGCAAGTGCCAAATGCTCTGAGAACAAGTAGTTTAAATCTTCACGAAGATCTGCGGCTGGTGTATCGACAGATTTATGATCAAATTTCCCAGGAAATTGATCTGTGATCGCCCACGATACGCCTTTGCCTACTTCAAACATATGATGAATGGATTTTCTAACAGTCTCATAGGTCGTATCAAAATCCTTTTCTGTGTAGCTGTCAAACGCTTTTAATAATTCGTTCACATGCATCTTCAAGCCTTCTTCAAGCTCACTTGCTTTCAATCTCCCGCCTGTTGCTTGATCGAGCATGTCGGCTTGTTTGACTCGATATTGATCAAGCTGCTTGACAGCTTTCTTTTTACCTGCCTCATCTTTCTTTGCGGTTGCTTGTACATAATCCACAAAGTAGCCGATATGGCTTGACCAAATGTCTTTGAATTGTTTCCCTGCTTTTTTTCCGTACACAGAAGCGATGGCTTCCGATAAGTCATTTGTGTTGTCATTTAGCGCTGCCGCTGCTTGTTTAAAATCTTTGCTGCCGTCAATTCCCTTTTGCATTGTGATGACTGCTAAGTAGGCATGCTCCGAAAATAACTGGTCTAGTGCTGCTCGAAGATCGGTTGCTTTGTTTGACACCTCTTGTGACGAAGATGTCTTCTTTGCCTCTCCATGCATATGTCCTTCGTGTGCACTTGCGCTATGGGCTGCCGGAAATAGTAATGCTGCGCTAAGCGGAATGGTTAAAATCGCTTTTTTCATGTTCATCTGTTTTTCCTCCTCTTTCCGTTTGTTATGTACTTAACGGAAAGAAGCATGAAATGGATCATTCAAATCTATCATCTTTTTTGTTTAGCGCACAATCGGTCATGCTTGCATAAAAAAAGCCGGATTATCCGGCTGATACGTTACGACGTTTAGATGCTTTCCGCTCTTTATATATTTTTCTCACCACTGGATAAATCACAGGTGCCCATTTAAAAATTTGTTTCAGCCATTTTTTCATTTCTCCCGCGCCTCCTTATTGTCATTCTTACAAGGAAGATTCCCCATCTTGTCATGAAATAAACAGGTGCGGGAGAGCAGGAGTTAAATCACGCCTTGTGCGATCATCGCATCTGCCACTTTGCGAAATCCTGCAATATTTGCTCCTACTATTAAGTTTCCAGAGTGTCCATATTCGTCCGCTGTCTCTGTACACTGACGATAAATCGTCTGCATCATTTGTTTCAGCTGATCATCTACTTCCTCAAATGTCCAAGACATTCTTGCACTATTTTGCGCCATTTCCAGCGCTGAGACACCTACCCCGCCTGCATTCGCCGCTTTTGCCGGCGCGAATAGAATATCATTCTGTTCAAAAACTTTGACTGCCTTTAGAGTAGAAGGCATATTCGCTCCTTCTCCTACCGCAATGACACCATTTTCCACGAGCTGCTGTGCCTGCATCTCAGATATTTCATTTTGCGTTGCACATGGAAGCGCAATGTCACAAGGAACAGACCAAATTTGTTCGCAATCTTCAATCAATTCAGCATGCGGGTGAATGTCTATGTATGCCCCAATCCGTTGATTGCTTATTTCCTTCAGTTGCTTCACTGTTTCAAGTGAAATGCCTTGTGGATCATAAATCGCTCCGCTTGAATCACTGCACGCAACGACCTTACCACCTAGCTCTATGACCTTTTCCATCGCATAAATAGACACGTTCCCTGAGCCGGACACGACAACTGAACGTCCTTCAAATTGAAGTCCATGTGCTTTTAACATTTCTTCCATAAAGTACACCAATCCATAGCCTGTCGCTTCTTTTCTCGCTAAGCTGCCTCCAAATCCAGGGCTTTTCCCTGTGAGCACACCTGCTTCATAAGCACCACGCATTTTCTTGTACTGCCCAAACATATAACCAATTTCGCGTGCCCCTACGCCAATATCACCTGCTGGCACATCTTGATCAGGTCCAATATATCGGCTGAGCTCACTCATAAAGCTTTGAACGAAACGCATGATTTCTCCATCCGATTTCCCTTTAGGATCAAAATCTGATCCACCTTTTCCTCCACCGATCGGCATACCAGTCAGTGCGTTTTTAAAGATTTGTTCAAATCCTAAAAACTTAATAATGCTTGCATTGACAGATGGGTGGAAACGAATGCCTCCTTTATAAGGACCGATGGCACTGTTGAATTGAACCCTAAATCCCCGATTAACTTGTACTTTCCCCTCATCATCTACCCATGGTACGCGAAATACCACAAGCCGTTCAGGCTCGATGAGTCGTTCTAAAATGCCTTGTTTTTCATACTCTGGATGCTTTGCAAAAACGGGAACGAGTGATTCGAGAATTTCTCTTACGGCTTGCTGAAATTCCTCCTCACCAGGATTTCGTTTTTCCACCTCTTCTAACACACGGTCGATGTAGCTTTGTGCTGTTTGTGCTGCTCGATCTAAGGTCAACATGTCTCATCTGCCTCCTTTGTATATCTTCACACATTTATCCTGTTAGATTTTCTAACGCATATTGAGATTAATTTAACACCATTTGTAAAAACTGATCAATACTGATAACAGATGAAAATGATGCCGATTTGAGATGGATCAAGCAGCCGCCGCAATCGTTTTTAGAAAGTATCCCTTACAGAATGACTATTGAGCTAGAAATCATGATTTAGACGTTATATATCCCGCACTCTTTGACAATTAGATGAACCATGAATGATTTCTAGTTGATCTTCAACAAGAAAAAAGGCCTAAAGTTTTATAGACCTCTGCTCAATCTTTTCGGATCTCCTTCTCTTTTTTTCGATCAGGGTACACGACACAAAACCAATATAAAATAGAAGACGATGGGAAGTTAATTAAACCGACAATGCCCCAAAACCACTTATAACGTCCTCTTTTTTTGGCATCCATAAATAAAAGAAGGCCCTGCGCAAATAGTAACGGCAATGCGCACAATAAGATGATCATCTCCGACTGACTCATAAGGAAGACCCTCCTTTAATGTGTTGATATTCCTTGATGCCGACAACAACGCAGAGCGGCACACTCACTACTTGAAGAAGAATGAAGATGATAGGCAAATGGGTGATGGCAGCGACAAATAGTGTGAGAATGGTCAGACTGATGAGAACGTACGCCAGTACTTCTTGTTTAAAACGCCTTTTCTCTTGTTCCTTCGCCTGCTTCAGCATCATCATGACAGCCTGTTCACTTGGCTCTTTCACTTCGATTTGATCATCTAGCTGCTGTAACTCTTCCTTTAAACGTTCGGTGAACTGATCTTCCTTCATTGAGACCACTCCTTTCGAATTTTCTTTAATCCATGATGAACCCTCGACTTCACAGTACCTTCTCTCATCCCGAGCATTGAAGCAATCTCTGGATAAGTAAAGCCATAATAATAGTGCAAAATAATCGGCGCTCTCTCCTGAGCCTTCAATTCGTTAAGAGCATCCCACATCTCATGCCATGTATGTCCCTTTTGCTGAATCTCCCATTTAAAACGGCGTATCGTCTCTTGATTCGCCTTTCCTTCCCTCAATTGTTCACGTTTTCTTTTCTTCTGGTGATCCAAAAATTGTCTAGATGCAATGGATATGAGCCATGTTGAAAATAAGGAATCTCCTCTAAAAGATGAGAGTTTCATGTACGCTTTCAGCATCGTTTCTTGCATGATTTCTTCTGCAAGCTCTTGTTGAAGGGTGAGCTTCATTATATAACGGTAAAGAAAGGAATAATGATGGCGATAAAGAGCTGTAAATGCAGCATCATCCCCCTGTTTTGCCCGCTGAATCAATAATGTCTCTTCTGTCTGCTCCAAACACACCCCTCCTTCCTTTTTCTTCTCTTATTCATGAGACGACACGTATGACGATATCGTTCAAAATAGATTTTATTTTTTTAGCTTGTCTGCTTTTCTCCCTGTTGATCCAGCAATTGAAGCGTTAAATATCCAGTTTTTTCTTATGTAATGATTATGACATTCTTTCGGCTCTAACAAAATGATGCGTTCTGATTTTCTGTCAAGCGGAGATGCTCTCCCCCATAATCACTAGGTCATCCCAATACCTATCGTCAATGATCCTTGTCTCATTTAGACGAAAATAAAATAATCATGGCCTTAGTTTTCTAGAAAATCATGGAATACACAGCGCCAATTCTTAGCCGATGATACCTTTTTGCATGCTATGCTCTTCCTACATTCCGAAAAAGGCGATACTGGCGAAGAAAGGAGGAGCAGTTGAATTGCAGCTTATTTTTGGAAACGTTTACATTAAAACAAAAATGAATGGAGATGTTGACTTTGAAGAAAAAAGTTCCAATGTTAGCTGGTGTGTTAGCGGTTGGTCTCGTGACTTCATTATTTGCACCTAATGGGGAGGCAAAGGCGGCAGTAAAGTATCCCGAAAGCCCTTCTATTATGGCCAATTTTAATCAACAAGGATTCTCCACATTAAATGGCGGTACAACAGGCGGTGAAGGCGGTAAAACCGTCACAGTCAAAACTGGAAATGAACTATTGGCTGCCCTCAAAAGTAAAGGAACAAACGAAAAATTAAAAATTGTTGTCGACGGGACGATTACCCCTTCTAATACATCTGCCAATAAAATCGATGTGAAAGATACAAACAATGTCTCAATCGTCGGCAAAGGCACAAAAGGTGAATTTAATGGAATTGGCATTAAAGTATGGCGTGCCAATAACATCATCATCCGCAACCTGAAAATCCATCACAGCAAAATCGGTGACAAGGATGCCATCGGAATCGAAGGCGCTTCTAAAAACGTATGGGTCGATCATAATGAACTGTACAATACATTAAACTCTGGTAAAGATGATTATGATGGATTATTCGATGTGAAAAATGACTCCGATTATATTACCTTCTCATGGAACTATGTTCATGACAGCTGGAAAACGATGCTCATGGGCAGCTCTGATAACGACAACTACAACCGAAAAATCACATTCCACAACAACCGTTTCGAAAACCTGAATTCTCGTGTACCATCTATGCGCTTTGGGGAAGGACATGTCTATAACAACTATTACAAAGGCATCCTGACAACTGCAATTAACTCTCGTATGGGCGCAAAAATGAGAATTGAGCACAACGTATTTGAAAATACAAAAAATGCGATCGGCAGCTGGGACAGCCGTCAAGTCGGTACATGGCATGTCATCAACAACTCATTTATTAACAGCACAGGCAGTCTGCCAACGTCTTCTACAGGTACGTACAACCCTCCTTATAACTACTCCTTGCTTAACGTGAACAATGTCAAATCAGAAGTTGTATCAAATGCTGGTGTTGGAAAGGTAAATCCTTAAAACCACAAAACGTTCGGGCAGAAATCTCTGTCCGAACGCTCTTGTCATTTCATCTATTTATATTGTAGAAAACGGACGATCCATCTCATACAATTTTTGATAGCGCGGGTTTTCTTTCAGTAAATCCTGATGCTCCCCCTGCATCTCAATTTGTCCATCTTCAATAAACATAATGCGGTCACATGCCTCACAGCCAGTGAGATGATGGGTAATCCAAATGACCGTTTTTCCTTTTAACACATGGAAAATGGTTTCAAGCAGCTCACGCTCTGTGCGTGGGTCAAGTCCGACGGTGGGCTCATCTAATACAACAATCGGGGTGTTTTGCAGCAAAATCCGGGCTAACGCCATCCGTTGTCTTTCTCCACCTGAGAAACGAATTCCTGTCTCCTGCACACCGGTGTGATAGCCCTCTGGCAAAGATTCGATGGTATCGTGCAGCTGCACTTGTCTCGCTGCTTCTTTTACTTGCTCCTCTGTCGCATTAGGAGAGCCTAAGCGAATATTGTTTAAAACAGAGGTATCGAATAAATACGGCTGTTGATTGAGTACTGACACATAGGTGGACACGTTCTCTCGAATGCTTTCGACCGGTTTCCCCTGGATACTGACAGCTCCTTGATTTGGCACGACAGCTCCTTCTAACAATTTCAAAATAGTCGATTTTCCTGCACCACTTTTTCCCAAGAGAGCAAGCGATTCTCCTTGCTTCAATGAAAATGACAGATGCTTTAGCACGTGTTGGTGCAAATCATACCCAAAGGACACTCGATCAAAAGAAACAGCGTCATTTTGAGAAACAGCTGACTGATCCGCTGTCTTGCGCTCTGATTCTCCTTCATACGAAAGCTTTTCATAATGATGTAATCTGCTGACAGCATGCTGATAGACTGGAATATCACCTGCTGCATCTGAGAGTGGAAGAAAGGCTTCTGTTAACGGAAAAAGCACAAGCACGAAGGCTGCAATCAGGGTGTGTGACATCGAGCCTGACTGCACAACTGAACCGCTCCAATACACGACAAGCACGACAGCTCCTCCAATGATAAGCTGTGCAAAAAACTGGCGCAGACGGATAAATCGGTGCTTAGCTGCTTCAAGCGCTAACAGCTGCGCTTCTTTCTGTTCATATTCACCAACAAAATCTTTCTGCCTACCGCTAAACAACCAGTCACTCACGCCCATGACGGCATCTGTTAAATGGCTGTACAGTTCATTTCTGCCTTTTTTCATTTGAATTTGTCTCGCCCGGTTCACTAGCACTGTGACGTATGGGAAAACAAATACGAGAAGTGCCATATAAAGCAGCATCAAGCCAGCAAAAGGCCATGAGAATAGGCCAAGTGCCCCAATCGATGCGGCATATAAAAGCAGCGCACCGATAGATGGAAAGATGGTTTTTAAATAGGCATCCTGCAGTCTCTCAACATCATCTGACAAGAGCCCCAGCATTTCACCTGTACCCAGCTTTGTCTGTTTCGCACTTCGTTCAGCCATGTCATATAGGCGGACACGCATTTTTTCAATCATGGTCAAAATGAGCTGGTGGCTCGCCAATCTTTCTGCATAGCGGGCAGCTGAGCGTGATATACCAAAGGTACGGACAGCTACAATTGGGACGTAGACCATAAGTATATTCTCAGGTCTTGTGGCAGCTTTTGAAATGAGAAATCCTGACATATACATCAGCATAGAAGCAGAGAATACTGCAATTGCCCCTAGAAATAAAACCAGCGCAAACAGCTTTTGATTCTCCTTGATATAAGGTATAAACCAGCCTTTACTTACCATGTGTGACCGCCCCCATTTGCTCCTGTACCAATTGATAATACACGCCTTTTCTTTGCATCAATGATTCATGTGTACCCATTTCCGCAATCGTTCCTTGATCCATGACAATGATCTCATCCATGTCTGGCATCCAATGAAGCCTATGTGTCGCTAAGAACACAAGTTTATCTTCAAACAGCGGAAGCATTGTTTTCTTCAATTCATACTCTGTCTCAATATCGAGATGTGCCGTTGGTTCATCTAACAGCATAATGGACCGCTTGCCCAGCACCGTTCGCGCAAGCGCAATTCTTTGTGCCTGTCCGCCGCTTAGCCCTCTTCCCTGTTCTCCAATGACCTCATCAAGACCATTTGGCAGCTGCGCCACGAGCTGAGATAAGCCAGCTTCACTGGTAGCTCTTTCCACATCTTCATCTGTTGCATGCGGTTCATAAAAACGAATGTTTTCTCTTAATGTCATGTGAAATAAATAAGGGTGCTGCGGCATATAGACGACTTCCTTTTGCCATTCCTTCATCTGTAAATGAACAAGCGGCTGGCCGTTTAGTGTGATTTGACCTGAGGTCGGTTCAACAAAGCCGCCGAGCACATCGGTTAATGTCGATTTCCCTGAACCACTGGCACCAATGATTCCGATTTTCTTCTTCCCTTTCACAGTGAGATCTACATCCTGAATCGAATAAGGGGCATGTTCGTCATGCTGGACACTCACATCTTGCAGGGTGAGCGCAGACTGTTCATTCCACTCGTTCAACTGCACTGATTGTGTTTCCTGCGCGCGGAAGCCCTTTTCTTCTAAAATGACCTGCATCGCCTCATTCGCTTCTTTTCCATTTAGCGTGGCATGATAATCATTGCCCACTTCACGTACTGGCAAAAAATATTCCGGTGCCAGCATGAGCGCCGTCAAAGCCGGCAATAACAGAAGCTCTCCTTCAATTAATCGCAAGCCGAGAAAGACAGCGACGGTTGCAATCGACAGCATGGAAAAGAAATCAAGCGCAAATGATGAAAGAAATGCGACCTTCAGCGTGCTCATGGTCGCCTTTCGATATCGCTTTGACACTTCCCCGATATTGCGGGAATGTTTTTTGCTAATGCCTAAATAACGAAGCGTTTCAAGGCCGCGGAGAGAATCAGTAAAATGATTGGATAATTTCTCATACGATCTCCATTGTTTGGCCGCTTTACGCTGAGCGACAAGACCTAGCAAAATCATAAAGATAATTAAAATCGGCAGCGTCACGATTAAAATGACGGCAGATGTTTCGTCTAATGTCCAAACATAGATGAGGACCATTGCCGGTATCACAGCCATGTTCACCATCTTCGGTAAAAATAGCTGTAAATACTGACGATATTGAGCAATTCCCTCCATCGCTAATGTGACAAGCTTTCCTGTACCCTTTTTCTTTGTAAAAGCTGGACCTAAACGAAAGAGTTGGTCTAACAGCTGTTTTCTGACGTCTGCTCCAATTCGGGAAGAGTAGGTAAACATGACCTTCTCCCGAATCAAGGTGAGACCGTGCCGCACCAGAAAGGCAGCAAGAAACAGCAGGACATAAGGCGTTGCCTGCGAAAGGCTTTTCCCGTCAAACAGCGTAGTAATGGCATGTGCCAGCCACTGTGCTTGGAAAATAATACTTGCTCCTTGGATGAGTGACACAATACCTAAGAGGGCAAGAAGCCCTCTCATTCCTTTTAATTGAAGCAAACGTTTATCCATTAGTAGGTCATTGGCTCCTTACCGCTTACACGTTTACGGAAGACGTAATAGCTCCAAATTTGATACCCAAGCACAAAGGGCAGCAAAGAAATGGCAACAATCGTCATCACCGTCAGTGAATAAGATCCAGATGCAGCGTTTTGAATGGTCAGATCAAACGTATGGTTGATTGAGCTAATCATAACGCGCGGGAACAGTGCAGTGAACAGCATCGTCACTGTCACCATGATTCCCGCACCTGTGAATAGGAATGTCCAGCCATCACGTTCTTTTTTCATAAAGAATAGCGCCGCTACGTAACAAACCACAATGAGGACAGTTAACGGAATGGTGATGATCGGGCGTACCGTATAAATGTCTGTTTCCATGATAGATACACCAACAAATAGGACAAGAACTGGCAGCGCAATCAGCAGGACACGCTTGCCAAGCTTTCTCGCACGATCTCTTAAATCACCCTCTGTACGAAGTGTGACGAAAATCAATCCGTGCAGAAGGCAAAGAACCGTCACAGCTAACCCGCCAATCACTGAATAAAGATTCACAAAATCCGTAAAACCAGCGTACATGTTCATGTCTTGATCAATTGGCATCCCGCGTAAAATACTTGTGAATAGCACACCGAGTAAAAACGGCGGCAGAAGACTGCCAAAGAAGATGACCCAGTCCCATGCTTTGATCCAAGAGGCTTTCTCAACCTTCCCTCGGAATTCAAAGGCGACGCCGCGCCCGATGAGTGCTAAGAGGAGAACCGCAAACGGTATGTAGTATCCACTGAACATCGTGGCATACCAGTTAGGGAAAGCAGCGAAAATAGCGCCCCCAGCTGTAATCAGCCAGACCTCATTCGCATCCCAGAAAGGGCCAATCGTGTTAATTAAAATGCGGCGTTCGTGCGCATCCTTTCCAAGCAGCTGCATGGACATCCCAACACCAAAATCAAATCCTTCTAAGAAGAAAAATCCAACAAACAATACTGCGACAAGAATAAACCAAATCTCGTTAAGATATGCCATGATATGCGCCTCCATCAAATGGATCTGTAGACAGGTCCGTTTCATCCTTTTGATCTGTATCCTCTTCCGAATGTGCACCTTTTTTAATTTCTCGAATGAATAGGTAGGCAAGCAAGATGGCAAGAATCAGATACATCGTCGTAAAGCTAATGACTGAGAATAACAGCATGCCATACGATACGTTTGGCGAAATCGATTGAGCCGTCGTCATCATACCAAAGACCGTCCACGGCTGACGCCCAATTTCAGTCATGATCCAGCCAGCTGAGTTCGCAATAAATGGGAATGCAATCATCCCTACCATGAAGCGTAAAAACCATTTGTTCGTTTCGAGTTTCTTTCTAAAGCTCAAGTACAAGCCAATCATACTGGCAAAAATCATCAGCATGCCGGCACCAACCATGATTCTAAAGCTCCAGAAGGTTGTTTTTACTGGCGGAATGTAGTCTCCAGGACCAAACTTTGCTTCATATTCTTTTTGAAGGGTCAGCATGCCTGGCACATCTCCACTAAACTTCGAATAAGCCAAGTAACTTAAAGCAAACGGAATATTGATCTCCGCAGAGTTTTCTTTTTTATCTGTATCAATATTGGCAAATAGTGTCCAAGCCGCTGGATCTCCACTATCCTTCCAAAGGGCTTCACTTGCTGCCATCTTCATTGGCTGTGATTCCATTAAGTGCTTCGCTTGATCATGTCCAGAGAATGCCACACCTAAACCAGAAATTAAAGCGAGAACCATGGCAATCTGGAATGATTTTTTGAAAAAGGCGATTTCTTGTTTTTTGATCATTTTATAGGCACTAACTCCTGCAATAAAGAATGCACCTGTAGCCAGCGCACCAAACAGAACGTGCGGGAATTCAACCCAAAGCTGCGGGTTCGTTACAAGAGCGCCAAAGTCATTCATTTCTGCACGGCCATTTTTAATGACAAATCCAACTGGCTCTTGCATAAATGAGTTGGCGAGTAAAATCCAAAACGCCGAAAAGATCGTACCAAGGGAAACAAGCCAAATACACAATAAATGAATCTTCTTCGGCAAACGATCCCAGCCGAATATCCAAAGTCCAATAAATGTAGATTCAAGGAAAAAGGCGAGCAGTGCTTCAATGGCAAGCGGTGCACCAAATACATCACCGACAAACCTTGAATAATCTGACCAGTTCATCCCAAACTGGAATTCCTGGAGAATCCCTGTCACCACACCTACTGCAAAATTGAGTAAGAATAGATGACCCCAAAACTTCGCCATCTTTTTATAAATCTCTTTTTTCTTGACGACATAAAGGGTCTGCATCAATGCAACGATAAACACCAAACCTATTGACATAGGAACAAAAATAAAATGAAATAATGTCGTTGAAGCAAATTGAAATCTTGCTAAAAACAGCTCACTCACAGCCTTACATCCTCCCTTACTTTCACATGCCGAATGATTCGAAATGTCTATGCTCACCATTTCACAAAATGTTCACTATTTGTTCAATGGTTCACAAACAATAGCCTGTTTGAAATGGTTTACTCGGTGAAATTTTACTCTTGCTTTTCATTCGGTTAGTTATTTATACCTGTACTTTACACCCATACGCTTCAAAAATAAAGTAAATTTTACCTAAAAATTGGGAGGTATTGTGTCAGTTGTTTGAATACTTTGTCAAAGATATGTGACAGAAAGTAAAAAAACGTAAAAAAATAGCGCTGCACGTGAGCTGCAGCGCTGTGTTTCTTTTTTAGGCTTTTTTCTGTAAAGCTGGTCTAGTGACTTGCACTTCATAGTACGTAATTTTGTTTTTTAATAGACCTTCAGGTTTCGCTTTTCCATGAGCGTGCGCATCACCAAATGCCTGAGATTTTGTCCAATTCACAAAGTCTTCTTTTCGATTCCAGCGTGTATGAATGGTCACTTCATCGTAATCGGTTGTCTGCTGTGTGACCCATACTTCCATGCCTAAAAATCCTTCCATGAATTCTACTTGTCCCTGCTTGTTAAAACGCTTGACGAGGTGGTCGGCACTGCCTTTTTCTACTCTTACCTGGTTGTTGACAATGATCATGTTTTGTTCATCTCCCTTTTGTTGTTGGATCGAAGCGATTGGAATAATAAGCGGATGCTCACCGTCTAAGTGAACCTCAGCCTGAATCCCAAAGACCTCTTTGAAAAAGCTTTCTGTTAATACTTCTTTTGGTGTCCCTATTTGATAAATCTGACCACGCTTCATCGCAATAAGGCGGTCACAATATTTTGCTGCCTGCTGCAGGTCGTGAAGAACCATTAAAATGGTGATTCCATGCGTCTTATTCAGCTGTTTGAGCAGCTCTAGTAAATCAAGCTGATGCGCAATATCTAAGTAAGTTGTCGGCTCATCCAGAATAATCGTCTCCGTCTTCTGAGCGAGCGCCATCGCAATATACGCTTTTTGCCTTTCTCCGCCAGACAATGTATGCAGCATTCTATTTTCATTGATCCGGCTATTGGTCACATCAAGCGCCCACTCAATCGCTTCTTGATCTGTCTTCGAGCTTTTTTTCCAGATCGAACGATGCGGACTGCGTCCAAGTGCGACCAGCTCCCGTACGGTCATAGATGGAATGGCTGTTCTCGACTGCATGAGAACGGCGATTTCCTTTGCGATCTCCTGAGCTGTCATCTCTTTTTGCGGTATATCGTGAATGTATATCGTGCCGCTTTCGATTGACGTAAGACGTGCGGCTGCTTTAATAAAAGTCGACTTCCCTGATCCATTCGGTCCAATAATTCCTGTCACGCTTCCTTTAGGAACAGCTGCTGAAATAGATGACAGCTGAAAGCCTCCTTGACTGAGACTCACGTCATCCATAGCGATCACATCCAACTTAACCCCTCCCTTTCTTTTTTAATAAATAGAGGAAGAAAGGTGCACCGATGCAGGCAAGTAGGATACCGACAGGCAGTTCAACTGGCGTAAACCATACCCTTGCGGCTGTATCTGCAAAAACCACAAGCACGCCTCCGCCCAGCATCGAGATCGGCAGCAGATACCGGTAGTCATCTCCAATTAAAAGACGGATAAAATGAGGAACGACTAGTCCGACAAATCCAATTAAGCCGCTCACACTTACTGCTGCACCAGCTAAAAGTGCCGCCAGTGCAATTAAGAAAAACCGGGTGCGCTCTACTCTGAGACCGAGCAGCTGAGCCGATTCATCGCCAAGCAAAAGAAGATTTGCCGGCTTGATGGCAAAAAAACAAAGGCACAACCCAGCAAGCGCATAGGGCGACACGAAGGTTAGATGATGCCAGCTCCGTCCATTTAATCCTCCTGATAAAAAGGGCAGAACAGCCTGCACACGCTCACTATAAAGCACCATAAACCCATTCATCACCGCCCCAAGCAGGGCATTGACTGCCACTCCCGCCAAAATCAGCTTCAGCGGTGAAACCCCTTGATCAAATGAGAGCATATACACCACAAGTGCCGCTAATAAAGCGCCAAGGAAAGCAGCGGCTGGCAGCAAATACGTGAATTGCGGAAACACAATCATGCTAAGCACAGCAGCCAATCCGCCGCCAGCCGTCACACCGATGATGCCAGGGTCAGCGAGTGGATTTCGGACGACTCCTTGTAAAATCGCCCCTGATGCTGCAAGACAGGCCCCAACGATGAAACCGATGAGAACGCGCGGTAGGCGTAAATCCATCACAATTTTCTCATGGACAGGCTGACCTGATCCCGTCAAAGCAGCGAGTAAATCTTGCAGTGATAATTGAACAGAACCTAATGCAAGCCCTAGGCATGCGCCTACAACTAACGAGATGAATAGTCCGGGTATCAGCCATCTTCGCCTCGACTGTCTTTTTTGAAAATCTAATTCTGCATTCATTTTCATGATGACAATCGCTTCAATCTTTTCTCTAGCTCATCAATCGCTCTGATCACGTCTGCGCCTGGATTCGTCCCAAATAGATCACTAGGCAGAATCTCGACGTGTCCATGTTTGACAGCTGATACATCGTGCCATGCGGCATTCTGTTTCATTTCACTCATAAAGCCCGCTTTCACATCTTCAGGATTGCTGTGGGTCATAAGCAGGATAAGATCAGGATCAGCTTCGATGACCTTTTCTGCATTGATTTGAGCGTATTGAGGGAATTTCTCGAGTGCTGGTTCATTCTCAGCAATGTTCGTCCCTCCAGCGATGTGCAGTAAATCTCCGCTTAAGGATTGAGGAAGTGCCGCCATATATGTGCCAGGTGCCCCGTATACAACGAGTGTCTTCACTTTTTTCTGAGGCTGTTTGACCTGCTTTTTCCGCTGATCGATTTGCTTGTTAAGCGCTTTTGCCTTTTGCTGCTTCCCTAGCAAATCTCCGAATAACGTAATTTGGCGCTGGATGTCCTTCACTGAATTGGCACTTGTCAAAAGAAGCTGTGAACCAATTCCTTCTATTGTAGAGATGTCCTTGCTGTTTAATTGTTCATTCCCAAGTACAACATCGGGCTTTAAGCTTGTGATGAGCTCTACATCAAATTGATGTGTGGTACCAATTGTTTGGACTGATGTAGCCTGTTGTAAGCTCTCTGGTAATTCGGCGGCCGGACGACCGACCACCTCACCGCCTAAGGCATATAGGATGCTCATGTCTCCAGTCGATAATGAGACAATACGCTGAGGGGAGTCCTCAAACGACAGCGTTCTGCCGGTAAAGTCCTTTATCTTCAGCGCACCTTGACCGCTCCCTTTCTCTACAGGTGCTGCCTGACTGCATCCGCTGAGGAGAAGCATCAAGACAAGTCCCACGAAGATCACATGTGAAAATTTCAACCGTCTGTCTCTCCTTTTCTAGTAAACTTTCTTTAGCTTTGCCTGTACCACGAGACGCCCGTTTTTCGGTGCAAGCACATGATCACAGGTCGATAGAGTGAGAATGAGGTCATCTGTGGACACGTCTGTTTTCGTTTGGTAGATTGATTTTTTCCGCACAGCTTGCAAGTAGTGCGCATATTCGCCAAGATCTTGAAAATCGGTTTGTATATAATCAAAGTCCACCGTTGTTTCATACACGGCAAAAATCTCCGCCTCATAGCTTTGATACAGCGTATCGTACTGAAATGTCCGATGCTCATCGAAGAAATCCTTTTTTAAATAGTTTGTGAGTCCAGCGAACATGGACCCATCCCTCATCCGATGTCCGTACACCACAGTATTCGGGCTTTCATGCAAGACGTCATTGCGATAATCCATAAAAATACTGCCTGCCCGGGTGTCGTTTTTTAAGTAATTACGGGTTAAGTAGAACGCATTATCGCGAGATTGGACGATTGGGTACTGAATCATCGTGTCCTTCATATTGATCCAGCCGACAATGTCATCGTTTACCTTCCGCAGTTCATCAAATGACGTACGAATGGTTCCCGGCCCCCGGCTTTCATTCATTCCTTGCTCATGTCCATACATCGTCTGAGCCTTTGCAAGCACCTGACGATTTTGATAATAGCCGAACAGCTCTAAGCCAATGGCTGACCCGCTATAAATGAATACACCTAAACAGACGATCGTCAGCATCCGCTGCCAGACCCGTTTTCCTCTTTTCACACTGTCTCACCTGCTTTTTGCACAGCTTATATACCAACAGGCACGATATACATCCCTGTTTCTGCATCCTGTTTAATCGTGACGGACACATCATAAATGTGCCGCACATTTTCTTCTGTTAACACATCATTTGGCTGTCCTTCACTCATAATCCGGCCATTCTTCATCGCAATGATGACATCGCTGTAGCGGACAGCCTGGTTCATGTCGTGCAGCACCATAACGATTGTTAGTCCATGTACGACATTGAGCTCACGGATCAGCTCAAGAATGTCAAATTGATAATAGATATCCAAATAGGTTGTCGGTTCATCTAAGAAAAGGATCGACGTTTTTTGCGCAAGTGCCATCGCGATCCATACTCGCTGCCGCTCACCACCTGACAATGAGGCGAGCGGCACCTTTCGTTTTTCCGTTAGCTTTGTACTGGAAAGTGCCCACTCTATCGCTCTCTCATCCTCTTCCTTGTCTCCACCTCGCATCGTCTGGTACGGCGTTCTGCCGAATGCCACGACCCTCTCGATCGTTAAATCAAGCGGCGCTTCATTTTGCTGATGGACGACAGCCAGCTTTTTTGCCAGCTCCTTTGGCTTAAATGCATTCAGTGCTTGGCCGTCTAAGTGAATTTGCCCTTTGTTTGGCGCATGGTTATTCGCCATCAATGAAAGCAGTGTAGATTTCCCTGAGCCATTCGGACCGATAATGGTTGTGATTTTCCCCTTTTCAATGTGTGTTGTGACCGATTGAACGATGTCCTTCTGCTGGTCATATGAGAATGACACCTCACGAATGTCCATGGAGACGGTCCCCCCTTCTTAGTAAAAAGATCAGAAATGGCCCGCCAATCACGGCCATGATCGTAGAAGCAGGAATTTCATTTGGCGCGACAAGCGTCCTGCCGAGCGTATCAGCCGTCAGAATCAGCAAAGCCCCGCTTAACGCAGAAAATGGAATGAGTACCCGGTGATCAGACCCGACAAGTCTTCTTGAAATGTGCGGGATAAGCAAACCGACAAAGGCAATCACGCCCGCTACCGCTGCTGTCACCGCCGCAAGCAATACAGCTGTGATGGAAATCAAAAGGCGCATTCTGGTCACACGCAATCCTAAATTTTTCGCTGTCTTGTCCTGAAGAGCCAAGAGGTTACACCATCTGCTAAAGAAAAGGGCTACGACAAGGCCGACGACGCCATAGACTCCGATTAAACGGACATCCCCCCACGTTTTCATCGTGAGATTCGACTGTCCTGACTGATTGATCGTGATATTGAAATAGCTGCAAATGGTCACAAATGCTTCAGCCATTCCAGTAAACATGGCATTGATGGCGATCCCAACCAAAATCATGCGGATGGGGCTTAATCCACCCTTCCAAGACAGAACATACACGAGGAAACACGCAATGGCTCCACCTAACACCGAAAATAAAGGAGAGTAGAAATAAAATTGAGGAAGTGCTGTTATTGCCATTAAAGAAAAGAAGCTGGCTCCTGATGAAATCCCAATGACGCCGGCATCAGCTAATGGATTCCTCATGACCGACTGCAGCAGTACACCGGAGACAGATAAAGCGGCCCCTGTAAACATTGCAATGAGCATGCGAGGAATTCTGAGATCTTTAATGATTTCTACCTGTGCATGTTGACCGGTGATGAGCCCTTCCAATAATTCAATCGGGGTGACATGAATGCTCCCCGTAATGGCGGAATAAATAAACACGCACACCAGTAAGACACTGACTGTCAGAAATAAAATCCCTGTTTTTTTCATCTTAAACGTCCTTTTATCATTCAAATTCGCCGCTTATGACGGATACAGCATACGCGTTAGTTCATCTAGTGCTTCTGCTGCCTTTAAATTGCCCGTTGTCCCGAATAAGCTTTCTTCGAGGTCATACACCCGGTCTTGCTTGACTGCATGAAAATGCTTCCAAATGTCATTTGTTTTAAATTCTTGATCAAACATGCGGACGACTTCATCTGGCATCCCATGTGCGGCCCGGAGGATGATATCTGGATTGGCTTTTTGTAAATACTCCGTATTGGAAGCCAAATACTCCATCTTCTCGCCTTTGACAATGTTCTCTCCGCCTGCGATACGCACAAGATCACCAATATATGAATGCTCTGTCGCCACCAAATAACTGCCTGGTACACCAAGCAAAATCAGAACGGATGGCTTTCGTTTTCCCTTCGTCTTCTCTTGTATGTCTTTCTTTTTTTGCTCAAAGTCAGACACAATGCGCTCGGCTTGTTTCTTTCTGTCATACTGAGCTCCAAGCTTCGTAATCGCCTTCTCCATGTTAGCCATGCTCTCGAGATTTAAGTATGTGGCAGGGACACCTGCTTGTTGAAAGGGTGTCTCTAAATCATATTGAAGGGTTGTAACGGACAGGACATCTGTCGGTTGAAGTGATTGGATGATTTCCATGTCTGGGCTCATTGGATTGCCTACTTCTGGCAGTCCTTTATAACGAGCTGGCAAGGATTTTTGGCTTGTTGGCACCCCAACAAGATCGATCTCTAAGGCATCCATGATCTCCACAGCAGCTACAGTTGTTGCCACAATGCGCGCATTTGAATCTGCGTTTTTTTTGCCTTTTGCTGAGCTTTCAGCTGACTGTGAGCAGCCCGATAAGATCACGCACACACTAAGGGCAGCGATCAAGGTACATAACATTCGATGCTTCAAAAACAGAAGCCCCCTTTCGAAAAAAGAGAGTGGATGCGTCGATGATCTCGGCGCATCTCACTTCAACTAAACCATCTATCTTGTTCTTGTTTGATGCTTTCTGACGAGTACGAATAATGACCCGCCGAATAAAAGAATATACACCCAAAGAAGAGAGGTATCTCCTGTTTTTGGATTCAGCTGTCCAGTCTCAGACTTGGTTTGGTCATCTGATGGAGTAAATGTCAGCTGCTCTGCGCCTGTTTCCTCTGGCGCTAAATTCTCAAGTTGATTTGGTTGATTTGATTGAGAATCGCGATCATTTGGATTTTTGACAAAGCCGATACTCTCATCGTCTCCGATGATCGATCGAATCCCGCTTCCTTCACCAAGAGCAATTCCTTTTGTGTCATAGATAAGTTTGACATCGTACTGCTCATGATAATTCGCAGCTGGAATATCAATTTTCACGCGTGCTGCCTGAGCCGTGCTTAAGCTTTTGGCTTCGTATTGAATCACTCGTGTATCTGATTTTTGATCTGTTTTTGCAACAAGCGTCTCTTCAAACTTGCCACCTGTTCCTACTTGGAAGGACGTGATAGCTGAGCTATTCTTCACTGTATATGAAACGAAATGGCGGCCATTTTTCACAACCAATGTCGCAGGGCTCACGACGTAATCGTTCATACGAGAAAGCTCATCCTTGTCTGCTTTCTTCATTGAGAAAGGAAGCTTGTATACACCATCTTTAAGCTGAGCCGTCTCTTGAGGAGCTCCGCCGTTATTTGTTTCTGGTGATGGTGTGTTTGGTTTTGGTGTTTCTGGTGCAGCAGGTGTTTCTTCCTCTACCTGTCCGCCTTTAAGTGGCGCGATACTCTTTGCATCGAATTGAAAACGAATATCGTAGGTTTGGTCATAGTGGGCGGCCGCTACTACAATGTGAACTTTTCCTTTGACCGCTTTTTTCAAATCAACGACATCAAATGACACCACTCTTGTGTTCTTTGCTTGATCTGTGCTGACGGTCTTCACTTCTTGATAAGAGCCGTTTTTCTCTATTTTCAAAGAAGCAACAGACGTATTGTCCTTCACCGTAAAGGAAATGGTTTGCTTTCCGTTTTTGACGGTTAAGGATGCAGGATGTGAGAAGTATTGGTTCATCCGAGATGCCTCGTCCTCATCCCCTTTGAGCACACTGTAATTGATGCGGTACTCGCCATCTTTCAGTTGGTTTTGCGCGGAATCTACTGGCTTTGTACCATTGTTAATGTCTGGTGTTGTCTGCTGATCGTCTGGCTTTGTGCCATTTTGATCATCCGGCTTTGTTTCGTTATCGTCTGGCTTTGTGCCATTTTGGTCATCCGGCTTTGTTTCGTTATCGTCTGGCTTTGTGCCATTTTGGTCATCTGGTTTTGTTTCGTTATCGTCTGGCTTTGCAGGTGTAACGAGCGTTAGGCTGCTTTGATCGAATGCAAGCTGTACGTCATATGCTTCGTCATAAATAAAGCCGCCTAAATCCCAGTAAATTTTCACCCAGCCGTTTAATTTGGCTGATAGGTCGGCAACATCAAACTTGATCACACGTGTATTGGCAGTTGCATCCTCACTAACGGTTTCAGTGGTGACAAGAGCGCCATTTTGTTCGACCTTGAAATCTGTAATCTCTTTGCTTTGCTTCAGTGTGACATAGGCAGTCGTCTTGCCATTTTCCACAATCAGCTTAGCTGGCTTTTCTGTATACGTATCCATCATGGACGCTTCTGTGCTGCCATTTTTTAAAACAGTGAATCCGACCGTGTATTCACCATCAACAAATGATGCAGCTTGAGCCGTTCCTTGAGGAATCTGAAATGCAGTCAATAAACTGAATAAAACGAGCAGAATGGCTGCCTTTAGATGAAAAAGACGTTTCAAATGGTGACACTTCCTTCCTTAATGCTTGATGATCCACTTTCTTGCTAAAAATCCGCCTGAGCATAGAGCAAGCACAAGGAGCCAACCTGTCTGGCTTGTATCACCAGTTTGAGGATTCTCTTCTTGTTTTGTCGTGGATGAATCAGATGTTTTCGTTGATTCTTTTGATGGCTGCTGCTTTTCTGCTTCACCCGCTGATTTGTTTGTGCTGTTAGACGAAAGTGATTTCATGCTGCTCTCATCAAATTTCAGCTGAATGGTATAATCATGATCATAATCAGCAGATTTTACAGTGACATGAATTTTTGATTTGATTGGTTTAGACAAGCTCTGAGCTTGGAACTGAACAATCCTTGTGTTGGCTTTTTTATTGGTTGAGAGAACCGTTGTATCAACATAGCCGCTATTTCCCGAAACTTTAAATTCCGTCACCCAGCTGCTATTTTTAATGGTCATTTGTACTGTCAGCTTCCCATTTTTTGCAATCACTTTTGCTGGCTTCAGCCAGTAGTCATTTGCCATAGAGACCGCATTTCCTTCAGCCTTGAGCACAGTATAGTTGACGGAGTATGTACCATCCTTTAACGTGGCAGCCTGTGCGTTTGAAAAAGGCAGCATGAGTGCCAATAATAAAGCGGTCATGAAGACTGATAGCCTCATCATTTTTTTCATCAAGCGAATTTCCTCCCTTTTTACTGAACAGATGCTGCATCAAACTTGATACGGATGTCGTAATTACCTGTATATCCGATGACCGGTACAGTCACGCTCACTTTTGCTGGTACGACTTCTGTCAGGCTGTTCACGTTGAATTCTACTGTTCTCTTATTCGCAGCTGTGTTTGTACTGATCACCTTCGCATCTTTGTAGACACCTTGTTCAAGTGTTTTAAAGCTAGTGATCCAAGAACTATTCGTTAACGTGACTTGTGCTTTGATTTTTCCATCCTTCACGACAAGCTTGGCTGGTTTTTCAAAATACGTATTCGCTGTTGAAGTCGAATCGCTATCTGCCTTCCATACCACATATTGTGCTGAATGTTGACCATCTGCTAAGCCTGCTGCTGAGGCTGAGCTAATCGGGGCTAGAGCAAATAATAGAACAAAGCTAAAGAACAATAATACGTGTGATGTTGAACGAATGGCTTTCATGTGAACCCTCCTAAATGATATTGATAATTATTCTCAACGGATAATAAAAAAAATAACCTTCATAAGCGCTTGATCACACTTATAGATGATTATGATAATCATTATCAATTGAGTTGAAAAAATAAATCTTTGCTTCCTAAAAGCCAAAGATGTCTGTTTCTAAATGATGGTTTGACACGTGTTTTAGGCAATCTGTCCCATTCATGATACCATGGCATGACCTCCATTCCATTACAGGGAAAAGAACCCTCTTCTTCTTGATCTTATATGATGAGTGAATTTATTGTCAACATCATTTTTCATACTATTGACTTAGATTTCTGGAAAATCGCACAAAAAAATTTCGATCAGACAGACTGATCGAAATCGATTAGGAAGGAACATGTTCCCCTTTTTTGCTGTTTTTACGTTCTAAAGACCAAGCATACATTTCACGAATAATCGGCTCTATTTTCTTCCCTTGCGCTGTTAATTCGTATTCAATCCGTACTGGAATGTCAGGGTATACGTTTTTCTCAACGAGTCCTTCAGCCTCTAAATCCTTCAGCCTTTCAGATAATAATCTGCCGCTGATGTTCATTTCATTTTCAAGCTGACAGAAACGCTTAGGGCCTGTCAGAAGCTGATTGATGATGAGAATGACCCACTTCTTGCCTAGAATCTCCATGGCATCTGTGATTGGGCAGCCATCTACTTGAGCCATACCTTACTCCCTCCCGCTTTTCTCTCTTTTTTTCATTATAACATAATTAATTACTTGAAATAAGTTACTAACTATTATATAGTTTAGTTACTTTAAGTAACAAGGTATTTATTTTTATAGATTTTCAAAAACATTTAAACATGCCGATGCATATATCATGAAGGAGATGACCGAGCTTGAAGACAATTGAGGAGCTAAGATTGGGTGTAACAGAGTTACATGTATCCAGCTTTGAGCGTTCTTTACCTTTTTATACAGACATTTTAGGATTTTCTATATTAGAAAAGACAGATTCCACAGTGACACTTGGCAGCAATGCAAAGGAACCAATCCTTTTGTTAAAAGAAGATGCACATCTAAAAGAGAAACCTGATCACGAGCCAGGACTTTATCATTTTGCTGTTTTATTACCTACCAGAAAAAACCTGGGCACATGGCTGGCACATGTGATCAAAAAAGGCTATCCTTTAATTGGAGCAAGCGATCACTTTTTCAGTGAAGCCATTTATTTAAGTGACCCTGACGGCATTGGCGTAGAAATATATGCTGATCGCCCTGAGGACGTTTGGGTAGGTGAGCATGGAGAACTGAAAGGTGGCGGAAATGCACCTCTTGATGGAGATGGTCTCCTGCAAGAAGCCGCTGATACGACGTGGAAAGGACTTCCGGCTGGCACAGTAATGGGACACTTACATTTCCATCTGAACCCAGAAGAAGCTGATTCCTTTTATGTCAATACGCTCGGTTTTCATATCCGAATGGCTCCACCAGCAAGCGTATTTATCGCCGCTGGTGTGTACCACCATCACCTTGCCTTTAATGCATGGGGACGCGGACGAAAAGGAGCCATTGATCCACGTTTTTCAGGAATTAGAAGCTATACACTCGTATTCCCACAAGAAGCAGACAGACAGTCCGTCGTTGAGCGCCTAACAAAAGCAGGCACTCAAGTGAAAACAATAGGGAAAAGTAACGAATTTGTTGATCCATTTGGCGTTCTCGTTCGTTTACAGATTGAAGAAACAGACAAAAAAGAAGGTGCAGAATATGGACAAACACACAGATCTTAAAACAGCCATTTTAAAAGATAAAATCAAACGAGTACAGCAAGAAGACGGGTATATATATATCACTGGACCCATTAAATTGCCAGTGAATTTAGACGGCAGAACGGTGATGTTCAACTGGTATTCATGGTTAAAAGACGACGGGTTAGAGCCATTGTCAGATGAAGCTTTAATTGAAAGCCTCTCGTCCCGCCAGCTTGCCGATCATCAGCAGTCAAGCGTGCTAGTGTATGGAGATTTCGAACACGCTGACGAAGCTCTTATCCGCATGCATTCCATTTGTCACACTGGTGATATTTTCGGAAGCAAGCGCTGCGACTGCGGATTCCAATTGAAGCAGTCCATGCGAATGATTGAGGACAATGGTGCAGGTGCCCTGTTTTATTTAGCCAACCATGAAGGCCGAGGTATTGGACTTTTCACGAAAGCCATGGCTTATATCCTTCAAGAAAACGGCTACGATACAGTAGAAGCGAACGAAGCACTCGGCTTTGAAGATGACACGCGTCAATATGAAGAAGCCATCGCGGTTCTTCAAACACTTCGTACAAAGCCAGTCAGACTCATTACCAATAATCCGAAAAAGACAGATGCCATCAGCCATGCAGGTTTATCTCTTTCTGGACGTATTCCGCTTTGGGGTGATGTCTCAGAGTTTAATGAAAAATACTTGCAGACAAAAATCAACCGCTCAGGTCACATGAAGGCGGAGCAAGAGGTGCGTACGATTGCCACATCATGAGCGATATATGAATCTAGCCCTAGAAAATGCACGGGCAATGAAAGGCCAGACATCACCGAACCCGCTCGTCGGGGCTGTGATTGTGCGCGATAATGAAATTGTTGGAGTCGGTGCTCATATGAAAGCCGGTGAACCACATGCTGAAATTCATGCACTTAAAATGGCTGGAGACAAGGCAAAAGGAGCCACTATTTATGTGACCCTCGAGCCTTGTTCCCACCATGGCCGTACAGGTCCTTGCGCGGAGGCACTTGTGAAAGCAGGCGTCGAAACCGTTGTCGTGGCAGCACTTGACCCGAACCCGCTTGTCGCTGGCCGCGGAATCGCCATTTTACAAGATGCTGGCATCCAAGTGATTACAGGCGTACTTGAGCAGGAATCCATTCTCATGAATGAAGTGTTTAATCATTTTATTACGAAAAAAACACCTTTCGTGACGCTCAAGGCAGGTATTACCTTAGACGGAAAAATTGCGTCTGCTACGTCTGACAGCAAATGGATTACATCTGAGACATCCCGTTATGATGCTCATCATATCCGCAGCATCAATGATGCGATTTTGGTCGGTGCTCAAACTGTTATTCATGACGACCCTTCACTAACTGCACGAATTCCAAATGGGCATCATCCGGTTCGAATTGTTTTAGACTCTAGGCTCTCAACACCGCTGACAGCAAAGATCGTCACTGATCAGATGGCACCAACATGGATCTTTACAACAAAGCAAGCCGATGAGGAAAAACGAGCCGCTTTAGAAGCAGCCGGCGTCAGCGTCTTTGTAACAGACAGCGAGACGCGGGTGCCCCTGCAAGAAGTGCTTCAAATGCTGGGAGAAAGAAATGTCTCCTCCCTCATGATTGAAGGCGGCGGCCAGATCAATGCTTCATTTTTAGAACAGCAGCTTGTAGATAAATTGGTCATTTATATGGCACCTAAACTCATTGGCGGAAGGCTGTCTCCTTCCTTTTTCGGAGGCGAAGGCATACGTCTCATGAGTGATGCCATTGAACTCGATCAGCTCTCAGTAGAAACACTTGGGAAAGATATTAAAATAACGGGCTATCCCGTTTATCAATAACAAAAACAAGGCGGCTGTTTAGATCTCCTCAACAGCCGCCTTGTTTTTAAAAATCTAGTTTTTTTTAGTCTGTTCTCTCTAAAAATTCAATTCGATTCCCAAAGGGATCCTCTACATAGAACCGGATGGCTCCTTCCAATGGCTCATCTTCTCTGATGCTAATGTGGTGATTCAATAATGCCTTTTTTAATTCCGATAGACTCTTTACAAGAAAAGCTGGATGGGCTTTCTTTGCAGCTTGGAAATGATCCTGTATTCCAATGTGAAGCTGATGATGACCGCATTGAAACCAGACACCTCCACGTTTAGCTAGATTACTAGGCTTGGGTATTTCCTCCATTCCTAAAATTCCGCCAAAAAACAAACGTGCTTTCTCTTCACTACCTTTTGGGGCAGCTAATTGAACATGATCGATTCCAACAAAATTTGACATAATCCTCTCTTCCTTTCCTTTCTCAATTGGTTTTTCTATGAAGTGTTTCTTAAATTTTTGTGATACTGAGCAAATTTGCTTGGGTATTCTTGTTCTTTGCTTCATTGGTGGGCTTGATACTTGGAGTCCTTCAGTGAGGTGTTTCATACGATGTAGAGTTTGATTGATTTCATCTAAATGACAGTGCAAAATTTTTTTCAAAAACAGAACTCCCATTGTAATGAAAGTTCTGTCCATCTAAGTGTCTCTTGTAATGACATTTGAAACCAAGACATATCATGTGTAGTGATTCATTTTGGTGAAATTTGTCGTAAAATGTTTCATGTGAAACATTGATAGTTACTTCCCTTCTACCAGCCTGCCAAAGCTTTCGGGTGAAAGTCCCGGTGACACGCGAACACGGTGCAAGGACATCATGCCCTGTTCCTTCTTCGCATGTCCAGGTTCAGTGGTGACAGCCATTTGATAACCGGCTTGCTTCGCCAGCTTTAGCGTGTCTTCGTTATAGCGCCCGACAGGATAGCTGACCATTCGCGTACGCTGAGAAAAACGTTGATCATAGAATGCCTTTGATCCTTTTAATTCCTCTTTCTGCTGCTCCTTTGATAAACGATTGAGCTCTAAATGATGAATGGTATGACTCTCAATCGATAGCCCATTTGCCATCATTTCATCCATTTGTTCATCCGTTAAGTGGTTCGGACGGCCAATGGATTGCTCAATCATGAAAATCGTTGCCTTCATTCCATACTGCTTTAAAATCGGAAATGCCTTTGTATAGTTATCGGTATATCCATCATCGAATGTAATAAGGACACACTTTTCACTTGGCTTCGTATTTGTTGTGAAGACGCGGTACGCTTCTTCTGGCGACAGCGTGACATAGTCGTTGTCCTTCAGCCATTTCATATGAGCCGCAAACTCGCTCTTTGGTACACGAAGCGAGTTACCGCTGGAGATGCTGTGATACATCAAAATCGGAAGCTCTACCGGTTCCTTTTGCTTAATCCAGTTTTGTGTATCTATCTCTGCCTCTTCTTTCTGCTGAATCTGTTTTGTTTCTTTTGCTTGTAATTGACCCTTTTCCTCTTTGACTACTTGCTGGTTTCCTTCCGTTTGCTCCTTCGTTCCCATACAACCCGAAATGAGCAGCGCCACAAGACCAACCGCAATCAACATACATGTTTTTTTCATTCACCAATCCTGCTTTCTCTCTATCTATCGAATGATTATAACAGAAATTGGTTACTACCTGATATCTATTTTGACAGGGTGTTCATTTTTTTACACATTTCAATCATTTCGATGGCAAGCAGATGAATGGTCTCTGTTGTGAGCATTTGATCTTCTGCATGTATCAGCAGTAAAGAAAAGGGAAGCTGCTCACCTGCCGCCTCTTTTTGGATCAGCGACAAGTGCAGGTTGTGGATGCTTCGAAACGCTTCCTCCCCTTTTTCAATCAACTGCTGTGCTTTTTCAAAATCATCAGCTCTTGCTAGACGAATCGCTTCAACATAATGACTTCTTGCCTCGCCTGCATGAGCAATGATTTGAAAGGCTGCTCCCTGCATTTCCTCTAATACCGTCATCTGCTTCTCCTCCAATTACTTAAGATTCATTTGCTAGTTTCAGAGCATGCTCTAGTATTTTTTCTCCGTTCGCTGTTCCGTATAATCTCACATTGATGACATCAACAGGTATTTGGTAAGGTGCCGCTGTTTTTTCTGCTGCCTTTTTCATAAAGCTTACTTGCGGTCCAAGTAAAATCACCTGCACATCTTCTCCATGCTCTTCTAATTCATCCGCAATAGCCCCTTCAGGTATGGCGTATATCTCATAATCCAGCCCCTTCGCTTCTGCGGCTGCCTTCATTTTGGACACTACAATGGATGTCGACATTCCTGCGGCACAAGCGAGAATGATTCGTTTCATATCCCAACACTCCTATCGATAGTTGACTTCTGTTTGGGTCTTCAGTTCCCTTGTTTTAATTAATGTCTGGTACCAATACGCTGATGCCTTCAACTGACGATTCCGTTCATTTTCCAGCTGGATTTCGACTAATCCGTAGCGATTTTTAAAGGCATTCATCGGCGATACATTATCCGTAAAAGCCCACAGCATATAGCCCGTGCAATTTGAGCCTTCTGCTTTCGCTTGAAGTGCCCGTTTCAAATGCTGGCTGATAAATGAAATGCGATACTGGTCATCAATGATACCGTCTTCTTTTTTAAACCGTTCTTCCTTTTCTACGCCCATGCCGTTTTCGGCCACAAACCACTCAATATTTCCGTATTCTTCTTTAATTCTCATGCCCATATCATAGACAATGTCCGGGTAAATTTCCCATCCTCTGAATGGATTCATTTTTCTTCCTGGAAGCTCAAACATATCGTAATAATAAGACGGGTGAAATGGTGTCATCTCATTCCACGCCTTACTCGGTGCTTTGACACGATGCGGATAGTATAAGTTGAGCCCAACGACATCAACCGTATGATTCTTGATGACCTGAAGCTCTTCCTCTGTCGCATCGAAAAGAATCTCATGCTTTTTTAACACATCAAGCAGTTCTTCTGGATACTCTCCTTTGATGGAGGGATCTAAGAACATTCGATTGAAAAACAAATCATATATCCGTGCCGCTTCTTGATCATGCGGAGCAGAGGATCTTGCATACGTCACTTCTGGATTGAGAATCACCCCAATTTTTGCACCTGTTGATTCCTTCAATCCCATCTCCCGAAACAGCTTCACTACTTTTGCTGTTGCCAGCGCTTTATGATAGTTCCACTGCATCCATTTCTTCGTATTTTGCTCAAAGGGATAACGTATAGCATCTAGGTACACGCGTGTTTGGACAACAATCGGTTCATTAAAGCTAAACCAATGCTTGACCCTGTCTCCATATCGCTCAAACACCTTTTCCGCATAGAGAACAAACAGCTCGACGACATGCTTTGATGACCATCCGTCGTACTTTTCAAGCAGCACGGCTGGAAGCTCATAATGCTCTAAGCAAAACATCGGCTCTACACCTGCTGCGATTAATTCATTGATCAAATCATCAATGTAACGGGCATATGCTTCATCCACAATCCCCTTCTCGTAATCGATGAGAAACCTCGACCAATTGATCGATGTCCTATAATGAGTCAGACCGATTTCTTTCATGAGAGCTACATCTTCTGGATAGCGCTCGTAAAAGTTCGTCGCACCAGCCGGGCCATGTCCTTCGTGCCACACGTGATACCCGTTCTTATACCATAAATCGATGTACGAGTCCTGATGCGCTTGCTTTCCCTTCCATCCCTCCGTTTGCCAAGCAGAGGCCGCAGCACCTAGGATAAAATCTCTTGGAATCTCGATTCTGTTCATGTCGCCACCTTCCCTTTCCTCGTTTGAACGTGAAGTCCTTCCCAAATTCCTTGCAAATACATAGCCTTCACAATTGCCCCCATATCGAGACTTCCTGCCCTTTTTTCGTATATTTACGGTCAAGTGAAATGGGATCATAACCACCTACATTGCATATTCATTCATGACTCTCCTTTTATTCTGAATCTGGTGCCGCTTCTGGTTTGCGGTTAGACAAGAGGACAAATGGCAAATAGATGAAGACTGCGACCACAATACAGATGAGCTGTGTGATGACAGCCCCCATGCTGCCAGCGGTGGACAGCCATGCATTCACAATCAGTGGTGTCGTCCACGGCACCATCACGACGGCTTTTCCAGCAAACCCTGTAGCTGTCGCAATGTAACCAATCGTTCCTGTCACAAGTGGTGTGACGATAAATGGAATTGCCATCACAGGGTTTAACATGACGGGCAAGCCAAAAATAACGGGTTCATTGATGTTGAAGAGGCCCGGCCCAGATGAGAGCTTGGCAATGCTTCGCATCTCTTCCCTTCTTCCAGCAATAAAAATCGCAATCAAAAGCCCAATGGTCACACCTGAACCACCGATGCTCATATACACATCCCAAAATGGCATCGTGATGATATTCGGAATCTCTTTTCCTTCTTGAAATGCTGTCATATTCACTGCAATTGATCCTAATAAGAGCGGCTCCCGGATCGGTTTGATCATCTGGTTGCCATGGATGCCGATCACCCAGAAGAATTGCGCCACAAACATCAATGTTAAAATCCCCGGCAGACCCTGTACAACACTTTCTAGCGGGCGCTGCACCACGTTATACACTGCTTCATGCAAATAAATGCCTGTCAAACGGTGAAATGCAAAGCCGAATGAACTAATGATCGTAATCGTAATGATCGAAGGAAAAAGTGATGAAAAAGATGTTGCCACATTCGATGGAACTGAATCTGGCATCTTGATTTGCAGCCATTTCACCTTGGTCAGCTTACAAAAAATTTCCACAGATACGATCGCAATGATCATCCCTAAAAATAAACTTTTTGGATCGGAAAATTGCCTTGCCAGTACATCTACAACCTCACGCATCGATCCATCCACTTCAAGTAGAAGTGTCGTTGGAATAACAGATATAAATGAAATCAATGCCATCAGCCCTGGGAACAGGGACTTGTGCCCGTTGATTTTCCCAAGCTCTATCCCGATGAGGAACACAGCCCCAATCGTTAAAAAGTTCAGCGTGGCATAATTGATTGCCTTCATAATTGGCTGAAGCTCCGCTAAAAATCTGAACATCTCAAAATGAGCAAGCCCTGTTTCCGGGCTCATGATCATATTTGCCACCAATACAGCAAAAGCCCCTGTAATGATGATTGGCATCAGTGTGACAAATGCCTGTTTAATCGCCATAATATACTTCTGATTCGTGATGCGATAAGCCACATTCCCCATGACGTCTGCCGCTTTCTCCTTGAAGCTCATGATCTGTCTCCCCCTTTGCAAAAACTCGTGATCATCCTCCTTTTTGATGTTATTTTAAAAGCGCTTTCATTAACATCTAATCTTTTTCCTCACAGATGCGGAAATGGGTGTCCCGTTTTTTCATTCGGATGCTCCAATACTTGAAGCGCCGCCGTCAGTTCCTCAAATGAAGCGGCCTTGATGAGTTGCTCCACCACTTCCTTGCGCTCTGTCAGCCGTACAAGAAATTGATAAAGTGATTGCAATTCTTTTTGATACGTCTTCTGGATACTTAACAAACAAACGACTTGTACCCGATTTTTACCCCACAGCACCGGTTTTTTCAACGTACAGATCGCACAAAACGTGTCATCTGTTGCCGGCTTCATCGGATGAGGAATCGCAACCAAATGACCGAACGATGTCGGTGACACTTGCTCTCTTTCCAGCAATAATTGTTCAAACTCTTCCGGGATGCGATCCTGTTCCTTGAGCACGTTTACGAAAAATTGCAGTACCTCTTCCCTTGATTGAAGGTCTTGCTGAAAAAATGTCAGCGCCGGACTCACATACCGCAAAACCCCTGTATCCTGCGCGCCCTGAACAAACCGTTTCAGCCGCACAATATCATCGTCACTTAGAATGGTATGTACATCAATCACTGGTACCGGCAACGTGTTCTGAAGCGGAATGGTACTAATAATAAAATCAATGCTTCTCAAATCAAACGAAGGAATTTCTCCAACACTTGCAGTGCCAGCGATCTCTAGCCCTCCGCTAAAAGCCGCTGTCAGTTTATGAAGAAGGAGCTGACTGCTGGCGACACCCGTCGCACATACAATCAGGCATCTCTTTCTCACATGCTGTGATTTTGTCCGCTCGATTGCAGCACCGATATGAAGCGCCAAATACCCAATCTCATCCTCATGAATCTCAATTCCCTCTTTTTCTCTCAGCCATCTACCCATATAGACGCCAGCTTCAAATGCAATGGGATAATGCCTTTTAATGTCCGTTAAATAAGGGTTACGAATGTTCATACCGTACCTAAAACGATGAATAGCGGAACGTAAATGAAGACTTAATCCAACGATTAATTCTTTATCAAATTGAATATCAAGTGACATGTGCTCCTCTACATAAGCAAGCAGTTGGTGGATGAAGCGAAAGTGATCTTCGTCTAGAAGATGACATAGCGTATGACCGGTATCTCCGTATGCCATCATTTTTGCTCCCATCAAGTGAATCGCAATATACGCCATTTCAGATAATGGAAAATCAATCGCTAGGACATGCCGAATATCCTCTGCCATTTGTTGAGCTACTTGGAAAACAGGCTGCACTTGAATCTCTTTTAATTCCGTTTCTGGCATCATGACCAGTTTTTTCTCTTCAATTCGTTTGCATGCAATGGCGATGTGGGTGACTAAATTACTTAAACCGATTTCTGACAGATGAAGTCCGCTTACTTTTGTACGTGAACGCACGATATCCTGAATCAATTGATACGTTTCTTCAGGTAACAGCGCAGGGTTCGCATGCGCTTGCTGAAACACATGCTCAGCCATACAATATCTTAATTTCATTTCATCCCCTGTCAGCCGCAGCCCATATTTAGGACGATGTGACACAGAAAGGCCATGTAATGAAAACAAATGTCTGACCGCTTTCAAATCATTTTTTACTGTCGATTCACTCACAAATAATTCCTCTGCGAGCGCGTCTAACTTAATATGGTCTTCTGACAGAAGCAGCCTTTTCAATAGATAGGCTACACGGTCCTCAGGCTGATTGGGAATGGTCTGCTCCTTTTTTTCGTTTCTTTCTCTCAACGACTTTTTCAAAAATGTACGAAAAGACCCATAATCCTCTACGGTCAATGTATACCCTGCCCCGCGTTTGATATGAAGTACGGCTCCATGTTCATCCAAAATAGATTTAAGCGCTTTCATATCTGTTCGGATCGTTCTTGATGTGACACCAATCATGCGGGCAATTTCTTCACTAGTCAGTTCCTGTTCCGCTTGCATCAGTCGTTTCAGCAGCTCCTCCTGACGTAGAGATAGCATAGGCTCTCCTCCCCTGGCATTTACTTTTGCCTATCATCATAAACGAAAGTAGAACTCTTTGCCCAGTTTTTCTTTCAAATCGGGAACCACGATATGGCTCATTCGTATGAATAGGAAACAAGAGGAGGGATGCATCATGGGTTCTTTTATGTTTGTTGTTATTATGATATTGGCTTCTTTAGGAGCAATCATCGCCCATTTATTCACATCAAAGGATCAACGTACGTCTGCGAAGCGTTCTTCACATCACAGTTCAACAACAAGTACCTATACTGATTCTTATACTCATCACGCTTCTGATGCCTCCTGCGGGGGAGATTCCGGGGATAGTGGTGGTGGATGTGACTAAACAAAAAAACAGCCGCTCGCTGATGAGTTGGCTGTTTTTATTATTTTAAAGAGCCTTCCAGCCCCGTTCAATCAGATGTTTAACATCGAGTGCAAAATCCTCACCCTTTTCCATCACGTCCTGGGCTCTTCCGGCAAAGTTACTGGCAACAGCCAGCTCCATTTTTTTTAATTCAAAGTGCAATATTTTTTGATCAATCTCGGCGATATATTTTTCATACTCATTGTTCACGATGTCATGCATGACATGATAGGCATCTTTTCGATGGCGATGAAAGTCGGTTCCTCTCTCACCTTTCCATGACGAATCTAGAGCAGGTTTCTTGATTTCCTTTATGTCTGACTGCGCAAGATCTTGTTCTGTTCGAATATTGCTTTTGGCTGTCTTTAACCGAGAGATCATGTCATCAAATTCTGCACGTCTGTTTTCAATTCCCATATGCAGATGGTGTAGCATCTCGGATAAACTCATGTCATCCACCTCTATCGGACCTCATACGAAAGCACAGATCAGAGCCTTGGAAACGATCGACTCACTTGATTTTTCCAAACCTGACATTTCTATCGTTTTGCTTTCATTAAGTATAGTATAAGGTGAAAAGCCTCAGTCTTAAATAGGGAAAAGGTGTCCTTTTAGTGACGTGTTTGGAAGAAAATCGGAATAACACAAGGTCGTACTTCCCGAATTATATATGGTCCCTTAGAACTATATTTCGTATCATCCCATGAAACCCATTAGAAAAATGATTGCCATTATTTTGCCGCAATCGCTTCGTCCTGTTCTTTTAAGGTTTTCACATTAGAGCGCGTGTCCTGAACATTTTTGATTAAGGCTTCTTTAAAACTTGAAACCATTTCGTTCACCTCTGCTTCGCGCGCCGTCCACTTGGTCACAAATTCAAGGCTGTTTTCACCTGCTTTATCTGCTGCTTTTTTGATCGTTAATGCTTCGACTGCTTGGGAAACTTCATCTAGTTGATCCATAACTGTTTGGTAGTTTAACTTAATTTGTCCCATCGTGATATCCTCCAGATTTGTTCAGCATGAAGGTAAGGTAGCTTATAAGCTGCTCCATGCTTTTGAGATCAAGCGTTTGGCGTCCTCTACTGCGTCTTCTCCTTTTTCAGCAAGACGTGCGGCGTCTCCTGCTAAGGAACTGGCAAAGGATAACGCAGCTTGTTCGGCTTCTAACGTACTGATTTTGAATTCGATGCGGCTCACGTAGCGTGGGTACTTGTCGTTCACAATCGTTTGCAGCGCATCATGTGCTTCATTCCGCTCTGATTTGAAATCCTGGCTTCGCTCACCTTTCCAAGAGGTCCCAAGCTTTGGCTGCTTGATTTGCTTCAGGTCTGTCTCTGCCGCATCTTGTTCACGTTCGACCTTACTTTTCGCCTTTTTCAGTCGAGCGATTTTCTCTTCGATTTCTGCTTTTTTACTTGTAATGCCACCGTTTAGGGCAGACAGCATATCCGATAAGCTCATTATGGGTTCCTCCTCCTGACAAAAAATAAAAACGCTGCTTAGAGATCCTCTAAACGAGCGTAAGGTGAATAGCACTTTTTCCAATATTGTTATTATAAGGTTCAAAGACTCATGTTTGAATAGGGATTTGTGCCCTTTTTATGGGATAAATATGCTTTCATTCCGCTTCACATTACCCCTTAAGACCTCTTTTATAAGGGGTCTTAATTCCTGATTCTTGGCTATATGTCACATATAGTCATACAGACCTAGGACAAACAAAAGCCGCCCGGTTGAGGAGCGGCTTTTGTAAACGGCTTATGAAGCTGATTCTTCTGATTCTTGTGGATTCTTAACGTACCAGATGAATTTCCCTGTGTATCCGTAAATAATAGCAAGAGCGATGGCAACAAAGCTCAACCACATAAATGGTAAATAAGAGAATGTCGATACGCCTAGAATTCCCGCCATGTAAATCCCGTTATCTGACCAAGGAACCATTCCTGACGTCAGCGTACCACCGACCTCTGAGTTTCTGGATAAAACTCGTCTGTCTAACTTTAATTTATCATAGCTCTTTTCCATAATTTTCGGTGTAAGAATTAATGATACATACATCGCACAGCCAAAGATATTGGCGAAGAATGCAACAACAAGTGTTGATAGAGTCACATTTCCTGCATTATGCAATTTCTTCTCGAATGTAGCGACGATGACTTTTAATACGCCCAAGTATTCAAGTACTCCACCGAAACCAAGTCCGAGAATAATCACCACTAGAGATCCTAACATATTGACAATACCGCCACGATTTAACAGCGTATTTAAGAAATCAACATCTGAATTAATAGAGAAACCATTATAAGCTGTACCAAGTGCATCGGCTGGATTCATTCCCTGGAATGCCATTGCCCAGACAGCGCCAAGAAGTGCACCAATAGCAATAACAGGCATTGAAGGTTTTTTCAAGACAAGTAATAGTACAACAATCAACGCCGGAATAATCATCCAAATATTAATGGTGAATGTGTCCTGCAGTGCTTGTTTCAAAAACTCTACTTTGCCTTGATCAATATTTTTTCCGCCATACATAAATCCGGTGATTGTAAACATAATGGCTGTAATAACAAAGGCAGGAATGGATAAGACCATCATCGCTCTAACATGTGCGAGCACGTCCACTTTTGAAAGTGAGGAAGCGAGCACCGTACTATCAGATAAAGGAGATAACTTATCACCAAAATAGGCTCCAGATAAAACGGCTCCAGCCACGATAGGTAATGGAATTCCCAATCCTTCACCAATTGCAATCATGGCAATACCTGCAGTTCCAACTGTACCCCATGATGTACCTGTAGCAACAGACATAATGGAACAGATGATCAGCGTAGCTAGTAAGAAAATATTAGGATGAATAAATTCCAGTCCGTAATAAATTAATGTTGGTACCACTCCGCCGGCAATCCATGTTCCAACAAGTGCACCTACTGCAATTAAAATCAAAACAGCCTCTAAACCATTCGATATCCCTTTTGTAATGGCGTTTTGAAGGTCTTTGTATGAATGTCCTAATCGAATACCTAAAGCAATGACCATAAACCATGAGATAAACAATGCCAGTTGAATATCCAATTTGAAATAAAGAGTAAAAGATAAAACAATTGCTAAAAACAAGCCAAGTACAAACACGACTTCTAAAATAGACGGCAGACGTGGTGATTTCATTGTGTTTCCTCCCTTTGTGCGTGCGTTAAGCGTTTTCAAAATATTGTGAAAAAAGTGTGTCAATTCGAAAGAAAGTGAATTGCCTGTTTTTCTCTATTTCACAGGCAATTCTACATATTAATAAAATAAAATTTTTGATATTATTATCGCTCTAGGAGCTCTGCACCCGCAATGCCAGGCTTTGTCATCTCGAATGGATTCAAAATAATATCAAGTTCTTCTTCTGTTAACACATCATTTTGCAAGCAAAGATCTCTGATCGATTGTCCTGTTAAAATGGCTTCCCTTGCGATTCTAGCCGCGGCTTCATAGCCTAAGTGAGGGTTCACAGCAGTGATCACGCCTGCACTTTTTTCGACATATTCTTTCAAACGTATTTCATTTGCTTCAATGTCCACTAAGCAATGATCTGTGAATGAACGGAATCCGTTATTCATTATACTAATAGATTGAAGCAAGTTAAAGACCAAAACAGGCTCCATCACATTTAACTCAAGCTGACCTGCTTCAGAGGCAAGACAGATGGTGTGGTCATTCCCAATGACCTGGAATGCGATTTGGTTAATGAGCTCTGCCATGACTGGATTGACTTTCCCAGGCATAATGGATGATCCTGGCTGACGAGCTGGCAATGCAATTTCAGCAAGACCTGCACGCGGACCAGAAGCCATTAGGCGAAGGTCATTGGCAATCTTAGACATGTTCATCATGCATACTTTTAATGCAGCAGACACTTCTGTGTAAGCATCTGTATTTTGCGTTGCATCCACGAGATGCTCTGCGCCTACAAGCGGAAGACCAGAAATATCGGCTAGCTTCTTCACGACGATCTCAATATAACGAGGATCTGCATTTAGGCCTGTCCCAACAGCTGTTGCACCCATATTGACTTCATATAAATGCTGCTTTGATTGGTTGATCCGCTTAATATCACGGCTGAGCACGCGGCTGTAAGCCTCAAATTCTTGTCCTAAACGAATTGGAACAGCATCCTGTAGGTGCGTACGTCCCATTTTGATCACATGATCAAATTCTTTCGCTTTCTTTTTGAATACGTCCTGCATCGTTTGCATTGTCTCAAGCAGAATGTCTAACTGCTTCAATACAGCAATATGGATAGATGTTGGAAACGAGTCATTCGTTGATTGTGACATGTTTACATGTGTGTTTGGGCTTAAATGGATGTATTCACCCTTTTGATGTCCCATGATTTCTAGCGCTCTGTTTCCAATCACTTCATTGGCATTCATATTCATCGACGTTCCTGCGCCGCCTTGAATTGGGTCTACAATAAAGTACTCATGCAGCTTGCCTTCAATGACTTCATCAGAGGCTTGTACGATGGCATTTCCAATTCCTTCATATAAACGTCCAACTTCCATATTGGCTTGAGCAGCTGCTTTTTTCACGATGGCAAAGGCTCTAATCAGTTCCTCGTGCATGCGATATCCAGTTATCGGGAAGTTTTCTTTTGCACGAAGGGTTTGAACCCCATAATACACGTCTGCCGGAATTTCTTTTTCTCCAAGAAAATCCTTCTCATAGCGATAAGTTGCTTGAACCATCTGATATGACCTGCTTTCTATAGAATAGTTAAATCACTAAATCTTCTGCGATTGGCGTTTCCATAATCTTTTTCACTTCTCTTGGGTCTGTTGTTTTACCTAGTGCCCACATGAGTTTCGGCACGATGGCCTCTGTGTTCATGTTTCGTGAACGTGCCACTAGTTCTTGATTGATTTTGCGTCCTACTTCATACACGCTCATGTCTTCTCCTTCTTCAAGACACTGAGTTGTGATGACAACAGAAATGCCTTCTTCGAGCAATTCGTTGATTTTCTCTAAAAGGTTTCTTCCTTCGAAAGGAATTCCGCCGCTGCCGTAGCTTTCGATGACGACTCCTTTGTATACACCTTTGATTGCATCTAAGAACTCAGGCTTTAGACCTGGGTGCAATTTCAAGAGACAAACGTCAGTGTTTAAGGATGCGTCTAATTTAAGCGGTTTCATTGACGATCTTTTTACTTTGCTATTGTATTCAATTTGATGGTTTTCAATCGATGCAATATATGGATAGTTAATACTTTCAAATGCATCATAGCTTTTCGTTCTTAGTTTGATTGCGCGTGTCCCTTGAATGACTCTGCCATCAAAGACAACATACACGCCGCCTACGCCGTCACATGCAAAGCGAATCGCATCGGTGATGTTTTTCTTCGCATCTGTTTTCTTGAACGTAATCGGGATTTGTGAGCCTGTAATGACAATTGGCTTATCCGGATTTTGCAGCATATAAGATAGTGCTGCTGATGTATAGGCCATTGTATCGGTTCCATGCGTGACGACAAAGCCGTCATATTGATCATAATTTTCATAAATGGCTGTTGCGATATCCACCCAGTATTCAGGCTGCATATTTGTACTATCTATACTCATTAGGGACTTTGTGTCCATTGTGTACTCTGCATTAATTTCGTTTAAATAGCTTAAAAGGTCCTCAGCTTTAACACCTGGAGCCAAACCATTTTCACTCTCTACAGATGCAATCGTCCCACCAGTGGTTAAAAGCAATAATTTCTTCAACAGGTCCACCTCTTTCAGTAAAATTACTTCGTTTGTCACACATATTATAAGCTAGCTTGTGCTATTCTATAATATACGCTTTACGCGTACCTTCATTGCCATTATAGTCACATAACGCGAATTAATCAAGAAATTATTACGCATAACGCGTACATTCTATCACAAAATATGATATACTGTTGTTGTATATAAAGGAGCGTTCATGTAATGATACTCGATCGTTTAACCACTCTTAGAAAAAAGAAAAAATGGTCTCTCCAGCATACGGCAGATCGCCTAGGTATCGCCAAAAGCACCTATGCCGGTTACGAATCTGGGTACCGACGACCTTCGCTTGAAGCAGTGAAGCGCCTGGCTGATTTGTATGATACGTCCATTGATTTTTTACTTGGTAGAACGGACGAGCCAGAGATACAACGTAAAATCTCTGACATCAAAATTGAACTGACGGAAGCAAAAGAAGGAACCATTCTTGTAGACGGCGTTCCCCTAAATGATGAAGAAATCAAACAGCTTGTTGCCTTTATTCGGGCGAAAAACACCCTAAAAGTATAAAAAACATAGAAAAGAGAGGCCCCTATTAATCGGGTGCCTCTCTTTCCTTTTTCAGCTGCTTAAGAATAAGGAGAAGACAGCTGACTTAATTCCTCTAACCGCCGCTTCGCTTCTTCTTTATTAAATGAACTATAATAGCGATAATTCTCATCATCTAAGATGCGGTAATGCTGACTGAGCACATTTTGCTGAAGACGAAATGTGCCTTTTTTGATAGAAGTCCGCCACCAAACCTTTCCGCCGATTGTCCGTTCCACCGATAGATGCAATTCATCATGTGCCACGACTTCCAGAATCTCAAGCGGATCATCCCCTAGTGTCCCTTTTAAAATGTCACTATCTCTGAATAATGCACATACGGCCGCCGTTTGCGTCCAGTTGAGGCGCAGCCTATTTTTTTCAACCTGATGCAAATGCCGTTTCGATAAACCAAGTACCTCAGCCATGCGGTCCTGCGTATAATTCTTTTCTTTTCGAATCCGTGTCATTTGTTCTGTGACGAGGTCGATTACCATCTCTTTATCCATCTCTCATCACCTCTCCGAGTGTTCAGTCTTTACTGACATCATACACGATTTCTTCGAAAAAGTGGCGCCTCATCCTTTAGAATATTGGCAAATACTATCTAATTGATCTGCTCTTCGACCTGACCATGCTGCTGTCTCCAATTCTCTTGGGCTGCCTGATTTAAATATGGATAGATCTCTTGTTTGACGGTTTGCTCGAATACTTCTTCATCTAAAATACTGTACGCTGGAATCTTGATCAATTTCCCATCCATTTTCCGAATGAGCACATCCATGAAGAGAAATCCCCTTACACTGTACCGATGCCTGCGCATATCAATGGATTGAATGTCATGAAAAGGGATCGTCCGCTCTCGATACAGTACAGCACCATTTTTTCCGCGCTGAATGCGAAAAATCACATTTCCCCTCTTCGTAAAAGCCGGCAGAATCATCAAAAAAGAGATCAAGCCATAGACAATGCCTAATAGTCCGCCTAAAAATAAAAACAATGTATAATTCGATTCAAATGTAAGAGCTTCTGAAAACAACCAAATACCAATGATACCGAAGCCGCCCGTTGCTAAGAATGCCCATACCCTTAAAAAGGCCCTGCTTCTCACTTCTATTACTTCACTTGGATTCAAGCGTCATTCTCCTTTTCTCCATTAGAATATAGAACGTAATCCGTCTCTATGAGCCGTCTCCACGCGAAATTCATTTTCTTTTATTCCCGACACAAGCCACGACTGTTTCTCACCTGGAATGACAAATAACATGGATTCCACATCAGGCGTATTATTTTTGTCGTAGACGACCTTCATGAGGGAGTCCATCTTTCCTTTTCTTGTCTGTACATCAGAAATAAATGCCTTCACAAGTTCTTCGTTCTCTGCTCGATGAAGGAAGGAGGACCACTCATTCTTCGCCTCACTTGCTTGCTCTAATAGCTTTTCAAATTCCTCTGCTTGCAGGGTGACGACAGGTGCAGGGTGATCACTCATCTGTATATTGAAAAAGGCAGTCACTTGCTCCTCTGCCTGCTGGTCATCTTTCAGTTTTTGAATCTGATGGACTTGTTGATCATAAAGTGTATGGTGCGCATATACGCCCATCTGTGTCGTGTGAAAGGAGGTACTGACTTCTTCATCTTCATCCCCAAATCGAGATGCCTTGACGGTGTGAGATGCATCATTCATCGCCTGGATGAAATGACGGTATTCCGCTTTATAACGATATTGTCTGTTTCGAAATTCAAGTACACCTTTTGCGAGCAAAGAGCGGCATGCAATTTCAAATAAAAACCCTAGGCGCTCGTCCTCTACATCAGGATAATAGGCTTCCTTCAAGGACATGCCCTGTTCAAAATAGCCTTCACTGTAAAAACTAAAGATGAGTTCCTCAATACTTAGACTTAGCTGATCCAACTTGATCTCTCCTTATCCAAAAGAAAATGCACCCTTAAAGAAATCGCCTGCACCTTTTATGAGCGAATCTGCGGTTTCTTTTGTTTTTTCTATCCCTTTATGTATCACCTGATTTGCCTGATCAATGGTGTCATTAACTGCCTTCACACCTTTACCCGCCAGCTCGAATGCTTGTTTCCCTTTATCCACGACCGCATGAATTGGGTCCTTTAATTTCACTGCAACCTGCTCAGCAAAGCCTGATGTCAGCTTGGCGACTTTTTCTCCTATAAATCCACCGACTGCGGAACCAATGGCTCCTCCAACGACGGTTCCAATCGGTCCTGCAAAGCTTCCAAGAGCTCCTCCGACAACGGCACCTGCGACAGACCCGCCAGCGATAAAGACCGTATTGTTCACTGCATTTCCAACAGCCTTCGCATTTTCACGCTTCAGGACTTCTGGCTGATCACCGAATTCTGCATAGTTCTCTGCAATTTTCAAACCACAGCCGACCGTTTCCGTTGCACCAGTGACTACCGTTGCAATGATGGCATTTCCTTTCGCGAATCTTGATCCATTTTTCAAAACAGACTTGATCGCAGCCGTGTCCTTCCAATTGATACTTCCTTTTGTAAAGTCACGGACACTGTTCGTGAATGCAACTGTATCGTCAGGATAAAATTTTGTGAATTTCTTATGGACCAAATCAGCCATCGACCAGTTTGATCGTTTTAATAATTCTTTATTACTCAGCCAAATCCTTGCTAGCCGGTCAAATCTCGTTCCTTCTACCCGGCTGGTCAGATCAAGCAGCAGCTTTGAATGCTGCGCTGCATAACGGCCATTGTCTTTAATGAAAGTCGTCATCCCAAGTCCATAGTATTTCGCCTGCATCATCACAATACCAGCTAAGCTCGTGAGTGTACCATATTGATCATAGATACTGTACAATTTCCGTAAAATATCGTCTGCTTCGACCATTTTATCTTTTGCATGACGAATCGTAATATCATCACTGCTCAATTTACTGATCAATGCTTGTCCTGCTCCCCATGCATCCCCGACGCCTGAAAAACAGCTACTATACCGAGGATCACAGCCTAAAATGAGACCATCCAGTTCACTATGTAAATCGCGGTGCTTCGTTTCAATGGTAGAAAGTTCGCCTACAACATCATTCGCAAGCCCTGTCAGCTGATCTGGATCAACCACTATGTCACGTGCCATCACATCATCTCCCTTCTTGGTTTCTTTCTCTCCGTTCTTCTCGTCTCTTTCGCTCAAGCTCTTCCATTCTGGCTATTTCAGCTTTCCGTTCCTCGATTTTGACCGCTGCATCGCGCAGTTCCTGACTTGTTTCAAGCAAGTCCTTTTCGAATTGATCATAGCGTGCCGTTGTTTCCTCAAAGCTTTGATCAAATTTATTCCTTGCTTCTCCCTGCCAGCCTGATCCTACTGCCTTGAGCCGATTCTCCAGCAGCTGCTTTGACTGCCGAATCTCATCAGCTGCTTCCTGAAACTTTTGAGCGAGTGCCAGCGTTTGACTAGAATCCAACTTTCGCACCCCTTTCTCCCAATTTAACGTACAAATGGATGATTTTATATGTCCTCATTATAAATAAAAAGACACCCAAAAAAATCACCCTAAAGAACCATTCAACACATCACCAAATGAAAGTAGGTCTTTTTCCTCTCTAATTGCCAGAGAAAGCCTTTCTTGTTATGAAGCGCATTCAAGACATGATAAAATGAACGTATTCTACAAAAGGAGTGACGTATACATGAAAGAGGAAATGATTCAGCGTTTCACAAGTTATGTGAAGGTAGATACGCAGTCGGATGCAGATAAGGAAAGCTGCCCATCGACTGAAGGACAGTTGAACTTAGCGAGACAGCTAGTTGAAGAAATGAAATCCATCGGGATTCAAGAAGTGACAATGGATGAAAACGGCTATGTCATGGGAACGATCCCATCTAACACAGACAAAGACGTGCCGACCATTGGCTTCCTGGCTCACATCGACACAGCTACTGACTTCACCGGCAAGAATGTGAAACCGCAGCTTCATGAAAACTATCAAGGCGGCGACATCACCTTAAATGATGAACTACATATCGTTTTATCTCCATCACAGTTTCCAAATTTACAAAAGTATCAAGGACATACGCTGATCACAACAGATGGCACAACCTTGCTTGGTGCAGATAACAAAGCTGGTATCGCAGAAATTATGACCGCCATGCATTACTTAATTGAAAATCCAGAAATCAAGCATGGGAAAATTCGCGTCGCCTTTACACCCGATGAAGAGATTGGCAGAGGGCCGCACAAATTTGATGTTGATGCCTTTGGCGCTTCCTATGCGTATACAATTGACGGAGGACCGCTCGGGGAGCTGCAATATGAAAGCTTCAACGCAGCAGGTGCGAAAGTATCCATTAAAGGAAACAACGTCCACCCTGGGACAGCAAAAGACAAAATGGTCAGCGCTGCGAAGATTGGGATGCTCTTCCATAACAAGCTTCCTTCTGATGAATCTCCGGAATACACAGAAGGCTACGAGGGATTTTTCCATCTCACGAAGTTTGTAGGAGAAGTCGAAGAAGCAGAGCTGCAATATATTATTCGTGATTTTGATAAAGACAAATTTAACGAACGCAAAGCACTATTTGAAAAAATAGCAAATGACTTAAAAGCCATTTACGGAGAAAACAGCATCAATCTCAAAATTCAAGATCAATATTATAATATGAGAGAAAAAATTGAGCCGGTGAAACATATTGTGGATATTGCCCATGAAGCAATGGAAAACCGCTCAGTGACACCTGTGATCGAACCGATCCGCGGCGGTACAGATGGCTCCCAGCTTTCATATAAAGGTCTTCCAACGCCAAACATCTTTACTGGCGGGGAAAACTTCCACGGTAAATATGAATTTATTTCTGTCGAGAACATGGTGAAAGCAACAGAAGTCATCGTTGAAATCGCCCGTCTATTTGAAGAAAAAGCATAAATATGTTTACAACCGTTCCTGTTCGGGAACGGTTTTTTAATAAAAGTTTACAATTTTCTGAAACTTTTATGACATTTATTCGTACTAATAGAGACAACCCCAGAAAAATTCTTCTTGACGAGTGCAATAACTGGAAATATAATAGTTAAAAACAACCAGTATTTTAGACCTAAATTAGCAGATCACCTAAACCTTAAGAACTAAACCGATTCTGCTGCATATTTTCAGTTATAAACAACACTCACCCTGTCTACACTTAAAGAATAGGATGAATTGGAGGAATGTCATATGATGATTTTATTGATTATCGCTTCACTTTGCTGCTACTTACTATTCTCTTTCAAAAAAGATAACCGCACACCAAAACGAAAAAGCGCAGAGCTTTCGGAGTTTGAAATCTTTCGTATGCGCCGCCACTACAACGGAAAACGCCGTCACCCACTAAACGATGCACCTAAACAAGTATAAATCTGAAAAAGAGCCTCATATGGGGCTCTTTTGTGTGAGTACATAAAAAAACGACCAGATTCATTGGTCGTTTTTCCTTTTATTTATACACCTTCGCAGGAACTTGAATCACAGGAATTCCTACATAGTAAGGTGAAATTTCATATGGCTGGAAGACAACAGCAATTCCCTTTTTCGTGAAGTAATACTGCGTGTTGTAGTTGATTTCAATGTCTCTTTTTTTCAGGTTCGCATAGAATTTACTTTTATGTTTCTTTGTATAGTTATAGACATAATCTCTCACTTTCGTACGCTTTTTCTTCGTTTTCACAACGTCTGTCAAGAACAGCTGCTTTGTCTTTTTCTTTGTCAACACATAGTTCATGCTGGAAACCATCGTATCCCCATGCATTCCACCATCATTCATGTAATCATAGTTTAAGATACTGAGCTTCTTCCCATTGTTAAATTTCGTTTTAAACGATCTCTCGTAAGTGATCTTCCCAAAGCCTTCCTTTTTCGCTTCGTCCTTTAAGAACAAGTACGTAGAATAAGAGAATGCGATATCTTCTTTTAAATCACGATTGATGGTTTTCATATGCGCCTTGCTTAGGTTTTTCACCTGTGCATATTTGAATGTTTTTTTCTTTTTATAATAGTGTGTGCTTACTTTTGCTTTTTTTGCTTGTTTGGCATCCGCAGATCCAACTGGCGCAAACAACGAAACAATCAGTGAAAAAATGATCAGACTGATCGTTAGGCCTTTTTTCATTGTCATAGTAAAAACCCCCATTTTTGTCTATTACCAATTGAGTATACCATGACAAAAGAACCAAAAAAAGCAGTATTTACATTTTATTCTTTCTTTTCCCACTTCGGGTTTGTTTACCGTTTTCATAAGTTCCTGTATGCTTAATGTAGAATGCTAGATGAAGTGTGGTGTTTATCATAGAAGAGAATATTTTTAGTCACATTCGGACGACGTTTCATAGTTTGTCTCCGACCCAAAAAAAGATTGCCAATTACATTTTAGAAAATCCTCAGAAAGTTGTGCTTCATTCCATTAGTGCACTCGCTGCTGAATGCAATACTAGTGAAACGACGATCTTTCGGTTTCTACGAAAAATTGGCTATGAATCGTACCAAGTGTTTCGTGTCCATGTCGCACAGGATATTGCAACCAATACGCCTCAATCCATATACGGTGAGATCGAGGCATCCGATAGTGTAGCTGACATTAAACATAAGGTCATAGAGTTAACAACAAACTCTATTCAAGATATGAAGCATATATTAGAAGACCAAGCCGTCACACAATTCATTGAACAAATGAAGCAGGCACATAAAACCGTCTTCTTTGGAGCCGGTGCATCCAGCTTTATTGCTGGAGATGCTTATCATAAGTTCCTCCAGATTGGTTTTGAAGTGAGTCTATGCAGTGATCCGCATATGATGAACATGATTGCTACTCACGCCACGGAACACGATTTTATCGTTGCGATCTCCCATTCAGGAGAGAGTAGAGAAATTCTTGATGCCGTGCAATTTGCTAAAGAAAAGGGAGCAAAGGTTGCCTCTATCACCAGCTATCCGAAATCAGAGCTCGCAAAGCGATCTGACTTTCATCTGCTCAGTTCTTCCAGGGAGACAACCTATCGATCTGACTCTATGATCTCCCGTATTAACCAGCTTGTAATCATTGATGTACTATACGTCGCCGCTGTTTTAGAACTAGGATCAGATGCCATTGAAAACGTGAAACAATCTCGATTAGCCGTAGCTAAAAATAAAACATGAACGCAAAAGGCCGGAGCTGATTCCGGTCTTTTTTTGTGACTTTTCTCATATTTTCCGTTGACACGTTCCTATCACGTCATGTACATTAAATGAATAATAGTTTATTTCCTACTATTAAAACAAAAAGATAGTATATATACTAACAAAAGAAAAAGAAAGCGCTTTTTATAAGGGTTTTCTATATAGGAGGCGTTCAATGTGACAAAGAAAATTGGATTCATTGGATTAGGTATTATGGGAAAGCCTATGGCACTCAACCTATTAAAAGCCGGTCATACTGTGACTGTTTTCGATCTAAATGAGGAAGCGATTCGAGCGTTACAAGAAGCCGGAGCAAAAGGTGCTGTTTCAGCAGCTGATGCCGCTTCTGAAAGCGATATCATCATCACAATGCTTCCTAAAGGAGAGCATGTAGAGGCAGTTGTTGCAGGTGATCATGGCATTTTAACTACAGCTAAACCTGGCACTGTTGTCGTAGATATGAGCTCAATTTCCCCTGTTACTTCTAGAGCTTTAGCTGCTCTTACAAAACAGCATCAGGTGGAATTTATCGACGCACCTGTCAGCGGCGGAGAACCGAAGGCAATAGACGGAACACTTGCCATCATGGCTGGCGGCGAAGAAACCATCTTTGAGCAAGTGAAGGATGTCCTGCTTGCGATGGGCACAGAGGTCGTATTAGTTGGCACAAATGGAAGCGGAACAACAGCGAAGCTCGCCAATCAAATCATCGTCAACTTAAATATTGCCGCTATGTCCGAGGCGCTCGTTCTTGCCGCTAAATCGGGCATTGCCATTGACAAAATGTATGAAGCCATTCGCGGCGGGCTGGCAGGAAGTGCCGTTCTCGATGCAAAGGTCCCTCTCATCTTAGAACGAAACTTTGAACCAGGCGGACGTATCGACATCAACTTAAAGGATTTAACCAATGTGATGGAAACTGCTCATGATATCGGCGTTCCTCTCCCGCTTTCTAGCCAGCTGCTTGAAATCTTCCACGCCCTCAAAGCGGACGGAAAATCTGGGCTTGACCATGGCGGCATCGTTCAATATTACGAAAAAATGGCTCATGTCGAAGTGAAGAAGGGATGAGATGGTCATGAAGAAAAGCACTGACATACTGAATGCCATTCCGAAAGCGGATGCAAAGATCATTCAATCAGCATACGAACAAGCACTGAACAGCTTTCATCATAAAGTCATTGTATTAGATGATGATCCAACAGGGATTCAAACCGTACATGGCGTCTCTGTTTTCACCGATTGGTCAGAAGAAAGCATCGAAGCCGGTTTTCTTGAAGACAGCCGCATGTTCTTTATTTTGACCAATTCTCGCAGTATGACAGAGAAGGAAACGACTGCTGTGCACGAAACAATCGCTTCCACAATTGTGAAGGTAGCGGAACGGGTTGATCAGAATTTCATTATTGTCAGCCGAGGAGATTCCACTCTTCGTGGACACTTTCCTCTGGAAACTGGAGTACTCAGAACCACGATTGAACAACAAAGCTCACGCCAATTCGATGGAGAAATCCTTCTTCCTTTTTTCCAAGAAGGTGGACGCTTGACGATCAACAATATTCATTACGTCCAAGAAGGACACGAATTAATTCCTGCTGGTGAAACAGAATTTGCACGAGATCGCACATTCGGCTTTCAGTCATCTCATCTCGGAGAATGGATTGAAGAAAAGTCAGACGGTTCGTTCACGAAAGAGAACACCACCTACATTTCGTTAGATGATCTACGGGCTTTACGAATTGATCAAATAAAAAAACAGCTCATGAGTGTGACCGATTTTAAAAAGGTGGTTGTAAACGCTGTGGACTATGACGATGTCAAAGTCTTTGTCACCGCTCTCATTAAGGCCATTCAAGCAGGAAAGCAACTCATGTTCAGAAGTGCGGCGGCACTTACAAAAGTTCTTGGCGGTATAGAGGATCGTGCCTTATTAACAAGACATGACTTGATACAAGAACAAAGCCCGCACGGTGGTCTCATTATGATTGGTTCTCATGTGAAGAAGACAACAGATCAATTAAAAGCGCTTCAACAAAATAAAGAGGTAGCTTTTATTGAATTTAATACACACCTCGTGCTGGAGCCTGAAGCATTTCAACAAGAAATTGACCGCGTGATTCAGCAAACCGAGGCATTATTAGCATCTGGTCAATCTGTGGCGGTTTATACAAGAAGAGAACGGCTTGATCTTGGGGATGATCGTCAGGAGGAAGAATTAAAGCTCTCTGTAAAAATTAGTGATGCTGTGACAAGCATTGTCCAGCGTCTCACAATTCGCCCTAAGTATCTCATTGCCAAAGGTGGCATTACCTCCAGCGATATTGGAACTAGAGGACTTCACGTGAAACGCGCAACTGTGGCAGGGCAGATCAGACCAGGCATTCCCGTTTGGCAAACAGGCGAAGATAGCAAATTCCCTTTCATGTCTTATGTGATTTTCCCGGGAAATGTTGGTTCAAGGGATACGTTAAAAGAAGCTGTAGACATACTTGAAGGATAAAGCATAGGGGGCGTTTTCGCGCTCCCTTATGCACCACAAAGGAGGAAAGATCATGTCGTTAGTGTTTATCGGACTTGGCGTTTTATTATTGCTTTTACTCATGGTTGTCTTTAAGTTAAACGCTTTCATATCTTTGATTATTGTTTCTTTAATTGTTGCTGTTTTAGAAGGAATGTCACCACTTGAAGCGATTGCTTCCGTCGAAAAAGGACTCGGCAGTACGCTCGGTCACCTCGCACTCGTTCTCGGTTTTGGGGCGATGCTTGGTAAATTGATGGCTGATTCTGGCGGAGCTCAGCGTATTGCAATGACACTCATTGACCGATTCGGTATTGGAAAAATTCAATGGGCAACGATGCTGACGGGATTTGTGATCGGAATTGCTCTATTTTATGAAACCGGATTCATTATCTTAATTCCACTAGTCTTTACGATCGCACAAGCTGCAAGACTACCTGTGCTTTATGTGGGTATGCCGCTCGTCGCTGCACTCATCACCACACATGGCTTCCTCCCTCCTCACCCAGGGCCGACTGCCATTGCAAATGTATTTCAAGCAAACATGGGACAAACCTTATTAGTTGGGATAATTTTAGCGATTCCTGCTGTTTTAGTAGGCGGACTTCTCTTTACGAAACTATTTAAAAAAGATCAGTTGCACGCACATATTCCAAAGAACTTATTTAATCCAAAGGAATTTACAGAAGAAGAAATGCCAAGCTTCGGCATTAGCATTTTCACCGCTGTTTTGCCTGTATTGCTCATGACATTCAGAGCAGTTTTAGAAATTTTCTTCCCGTCCTCCCCATTACTGCCAACCGCTGAGTTTTTAGGTGAACCGGCGATTGCACTGTTAATCTCCGTGCTTCTTGCTATCTACACGTTTGGACTTGGCAGAGGCAAGAGCATGCAGGATGTGATGAAGTCGATCACAGATTCTATCGGTTCTATTGCCATGATTTTATTAATTATTGCAGGTGGCGGCGCCTTTAAACAGGTGCTCATTGATAGCGGGGTTGATCAATACATTGCAGGAATCATGCAAGGAAGCACGCTTTCTCCACTGCTTCTCACCTGGTTGATTGCTGCGGTCCTTCGTGTATCTTTAGGATCAGCCACCGTCGCCGGTCTCACAGCGGCTGGCATTTCTGCTCCTTTGATTGGATTGACAGGTGTGAGCCCAGAATTAATGGTGATCGCAACAGGTGCTGGCAGTATTACGTTCTCTCACGTGAATGATGCGGGTTTCTGGATTTACAAAGAATACTTTAACCTGTCCATGGCCCAAACCTTTAAAACGTGGACATTGATGGTGACCGTTCTTTCACTTGTCGGACTAGCGGGTGTTCTCGTCGCTGATTTGTTCATGTAGAAAATTAACTGTAAAAACCATTGACTTTCTCTCGGAAAAGTTGAATAATTATGTTTATTAAGAAAATTGAATCAAAAGGTAACCTTATTAAGAGTGGTGGAGGGACTGGCCCTGTGAAACCCGGCAACCGCTGTTCCTCGGAACAGAATGGTGCTAATTCCTTAAGCAAGCAGATGCTTGTTTGAAGATAAGGCAGAGTTCTCTCAGTATATGATGCTCTTCCTTATCCAAGGAAGAGCTTTTTTATTTGATTTTTAACCTGTAGAAAGAAGGGATTCAGCATGACACAAGTACAAAGCATTGGAAAGAAAACAACGAAACCGCCATTTCGCGCAGATCAAGTAGGCAGTTTACTTCGTTCAGAACGTATCAAGGAAGCACGCAAGCAAAAAGCAGACGGCACACTGACAGCAGAGCAGCTCCGACAAATTGAAAATGAAGAAATCACTCGTATTGTTGAGAAGCAAAAGGAAATTGGATTAGAGGTTGTCACAGATGGCGAATTCAGACGTGCTTGGTGGCATTTTGACTTTCTTGAGGGGCTCGATGGGGTCGAAGGATTTGAAGCAGATCAAGGTATTCAATTCCACAATACGACGACAAAAGCACGGGGCATCAAGGTAACGGGCAAGATTGATTTTACAGATCATCCAATGCTGGAGGATTATCGATTCCTTCACAGCATCGCTGGGGATCATACGGCTAAAATGACGATTCCAAGTCCGAATATGCTCTTTTTCCGTGGAAAGCTTGAAGAAGGAGTATACGACAGCCTAGAGGCATTCCACCATGATGTGGCACAGGCGTATAAGAAGGCCATCCGTGCTTTTTATGATGCAGGCTGCCGCTACTTGCAGCTGGATGATACAGCATGGGCCGTGTTCTTTTCTGAAAAAGGGCATGAACAAATCAAAGCCTTTGGCCGAGAAGAAGATGAACTGCGTGAGTCATTTGCGAAAACAATCAATGAAGCAGTTGCCGATCGTCCAGAGGATTTGGTGATCACTATGCACATTTGCCGTGGTAACTTTAAATCGACGTGGGCAGCTGAAGGCGGTTATGAAGCAGCGGCAGAAACGATTTTTGACGGCTTAGATCTGGATGGTCTCTTTTTAGAATTCGACGACGATCGTTCTGGCGGTTTTGAACCCCTTCGCTATGTGAAGAACCCAAACCTCCAAATCGTACTAGGGCTTGTCACTTCAAAATATGGTGAGCTTGAGCCTGCTGAACAGATTAAAAAACGAATCAAGGAAGCAGCTCAATACGTTGACATTAACCAGATTTGCTTGAGTCCGCAATGCGGGTTCGCCTCAACGGAGGAAGGCAATTTGTTAACAGAAGAGCAGCAATGGGAAAAGCTTCGTCATGTGATTGAGATTGCAGATCAAGTGTGGACTTCATAGTCCCCTTGACGAAAAAAAGACAAACCGCAGTATGAACGGTTTGTCTTTTTTCTTTTATGCATCTAAATGATTACCATTTGTCGCAATCACTTGTTTATACCAATCGAAGCTTTTCTTTTTCTTTCTATCTAATGTACCTTTTCCTTCGTTATCACGGTCGACATAAATGAAGCCGTAGCGTTTTTTCATTTCAGCTGTTGATGCGCTGACAAGGTCAATTGGGCCCCAGCTTGTATAACCCATCAAGTCTACTCCGTCTGCAATGGCTTCTCTCGCCTCTAGCAAATGGCTTCTGAGGTAATCAATTCGGTAATCGTCTTGAATGGAACCGTCTTCTTCTACTTGATCGACAGCTCCCAATCCATTTTCTACGATAAACAATGGTTTTTGGTAGCGGTCATATAGTTGGTTTAGTGTTGTACGAAGTCCTTTTGGATCAATTTGCCATCCCCAATCACTTGCTTCTAGATAAGGGTTTTTCACGCCTTCAAATAGGTTACCACCAGTCACTTGTCCAAGAACCTCTGGATCTGTACTTGTCACAAAGCTCATGTAATAGCTGAAGCCAATATAGTCCACTGTATGGTTTCTTAGGATGTCTTCATCACCATCTTGGATCTCAATATGAATTCCATTTTCGCGGAAGTATCGTTTCATGTAACCTGGGTAGTAGCCTCTTGCCTGTACATCTGAGAAGAACAATGTTTTACGATCTTGATCAATCGCTGCAAACATATCTTCTGGTCTTGAGCTGTACGGATAAGTTGTCATCGCTGCGATCATACAGCCGATTTTCGCATCAGGAATGATTTCGTGTCCTGCTTTGACAGCTAAAGCACTTGCAACAAATTGGTGATGCGCTGCTTGATATTGAATGCTTTTCTCGTCTTCGCCCTCTTCAAATACAAGTCCGCCACCAGTGAAAGGCGCATGTAACACGACGTTGATTTCATTAAAGGTCATCCAATATTTCACTTTGTCTTTATAGCGAGTAAACAACGTTTTCGCGTATGTTTCATAAAGATCGACAAGCTTACGGTTTCTCCAACCGCCGTAGTTTTTCACAAGTGCAAGCGGCATTTCATAATGAGAAATCGTGACAACTGGTTCAATTCCATGCTTATGCAGTTCATCAAATACTCTGTCATAAAAAGCAAGGCCTGCTTCATTTGGTTCAGCATCGTCGCCATTTGGGAAAATACGTGGCCAAGAAATGGATAGTCTGAAGCATTTGAATCCCATTTCTGCAAAGAGTGCAATATCTTCTTTATAGCGATGGTAGAAGTCAATCGCATCATGATATAAGTTCAAGTCTTTCATTGATTCATCGAATGGATGCATAATCCCGTGCGGTGATACATCAGCTGTCGATAAGCCTTTTCCATCTTTATTATAAGCACCTTCAATTTGGTTGCCCGCAACAGCGCCGCCCCATAAGAAACCTTTAGGAAATGTTTTTTCTAACTTGTTCATGTTGAATGCCCTCCTCGTTTTCTTCTACACTGACTGTGAGCAGTGTCTCTTGTACTGAAATCGTGCCTTCTGTTTTCGCATCAACTTGTGCAAAATCGTTTGTGTTGGTCACAATAATTGGTGTGGTGACATCATAGCCTTCTTGCTGAATGCCCTCGATATCAAATTCAACGAGCACATCTCCTGCTTGAACAAGATCACCTGACTCTACATGACTTGTGAAATGTTTTCCGCCGAGCTTCACCGTATCAATTCCAACATGAATGAGAAGCTCAGTGCCTTGGTCACTCTTTAAGCCAATGGCATGTTTCGTTTGAAAAATGGTTTCAACCTTGCCGTTGAATGGTGCTACTACACGTCCAACTGCTGGGACAATAGCTGTACCTTTACCCATGATTTCATTAGAGAATGTTGCATCATTTACTTGATTTAGCGGCTTTAATTGACCTTCAAGCGGGCTTTGTACCACTTCATTTTGAAGTGCTGCTGTGTCTTTCTTTTCTTCTGGTTTGTCTGCTTTTGTATCATCTTTCACTGGTACATCTTTGAATCCTAGAACAAGTGTCATGATCGTTGCTGCGACAAAGGCGATTACTAAGCCGATGATAGAGTAGACAAATGTTGGGCCAATGAATGTCGGGAGACCCGGGAGACCTGCTGATCCAGATATCACATATGATTTTACTTTAAAGATTGACATGAACACGCCGCCTGCTGCTGCACCAATGAGGGCTGCAAGGAACGGTTTTTTCAATCGCATGTTCACACCATACATAGCAGGTTCAGTAATACCCATTAATGCAGTGATACTTGTAGACATCGCCAATGATTTGAATGTTTTGTTTTTTGATCTTAAGAAGACACCGAATGCTGCGCCTGCTTGTGCCATATTTGCTACAAACATCATTGGAAGAATGAAGTCAAAACCGTTTAACGTAATGTTGTTGATCATGATTGGAAGTAGTGCATAGTGCATGCCCGTAATGATCAATGGTGACATGAAGCCGCCGATCAAGAGTCCGGCCAAAATACCTGCATGTTTGAACAATAAATCAATTCCACCTGAAAGGCCATTTCCGATAATCCCACCAAGCGGTCCTACTGCGATAAGCATAATTGGTACTACGACAAGAAGTGTGACCGTTGGAACAAGGATGATCTTTAATGATTTTGGGCTATATTTTTCCGCGAATCTTTCAACATATGAGCCGAGCCAGATGGTGAGTAGAATCGGAATGACCGATGAAGAGTACACAACGGCAACCACTGGTAGCCCTAGAAATTCTGTATTTCCTGCGCCTAGTAAAGCCGTTAACTGCGGGTGCAGTGCGGCAGCTGCAATGGCAGCGGCGATATACTGATTTGTGCCAATTTTTTTAGCTACGCTTACAGCAAGCAGAATCGGTAAGAAGTAAAAGGCTCCGTCGCCGATAGCTGTTAAAATTGCATATGTGCTGCTTTTATCCGATATCCACTGGAACGTAAGCATGAGTGCCAAGATCCCTTTGATCATACCGGCACCAGCAATGGCTGGAAGAATCGGTGTGAAGACACCAGAGATAAAATCGAAAAGCTTAGATATCACATTTTGTTTTGATGCTTCTTCTGTACCGCCTGACTTTACATCTGTTGACAGTCCTGAGTCAGCAATCATCGCTTGATAGACATTTGAAACATCATTGCCAATAATGACATGATATTGACCTCCGCTTTGATTCACACCCATGACGCCGTCTGTTGATTGCAGCTTCTCCTTATCCGCTTTGCCTTCATCGTATAAGTTGAAGCGAAGTCTTGTCATACAATGCGTGACTTGCTTAACATTCTTTTCACCGCCGACAAGCTCTAGAACTTCTTTTGCTGTTTGTTTGTGGTTCATTGTATTACCCTCCAATCGTTGATTAAATCATGATATAGAAAAAACCTAAACATCCATTAATGTCCGAAAAATAGCGATTCAGACATTAATCGATATTTAGGTTTTGCCTGCTTAACCAGTAACAATCCTTCATAGCGATTGATCGTTATTTAATTTTTATAAGTCTTTGGATATAAAAAAACCTAAATCATGCCTTATCAAAGATAGGGACAATGATTTAGGTTTTGCCTGCTTGACCAGTAACAATCCTAAAAGATTGTGGGTTATGTTGTTTATAGTTATAAAGTATCATGTTAATTTTATGATGTCAACGCTTTCTTTTTAAATTTATTTTCTTTTTATCACTCTGTCGATATGCAAAGTTAAATATAGCATCTCATCTTCTATGAGACTTCGGTTGTGTTCTTTTTGAACATAATCGTTAATTTTCTCAGCACATTGGAAAGCTGCAGTGTTTTTCTCTTTTACGACCTCATACAGGAATTCATTCTGATTTTCCATTTGTGTTTCGTTAAACAGACGCTGTCCAAAAAACTTCAAATGCGTGACAAAACGGAAATAGTTTAATGATTCCTCGTCTAAATCAATTTGAAAGTGATACTTGACGATATTTAAAATATCTTGAATGAGTTTGGTAATTTGAATCACGTTCGGCATTTCTTCATTGAGCTCTGCATTGACAATGTGCATCGCAATAAAACCGGCTTCATCCTCAGGAAGATGAATGTTGAGCTTGTCCTGAATAATCCGAATCGCTTCTACACCACACATAAACTCATCTTTATACAACCGCTTAATTTCCCAGAGCAGGGCATTTTTGATGTCCATTCCTTTTTGATGACGTTCAATAGCAAAGGTGATATGATCTGTCAGTGTCACATAGATACTGTCATTCAAATTTTTATTAAGGGTTGTTCTCGCATGATCAATAATCGCCTCACACACTTGCATATACTCGATTGGAATATCATAAAGCAGGGTTTTGAATTTTTCTGATATATCTTTATTTTGAATGGAAAATACTTTCTCAATACGTTCTTCGTCAATCGGGTCGCCACTTTTCTTTTGAAAAGCGATCCCTCTGCCCATAATGACCAGCTCATGCTGCTCGTCATCATACGCACTGACCACATTATTATTGATTACTTTCGAAATGATCAATTGATACCCCCCAGTACATTCCGCTTTTTCGAGCATCTCATTGTTGATTGATATGTCATGTTATTATTATTTTCAAAAAAGAGGACTTTAAGATGATTTTACATTTTTTTTTGATACGGTCAACTAGAAAGAATGACATATTACCTCTCAAAAATGACGAAATAGGGGCAAAAAAGTCTAAAAACATACACAAAAACACTCTATAAAGAGTGTTTTTTACAAAATTAGGAGCAATCCCAATTATAGACGACATTCTCGAAATTTTTTCGTTTGAGGTCTTCTGGTTTGATAAAAAAGTTGGCGATTCCGCAATCTCCCCACAACATGTCCACTTCATCATCTGAGTCGATTTGTAATAACAGAACGGTATGTTCCTGGTCTTCGTAGGTACGCGGGTCCTCTTGTGTAAAGCCTGGATATCCACCCAATTTGTGACCAAAGCCACTCTCTGTCTCATAAAATTCATCTAACAAGGCATCTGCTTCATCTCCATCAATACCTTCTATATCTTCGAATAGGTCCCAGCTTCGCTTACCTGTGATTTTCTCAAAGCGGAAATCTTCTACACTAATCGTTTCACTTGATCGTTCACCTGTAATGGCGCCTTCCTTCGTTACAGGAAAATAAAAATCATCAGGAATTTTCACAAAAGAAAAATCAGTCAACAACTCTTCTTCTGCCAAGAAAGGTTCCTCAATAAATTTGATCCGAAAATCTTTTTGCTCTGTTTTTTGGTCAATATTCATCCCATAAAGATCATCATGCACAGAAATAAAAATTTGCAGAAGTCCTGTTTCTGGATAATCCTTCAGCTTCGGCAGCTGGCCAAAATTAATTTGTGCCAAAAGCTTCATAGGGTGTCCTTCACCATCAACTGGATATTCATCGTTTTTAGGGAAGTAAGGATCACCTGCAATTTTGCTGTCGTATGGTCCTGTTTTTCCTTGTTTCATCTTTAGTTGAATCGTTGGCTGTTCCGTTTGATCTAACATTTTACGGTAAGGTGCTATGATTTCTTGTAGCTTCGCTGATTGTGTCACGATGGTCTTCCTCCTTATGAATAGGTCTACTGACCAGGGTAGTATCTCTTTTTCTATCATACAAAAGTGTACACTGCCTGTCAGCGATCAATCGGTCAATATCCTAACAAGTTCCTTACCTTAAAACGAAAAAAACCTCCGATTGATCTGGAGGTTGTGGTCGATCTATTTTTTATTTCACTTGATAATTCACTAAGTCTTCTGCGAGTGATTTCATCGTTTCATTTGTTTCATGAAGACCTTCAATAATTTTTGTGAACGTGCCTACAAGCTCTGCTTGATGCTCAGAAGAAGCGACAATTTGTGCTATTTCTTCTTCCATTCCTTTAATCGACCCCTGTACATCTTTTAGCGCTGTTTCAATATCAGTCGTCGCTTGTTTGGCGTGAGTTGACAGCTTTCTCACTTCCGTTGCGACCACTCCGAATCCTGCTCCTGCTTCACCTACTCTTGCAGCCTCAATTGATGCGTTGAGTCCAAGTAAGTTCGTTTGATCAGAGATACCTTTGATAAGATTGGACACTTGATTGATTTTAGAGGAATTTTCTACAGTGGTTTTCGTGTTTTGTAGAATTTGTTCACTTGTCGCTTGTAGTTCCTCTGAATGTGCAGCAACTTGCTGTACCATTGCGACTAGTTTTTCGGAAGCTTGGTTGCTCTCTGTCATGATGTCATCTAATCGTTGTTGATTGGTCTGATCATAGGCAACGCAGAAAGCAGCGACTACTTGACCCGCTTCATCTTTAATTGGAACGGCTACAATATCCATTGGAATCCCGTATACTTCTTTCGGAATTTGGATAAACGATGGCTCTCTCCCATTTTTCAACATAGAAAAGTTTTCGAATCCTGGAGCTACGATATCTCCAGCTTTAAACCCTAGGTCAATGTTTCCGTGTTGCTGATAATAAAGAACCTTCTCTTTCCCTAAAACAGAAAAGGTTAGTTGCTCTCTCATAGCTAGTCCAATGATTGGTAAAGCGTCTATTATGTTATCAATTTTCTGTGACATTCGCTCACGTTCATCCTCTCTTTTTCTCAGTACATTCTCTTTATCGGTTCGTTATAAGATCTATTACAGCCTGTAATGTGTACTAATATCAATCAAATGACCTAAGACATATAAAAAGCCCACATTCTATCAAGAGAATGTGGGGGGTTTTTAAGAAAAAGACATGCATATCAAGACACTGATAACGATGAGCAAAAGATACATATAGTCGATCCATGAAGTGCTGATGACATGATAATACGTCCGCTCCCTCTCACCCGTGAAGCCTCTTGCTTCCATCGCAATGGCCAAACGTTCTGATTTTCGTACGCCCTGTGTAAAAAGTGGAAGTGCATAACGCATAAAGGCTTTCCAGCTGTTTTTTTGCTTATAGCCTCTGATTTTATGTGCCGCCTTCATTTGCTTTAATTCACTTTGAAATAACGGAATAAACCGGAAGCCAGCAAGCATTCCATACGCCCATTTTGGCGACATTTTGCACTGATGAATGAGGCTCATCATAAATGCTGTCAAATCTGTTGTGGACGTAAACAAAAGACCGAATGTCACAAAGCCAAGCATTCTGAGAGCGATGGTGAGTCCATTTCTTAAACTCTCCTCTGTCATATGAAACCATGCCCATTTCCAAACAGTATGATCCCCCTTGCCAAAGGCCGCCATCATCCAGAACACGAGAATAAAAAAGAGCAGATAAGGGACAAGTCTTGTGAAAAGATACTTCAAATTCCATCCGCCTAAGACAAGTCCAACACAAAGTGCAAACAGCCAGATGATGAAGGTTGTTTTAGGATCAGATATCGCCATGAGACAACACATCGCAAGCAGATGAGCGAGTAATTTGATGACTGGATTCACAGTGGAAAGAAAGGAGTGATTACTTTGCAATCGTCAGCACATCCTTTCTTTCAGCCACATAGCGATAATGCAGCGGGGCTCTCAGCTGATAAGCATCGACAAAGTCCTGATTTGAAAACAAATCATAAGGCGTGCCATCATACACATGCTTTCCTTGATGAAAAAGAAGCACTTGATCGGCACACTCATCGACAAGGTCCATATCATGTGTGACCATTAAAATTGTGGTACCTTGGCGTTGACGCTCTTTCAAGCGCCTGATTAATTCCTTCGCTGTTCTTTCATCCTGTCCGAAAGTTGGTTCGTCTAACAATAGGACATCCTGATCAAAAAGGAGCATTGTGGCCACACTCAACCTTCTTTTTTGACCTAAGCTTAAAGTGAAAGGATGAGCTTTTGCATGTTTTTCTAAACCGAACTCTTTCAACAGCTGAATTGTTTTTTCTTGCACAACGGATTCTTGCCAATTACGCTGCCTTCCACCAAATGCAATTTCATCGAACACTGTATCTTGTATGAATTGAAGCTCCGGATTTTGAAACACAAAGCCTGCCTTTTCATATAGTTCTCGGTCTGACCACTTTTTAAGGAGTGTCTCTTTTAAAAAAATGTGGCCTTTTTTCGTTGGCTCTAAACGAACCAAATGTTTAAGACATGTGCTTTTCCCGCTTCCATTTTCCCCAATGATCGCCACCCAATCCCCTGCTTTGATATCAAGCTGAAGATCACTCATAATCCTCTTTTTCCCGTAGCTTAATTGAAGATCTTCTGAACGAATGATGGTCTCCCGCTTAGTCGACGGCACTTTTTCATTCTGCTTCTTTCTTGCTTCAAAGGTTTGCATAAGCTTGTGACTCATTGGATGAAATGGATCTTGAAGGATCGTAGACCATTTCTCGGGAAATAATTTCGGCCTCCAAATTCCTGCCTCTTTCATTTCTTTTTCATATGTCGTCAATACATCTTTTGGAGACCCATCTGCTAAGATGCTGCCTTGATCGTCTAATAAAATCACCCGGTCCATCCATTCAATGACACCATCTAGCACATGCTCTACAAAAATCATGGTTTGTCGCTGATCAGCTGCAAGCTGCTGTAGAAGCTGAAATATCTCCATTCTTCCTGCTGGATCAAGCTGTGCGGTCGGTTCATCAAAGAACAGCACATCTGGCTCTAACGCTAGTAAACAAGCAAGCGCCAATCGCTGCTTCATGCCGCCAGATAATGTGTGGATGTCTGTATTCGGATCGACATCAAGTTGGACTTTTTGCATGAGCTGCTGAATGATGCCATCCATCTCATCACGAGGGACAGAACGGTTCTCTAAGCTAAAGGCAATTTCTTCATTGACGCGATGCATACAAAACTGGGAATCAGGGTCCTGAAACATGACGCCTGTATGTCTTTGCAATATCACTTCGCCCTGCATGTCCGCTTCTAAATGTTCTGGAATGATGCCAGCCAGAACGGAGATGAGCGTGGATTTACCGCTGCCGCTTGGCCCTAAAATAAGCACCTTTTCTCCTTTTTGAATGGAAAGAGAGATTTGATGCAACACGGGCTGAGGCTGTTCATAAAAACGGACAGTGAGATTATTGCACGCGAGAAATGAATCCATGCTGTTCACCTTTGTTTCGTTTTTCTTTCATGATGGCATATTGATTCAATACACCGGTTTTAGATAATGCGTCCACCACTACTTTTGCTAAACATCCGCCCAGTATCATTCCGCTGATGATTTGAGTCATCAGTGTGATGAGTAAAACTTGAGGCGTGTAATAACCAAAGCCATTCGCAACGAGGCTGTAAGCCATTGCTCCAACAGCTGCAAAGGCACCTGACAGCATCAGTGTCCACATGCGATATCGTTTATAACCAAAAAGAGCAAAAGCAATTTCTGCCCCAAGCCCTTGGCATACACCAATCAGCAGGGCTGCAAGACCGAAGTGGCTGCCTGTTAGTAATTCCACTGCGGCAGCGGCTGTTTCTGCAATCAGGGCAGCTCCCGGCTTTTGGATGATATACGCTACGATTGGACTGGCAATTACCCAAATGCCAAACATGATGTTGCCTCCTGCTGGGCCAACAAGTGCTGTAATGGGTAAGTAAAGTGTGGACCACCCTAAATAGATGACACCACATGCTACGGATAAAATGACAGCAAGGACAACTTCCTTCATCTTCCATGTCATGATGAATGCACCTCCAATGGAACTGGCCAATCTTCCACCGTAAACGCCATATCCCAAAACTTGTACTCAAGCTGACAGCTTAAGATAAAGTGCTGTTTCATTTTTTCCTTTTCTTTCTCACTTGCTGCTTCCGCCAGCTGATCGAGCCGCTTGCAAAGCTCTACTGTAATAGAGTCGGTTAAACCTCCATAAAACGTGATCCACTCATAAAACGGATGTGAAGGGTCAGGCTGCACATCTGCGAGCATTCGTTTCCCGATTTCCCAATATGTCCAAGGGCATGGAAGCAGGACAGCGATGATTTCTCCAAGCGTGCCTTCCTTGGCAACTTGCAGCATATGATGAATATAGTGATGAGCACTCGGAGCAAGCGGGGCACCTTGGAGCTCATCATATGATACACCTGCCACTCGGCAAAGATTTTGATGAGGGTGTGTCTCACTATCTAGTACAAACGCAATCTGCTGATGGAAAAAGGCAATATCTCCTTTGTCTGTACATCTGCTAAGAGCCGCTGCATAAATTTTAATAAAAGCATGTAAATATTCTGCATCTTGTTTGACGTAATGAATGATCTGTTCCTTTTCCAGCTTTCCTGCTGCCAGCCCTCTGACAAACGGATGCTGATAAATGGCTTCAAATAATGGTTCTGTTTCTTCTCTTAATTGCGCTGAAAACGTCATAAAAAAAGCCTCCTCTTCTTCAGTTGAATATATGAAAAAGCCACCCCAAATGGAGCGGCCTTCTTATCGATTCAATCATGAATAAGACGAGGTCCAGCTCCACTTCCCTCCGCTAGTACAAACTAGATCAGGTTCAAAGGGTCCAAGATTTTCTCTTGTCTCAGTCATACATGACTCCCCTAGTGGACTTTTGTCATTTAATTATCTTTACTCTACACATGTAGAGATTTGCTGTCAACCGCCTTTCTTAATTCAACGTTCTGATCGTAGGCAGCTTTTCGATCCCTGCAGCATAGTAAAAATTAAGGACACTGAAGAAATCAATTGGTTTTCCCGTTTTCAAATCAACAGCTAAAATATGATCGCCGTAATTTGTCATATCATCAATATCTAAACGCCTTGGCGTTGTCTTTCCAAGTGTATCAACAAAGCTACTATGGTAGTATTGCCCGCTAGCAAACGATGATTCATGATACATAAATAACGTCTCCACATCTAAGTAGACGAGAATGGCCTCAGATGAACTCGCATAAGGAGCAGAGTACGATACTGGTGCCGAAATACTTTTCACTTTCACACTTTCAACAGAATGGGTTCTCTGATCATATTTTCCGTCATAGGAGAAATAAAATACACGCTCCCATTTATAATCGGCGGTCTTAGATTGTTTGTTATACACTTTTGTACCATTAGCGAAAACATCCCCATTCGCATACTCAGCTACAAAGTATTGCAGGGTGGAAGAGAGGGAAACAGCCCCTGTGAAATTGGGTGGATTTTTTGCATTCACTTGTAACGTGTAAGAGTCTCCGAAATTTCCACCGCTTGTGATACCGAATGCGTAGTCACCTGCTGGTAAATTGGTCAAACCAAGGAGACTGCCTGCTGGCTGAATCAAGTCCGTCGGATAAGCTTGTCCAGTTTCATAATCAACAACAAATAATTGTACGAAATAATCGGGATTTGAAGAGGTAATTCGGCTGATGAGTGCCTGAGGTGAAGTCGTACTTAACAACCATAAATCGACTGGGTCATCCTCTGATAAGACAACCGATTGGTTGATGGCTAGTCCATCAATGGAGCGAACGGAAGATGTACGCATCTTACCATCTTTAGCGGCTTTTCGTTTGATACTGATTCCATTTTTCTTATCTACTTTAAAAGATTTTTTTAGCTGCTTCTTTTGGATAGCGGTTCCTTCATCCTGTTTCAAAAACGAGTCTTGCACTTGCTGAATGGCTTTTTCCGTCAGTGGTGACAATTTCCCATCTGATTTCGGTGCTTCTTCTGCTTTTAATACTGGTGAAAATAAACCTGTTGTGACGAGTAGAATGGATAATAAAGCTGCAGTGATTTTTCCATATAATGCTCTCACAGGAACATCCCCTTTTTCCTCAATTGGGTTTTTTACCCTGTGAATATTTTACCATTATTTCATTCATTGTTATGGTCTTTTTTAGGAAATCTTTATGACAAAAAACCAGCCGTATTTGCTACGACTGGTTTTTTGATCACTTTATGAAATGGTTTTAACAAACAGGCGTGCTGTTTCTGCACTAGAACCTGGATTTTGTCCAGTAATGATTTGTCCGTCAACTACAGCGTATGGTGCAAAGGCATCTCCTTTTTCAAACGCTGCCCCTTGCTCACGAAGTTTTGTTTCCAATAAAAATGGAACTTTTGATGTCAGCTGAACAGCTTCCTCTTCTTCGTTTGTGAAGCCTGTGATTTTTTTACCTTCGATAAATGATTTGCCATCTTGATCCTTCACATCAATGAATGCTGAAACGCCGTGACAAACAGCTCCAACTGCACCATTTTTGTTTGAAATAGCTAAGATTGCATCGGCTACCAGTTGATTAGACGCAAAATCGATCATTGGGCCGTGTCCTCCCGCAAAGAAGATGCCATCATAATCAGCTGGGTTCACATCTGTAAGCGCCTTTGTGTCTTGAAGTAATTCATATACATCTTCATATTGCGCTGGAACACCTTCTGGAATTGAATTTTTATCAATAGGGACAGTTCCACCTTGAATAGAGACAATTTGAACGTCTAGTTCATTTTCTTTAAAAATATGAAATGGCTCTGCCAACTCTTCTAGCCATAAGCCTGTTGGATGTCCGTTCATTTCTGAACTGCTTGTCGATACTAATAACACTTTCTTACTCACCTTGATCATCCTTTCGATTTATCATGTTTTCATTTTACATTTTGCACAATTAAATATCAAGCAATCGAACTTCGGTGCAACTCTTTATGGTATACCCGATTTTCTGAAAAATATGGCATGTCATTAATCTAATCAATATGTCACATTCTATTGGTAGGGAATTTCATGTAAAATTGTCATTGAGTGATATCATATGAGGTAAGATGGATAGACCTCACGGATGTGAGGGGACTTTTAAAGGAGTGGAAAAGAGATGAAAACCTATTCGATTGTGATGATCATCATCACGCTCTGTATCATATTGGCCGTCTTTTTGATGAACTTAACAGGGGTCATGTATGGAAAAATTATTTTGGCTGTTGCCGTTGCGCTATGTCTGACATCCATTATTCGTCTAATGGGTCTTCGAAAAAGATAAAAGCCGCCCTTTACTCGGGCGACTTTATTTATGGTTAAATTGCCAGGATAAGCGCAATTAATGCAAGAAGCGCTGGTACTCCTTGCTTGACGATGATTGATTTATTAGAGGTCACACCGCCAAATACCGCAGCGATGATCACGCAAATAATGAAAAATAGCTGAATCATATATCCAACAGTATTCGATCCGAGAATGAGCCCCCAAATCAGTCCTGCAGCTAAAAACCCGTTATAAAGCCCCTGATTGGCAAACATCACTTTTACATTTGGATCCTTTTGCAAGTGTTCTGGCAGCTTAAAGGATCTCTTTGCCATCTTTGATTCCATAAAAAACATTTCTAATAACATAATGACAAGGTGTTCTAATGCGACAATTCCTACTAGTATTATTGCCAAAATATTCAATTTAGTTAATTCCTTTCTGATAGACGATCACGAATCTCTATTTTATCCGTGTATAAATCAAAGTCTTGTATTAATTCAAGCGCTTCAGTAAAGCGGCTTTGTGGAATGTCTTTCATTTTCCTCACACCAAACTCCTTTTTAATAAAAGCCATGATGGTATTGATATGAAGCTTACCGTGACCATCATACTCCAAATGGCTGCAAAAAGTCTGCATCGTCCCTCTAATCACCTTTAATTGCTTAGCAGTGACACAACTCATTGGTAACGCTCATCCTTTCCTTTGTTTTAACAGCTAAAAAGAACCATGTATGAAAGAAAAACCTTCCAGTCTCTATTATATAATGATTTCATTCGGATATCAAAATAAAAAAGAACAGACATTCGACCAAAAAGCCGCCCTTTTCATCAAAAACAGTTTATTACCATAGCAAAAAGCCGGATTCAATGGTAGAATCCGGCTTTCTGTTTAGTTACTTTTAGAAATTAATACCTTTCCAACAGAACGATCCTTACTTTGTCCAACAACTTTAAAGGATAGACCGTATGTTGGGACATCACGCCCTGCATCTGGATTATTTGGATTCACATAATTCTTTTTATCACTAAATGTACGAGTCGGGCGAATATAGCGATCTACCAACGTTAAGCCAGTTGTCGCTGTATAATCAATATTGAGCTTCGTACTTGGATTCAAAGAAAATGCTGCATCATGTACTTGGAAACCTGTGGCTGCAATGGAGCCGTCACTCCACTTCAATACTTGCTGATCTGCATCTACTACCCCAAGGAAACCGTTCCCTGGGTGTTTTCCTACCCAGTTATCACTGTAGGATTGATCGACATACCACACGACCAAACCGTTATTATAGCTCATGAGGCTTGCCCCTCGTTTGATATGCTTTAACCCTTTATCGACGTCAGCATATGAGCGCCACTCTAGTAAATAGTATTGAGCTGCATATTGTTTTCCATTCGATTTCGAGAATCCGTTAAAGGTGAAAGTAGATGTGCCCTCGGCATCATCTGACCACACTTTCGTCCCATCTGCAGTGATGTTTAAATCATCTACAAATAAGCCTGGCAGTGAATAGCCTGCATCGGTTGTATAGCGGAATTGCAGGTCAATTTTCTTCCCTGCATAAGCAGAAAGATCAAATGCTGCATCTACCCATCCGTCTGATTTTCCGTCAATTCCATTGCCTTCGTTCGCTCCAGCTTCATTTCGATCGTTCGTGATGTTACCAGCAATGGTCTTCCACTGATCAGTTCCTGTTTCACGAACTTCTACATACGCATAATCATAATCTTCTTCGATATCGTACCATGCTTTAAATGTCAGCTCTGCTTTGCTCCCTTTCGACAAATCGATACCTGTTGTCGTCATGGTCGCATTTAAATTGTCACCCGTTCCGCTGAAGTACGAATTTTGTCCTTGAGCAGGTTTTGTGACAACAATCTCTTTATCTGGTAAATCTACCCGAACCGCATCATGGTTCGTTCCTTTTGTTGCTGCTTCATCAATCAGCACTGTTTTGCTTTTCTTTAATGTTTTACCATCGATGGTTTGTCCAGTAAGCCAGTTACCGCCATGCAAGTTTTGAAGCATTTCTTTCGCATATGGACTAAAGCCTGTTGGTTCCGTTCCAGGGACTTTACCTGCCCAGCTTCCGCTTGACATGATCGACCAGTAGGAAACGGGCTCGCCTCCTCCTGTGTACTGTGTATCGTACTCATCAGGAAGACCAAGATCATGTCCGAATTCATGTGTGAATACGCCTGCCGCGCCATCTTCAGGCTCAATGGTGTAATCTAACGCGCCTAATTTCCCACCTTGTCCAACTTCAGATTCAGTGTTTGGAATTTCAAATACATCACCAAGTGACCAGCGGTGCGACCAAATCGCATTAGAGCCAAGTTGTCCGCCGCCAGCTTCTTCACCTACGCCAGCATGAACGACCATCAGATGGTCAATGATGCCGTCTGGTTCGTTATAAACGCCGTCGCCATCCATATCATAGCGGTCCCATTGATCATATTCACCGAGATCAATGTTCGGGTCCTTTGCTGCTGCTTCGAGTGCTTCTTTCACCAATTCACGCGGTCTGCCGTCACTGCCTGATTCATCAGGTACGTTCCCGCCATAATAGGCTGCTTCATGCTTCGCTGTATACCAGCCAGCCACCGTTCCACTGATCGTGTAACTGCCGCCAGACTGTTTCTCATAATATTGCTTCATGGATACTTTTCGTTTCCCATCTGGACCGATGTAGCCATTTTTTCCGAAAAGCATGTCTTGATAGTGCTGCTGATCGTACTTGTCATAGTACATATCAGTCTCTTCTTTTTTAATACTATTATGCTTATAATCTTTAAAATCTACTAATAAAACCAATACCTTATCATTGCGAACTTCGCCTTTATACTTTTCCTTTTTGACCGGTTTTACATGATTGCTTTCTTTTCCATTATGCTTCTTTAACTTTTTCTTTTTGGCTAATTTGTTATGTACCTTTTGTTTGTATTCTTTCAGAAATTCAGGCTCTTCTGTTAAGGTGCTTGCACCTTGTTTCATAGCAGATTCTTCTTTTTTCTTTAGATATTTCTTTAATGCTTTTTGGGTTTCTGCTTCATTGGCATTCTTTTTGATCTTTCCTTGTTTTTTCAAGGCTTTGATGAGACGGTCTTCATTCACAACACTTGCATCGAATGGAATACCTGAATAATGACCGCCGTCTGAGGATGTTGACTTTTCTGTAGTGTGGGCAGATAGTGGGGTGCTGAAAGCTGTCAATGTGCCTAAACCGAGGACAGCCGTTAGTGCTATGCTCGTCCATTTCCCTTTTTTCATTTTGGTTCCTCCCTAATTTGGTAATAAATAATATCTCATTCTAGCATATTCCAATATACTTAAGTCGAAAAACATTTTATTTTCAGAAACTTTGTGGAAAATGCACAATACGGGAATGAAATGGGTGGAACAAGGTGTCGAAAATAAAAGAACCCTAGACGATAAACGCCTAGGGTGTTTGTTGTTTTACTATGAAAGTTGCTGGCCTTGAAAGGCAACAACGTCAAGTGGAGCGGCTAAGAATTCTTTTGCCTTCGCTACGAAAGCTTGGAAATGTGCACTCGCATTATGGCTCTGAACCGCAGCGTCATCTTTCCACACTTCTACCATTAAGAAGGTATGTTCCTTACCTGTATCCTTGAACAGCTTGTAGGATACATTGCCTTCTTCGGCTTGTGAAGCTTTCATTAATGCATTGATTTCTTCTAGAAATACGTTTTCTTTTTCTGGATGAATGGTCATCCCTGCATGAATAATAATCATCTAATCGTCTCCTTTTTAAAAGATATTATTTCCACTCTGTAATGCGTTCAATCGGTAAGCGGTAAGAAGCATAACCTTCGTCAGCAGCTTTCCCAATTGATAACAGCATCACTGGTACATAACGTTCTTTATCCCAGCCAAATGTTTCAGCGATGACTTCTTTATCAAAACCGCCAATTGGATTTGTATCATAGCCGTGTGCACGTGCTGCAAGCATAAGCTGCATAGACACAATTCCACCGTCAATTAAGATTGTTTCGCGGTTGACTTGCTCTGGAAGTACCTCAAAGTGTGCAGTTAGTGCAGCAATTTGTCTTTCTTTCACTTCTTGCGGCATGTAGCCATGCTCTACTGCTTTTGAATAAATTTCATCTAAGTATTCATTGCTTTTCATATCTGCAAATACTGCAATGACAGCTGCTGATGTTGACACTTGAGTTTGGTTGAATTTTGCAAGTGGTGCAAGCTTTTCTTTTCCTTCTGGGCTGTCAATGACCATGAAGCGCCAAGGCTGTGCATTCACTGATGATGGTGCAGTTGTTGCTTCTTCTAGAATCTCTGCCATTTCTTCTTTGCTGATTTTCACAGCTGGGTCATAGTTACGAATAGAACGGCGTCCTTTCAAAATTTCCATAAAATCGTTAGTTTTTAATGTTGTAGCCATGTTGAAACACTCCTTTAGGTTGTTTGAATCTTTTCGATGTTTTGTTGTATTCGGCTGAGCACATCAGTGAGAAGCTTTCGTTCTTCGTCACTTACGTTTTCAAGCATTTCTGAGATAAATCGTTCTTTTTCTTTTTTAGAAGCTTCGATTCTTGTTCTGCCTTCTTCTGTCAGACGAACAAGTGTGACTCGATTATCTTCTGGCTTTCTTCTGCGCGTGACCATTCCTTTTGCTTCTAACTGTTTTAAGTGACGCGTCACAGCCGCACTATCAATATTTACTTTTTTCTGCAAATCTGACTGGCTGATTTCGTCTGCTTGGAATAACAGTGATAGCAACTCTAGTCTTGATTGGCTGATGCCCGTGCATGCTTCGAACTTCACGCCCATCATACGGTTCACACACTGCAAACGGTATAATACCTCTGCTTCTTCAGAGCAAAATGCAGTCAATGCCATCCCCTCTTTTCTATTCAGATCAATTAGTTGATATATCAATCATTGACTCGTCAATTAATATACACCCATTATTTAATGAATGCAAGAGGTTTGTTTCATAAAGTGAAATTTTTTATCTCAATAGAAAAAGAAATGAACAAAAAAAGGACAAAAGCGGCGAAGCACTTTTGTCCTTTTTTCTTTATTCTGTGATCACAGTGTGAATGAGAGTTGGTGCATCAGCATGATCTGCGATGCGGATGTTGTCATAAATTTTCTCCACGACATTCGCAACATCTTCACGATTTGCATGAAGTGTCACGAGTGAATCTCCTTTTTCAACACGATCGCCGACTTTTTTGTTCAGCATGATGCCGACAGATAGGTCGATCTCGTCCTCTTTTGTCGCACGTCCTGCTCCAAGAATCATCGCTGCAACACCGATCTCGTCTGCGACGATTTCAGCAACCACACCTGATTCCTTTGCAGGAACGTCGATTTGGTAAGGGGCTTGCGGCAGTTTTTCCGGCTGATCTACAATCGAGCCGTCCCCACCTTGATTTTCTAAGAATTCCTTGAATTTCTCAAGTGCTTTGCCGTTTTTCATGACTTCAATTAGCTTTTCTCTTGCTTCATCAAGCGTTTCTGCTTTTTTCGCAAGAACGACCATTTGACTTCCTAAAGTGAGCACAAGCTCGTTTAAGTCTTCAGGGCCTTCGCCTTTAAGCGTATCAATCGCTTCTTTCACTTCAAGGGAATTTCCAATCGCTAATCCTAGCGGCTGAGACATATCAGAGATGACAGCCATCGTTTGTCTGCCAACGTTGTTTCCGATGCGGACCATGGCTTTTGCAAGCTTCTCAGAGTCTTCAGGTGTTTTCATGAAAGCACCTGCACCTGTTTTCACATCTAGTACGATCGCATCTGCGCCAGCAGCAATTTTCTTACTCATAATAGAGCTTGCAATGAGCGGGATGGAGTTAACGGTTCCTGTCACATCACGAAGGGCATAAAGCTTTTTATCCGCTGGTGTCAGGTTGCCTGATTGACCAATGACCGCTACTTTATGACGGTTCACAAGCTCGATGAATTCGTCTTTTGTAATTTCTACGTGGAAGCCTTTTACCGCTTCAAGCTTGTCCACTGTACCGCCTGTATGTCCAAGGCCGCGGCCAGACATTTTCGCAACAGGTACATCAAGTGCAGCCACAAGAGGAGCGAGTACAAGCGTTGTTGTATCGCCTACACCGCCTGTTGAGTGCTTGTCTACTTTAATACCCTCAATGGCAGAGAGGTCAATCGTGTCTCCCGAGTTCGCCATAGCGAGCGTTAAGTCAGCACGTTCTTGATCCGTCATATCTTGGAAGAAAATCGCCATAGCCAAGGCACTTGCTTGGTAGTCAGGAATTGTTCCGTCCGTATATTCTTTGACAAAGAAAGAAATTTCCTCTGAAGATAATTCTTTTCCGTCACGTTTTTTCGCAATGATATCTACCATTCTCATTGTTTTCACCATTCCTTTTCTTAAATTAGTAAATCAAACCGACAACGCCTGCTGTTAAGAAGCTGACAAGTGTTGCACCAAATAGAAGCTTTAATCCAAAGCGTGCGACAACGTTCCCTTGTTTTTCGTTTAAGCCTTTGACTGCTCCAGCAATGATACCGATAGAAGAGAAGTTCGCAAATGATACAAGGAATACAGAAATGATCGCTTCTGTACGAGCAGTGAAATGCAAACCTTCTCCAGTTAGAGCAAGCATTGCCACAAATTCGTTAGATACCATTTTGGTTGCCATAATGCTTCCTGCTTGTACAGCTTCGCTCCAAGGTACACCGACAAGGAAAGCAAATGGGGCAAACACATATCCAAGTACATCTTGGAAAGAAACACCGATGACAGCTGTAAAGATTCCATTAATCATCGCAATTAATGCAACGAATCCAATCAACATCGCAGCGACAACAATCGCTACTTTGAAACCATCCATAATATATTCGCCAAGCATTTCAAAGAAGGATTGCTTTTCTTCTTCTACAATTTCAATCATGTCTTCGTCCTTAGCCACTTCATAAGGATTGATGATAGACGCAATAATAAACCCACCAAATAGGTTCAGCACGAGTGCTGTTACAACATACTCTGGTTTAATCATTTGCATGTATGCACCGACAATGGACATCGATACAGTTGACATCGCAGATGCACACAATGTATAAAGACGTTGTTGAGGTAATAATCCGAGCTGTTTCTTAATGGAAATAAAGACTTCTGATTGACCTAAAATCGCAGACGCTACTGCGTTGTAGGATTCTAGTTTCCCCATTCCATTTACTTTACTAAGCAAATACCCGATTCCGCGTACGATAAGCGGGAGGATACGCCAATGCTGCAGGATACCGATCAATGCCGAAATAAAGACGATCGGCAGTAAGACATTGATGAAGAAAGTTGACGCCTTATCATTCATTAATCCGCCAAATACGAAGTTGATTCCTTCACCGGCATAGCCTAGAAGCATTTGGAATCCCCTTGCAAAGCCCCCGACTAGGAAATTTCCAACACCTGTATTGAGCAGAATATAACCTAAAATAAATTGCAGTACAATCATGACAATTACTGGACGGAATTTTACTCGTTTTTTGCCGTTACTAGCCAGCCATGCAATGGCGAGAATCACCAGCAAACCGATGATACCAATCACGTATTTCATGTTTTTCCTCCTCGAATGAATTCGTTTACATTAATGCGCTTGTATGGAACAAACCCTATTTCGCAAACAAAGTGCGGAAGAAATTCCCAGAAGTGAGATCCTTCCGCATATGACTTTTTCATCATTTATGAGTCACGAATGTTATCCTACCATAGGATCGTATGAATTAATAGTCTTTCGAAGGAGCTGATTGATCCCCTTTGATAATAGAAACGCCTGCACTCGCACCAATTCGGGTAGCGCCTGCAGCTAGCATTGCCTCAACATCTTCTTTTGTTCTCACGCCGCCTGATGCTTTCACACCGATGTCAGGTCCTACTGTTTTACGCATTAATGCGATGTCCTCAGCAGTTGCACCGCCTGTACTAAATCCAGTCGATGTTTTCACAAAATCAGCGCCAGCTTTCACTGAAAGCTCACAAGCTTTGACTTTCTCTTCATCTGTGAGTAAGCACGCTTCAATAATGACTTTCACAAGTGCCTTCCCTTTTGCTGCGTCTACAACTGCACGAATATCTTGCTCAACTGCATCATATTCGCCGTCTTTCAATGCCGCGATATTGATGACCATGTCCACTTCGGTTGCACCGTTCTCAATTGCATCCTTTGTTTCGAATGCTTTTACTGCTGTTGTGTTTGCACCTAGCGGGAAACCGATGACTGTACAAATATCAACGCCTGTTCCTGCTAGTTCTTTCGCCGCAAGAGACACCCATGTTGGATTCACACAAACAGATGCGAACTGATGAGTCTTTGCTTCTTCAAGTAACTGCATGATTGCAGCTTTCGATGTATCTGGTTTTAGTGCTGTATGATCAATAAGATTTGCTATCGTCATGCTTACACTTCCTTTTAATTATGATACTTTCATCATATATGACCGATGAACATTTGTAAACATAGTTATGAAATTTTGTTCATCTATTTTGTGACATTTAAAAGAGCCTTTGCTGTATGCTGATCAATCATCAATACGTTCGCATATTTTCCTCTTAGTGCACCGTGGATAGAAGCAACCTTGCGATGTCCACCAGCAACAAGAATAGAGCGTTCTTTTGTTCTTAAATCATCAAGCTCCACGCCAATCGTACGGTTGTTAATCGCTTCACTGCAAATGCGTCCTTCTTGATCATAAAAGCGCGAACAGATGTCCCCAACGCTGGATGCTTTGAGCAGTGCTTTTTCTTCTTCGCGGAAGTAACCAAGTCTAAACAAAAGGGCTTCATCTCTTACCGTTCCAACAGTGAACACAGCAATATTCGCCTGTTTGCCCATTTCAATGATACGCTGAATATGTCTGTCCTGTTCAACCATCTCCTTGACGGCAGCACTATCAAATACAACAGGAAGCGGTAAATAGCGCGGTGCTGTTTGAAAGGCCTCGGCAAACAGTTGGATGGTTTCCGCAGAATATGTATTCACATGGGAGTGGCTAATCCCACCCTTCAGCTGGACAACCTCTACACCTTTGACCTGTTTAGGTTGCATCTTTTGAGCAATTTGATACATGGTGGTTCCCCAGCTCACACCAACGATATCACCGTCTTTTACTGTGTTTTGCAAGTACTCAGCACCAAATTGGCTCAAGTATTCGGTGATCGTTGGATAATCATCTTTGGGCGAAAACACCACATGAGCTTCGAGCAGGTCATATTTTTCCTTGAGCAATGAAGACAGCTCATTCAAGTCTTCAAACGGGTCCATTACCGTTATCTGGACGTACCCCTTCTCCTTCGCATATTGAAGCAGCCGAGATACAGTTGGTCTCGACAGGTCGAGCTGTTTGGCAATTTCCTGCTGGCTGTAATCCGATAAATAATACAGCCTTGCCGCTTCAATACTCAGTTGTTGTTTCTCCCGATCCATTCGTACGCCTCCTTTTTTCTTCTATCATAACAAATTGTTCAACTTATCATGCACAAATGTTCATTTGAAAAAAATCGTATAGGCGGCTTGGAAGGTCTCATTCTTCTCTAAAGTTTGAATACCGAACTTTTCCTTGTACTGCCCATTCGTCCCTTCAACATCGGCAATACCGTACCAAGGCTCAATACAAACAAAAGGAGCCATTGTGCTCGTTTCTTGATGATAAGGTGACCAAATACCAACGAACAGAAAACCAGTGAGATCAACCTCAACCCCGTGACCTGCCTGAGACACCAATGACACTCGATTGATATGACTAAAGATCATCGCATCATGCTGAAAAAGCTCTGGTCGAAGCTGAATTGGTTTAAGCTGAATGCTTTTTTCTTTCTCCCTGACAAGTGAATTTTTTAGTTCATATTGGACAGGAAGATGCTCAGTAGAAGGCGTCAATGTCAGGGAATAATCTGCTGTGCGCTCTCCTTCAATTAGCGGAACTTGAAATGCGGGGTGACCTCCGATGGAGAAATACATCGTGTCATCTCCGACATTATCAATTTCCCAGGAAATCATCAGACCATTTTCCGACAGCTCGTATCGAATACGGGCGGTAAATTCATAGGGATACTGCTCGATGTGGCGGCCTTTTGATTCATATTGAAAGGTCACTGTATGTTTCGTTTCTTCATGTAAATCAAAATCAACATCACGCAAGAATCCATGCTGCGTGAGCTCATAGGTTTGATCATCTATCTTGTATTGGTCATTCTTTAATCGTCCAACAATCGGGAATAAGACAGGCGACACCCTGCCCCAGTATGCAGGATCGCCAGACCACATATATTGACGTCCACTTTCCTTATGAAGCACCTCTCTGACCTCGGCACCCCTCTCATTGATCTGAATCAATAACTGATCATTTTCAATTGTTCTCATTTCACACATCCCCTTTCCATCTTCTTTTATTATGACAGGGATTTTGGTTTTGAGTATAAAAGAGTTATTTAGAATAAAAAAGACTTCTCCCTTCTAGGGAAAAGCCGTTAAAATTACTTATTCATCATCTTCTTGTATAGTCCATTTAAGACCTTTGATTTGTTTTAAACTCTCAATTTCTTCTTCGTTTTCAGGGAAAATATAGCTCTCCTCTTCATGTGAGCTTGAAACCATCCACTCTTTCCCATTTTTGAAGAATGATAAATCCTCCAGTAAATTAGGGTGAACCCACCCGTATAGAGAGTTCGAAAGTTCTTTTAACAAATTTTTTGTGTGTTCATTGGCATAATAATAATAAACATATGCTGTTTGACCATCTCCTAGAATCGTGGTAGCCCATTCAGACTCTTCCTTCATTTCTTTAAGAGATGGTGAAAGTTTATCTAGAATTTCACGATAATCATCAAAATCAGCAAAATCTTTTCTAAAAACTAATTGGAACTCATCACATACTTTACAACATAAATCGATGAGCTCATTATATTCCTTCTTTTTTGGTTGACGATTTAAAAAAATCATCAAAACCCTCCTATATCTGAGCGTCTAATAAGGTTTACGTAACATATGTGCCCCAGTATCTCTCAATTGATTAATTCGATAGCACTTCCATTTTATATTGATGTAACAATATAATAAAGTGATATATGTTATCCGTTCATCTTAAAATTTTATTAAAAAACTCAAACTAAATGATATGGATACACGTCTATTATATATACTATCTATTAGTTTCCTTAATTTAAATACAGATGCTTGTCATTAATGGGGGATTCATTTTCATGAGCAGCAAGGAGAATCGTTTACGTTATATATTAGGACTAGATGGGCTAAGAGCCGTTGCTGTATTGGCGGTCATTGCTTATCACTTACATATTGGACCTGCAAGCGGCGGGTTTCTTGGCGTTGATTTGTTTTTTGTGATTTCTGGTTACTTGATTACAACGATCTTGTTACATAAGCAGGATTTGGGTTATCAAGAGCTTTTACCATTTTGGATGGGCCGAATCAGAAGGCTCCTTCCAGCTGCTTACGTGATGATTTTCTTAACCGTCAGCTGGTGTGCAATTGCGGGTTCGAATGCACTATTGTCCATTCGTGGCGATGCCTTATCGTCCTTTTTTTATGTCAGTAACTGGTGGTACATTTTCCATCAGCTGTCTTATTTTGATAGCTTCAACGCTGTATCTCCACTGAAAAATTTGTGGTCTTTGGCGATAGAAGAGCAATTTTATATCATTTGGCCGGTACTATTGATTGCTGGGCTAAAATGGGTGAAAAATAGATCCCATCTGCCAATGATCACCTTTGGCCTTGCACTTGTCTCCGCCTTATGGATGGCAATCCTTTATTCACCCGATACGGACCCAAGCAGGGTTTATTATGGAACAGATACTCGTGCATTTGCGCTTCTGATTGGGTGCAGCCTAGCATTTGTATGGCCCATGCAAAGACTGTCCAGCAAAAAGCTCCTTCCTGTTGGCAGACGTATTTTACATATCACTGGTTTTGGTTCGTTTGCGGTTTTTCTTCTATGTGTTTATGCAGTGGACGAATTTGACGGTTTTCTCTATCAAGGCGGCATGCTTTTATTCTGTCTTAATGCAGCGATTTTAATTGCGTGCATCTGCCACCCTGCAAGCCTATTGGGAAAATGGCTCTCCTATCAGCCGCTCGTCTGGATTGGAAAGCGTTCTTATGGTATTTACCTGTGGCATTATCCCATCATCGTGCTGACCACCCCTGTCATTGAAATTGGACAGCCTTCTATGGGGCGTGTCGCATTGCAGATCATTGCCATTTTACTTATCGCAGAGGCCTCTTACCGCTTCATCGAACAGCCGATTCGCCGGCTTGGCTTCACACAATATTTTGCCTCTTGGTCTATTTGGAAAAAGGGATTCAAACAATGGTCTACGTCTCATAAAGTGTTCCTTGGAATCACTGCAGCTCTTTTAATCTTATTTACCATTGGCATGTCCAGTTCGTCCCATACGTCTCCACATGCCAAGGAAGTGACACAAATTAAGACGGCTCCGAAAAAAGCAGGAGACTCTACGGAATCGAAAACGAAAAAAAAGAAGGAAAAACATGAGAAGAAAGCAGCAGATCAGAAGCAGTTTCACCAAATTCTTGCTATTGGTGATTCCGTCATGCTGGACATAGCGCCGAATCTTGAAAAGACATATGCACAAATCACCATCGATGCAAAGGTTGGCAGACAAATGAACGAAGCCGTCAGCATCGCTCCTCAGTATGCTTCATTTAATCAATCTGATGCCGCTGTTATCATTGAGCTTGGCACGAATGGCTATTTTACTGAGGGCACATTGACAGCATTCATTCAGCAATTTTCAAAGGCGCACATTTTCCTTGTGAACACGAGAGTCCCAAGGTCTTGGGAAAGCGATGTGAATGCAGTCATTCAGCGAGTGGCCGATCAACATTCCAATGTGACCCTGGTCGATTGGCATTCAGCCGCTACCGGACAGCCTTCTTATTTTCAGCCTGATGGTGTTCACCTTTCAACAAAAGGCTCTGATACATTGACACAGCTCATTACAGCTAGCATCAAGAAAAAAGGAGATGTGTCATCGTCATAAAAAAGACTAGCATCCTGCTAGTCTTCTTTTATGACGTTAAAAGGCTGGCTTTCAGCGCTAACACACGCTTTTCCTTCGTTTTTTGATCCACCAACGCAAAATCACCATTCTCATACGCTAATGAAAATAATTGTTCGATATGAAACACACCTGTCTGAAACCGCCTGCCCAATAAATGCAGTGCCGCAGCAGAGGCGACTTGAGCTGTTGCTTGAGACTCATCATGCCCTTTGATTCCAAGTGCTACGTGATGAATCTTGTTCCTCTCCATTCCTGTCGCCTCCACTTTCACTGCATATTGATCTGTTCCCATTTGAGCAGATTGAATCATAGAAATGGCTCGTTCCTTGATTTTCGGCACAGTGAGAAGGGACGTCATTCCAAGGCTCCTTGTGACAGCAAATGCCCGCGTTGCCGCGCGAGAATCAAAACAAAGCCTTGTTGTCACAGAAGGCACGCTGAGCGTCAAAGGCAATGTCTGCTGATCAGAGAAGGGGAACTGATAGGCTTGCCGCTTTCCAAGTTTCACACCAAAATCTATACGCTTGCCTCCAGTAAAGCTTTTGACTCTTTTACGCTGATGATGCTCAGTAACCACATAGTCAGTATGGACATTGTCAAGCGTCCATTCAATGGCGGCTTTTCCATGCTGATCACCCAATCCAAGCATAATCCCTATATCTATTTGATTCACTGATGAGAGCATAGATGCTGCTTTCGCTGCCAATAAATTCGTAAGGCCAGGCGCAAGCCCGACGCTGAGTAAAGCCGTTGCACTGGTGTGCTGGTGATCCAGTTTTGCCATCTGTTCCATGTACGCCCCTTTCGCAGAAATATCTATATAATCAATGCCTGACCGCAGAACTGTTTCAGCAAATGACGGGTCTTCTTGATCAAGGCACATGATCACCAGTTTTGTTTGATCCACCCAGTCCGAAAATAACGGCTCACTGACATCTAATTGATAGGGAAGAACTTTCCCTTTTGTCTGGCGTGAAAATATCTCTGCCTTCTCATAGCTTCTGCCTGCCGCTACAATTTGTCCGGGATACACTTCGCTTAGCTGAAGACATATTTGCTGTCCAACATGTCCATAACCGCCTATCACCATCACCTGTGATCTCATTTCTCATCCGCCTCTCTACGACCTCGCTTGCAAACAAGCCCCTTAATCATTCCTGCCTGAAAATAAGGTCTGATGTCTTCAAATCCTGCTTTGATTAAATGCTCTTTTATCTCTTCCTCGGGAACAGGGTGTGTCGCGCTTCCCAGCCTATTTTTAAAGGACGTAAACACTTCTTTTTCTAGACCTTGCCGGTGCATGAAAAGAGAAAGCATGTGAAGCTCCTGTTGAAATGCTTGGGACTTCATCTCTCCCTGTATAAATGCCAACATAAACGGCGCATCTGGTTGAAGCCTGCGGGCAATCTCTTCTAAAAAGAGCTGGCGCTTTTCTATAAAATGAATCACAAGCAAGCTCACCGCTGCATCGTAAACAGGTTCAGCAGAAACCTTATCTAATGAGGTCTCATGCCATGTGACACGCGACTCCATCTCAAGCTGTGCAACTCGCCGTTTCGCCATGTCCAGCATAGAAGGTGACGGATCGATCCCTGTGATGAGCCAGCCTTCTTTTCTTTGAAGCATATTGATGATCTCTTCGCCCCCGCCCGCTCCAACAGTCAGGATGCGGGGAGCCGCTCCCTTTAATTCAGTTTCTAATACGTCTATTGTCAACTCATGCAATAGCTGATAGCCGGGTACTTTATGAGCAATCGTCGCTGCATATGACTCAGCAACGGGATCGTGCCAATGCTGGTTTCCTTTCATGTCCTTCTCCTCCAGTTCCTTTCCGCTTTACATCGTTTCCTGTACACTAACGGTATGACCTCTTTATTGTAAAAAGAGACACCAGAAAACACGATCCCTAAAAGTGGGGATTTTTGAGGAGGAGATCATGTGACCAATCCAGCCACTCATTTTCAGCAGCTGAGACAACACATTCGGGACGAGCTTGCTGCCGTCCTTGATTTTGATGCCGCCTGTATCACGACCATTGATCCAGCCACTCTCCTCTCGACAGGGTCCTTCACAGATGAACCGATTGAAGACATTCATGACCAACTGTTTCAAAATGAGTTCTTAAAAAAGGACGTACATCAGCATGAGTCTCTAGCCAAAGGCCCCGTTCATGCTGCGAGCCTAATCCAAAGCGGAGAATACCTTAGCAGTGAGCGCTACCAAGACATTTTGTTACCTAAAGGATGGTCTGATGAATTGCGGGCAGCTCTTGTGATTCAAGGAGAATGCTGGGGCATTGCCAGCCTCTATCGTCTAAAGAACAAGGAACCTTTTCAAGAACAAGATATTCGAGCGGTCATCGAACAAACGCCTAGACTCGCAGCCAAGCTGAGAGATGAACTTTTCAGGAAAAGAGATACCGAAGAGGACGCGGCGGCGGAGCAGCAAGGCTTCCTCATTCTCTCGCACGATTACAACCTTCTTTATGGAAATGAGACGGGTCTTCATTGGCTTCAGACGTTTCAAGCCTTTGAACAAATCCATGACAGGGCGGTTATGCCGCGCCCGTTTAGAGCATTAGGGGCAAAACTTTTATACGGCGGCATCGACCAAACAGCGGCAAGCATGACGAGATTGCCTACGGGGCTGTTCCTCTCGCTTCAAGCATTTCGATTAGCGCAGGCAGCCGGTCAGGAAGAGGCTGTCATGATTCACATCAAGAGAGCCCAAACCAATGATATTCTTCCTTATGCGGCAAAAACGTACAAGCTGACAGAAAGAGAGATGAACGTCCTCGACTGCTTATTAAAAGGACAGTCTACAAAGGAAATTGCCAGCACTTTATTTATTTCAACCCATACCGTCCATGATCATGTGAAGGCGATGCTACAAAAGACAAATTTGAGCAGCAGACGGATGCTTGTTTACTTTTTCTCTCACATATAAAAAAGCGGCTACCTCACTGGTAGACCGCTTTTTCGTTTATTTCCCTAAAACTAACTCATGCAGGACATGTGCAACGCCGGCTTCATTATTGGACTTTGTCACAACATCCGCTACTGCTTTGACATCATCAATGGCATTTCCCATGGCAACACCACAGCCCGCAAATTCCAGCATCGATACGTCGTTCCCATTGTCACCAATGGCCATGACCTCTTCACGAGCAATCCCCAGCTCTTTCGCTAGAAGCTTCACGGCATTCCCTTTGCTGACTTCAGGATGCAGGATTTCAAGGAAGAAATCTGTACTTTTCACCATCATGTACTTGTCTTTTACTTCAGATGGAATGGCTTGTATCGTCTTTTCCAACCGTTCTGGCTGATCAATATACATCATCTTCGGAAGTCTCATTGAAGGGTCTGCCTCTTCAACAGGTAAATATTTAAGCGGCAGCTTTGTTAAATAAGATTCAAGTACTGTGTACTCACTAATATCACGATTCGGTGTGTACAAATGAGCGGAATCGAAATAATGCATCGGTGTATCGAGCTCACGGCTCAGCTTATATAAAGAAGTTAAATCCTCATAGGATAACGTCAGTTCTGACACCACTTCATTTGTGTGACTGTTTTGGACGAGCGCCCCATTATAGGCAATCACATAATCTCCCTCTTGATTGAGCTGAAGATCATCTAAATAGCGATTCACTCCGCCAATAGGCCGTCCTGTACATAACACAATTTTAACGCCCTCTGCTTTCGCCTGTTGAATGGCTTCAAACACCTCATCCGGCACCATATGTTGATCATTTAATAACGTACCATCCATATCAATTGCAACTAATTTATACATTCACTGGTCCCCTTTTCTCAGCAAAAAACGTGCTGCACTATTTTGAGCCATCATCTATATGATGACAGGTTATATCATTACTATTTACCTATTTTAGCCTATCGTTTTTTCATCACGCTGTCTACTTGTTCTCACTGTAACAAAATTGTCATATGCCTTCTCTATTATATCGTATTCTATTCATCCTGCTTTAAATAGAGTTTCTACCCTTTTCCAACGGGAAAATGAAGACAAATGTTCACCACTGAATATTTTGAAACTAACAAATCTAATTGTATGATGGATAGCAAAGAAAGGAGGTGCAGGGAATGCTTACGTTTACTAGAGGTAAATTGTCAAAAATGTCTGGTGTGCATATTGAAACCATTCGTTTTTATGAAAATGAGGGTGTGCTCCCCGAACCAAAGAGAGCACATAACGGCTATCGTTTATATGATAAAAAATATGTACTCATGCTATCCTTTATCACAGAAGCAAGAAAGCTAGATTTCTCACTCAAAGAAATTCGTGAAATTATTAAATCGCTATTTGAAAAACAATCAAAGACAGAAGCTGAACAGCTGCTCGAACAAAAAGTTGAGGATATTCAACACTCCATTCAAGAGTTAAAGAAGAGGAAAGCTGCCATTCAATTATTAACAAAACAAACATTAGCGAACATCAGCTAATTGTAAGGGTTGCCAAAGATGTGCCAGTGTTGCCACTGGCGCCCCTCTACGCCCAGGTCTCAAGTGCGCGTACGATTTAAACATCAGTTATACTAGAGACAGCTTTACTTGATATCAAACGAGTGGAAGGGGTTTTGAATAGAATGAACATTGCAACCATTGGAACAGGTGTGATTGTGGAAAGCTTCTTGCAAGCGATTGAAAAGCTTGATGGCGCTTCTTGTCATGCCGTCTATTCAAGAAAGGAAGCAACGGCAAAGAAGCTCGCAGACCAATTTGGTGTAAAAACGACTTATACGGATTTAACGGCTATGCTAGAAGATCCAAACATTGACGCTGTTTATATTGCGTCACCGAATCGATTACATAGCGAGCATGCCACGGCTGCATTAAGAAACGGAAAACATGTGATTTGCGAAAAGCCTTTCACCTCTAATGTCAAAGAGCTGGAAGCCTTAATCGCACTCGCAAAGGAAAAGCAGCTTCTCCTCTTTGAAGCCATTACGACCGTTCATATGCCAAACTATCATTTAATCAAAAAACACCTTCATCAATTAGGTAAAATCAAACTGGTTCAATGCAACTATAGTCAATATTCAAGCAAATACAATCAGCTGCTAGCCGGCGAAACGCCAAATGTCTTTAACCCTGAATTCTCAGGAGGAGCGTTGATGGATATTAATATCTATAATGTACATTTCATCATGAATCTCTTCGGATCACCGGAACAGATCCGCTACCAGGCAAACCGTCATCCCAATGGCATCGATACATCTGGTGTTTTGACTTTCACCTACAATGATTTCATTGCGACAAGTGTCGGCAGTAAGGATACAAGCAGCATGAATTTTGCATTGATTCAAGGAGAAAAGGGCTTCATTCATGTGAAAAATGGGGCGAATGGCTGTGAGGAAGTGCTGCTTCATGTGAATGACCAGGTGATCTCACTTAATGCACAAACAAATTCAAACCGCCTGTTTTATGAAGCAGAGGCTTTTCAGCACATCATTGAAACAAATAATCATGAACAGTGCTATGCATGGCTTGATGAGAGTCTTTCTGTGATGAAAGTCCTTGATGCTGCAAGAAATGATGCAGGTATTGTTTTCCCAGCAGATCAATTTTAATGATAAAAACCGCCTTCTACACGAGAGGGCGGTTTCTGACAATTAAATACTCTTTGAATACGCCACAAGACGCTGAGACATGTGATTCACTTCATCGACTGCAGCATTTACTTGCTCTGTTAAAGCAGCCTGTGTTTGCGTAAGAGCTGTCATATTCGAGATATTTTCAAGAATTTCATCAATTTGCGTTTTCATTTCCGTCAAGCTAGATTCGATATTCTCCGTTGCATTGGCACTATGAAGCGCCAGCTTACGCACTTCATCTGCAACGACCGAGAATCCTCGTCCCTGCTCACCAGCTCTGGCCGCTTCAATCGCAGCATTTAGACCAAGCAGGTTCGTTTGGTTCGCTACTTCTTTAATCAAGTCAGAAATATTTTTCGTCTCATCTGCACTATTTTTTGCTAAGTGTGCGGCAGACGTTGACTGCTCTTGAGCGACAGCCAGCTCCTGCGCTTGATTTGTCACAGAGCTAATGCCTGATACCATTTCGCTGATTGAACTTGAAAGCTGTTCTACTTGTGAAGCCATTTCATCGGCTGTTTTCTCTTTGTTTTTTTCTAACGTGATGTCACGAATGGTTCCAGCCACACGAAGAGGAACACCTTTTTCATCACGAATGGTTTCACCACCGGCATGATACCAGCGATACTCGCCATTTTTACTCTGCAATCTGTAATCAATATCAAATGGTGTGCGTCCAGAGTGATCATTTAAATGATCTGCAAAGGCTTGGAGAGCTTTTTCTTGATCCTCAGGATGCAGGCGGTCGCTCCAGCTGCTTAATACGTTCGGGAAATCCTTTTCGTCCGTAAAACCAAGCGTTTTTCTGAACTGCGGGGACCACCAGAACTCATTGTATGGATTGACTGGATCGCCGGCCTCTACGACCATGTCCCAAGGAGCTTCCACAAGCGCACGGTTGATCAAATCATATCTCGTCACGAATGCTTGCAGTTCTTCTTCTTTTAATTTCTGATCATGAATATCAAAAAGAGCTCCCGCCACACGAAGAGGGACACCATTTCGATCACGAATAGTCGTGCCAGTTGCTTTGAACCAGCGATAATCTCCGTTTTTCAACTTCAAGCGATATTCGATATCATATGGTGTACGTCCCGAATGATCCGATAAATGCGAAGAGAATGCATTTAGGGTATATTCTTGTTCATCCGGATGAATTCGAGATGCCCAGCTGTCTAAAACGTTCGGAAAATCGTGCTCGTTTTGAAAGCCGATCATTTTGCGGAAATCATCCGTCCATGTGAATTCATTTTTTGGATTGACCGGATCTCCAGCGATCACGACCATATCCCATAAACCAACTTGAATGGCTTTTGTCACTAAATTCATACGCATTTGAATATCTTCATTAACTTCCTGCATCTTTTGCAAAGCTTCATTTATTTGGGCTACTGCTTCAATCGTTTGACTTGAAGAGAATGCAGCAGTATCTATTCTTGCTGAAAGGTCTCCCTTCTCAATTCGTTCTACTAATCGACTGCTCTCATTTAAAAGGGTTCCCGACGATGAATCATTTGCTTTTCTCATAAACATCTTTCATAACTCCTTTCATTTCTTCATGCTTTTTGAAATATTTTACAGTTATAAACAATTCTTTATTAGGACTTTAGTAATACAGTTGATATATCGACAAAAACTGAAAATTGTTTATGTCAGAATGAAGGCAAATGTTCATTTTTTCACGAAGTTTCAGATTTTGGGGATGGGTCATAGAAAGGACTTATGGAAGAAAACGGCTCATTTGATAGAATCAACCGACTTTTTTGTCTGAAAAATCTCTTTTTTTATATTGACACTGACGTCCCGAAAAAAGAAAATGGAACATAAGCATTTTTAAAAAAGGAGAACGTCATGAGCGCGAATCAGGAACAACAAGAATTAAAAAAGCTTTTATCACCGCGTCACATTCGCATGATTGCATTGGGCGGGGTCATTGGTACAGGAATCTTTAAAGGAAGTGCCGATACAATCGGTTTAGCAGGTCCTGGGGTCATCTTTTCCTATGTATTTGCCGGATTATTATTGCTCATCGTGATGGCAGCCTTAGCTGAAATGGCGATTGTCTATCCAGGAAATAACCTTCGCGACCTGATACAGATTGCGCTTGGTCAACGTTTTTCATTTGTCGTCGGCTGGGTTTACTGTTTCATGTGGCTCACTGTGTGTGTCATCGAGATTATTGCGGCAGGCAGCCTGCTTCAATACTGGTTACCGAACGTGCCGCTATGGTCACTATGTTTACTCTGCTCTCTCTTAGTCATCGGAATTAACTTAAATAATGTAAAATACTTTGGTGAAATTGAGTTTTGGTTCGCTGGAATGAAGATTTTCGTTATTATTGTGTTTATTATTCTTGGTGCAGCTCTATTATTTGGGATCATTCCGAACGAACAAAGCACATCTGCACTCACCAACTATCAAAACTTCGTCCCGAACGGATGGGGTGCGATCTTTGCCTCTTTATTAGTTGTTATTTTCTCTTATGGGGGCTCTGAATTGATCGGGCTGACTATTACAGAAACAAAGGATGCCGAAAAGGTCTTGCCTGGTGTTGTTAAAAGTATGATGTGGCGTATTATCTTATTTTACACTTTGCCGATTTTGATCATCTGTGGACTCATTCCTTGGAATCAAATTGATCCAAATAACAGCCCATTTGTTCAAGTCTTTTCAGCAGCCGGTATGCAAGGCGCCTCTCACTTCATTAATTTCGTATTGATTACAGCCGTTCTATCGGCGGCCAATTCTGGCATTTATGGCACGACGAGAATGATGCATTCTCTCTCTAAATCAGATGGCGGTCCGAAAAAACTGGCACAGGTCAATAAAAGAGGCGTACCCATTTTGAGTTTATGGGTGACCGTTCTGTTTCTTCTCATCGGAACATTCTTTGCTTACTTATACCCAGAGCAAATTTTCAGTTATATGCTGGCTATTCCTGGTTTTGCTGTTTCACTCATTTGGATTAGCATTTGCATGGCACATCTGAAACTTCGCCCGAAATATCCACAGGAGCCTTATTTTAAGGTGTGGCTGTTTCCGTATTTGACTTTATTTGCAGGTCTTGTACTAAGTGTGAGTTTTGTGATGTTTCTATTCAGACAAGAAAACTTGCCTAGCTCGATTATCAGCATCGGTTTCTTAGTCGCAGCCATCATCGCTTCATTCTTAATGAAAAAGAAGGCTTAAACGCTAAAACCCGCCAATGAGGCGGGTTTTTTCATGAGCTGCTGTCTTCTGTCACTTCAAAATCAACTGACGCTTTCGGGATGCCGTTGATGATGATTGTTAATGTATGGGTTCCTTCATAGTGTTTTCTTGTCGTCATATTTTGAAAAGACTGTGACCTGACGAATTCTCTATGTAACGTTGCGTCTGTTTCAAACTCTGTGATTTTAAATACCTTTTGATTGCGGGTCCCCCGAGCTTTGACGTAGTCTATGGCATACTCTACACGCAGCTTTAGCGGCTTATCGGCTTGTAGGGTAAAATGAAATGTCATTTTCTCACCGATCCGAATAGGATTTTGTATGATCTTCAAATCCGTTACCTGAACGGATGGATCGTCCCCATAGCCAAATAACGCCATAATATCTGGATCTCCTTTTTTGAGTAAGGTACGAGATGCATGTTTGACAATCCAGTTCGTATGTTTGTTGGTTCCATACCAGCTTTGAACCGTCTGTTTCATCAGATCTGGCTGAATTGCAGAAATATCATTTAAATGATTCGCTACACTTTTTTGCACATACCGCGACGGGTCTGCCTTCAAGTTTTCCAAAATGGGCAGCGTGACCGAAGGATTCTTTTTAAGCGAAGGGACAGATAAGCCCCATGGCAGACGCGGTCTGCAGCCTTCACTAGCCAGCCTCCGTATGTGCTCTTCTTGATCCTGAGACCATACGAGCATTTGCGCCAGCATTTTGTCCTGATCTTGAATCAGAAATGGCCGAACGGCAAATTCAGAAGTGGAAAAGGGTGTGAAGAATTCGAGCGCCTTGATCGAGAGGTCCCAGTGTGCAAGGCCGTACGTCTCGACGTAGTCTGGAAATACAAGCGCACTAAGTCCTGAAAAATGCGGGGCTGCCTGACGCAGTACCTCAATTGCCTGCTCATAATCCTCTGGTAGACAGGCATGCATCGATTCAGTGACTCGTCTCATCCGTCCTTTTAACTCAAGCTGCTGCCAATCCTCTTGAAATACGAGCCGCTGGAATGGCTCAGCATCAAATACAGTTGAAGCCTGCGTAAGTTTCTCCGCTAATTCTTGGATAAATAATTCATTGTACACATGTTTTAATGGTTCAATCGTGTCCACCTCCCACATTTCAATATCATTATTTTACCCCAATCTGAAGAAAGTGGTATTAAAAACAGCCCAATTCCAAAGAACTAGGCTGTTGTTCGCTATATAAACATATTAATGATCATAATAAATGCAATGGCACTAACGGAAATGATCGTCTCCATAGCCGTCCATGTCAAAAACGTCTCTTTAATGGTCATACCAAAATACTCCTTGATCAGCCAAAAACCAGAGTCATTGACGTGAGATAAAATTAATGAACCTGCTCCTGTTGCTAACACAAGCAGCTCCCTGCTCACATCAGGCATAGTTGCAGCAATTGGTGCTACAATACCTGCTGCCGTCATCATGGATACCGTCGCAGATCCTGTTGCCACACGAATCACTGCAGCAATCAGCCAGCTAAGCAAAATCGGTGAAATCGGCGAGTGTTTGGCTAAATCTGCAATATAATCACCGACACCTGAATCAATGAGCACATTATTGAAAGCTCCTCCTGCTCCAATGACAAGCAAGATGGAAGCGATCGGACCTAAGCACTCATTACTAAAGGAAAGCACCCGGTCACGGCTCATTCCTTGCATAAAGCCAAGACTGAAAAATGAATAAACTGTTGCAATCAGCAGTGCTGTTATTGGATCTCCGATGTACTTGAATATCTGGAACCACATATTGTCCTCTGGTAAGATAATGTCCGCCAATGTGGCAAGAAGCATCAGAATCACTGGCACCAATATGGTAAACATCGTATTCGCAAAGCCGGGGAGCCTTCGATCTTCATTTCGTTCAGTGAATTGCTTTCTCAGCATCTCCGGAACGGGTTTATGTATCCGTTTTCCAATCCACTTACCGTACAGCGGGCCAGCAATAATCGCTGTCGGCAATCCCACAATAATAGAGAAGAAAATGGTTTTCCCCACGTTGGCATGATAGATGCCAACGGCTGCCATTGCCGCTGGATGAGGCGGGACTAGCCCATGCACGACAGACAAGCCAGCGATTAACGAGATCCCAATGGTCACGAGCGAGATGCCTGTTTCAATGGCAATTGTAAAAAGTAAAGGAATGAGAAGAACGAAACCGACCTGGAAAAAGACAGGTATCCCCACGATAAAAGCAACAAACATCATTGCCCAATGCACATTCTTCGTCCCAAACCGGCCGATTAAAGTTTGAGCTATTCGCTCTGCTCCCCCTGATTCAGCCATCATTTTCCCAAGCATGGTACCAAGCGCTAGAACAATGGCCAGCAATGATAACGTATTGCCTAATCCCGTTTTAATCGATTGAATGATTTCCTGCAAATCCATCCCCGTCGCAAAGCCCACTAGCATCGAAGTAATAATTAAGCTCACAAATGGATTCAACTTAACGACTGTAATGAGAATGAGTAAAAGGACAATCGCCGCAATCACGATGAATAAAAGCATGTTCTCCCACCTTTTCCCTGATGTTTAACGATTTTGTTTTAATTGCAGCGCACTAATGACATCAAATTCATCCTTCAGTTTGTCGTAGAGGCGCTCATATAAATAAAACAGCTCTATGTAAGTTTCATTGTTCTTCATATTAGGTTCATGACGAGCAGAGATTCGAATCCACTCTTGAACCTCTTCTATCTCTTCCATATGACCTAAACTATAAAGTGCAAGGACAGCCGCCCCCAGTGCTGACGCCTCGTAGCTTTCTGGAACAAGCACTTCTCTACCCATCGTATCCGCTAAAATTTGCCGCCACAGCGGAGATCGTGCAAATCCGCCCGAAGCTCTGACATCCTTTGCTGAACCGGTTAAATCTCTTAAGGCAACACCGATCGAGAAAACACTCATAATGACGCCTTCTAACACAGCTCTAATAAAATGCTCCCGCTTATGCTGAAGACCGATTCCAAAGAAGGTGCCTCTCGCATTTGGATTCCAATAAGGTGCCCGCTCACCTGATAAAAATGGCAGAAACAGCAAACCCTCAGAACCAGCTGGAACCTTTTCCGCGATATCCATCATCAGATCGTAAGGGTCCACCCCTAGACGCTTTGCTACCTCCACCTCTGATGACCCGAATTCATCCTTCAGCCATCTCAGCATGATCCCGCCATTATTGGTCGGTCCTCCTACAACCCAATGCTTATCTGTCAGGGCATAGCAGAACGTTCTTGATTGCTCATCTGTAATTGGTTTGTCTACAACCGTACGGACAGCACCGCTTGTCCCAATCGTAACAGCCACCTCTCCTTTGCCAATCGCGCCCACACCTAAATTCGCTAGAACGCCATCATTCGCACCAATGACAAATGGTGTATCTTCTTTAATGCCCATGCGCAGTGCAATCTCTGGCTGAAGTCCTTTCAGTTGATATGTCGTTGGGACAAGTTCAGATAGTTGACAGGCTTCAATTCCAGCAATACGAAGCGCCTTCTCATCCCATCGAAGCGTTTCCAATTGGAACAGTCCCGTTGCTGAAGCGATTGAATAATCGACGACATACTGACCGAAAAAATGATAAAGAATATATTCTTTGATCGAAATAAATTTTGCTGCCTTCTTGAAGACTTCAGGTGCCATTTCCTTGATCCAACGTATTTTTGAAAGCGGTGACATTGGATGGATCGGAGTACCTGTCCTTTTATAAATGTGGAAGCCATCCATATCTGATTTGATTCGTTTCGCTTGTTCTGCACTTCTGTTATCTGCCCAAATGATACTGTTCGTTAATGTTTTTCCATCCTTATCCATCACAATTAAGGAATGCATCGCTGTACTGATCCCGATGCCTATAAGATTTTCTTCATCAAATGCTGCTTTCGTCAATGCACCTCTTACACTCGCAATGACGGCTTCTAATATCTTTTCAGGATCCTGCTCAACCCATGCTGGCTGGGGCTGAATGAGCTCATAAGGAACTGAATGCTTCGCTAATACCTTCCCCTGAGGTCCAAACAGAACCGCCTTTGTACTTGTTGTTCCAATATCCAAACCAATTACCGCCTGGTTCCCCTTCATCTGTATCACGCCCAATCATTGATTTGAAGTCACATATGTAGTTTTTGAATTGCCTGTTAGATCCCATTATAAAAATAATTTTTTCGACATTCAACGACCAAAAAGAAAATTATTTTCACTAAAAAGCTCACAATCGTTACCACATCAGCATTTTTCATTATAAGAAAAATTTATTTTTGGAATCATTACACTCTTTTTTGTGAAATGGTTTCTCGCATTTGCTTTAAATTTGTTATTGTTTCCTGCTGCCTTAAGTGAGCAAGTGCAAAATATAGAACGTCAATGACCGTCAGCTGCGCAAGTCTTGCGGACATCGCTTCTGTTCGAAAAGCCGTTTCTTGTGTCGCAGTATACAACGTGACATCTGCAAGCTGACTCAATGGTGAGCGCTGATAGCTTGTAATACCGATGGTTTTAGCTCCTTTACTCTTTGCTGTTTTCATCGCATCGAGCAAATCTTTATTTCGTCCAGAATGAGATATACCGATCACTGTACTGTGCTGATCAAGAAGACCAGCAGACATCGCTTGAAAGTGAGAATCTGTGTGAACAATACAGTTGATGCCTGTCCTCATAAATTTATGAAAAGCGTCTGTCGCAATGAGCCCAGATCCACCACTTCCATAAAACTCTAAGCGTTTTGCTTCATGAATGATTTGTATGGCTTTTTCTACATCCTCTGGATTCAACAATTGAAAGCTATCCTTTAAAGCGGATATATTCGTCTGAAAAACCTTTTGCATAAAAATAGCCATATCATCATCAAGACTCATTTCTTCATCTACATAATTAGGCTTTGTTTGGTCTATTTCCTGGGCAATAGCAATCTTCAAATCTTGAAAGCCCTCAAATCCAAGCCTTTTACAAAGACGAAAAATCGTTGCCTCTGAGCTTGCAGTTTTTTTCGCAAGCTCGACAATAGATAAATGGATGATGTCGCGGGGCTCACTCGTAATATGCTCTGCAATTGCTTTCAGCTTTGGCGGCAATCCCCTGCTTGCTGCTCGTATTTTTTCAATACTACTTAAACTAACAGAAGCCAATTGACTTCACTCCTCCCTTATTCATGTGAACGCATACATTTCCTCATGTTCCCATCTTATAAAAAAGAAGCCTGTTTGCACAGACTTCTTTTTTAAGCGTTCATTGTTTTGATCAATAAATCAAAGAAAGCGTCAGCATTTACATCCGTACACACTTGAACGTTGCGCTCTTTCTCCCATTGATGCTGAAAATCACAGATCATCTGTCCATCACAAAACTCACTCTTCGTCTCGACGTCCACATGAAAAGCCTGTGTGCTCACGAGCTGCTTGTCAATGGCAAGACTTACAGCAAGCGGATCATGCATGGCACACGCCCACACACCATTGCGCTCAAAATAGCGCTGACGGTAAATGCTTGTACTCTCTCTAATATAATGGGCCAACGTTTCATTCTGAATCGCATCAATTCTTTCATCCGTAAGCAAGACCTGTCTCGTGACATCTAATCCCACTTGAGTCAATGAAGGGAACCCTGCATCCAGCACTAACTTTGCCGCTTCTGGGTCTGCATATGTATTAAATTCCGCTACCGGCGTGACGTTCCCCTGTCCCTGCACGACACCACCCATAAAAATGACTTCTTTCACGTGATGAATCAGCTCAGGGCACTTTTTCACTGCAAGAGCTAAATTCGTTAAAGGTCCTGTCAACACAAGCGTAACCTGCTTCGAATACTGCATCACCCGGTCGATGATAAAATCAGGCGCAAAACCAGCATCTGCTTTTTTCATAGGCTGAGCATCCTTTAAAGCACCACCAATCCCATCCTCGCCGTGCACCCGATGTTCATAATGGGGCGCTCTTAAAAGAGGGGTTGCTGCACCTTTGATGACAGGAATATCATCTGCCTCAACCAGCTCAAGCACTTTACACGTATTCAATGTAGCCGCATTGACAGACACATTCCCACACACCGTTGTAATCCCCAAGATATCAAACTGCTGACTTTTCACTGCCAGCAAAATCCCAATCGCATCATCAATTCCAGTATCTACGTCCAAGATCAATTTCTTTTTATTTGCCATGATTGAAATCTCTCCCTTATTTGAAAGTGTTGTTAGGGGAATGATAGCATATACCTTTTCAACGATTTGGAGATAATCAGAAGTTGAACACTTGTAATTACTCCTTTTCTCCGATGTCTTTGAGATACTGTTCGCGTTCTTTTTTAGATAAACTATTCAGATAGTCTTCTTTCACTTGAGGATTAAAATCATCCCAGTTCTCAAAACGATCTCCTAGTTCTGCTGAATAACTCATTGAACCGATTTCTTTTGTTCTATACTTTAATGAAGCGGAGAACTCGTACTTTTCTGGCTCACCATTTATATATCCTCTAATTACGATGTAGCCCATTGGATCAATAGTTACCCTCTTCTTAAACGTTATGGTCTTAATAAATTGATGGATGTCTTCTTTGCGTAAAAATTCTTCTATTTTAGGCTTCATTTTTTCTGCGAGCTCTTCTGCTTTTTCTTGATCGCTCTTTTCTTTTACCACATCATTTGATTTACTTTGCTTATTGTGCTGAGTGATTAACGAAGTCACTGAGACAATGATGATAACGACCAAAACAGATACAAGTTTTATTGTGTTTTTCATGTCTACCATTGCCACCTTCTTAATAATGAAAAATAAAAAACAGGTAGGTGATTACCTGTTTTATTATTTTTCTCCAATATCCTTAAGATACTGTTCTCGTTCCTTTTCAGAGAGTCTTTTAAGATAATTTTCCTTTAATTCTGGTTCATCTTTAAATTTATCCCAATCTTTAAAACGATATGACAACTCAGGATCATAACTCATTGAACCTATTTTTTTAGCTCTATATTGTAAAGAAGCTGAAAATCCGTACTTCTCCGGTTCATTATTTATATAGCCATCGATTATAATATCCCCCATAGGATTGATGGTCACATCTTTTTCAAACGTTATGGTTTTGATAAAGTTATGAATATCTCTTTTGTGCAAGTGCTCTTCAACCTTAGGCTTCATCTTCTCTGCAAACTCTTCTGCTATTTCTTGATCGTTCTTCTCTTCCACTATTTCCTCTGACACACTATGATCAATATACTCAACAACAAAGGCAGTAACTGAGATGATGACAACCACAATAATGATAGATAGTTTCATTACGTTTCTCATATAAGACAAACCCCCTTAGTGAACTTAATCAGCCTTGACAAAATAAAAACAGGTAAGCTAGTACCTGTTTTACTCTTTTTCACCAACATCTTTCAGATATTGTTCGCGTTCCTTTTTGGGAAGACTTTTCAGGAAATTTTCTTTTAATTCCGGTTCATCTTTATATTTTTCCCAGTCCCTGAATCGAATTGATAACTCGTATGAATAACTCATTGAACCTATCTTTTTAGACCTATATTGTAGGGATGCTGAAAAATTGTACTTTACCGGCTCATCATTCACATACCCGTCAATAACAATATCCCCCATGGGATTAATAGTCACATCTTTTTCGAACGTAATAGATTTTATAAAGTCGTGAATGTCCATTTTATGTAAATATTCTTCGATTTTTGGTTTCATCTTCTCTGCAAACTCTGCTGCTTTTTCTTGATCGCTTTTTTCTTGCACTACATCATCTGACAGACTCTGATTAATGTACTGTACAATGAACGCAGTTAATGAGATGATAACGACCACAATTATGATAGAAAACTTCATTGTATTTCTCATAAAAAGCAAAAACTCCTTAATGAACTTTTAATCAATCTATCTATGAAATTGGCAAAAATAAAAACAGGTAGGTGAGTACCTGCTTTACTCTTTTTCTCCAATATCCTTAAGATACTGTTCACGTTCTTTTTTAGAAAGGCTATTCAAAAAATCTTCTTTCACTTGTGGATCAAAATCAGCCCAATTCTCGAAACGGTCTGATAAATCAGATGAGATGCTCATAGAACCGACTTCATTAGATCTATATTCTAATGATGCAGAAAACTCAAACCTTTCTGGCTCGCCATTCACATATCCCCTCACTCTTATATATCCCATCGGATTAATGGTTACTCCTTTTTTAAAAGATATAGTTTCGATAAAATTATGAATATCCATTTTATGCAAACGTTTTTCTATTTTCGGCTTCATTTTCTCTGCGAATTCTTCTGCCTTCTGTTGTTCACTTTTTTCTTTTTCTTGCACGATGACCTTTCCTCCAGATTCATTTGTTTGAGATTGCTTACCGTTTAAAAGAAACAGTGTAACTGAAATAATAGTAATAAGGGCAATAAAAATAATCGAAATTTTGATTTTATTCTTCATATAAAATATCTTCCACCTTTTGAAAGTTAACATTCATCTTTAAATTACTTAATTATTAAACTTATAATAGATATTTATTTCTCTCTATAATATAATATTTATGATAAAAATTACAGGAGTGTAAAAATTGCCCACGATAAACTCAATTAATCGACTTAGCGATAAAGATTATAATGATATATCGTCAGAGTCTTATGATATTTCTAATTATACATATCCGAAAGATATACGCTTAAAAAGCGGTAAAACCATGTATGTCATTGACCATATAGAAACAAAAAAAGGACTTAACGCACTAACCCTTGTCTCAAGAGAGGATTATCGTATTTCAAACAAAGGCAAAGACCTCACCAAAATCAAAAACGCCGTCATCGCCTACCGCGGGTCAGAACCGATTGGCGCTGGCCAATATAAAGATACCATTAAAAAACATGGAAAAAAAGAGTCAGATGATCTTCTTTCTACCATTTTGACGAAGCTGCCTCCTTTTAGTCGGTCGAAGGGTTCACAGGAAGTGACGACTAAGTTGACAACAGGCACAACCGCCTATACAAATGAAATTGTTCAAGATTGGATGGTTTCGGATACAAAGTATCTGATTAAAAATATTCCCTTTGAAAATGGCGCAGAGAATCAAATGGTTCAAGCGGATCGTTATGCGAAAGAAATACATAAGAAAATGCCAAATGCCAAGATGTATGTGACAGGGCATTCACTTGGCGGATCGAATGCGTCCTATGTTCTTGTTAAAAATGATTTTATTAAAGGCGGGGTCACCTTTGAGAATCCGAATATTTACCCCAATCTACCGGATGGCCTCCAAGCCAAAGCATTAAAAGGTGATTACCGCAGTAGATTAACAGAATATATCAATCTCAATGACGGGCTTTCTCTTTTAAATCGACATACGACAGAAATCGGTCGTGTGAAAGTGATGTATGATGCCGCTTTACCTGAAGGCGTCGATTACTCCGAGGATTCCTCCAAAGCCGTCCAATTCATGAAAGATCTCCTCAATCGGGCAATGAGTGTGAATCCTTCACTGGATGCGAATTTATTCCTTGAAGCCCTCGCCGGCAGCCATGGCTTAGATCGGTATGCCTTTTCATCAGATGGCTCCGTTGAAACCATTGATGATATGTTGAAAAAAAACCCTTCTCTCACTGCCGCCATGTTACATCAATTGAGTCAGTCGAATGTTCACCCGCAAAGTGTGGTGGCAATTTTAATCAAGTCGCATGTTCTCATGAACACAGGTCGTAAATTCTCGACATATGCCGAGCACCATATACAGCAAATCATTCGCAAAATCGAGAAACTCGATGACAAAGTGGATCAATCGGTAGAACGAGTTCGTTCGAGATACAAACAAATTGTCGGTTTTGGTTCGTATGACCAGCTGACGGCATCAGATGTGGATGCTGTAATTCGCCACTTAAAAACAGAGGGACTTGAGAATGAGTTCTATTCCGTCAAAGAGTATGATACAGCGATTGATAGCGCGATGAATATAAAAAGGTGGCTGGACTCAATATCAGATGATATGAGCCAGCTAGGAAAAGAATACCATGATGCAGATACAGCCCTGGCAAAGAATATGGGCATTTCTTAAGGAGAACGAGGAATGGAATTTTCAAAGAAACAACCAACAGATGCAGACCGTTTTTTGCAACGAATGACAGATACGCATACATCAAGCTCCGTCTTTTCTCAAACAAACTTTCACACTGAAGACATGACACCAGCAGAGCTGGCTGCTTTGAAAGCAAAGATCAAAGAAGAGCAGAAAACAGCGCTAATCAGAGCCATCCGGCATCAGCTTCAACATGAATTTGCAGAAGACCGCCAAGAAGCGGGAAAAATTTTAGATCTAATTGATGAGCTTCAGAACAAAGTGTATAAACATCAAAAGCGCATCCATACGCATATGTCAGGACAAGCCATTGACGCCTTAACAGAGAAAATCGAGCAAAGACTCAAGTTTTACGAACTGAAAGAAGATGTTCAATCCGCCATCGACTCGATTGGCATTTAGATGAACCTTCCGTCCGATGAATCTTTTCCTCGTCTCACTCGTATATACTAAAAGAGTGATTGATTTGAAAGGAGATCTGTTTGTGGGATATATTTTGTTGTTTTCGGTTGTGATCGGTCTTGTCTTGACCCTCTTGCTCACACCACTCAAGTTGATCGTTAGAAAGAAAGGGACAGAACAGCAGGTTCCGCTAATGTGGATTGCAGGCCTTGCTTTGCTGTTCATGGTCGGTATTTTTGTTTTCTATTATATGACCAATTTGGATCGTAACCCTTCATCCCTCTGGTTGATTGGACTTGTTGTGACAGCAGCAGGCGCCTTTTTGTCAGTTGGATTGGAGCGTAAGATCAAAGGCGTGCTGTTTCTTATTTTATTACTGCTCGGTGTTTATATGGCGACAGCTTTTCTATTCAATGCGAATGAGAAATTTGATGTCTCCAAAATGGATCAAAAGGTCGAAATCAAAGCGTTTGATGAGACGGAAACACCTGCGAGTGTCCCGCCTCAATTTGCTCGGAACAAAATGAAGAAATCGTTCGGACAGGTTCCAAACACAAGTTACTATGAGCTTGGCAGCCTGCAAATCCAGAAGGTCAACGGTGAGTATGTGTACATCGCCCCAGTGGAATTCTCGGATTTCTTTAAATGGATTCGTTCAGGGAGTACGCCGGGTTACTTTACATTAAGTGCGACCGACTCATCTGCCAATCCAAAGTTTGTGAAAACAGAGATGGTCTACACACCTTCCTCTTATTTCAACAAAGAAATTGAGCGTCATATTCGCCTTCAATACCCTGATTTGATTTTCTACGGCGACACACAGCTGGAAATCAATGATGATGGAAAGCCTTATTACATTCGCACGTATGGCGATTTTATCTCTGCCCGAAACGGCTTTAAAGCTTCCGGTGTGGTCGTTGTTGATGCCAAAACAGGTGCAACGAAGAAATATGCTCTAGATCAAGTACCTGCTTTTATTGATGGGGCTGTTTCACCAGAAGCGGTCAGTCTGCAAAACAGTTATTTCGGAAACTATATTCACGGTTTCTGGAACAGTATGTTTGGAAAATCAGATGTGAAGCTGCCTTCAGATGAAGGAACAGAAGCCAATGTGAGTCCGGTGTTTGATGCAAAAGGAGATATGTACTACTTCACAGATTTCACAAGTCCGAAAGAGGGCGTTGATTCGATGCTTGGGTATGCCCTGACAAATGCCCGGACAGGAAAAGCGACTTATTATACCGGAAATCTTGAAGCGTCCTACATGGATTCTCAAGGCGCTCTGCAAATTATCGAGAAACGTTTCATCGAGAAGAAATGGAAAGGCCGCATGCCAATTCTGTATAATTTCTATGGAGAAGCCAGCTGGCTCACGCCGGTTCTCGATTCAAATGGATTCCTGCAAAACTACTTTATCGTGTCTGCAGCCAATCCTGAAATCGCTGCGTACGCTTCTACACCAAACGAAGCACTGAGAGCCTATAAGACAGCTCTGCAAAAAGGCGGCGGTACCGTTAACAGTTCCTCTAAGCAGGAAAAGAAAGAAACGACAGGGAAAGTCAAACGAGTGTATAAAGAAAAGACCGGTGATTATACAACCGTTACCTTCCTGCTAGACGATGGGAAAAGCTACACCATGTCATCTGAAAAAGAACCTCTCGTCATTTATTTAAAAGAAGGCGATCAGGTCACCATGAAATACACAGATACGGGTGAAATCTTCCTTCCAGTTGATGAGATAAACATTAAAGGGTTATAAAAAAGATGCTTCTCCTACTGAGGAGAAGCGTCTTTTCAGATTATTGACAAAGGGCTAAAATGATCTTGATTTTAGCCCTTTGTCTTCTTTTCAGCGTGATAGAAAACCTTTGCAGTCTAGGAAGGGCGAGTACCGGAGCGGAGCGAAGACCTGACACCGAATGCGAGGGTTTGTCTACACGCTGAGATGCTTCTCCTACTGAGGAGAAGCGTCTTTTCTCTCTTTCCTTAACAATTCAACAAACAATTCCTTATTTTTATTTCCCCCTGTCATCGGTGACTCGACATAGGAGAATTTACGTTTGAAATCCATTCCTCTCACAGAAATGACAGCCAATTCACCGCCAATGCTGCCTCGCTGGAGGACATATTTAGATAAAACAGAAAGCCCCATTCCATGAATCACAGCCTCTTTAATCGCTTGATTGCTGCTAAACGTCACAAATGTCCGTGCTTTCAGTCCATTTGATTTCAGGACGTGCTGTAAGTATTCTCCGGTACCTGATCCCTCTTCTCTCGTGATCCATGTTTCGTTTTGCAATTGATCAATCGTGACATCCTTTTTCTTAGCAAAGGGGTGATCTAATGGCGCGACGATATAGAGCTCGTCTTCTAGAAAAGTTTCTACTGTCAGTTCTTTGTCATTCGTCTGTCCTTCGATCAAACCGATGTCGACATGGAATAAGCGGACATGACTGGCGATCGCCTCTGTGTTATCAATGACCACCTCAATGTCCACATGCGGATAGAGCTGATGAAACTCTGCCAATATTTGTGGCAGCACGTACTCTCCAATGGTAAAACTCGCCCCGATTGTCAGCTTCCCTCTTGCCAGATGATGATGCTCATAAATATCCTGCTTCGCCTGTTCATATAAACGAATGATTTGTTTTGATCGATGGTACAGCATATCCCCAGTTGGTGTAACAGTTAATTGCTTTGGCGAACGATTGAGCAGAACGGTCTGGAATTCCTGCTCCAAGTTCTTAATATGAAGACTGACACTTGGCTGAGAAATCCGCAGCTTTTGGGCTGCCTTTGTAAAGTTTTTCTCTTCCACAACTGTCACAAATGTCTTCAGTGCATCGTAATACATCGGTCCCTCTCCTATCAGAAATCTTAATCCAAAACCTTTCATATATATATCTTACTAATTCCTTCCCAGTGCGTAAAGATGCGCTTAACTGAAAACAATTTAATAAAAATATTTACTAATTTTTTTAAAGACTCTATACTAGAAGGAGATATTTTCTATAGGAGGTGCTGATTTGGCAGCTAAAATAAAGGACATTGCTGAAAAAGCTGGATTATCCATTGCGACTGTATCTCGCGTACTGAACCAAGATCCCAACCTATCTGTCACGGATCAAACACGTGAGAAAGTATACGCCGCCGCTGAAGCTTTGTCCTATCAAAAGAAAACATTCAAACATTCATTAAAAAAAATCGCCTTTCTCTATTGGATGACCGAAAAGGAAGAGCTTGAAGATATTTATTTTAAATCCATCCGTCTGGGCATCGAGGAACTTACGAATACTCGGAGTTTAAATGTCACCGCTTACAATCCATCTGATGGGCTTCACTCCATTGATCCTTCTACAGAAGGGATCATTGCCATCGGCCGATTTAAAACGTCAGAGCTTGACCAATTATATGAGATCACCCAGCATATCGTTTTTATTGATACGTCACCAGATGAAGACCGTATTGATTCTGTAAAGCCAAACCTGAAACGAATTGTTGAAAAGATCATCGATTCTTTTATTGAAAAAGAACACACATCCATTGGATTCATTGGCGGCACAGACCTAGATCTGAATACGAATATGCATATTCCAGATATTCGAGAAACGACTTTCCGTGAATATATGATGGCTCACAATGTCCTTGATAAACGATTTGTCTATGTCGGTCACCATTTCTCAGTAGATGAAGGTTATGCGCTGATGATGAAGGCGATTGATGAGCTTGGTGATGACCTGCCTTCCGCTTTTTGTGTCGCTAGTGATCCTCTTGCCATCGGCTGCTTACAAGCATTAAACGAGCGCGGATTTTCTCTGCCGAACCGCGTGAGCGTCTTTAGTATCAACGATATTCATGTGTCTCAATATGTGTCACCACCGCTCACCACGTATCATATCCACACGTCTTTACTTTGTGAAACAGCAGTTGATTTACTGTTAGAAAGACTTGTAGACGGCAGAACATTACCGAAAACTGTGCTGATTGCCTCAGAACCTGTCTTTCGAAAAAGTACAATCTAAACAACTGGAAGCCCCATCCAATGTGGAGGGCTTCTTTTCTCTCTACATCAGTAAAAAAATTTACTTAATAAATTTAATAAAATATGTTTACTTTTTTTACTCAAGTTGATATTCTCACATTAAGAAAGCGTTTTCTTATCATCTGTGAAAAAAGAACGAGAGGGGATTACTAATGAAAAAGGGAAAATGGGCGACATTATCAGCAGTCGTTGGGACTGCTGTGCTTCTGCTTTCAGCTTGCGGACCGGGAGATGACAATTCAAGCGGAACACAGCCAGCATCTACAGGTACAAAGACCTTACTAGTGTGGGAGGATGTCAAAAAAACTGAGGGGATTGAAGACGCTGTAAAAGAATTCGAAAAACAACATGATGTGAAAATCAAAGTGGTCGAAAAAGCTTATGCCGACCAAATCGAAGCTCTCCGTCTAGATGGAGCAGCTGGGACAGGTCCAGACGTCATCACGATGCCTCACAATCAAATTGGATCTGCTGTCACTGAGGGGCTATTACAGGAAATAAAGCCAGATCAAAAAGTGATCAACTCCTTCACAGACGAATCGATTCAATCACAAACGGTAGATGGAAAACTGTATGGCCTGCCAAAATCCGTTGAAACCACTGTCCTTTTTTATAACAAAGATCTTGTCAAAAAGGCACCAACGACACTTGATGGCTGGTATAATCTTTCGAAAAAGCTGACAAAAGACGGAAAGTACGGTTTTGTTGCGAAATGGGATGAAATTTACTATGCACAAAGTGTTTTAGGCGGGTCTGGGGGCTATATTTTCAAGCAGAAAAGCGACGGCTCTTATGATGTTAATGACATTGGTTTGAACAACGATGGCGCCATCCAAGGCGGAGAATACATTCAAAAATTCTTTAGCGAAGGACTTTTCCCGAAAGGCATCATTGGTGAACAAGGAATCAATGTCCTCAACTCCTTATTTACAGAAAAAAAAGCAGCAGCTGTCATTTCTGGTCCTTGGTCATTTGGTCCATATAAAGAGGCGGGTATTGACTATGGTGTGACCGAGCTGCCAACACTCCCTAACGGAAAACATATGAGCTCATTTTTAGGTGTAAAAAGCTACAACGTCTCCTCTTATTCTAAAAATAAAGAACTTGCTGAGAAATTTGTTGAATTTATCACGAACGAAAAAAATTCAAAGAAGCGCTTTGAATTAACAGAGGAAATTCCACCAGTGAAAAAACTGATGAAAGATCCAATCATTACGGAAAACGCAAATGCGGATGCTGTTTCTAAACAAACGAAATACGCCACACTGACACCGAACAATCCTGAAATGGAAGAGGTGTGGAAGCCGATTGATAGTGCATTAGGACTGATTGCAACTGGTCGTACAGATGTGAAAAAGGCACTTGATGATGCGGTCAATCAAATCGACTCTCAAATTAAAGCAAATCACTCCAAATAACCATCAAATGCGGGTAGTCTATCAAACTGCCCGTAGTTGATCTAATTTTATATGAAGTAGGTGTTAGACGTGACGGGTAACCTTGAACTAGACCGCACACACATAATGGAATCAAAGACACACCGGAGACGGGCGCTAATGTTCTCCTTTATACCCGGGATGGGGCAGATATACAACAAACAGTACGGCAAAGGGGCACTCTTTTTCCTGTTCGGCGCCGCTTTTTTGATTGTATTTTATGATTTATTCAATATTGGCTTCTGGGGACTGTTCACTCTTGGGACAATGCTGCCTCGTGACAACTCTGTTTTTCTTTTAGCAAAGGGGATTATTGCGCTGTTAACAGCTGGTTTTGGTATCGGCTTTTATGTACTCATGATGCGTGATGCTTTTATGAATGGAAAGAAACGGGATCAAGGGGTACCACTTCATTCCATCCGTGCTCAATATCATCAGCTCATTGATCAAGGCTTCCCTTACTTAATGAGCACTCCTGCTTTCTTTTTACTTCTATTTTCTGTTGTCTTTCCTATTATGTTCAGCTTTGCGCTTGCCTTTACGAACTATGATTTATATCACTCGCCTCCTGCCAATCTGATCGACTGGATAGGAATCAAGAACTTTCAAAATATCTTTTCCATTGATATTTGGCGAGACACCTTCATTGATGTACTTGGCTGGACCGTCGTATGGACTTTGGCCGCGTCGACCCTTCAATGTGCCCTCGGCATCTTTTTAGCGGTTCTGCTCAATCAGAAGGATTTAAAGGGAAAACGGTTTTTTAGAACCATTTTGATTCTCCCTTGGGCTGTTCCGGGCTTTGTGACCATTTTGGTGTTTGCTGGACTGTTCAATGATACATTTGGGGCCATTAACAATACACTTTTTGCATCGATAGGGATTGATCCAAAACCATGGCTAACAGATCCATTTTGGAGCAAAATTGCCCTCATTGCGATGCAGACTTGGCTTGGATTTCCTTTCGTTTTCATTATGACAACAGGCGTTTTGCAGGCGATTCCCGAGGATTTATATGAGGCTGCGACCATTGATGGAGCCAATTTTTTTCAGAAATTCCGGTCCATCACGTTACCGCTTGTTCTCTATTCCATTGCACCCATCCTCATCACACAATATACGTTTAATTTTAACAACTTTAATATCATCTACTTATTTAATGGCGGGGGACCGCCTGTTGCGGGGTCAACCGCTGGGGGAACGGACATCTTGGTGTCTTGGATTTATAAACTCACGATGCAGTCCTCTCAATATGCACTCGCTGCGGCTGTCACGATTTTACTTTCAATCTTTGTCATCGCCATTGCACTCTGGCAGTTTAAGAGAACGAATTCATTCAAAGAGGAGGACATGATGTGATATGGGATCAAAACAAAACAAGCTCATTCGCCTGAGCATTACTTATTTTATCCTTTTCATTGCCTCCATTTGTATTCTATATCCACTGCTTTGGACGATCGGTGCTTCCTTTAATCCTGGAAACAGCCTTATAAGCACAAGTATGTTTCCGAAGAATCCAACGTTCAGTCACTTTACCGAGCTCTTCTTTGGCCCGGGAGCACTTTATGCGAAATGGTATTGGAACTCCATGAAGATCAGTATTGCCACAATGCTGTTAACGCTGATTCTTGTTAGCTTTACAGGCTATGCCTTCTCTAGATTCCGTTTCAAAGGACGGAAAAATGGGCTGATGCTCTTTTTACTGCTGCAAATGATTCCTCAATTTTCAGCGCTGATTGCGATTTTCGTTTTGGCTCAAATGCTTGGGCTGATTAACAGCCATCTTGCACTGATTTTGATTTATGCAGGCGGACAAATTCCGATGAATACGTATTTAATGAAAGGCTATCTTGATGCGATTCCGAAGGATCTTGATGAATCAGCCAGAATGGACGGCGCAGGGCATTTTCGAATTTTCATCCAAATTATTATGCCGCTTGCTAAACCTATTTTGGCGGTTGTCGCCATCAACTCATTTACAGGACCACTGGGTGATTTCATCATCTCCAGTGTCATTGTCCGCTCACCCGAAATGTATACACTCCCGATCGGTCTGTACAATCTTGTGTCAGACAAAATGGGGGCCAGCTACACGACCTTTGCAGCCGGGGCTTTACTCATTGCGATTCCAGTCGCTTTATTGTTTCTTGTGTTACAAAAACAATTTGTGTCCGGTCTCACACAAGGCGGGACAAAAGGATAAGGGGAGATTTGATGAAGAAATGGATGCTCGTCACGGTTGTCGTTTTCTTTTTGATGGGATTAGGGATTTTACCTGAAGCAAAAGCGGATGCCATTTCCGTTCAGCCGATCAATGGACTGCAAGGTGATTTCATTAAAGGAGCCGATATCTCCATGCTTGCGGAAGTGGAGAGAAGCGGCGGCAGATACTTCGACCAAAATGGAAAACAGGTGGACCCGCTCAAGCTATTAAAGGAAAAAGGCGTCAACTATGTGCGTATTAGACTGTGGAACCACCCATACGACAATCAAGGCCGTGCCTATAACGGCGGGACAAACGATCTCAATACAGCGATCGCTTTATCGAAACGCGCAAAAGCACAAAATATGAAAGTGCTGCTTGATTTTCACTACAGTGATTTCTGGACTGATCCTGGTAAACAGTTTAAACCGAAAGCATGGACATCTCTTTCACAAAACGATTTAGTAAAAGCGGTTGGCACTTACACAGGGGATGTACTCAAAGCGATGAGAGCCCAAAATGCGCTGCCGAACATGGTACAGGTCGGAAACGAATTGAACTCAGGCATGCTGTGGCCGAACGGCAAAAGCTGGGGTGAAGGCGGCGGTGAATTTGACCGGCTCGCCGCTTTGCTAAAGGCTGGCACAAATGCAGTCCGCTCTGTCGATTCAAATATCAAAATTATGCTTCACCTTGCCCATGGTGGGGACAATGGCGCCTCCCGCTGGTGGTTTGATGAAATCAACAAACGAGGCGTCTCATTCGATACGATCGGTCTATCTTATTACCCGTATTGGGACGGCGGATTTAGCGGTCTTACTAACAATATGAATGATATTAGCGTCCGCTATAACAAAGACGTCATCGTGGTAGAAACCGCCTACGGTTTTACAACAGCAAATGGCGACAACCTAGAAAACTCATTTAACCAAGATTCAGTCAATACTGCCGGCTACCCAGCTTCACCTCAAGGCCAGGCATCTTTTATACGAGATCTATCAGAAAAAATTTCACAAGTGAAAAACAATCGCGGGAAAGGGTTCTTTTATTGGGAGCCGCTTTGGATTCCAGTGAAAGGCGCTCCGTGGTCAAGTCAATATGGGCTGGCTTATATCCAAACAACCGGTACGGTCGGAAATGCTTGGGAAAATCAAGCGATGTTTGATTTCAACGGAAAAGCACTGCCTTCTCTAGACGTATTTAAACAAATGACACCGTAATTAAAAGGATAGGACGTGACAAAATGGGAAAGCGTTACCCACTCGTTCACCCCAATGTGAAAGGCTTTTTGCATGGTGGCGATTATAATCCAGATCAATGGCTTCATATGCCGGAGATCATTGACGAAGATTTTCGATTAATGAAGCTTGCACACTGTCAAACATTCTCCATCAACATTTTCGCATGGAGTAAGCTAGAGCCAAAAGAAGGTCAATATGATTTTACATGGCTGGATGACATCATGGACCGCTTGGCAGCACAGGGGGCACACGCCATTCTTGCAACGCCAAGCGGGGCACGACCTGCTTGGCTGTCACAAGCATATCCAGAGGTATTGCGCGTCGAAGCGAACCGTCAGCGTAACTTACATGGACTTCGCCATAATCATTGCTTCACCTCAACGGTTTATAGAGAAAAAACGAATACACTCAATCGTTTGCTCGCTGAACGCTACAAGGATCACCCAGCACTGATCATGTGGCACATTTCGAATGAGTACGGTGGCGAATGTCATTGTGATCTCTGCCAGGAAGCATTTCGAGACTTTTTGAAAGACAAGTACAATCATGACCTTGAAGCTTTGAATCAAGCATGGTGGACAGGATTTTGGAGCCACACGTATAGTGATTGGTCACAAATCGAGTCACCTGCACCGCACGGGGAGCACATGATTCACGGGATGAACCTAGACTGGAAACGCTTTGTCACAGCGCAAACGATCAATTTTTATCAAAATGAAATTGAACCGCTTCGGGAATTGACGCCCCATATTCCAGTGACCACCAACTTTATGGGCGACTACCCGCATATGCGCCCATTTCTTGGACTGGATTATCATCAATTTGCAAAAGAGGTCGACGTAATTTCATGGGATAGCTATCCAGCATGGCATAGCGGCAGGGAAACAACCGCTGAATTAGCGTCAAACGTTGCCTTCGTTCACGACTTATATCGTTCATTAAAGGACGGGCAGCCATTTCTCGTGATGGAGAGTACACCGAGCCTTGTGAACTGGCATGAAGTGAATAAGGTCAAACACAAAGGCATGGCACACCTTTCTGCCATACAGGCGATTGCCCACGGATCAGACTCCGTGCTTTACTTCCAGTGGCGCCAAGGGCGAGGTGCCTCCGAGAAATTCCATGGCGCGGTAGTCGATCATTCCGGACATGAACATACGCGCGTGTTTCAAGAGGTCGCTGATCTAGGGAAACAGCTGGAGCAGCTGCAACCCATCGCGGGGACATCCGTTCAACCAGAAGTCGCCATCATATATGATTGGGAAAACCACTGGGCCATTGATGATGCACAAGGCTTAAATAATACAAACAAACGCTATGTAGAGGCTTGTCAAACTCACTATCGAAGCTTTTGGAAAAAAGGCATTCCTGTTGACATTGTCGGCATGGAAAAGGATTTCTCATCCTATCGTGTGCTCGTTGGTCCAATGCTCTACATGATCAAACCAGGCGTGGCAGAAAAGATCGAAGCATTTGTCAAAGAGGGCGGCATTTTTGTGGCAACGTACTGGAGCGGCATGGTCGATGAAAACGACCTCTGTTTCCTCGGCGGTTTCCCCGGTCCTCTCCGCCATGTACTTGGCATTTGGGCTGAGGAAATCAACACATTGATGCCAGATGAACATGTATTAATGACCACAGGAAATGGACGCACCTACCATGTCGGGCAATATTGCGAATCCATACATCCTGAAACGGCCTCTGTGTTAGGACATTTTGAGAACGGCTGCTACGAAGGACAGCCAGCCCTGACTGTCCATCCTTTTGGAGATGGAAAAGCATACTATATGGCTTCCGAAAATGAGGAGATTTTTTATGATGAGTTTTACGAGGAACTCATCGCAGAAATGGAGATACAGCCCGTCCTATCAGCGGTGATTCCAGAGGGAGTCAGTGTACAAAAACGAACAGATGGCACTCAGGAATATGTGTTTATGATGAATTTTACAGAAGAGCAGCAGAACATATCACTAGATTCAGCGGAAAGCTATGAAAATATGCTGACTGATGAGCAGGTGCCAGAGAAGCTTCAGCTTGATCCTTACGAGTACATCATCTTGAAAAAATAATTTAAAAGAAGTGTTCATTCATTGGACGCTTCTTTTTATTTAGATAATTCTAAATACCTATATAAATATATTTATTAGTAGAAATGTATATGAACCTTTATATTTTATCTAAATTTTTTGACATGTTTGATACCGCACCACGAATGGATTCACCATCCTTTTTTACCATTGTATAGGTATGAAAGCGGTTGCCTAATGCTCATATTTTTGATACCCTTTTTTTCAATGCAGCTGTGGGACTGCATTGTGATAAAAAGAGCAAACAAATGTAAACGGTTTATTGTAGGGGGAGGGTCTTATGTTAACGCTTGTTGGATTGTTGATTATTTTAACGATTGTTGTATTGCTGATTTGGGGGAAAGCAAGTCCAATTGTCGCCATGGTCATGGTGCCTTTAATAGGAGCACTGATTGCGGGATTTGGGATAAATGACATTCAAACCTTTTTTGAAGAAGGAATTATCAAAGTATTGCCGGTGGCGACCATGTTTATCTTCGCCATTTTATTTTTCGGCATTTTACAAGATACAGGGTTCTTTGAACCTGTAATTAAAGCATTAATTAAGCTGACAAAAGGAAATGTTGTCACAGTTGCAATGGGAACTGCTTTAATTGGGATCATTGCTCACTTAGATGGAGCAGGGGCTACAACCTTTTTATTAACTGTACCTGCACTGCTGCCACTTTATAAAAAATTACATATGAGTCCTTACTTGCTGCTGTTATTAATTGGGACGAGTGCTGGATTAACCAATATGATTCCTTGGGCTGGTCCGACTGGACGGGCAGCAAGCGTCTTGAATATGGATCCATCTGAACTCTGGGTGCCGCTTATTCCGATCCAGCTCATTGGGGTGGTGCTCGTGTTAGGAATGGCGTTCTTTTTAGGAAAGAGGGAAGAAAAACGAATTCGGGTGAAAATTGCTGCAAACGAAGTAGCTGCTGTTCAACTAGAAGGCGCCGATTGGGATCGTGCCATTCAGTCTATTAGCGAAACAGGTGACGCTTCTTTAAAGCGTTATCATCTCATCTGGGTGAACCTTATTCTATTTGTCTGTGTTGTGGTACTTCTCGTGTTAAACGTAATTCCTGCTAGTTATATGTTTATGATTGGCCTGTCACTAGCACTGTTGATTAACTTTCCGAATGTGAATTTACAGATGGAAAGAATCAAGGCGCACGCACCTAGTGCACTGATGATGGCGGCTGTTATTTTCTCCGCAGGTTCATTTTTAGGAATTCTTGAAGGTACAGGGATGCTGAAAGCCATTGCGGTCGACAGTATTCATATTTTACCAGCTTTCTTACTGCCATTTTTACATATTATTGTCGGGATGCTTGGAGTGCCGCTCGATATGCTGACTAGTACAGACGCCTATTATTACGCCCTTCTGCCAATTGTTGAATCCATTACATCTGAGGTTGGCGTATCTGGTACTTCAGCGGCATATGCCATGATGATTGGGAATATTATCGGAACCTTTGTCAGTCCGCTTGCGCCTGCTGTTTGGCTCGCTGTAGGCCTAGCAGGGGTGGATATGGGGAAACATATCCGCTACTCCTTCTTTTGGATGTGGGGATTCAGTATTATCCTTCTGTTCGTGGCGATGCTAATCGGTATCATTTAAAAAAAGAAAGACATGCGTACAACGACGCATGTCTTTTTCTTTGTATTATGAAGGATATTCACTTGTGTGAATGTCTGTATTCGGCTTTCTAATAAGAGACATTAATCCAATGATAAACAATAGAACCATTGGAGCGAATGCAAGACCGATTGTTCCAATTAAAAGAGTCACAGCAGACACCAAGAAAAGAACACCTGAAATCACGGCACGGCGGTCTGTTTTCAAGAGAATAACACCGACAATCGATAGCACTGCTGCAATTCCAGAAACGACCATAAACTGCGTACCAAATGCATTAACTGAAGCTTGAAGCGTTTCAATCGGTAATGTTTCGCCTTCCTCTTGTAGCACTTCATTAATTTCATTATAAAATGATGGACCTACCGAGAGGATTAATGCTCCAAATCCAACACCAATGGCATTGAGGACAATACTAATAATCCCCATAATTTTTTCACCTTTACGACTAATCATGTGTAAACCTCCTAAAAATTTTTAAAATTTAACTGCCTGTTTTCACTTCTCGTTTTTGGAAGACAATTAAGGCAATGGCCAAGAAAATAGCCCAATAGATGACTAGGACGATTAATGAGAATCCTAGAGACATACCTTCGATAAGAGTAACCTGTTCCATAAAGTATTGGGATGGATCGTTTGCAAATAACAAATATTTTGACCAATCAAAGAAGAGCATTAAAATACCTGTAACTGATCCACCCACAATATAAGCTAACACACTAATGGCAATGGAGATGGCTTCACTTCTAAATACTGTAGAAATGGCGAACGAAAGGGTTCCCAAAACGACAAACATTGCACAATGAGCAAGATAATAATAGATCATATTTGCAAACTGCGAACGTTCAATCACTTCACCATTGTGATACACCAAATTCACATAATCAGTACTAAGTCCAAAGAAAATAGCACCCAATATGAAGGACAAGATAAATAGCACCACAACAAGTAAAAGAGCATACAGCTGTACTGTAATATATTTAGATATTAGGATCTTTAGCCTTGATGGTGGACGAATCAATAATAATTTGATTGTACCATGCTTGTATTCAGCCGACACAATAGTGGAAGCAATAATGATCACAAACACACCTACTAGCTGAAGTAAATTGGCGTTTGTTTTCACATAATCCCATACACTGTGGCTAAACTGATCAGCTGGCGGCAAGTTATGCTTGATTCGATAATCATTAATAGCGATCTCTTTTTCAAGGCTTCTTTTAAAGAAACCATTCTCTGTCTCTTTGAGCTCTTTCTTGTTCTCCGTATTCATCATTTCTAGCTGAGTTTTCCATTCACCTGAAGCTTGATCTTTGTCATTTGTTTTCACTACAAAGATCAGTGTAGCAATCATACCTAAAACAAGAAGTCCAACCATAATCCAAGTTCCAACACGATAACTGATCTTCATCCACTCGTTTTGAATGAGGCGTATCATACGTCTGCCTCCTTTTTACCTGTTAAGCTTAAGAACTTATCTTCTAAGGTTTGCTTTTCTATTTTGATTTCGTACAAATGAATGGACGCGCCGCTCAAATGACGAATCAATTCCGGCATTTTCTCTTCTGACAAGGAGAAGAATAAATACTGCTCCTCTTCTCTTACAGTCGTGCCTTCCTCAAATATACCAATGAGTTTCTGGGCTTCTGCCAGCTCACCAGATGCGACCTTCATTCGGTAATTGACCAAATCGTCTTGATTCGTCTCTGCACGCTGATCCTCAATCGCAATCAGCTTTCCTTTTTGGATAATCGCAAAACGATCACACATCAGTTCCATTTCTGACATGAGGTGACTTGAAACAATGACAGCTAGCCCTTCTTCCTTTGCAAGCCTTCTCAAGTAATCTCGTATCATGCGAATTCCCTCTGGATCAAGTCCATTGGTCGGCTCATCTAATATCAGTAGTTTTGGTCTATGTATAAGTGCTTGCGCAATGCCTAAACGCTGCTTCATGCCTAATGAAAACGTTCGGACACGCTTATGTTTCACGTGCTGTAAGCTGACCAGCTCTAGCAGCTCATCAATTCGCCCTTCATCCACTTTCCCATTCATTCTGGCAAAGTGAACAAGATTTTGTCTTGCCGTTAAATGATTATACATTTCTGGGTTTTCAATAATGGCACCAACATCTTGGATGGCATGCTGATATGAGGATTGAATACTATGGCCATTAATCAGAATGTCACCAGATGTAATTGGAGAAAGACCGACCATCATACGAATGGTTGTTGTTTTCCCTGCGCCGTTTGGTCCTAAGAAGCCAAAGACTTCGCCCGATTGGACAGAAAAGCTCAAGTCTTGAACGATCTTTTTCCCGTGAATATGCCTAGATACATTATGCAGTTCTAAAACGTTCGTCACGTTACCTCTCCTTCTTTGTCTAAGTATCATCTATCATCTTATTCCCTGATAAACACCATGATCCGTTAAAAATAGAAGAACACTTCCATATGGTACAGCAATGCCCAAAAGTTGTGAAGGGGATTAGGCAAAATTTAGAGAATCCTCTGCCTTTTTTAAGGTAGGGTTAAGAAAACAACAATTTTTTATGTGAAAAGAGGCTTGATTTTTTAAAAATGAACCTTTTTCAACAGGTATATATGTATGGATTTTTTTTAAGATTATTCCTTTCACCTATAAATAAAGAAATGAAAAAGAGGCCTCTACTGACAGCCTCCTTTCGTTATTATACCTTTTTCACAAACTCTGATTTTAACTTCATTGCCCCAAAGCTAGGAATTTTACAATCAATGTTATGATCGCCTTCCACTAAACGAATGCCTTTGACCTTCGTTCCTATTTTTAAAACGGAAGAAGAGCCTTTTACTTTTAAATCTTTAATGACAGTGACCGTATCCCCATCACTTAATAGATTTCCATTCGCATCTTTGACCACAAGCTGCTCCTCTGCCGCTTGTTCTTGTTCAAGTGACCATTCATGCGCACATTCAGGACAAACCAGCAGACTGCCATCCTCATAAGTATACGTTGAACTGCATGAAGGACAATTTGGTAGATTAGACATTTGTGTTTCCTCCAACTTTCTATAGCATTTCATACAATTTTACCACATTTCTATAGAAATAATGTGATAGAAAAGGAAACATTTTTCATCGTTTACTTATTTCTTCCAATTGATATAGCAGCCGCAATATTTCGAGCGGTTCTTTCTACATGAATAGCCCCATCTCTCATTGCCTCAGAAAGAGAAGTTACACCTGGAACGATACTAAAAAGTGCATCAATGCCATGCTCATGTACGACAGCACTGTCTTTTGAGAGGGAGCCCGCGATACCAATCACAGGCAGGTGATGCTGCTTTGCTGCTTTGGCTACACCGATTGGGGTTTTTCCATAAATGGTCTGCTGGTCAATTCGGCCTTCCCCAGTAATGACTAGGTCTGCCTCCTTGATGACATCATCAAACCGAACAGCCTTCAGCACAATGTCAATTCCTCTTTGCAAATCGGCGTGTAAAAAGCCTAATAAACTCGCACCAAGTCCTCCTGCCGCTCCTGCCCCTGCTGCATCTTCAAAAGATACAGTAAACTGCTTTTCTGCTATGTGAGCAAAATGAGCTAAATTCTTGTCTAACACTTGAACCATTTCTTCATCTGCACCTTTTTGAGGACCAAATACGACAGACGCTCCTCTCTTACCTGTTAAAGGATTATCCACATCACAGGCTGCCTCCAGCCGAACGGAATGCAGTCTTGGGTCAAGTCCAGATAGATCAATAGAAGCTAGTTGATGAAGGGCTCCACCGCCTGGCGATAGCTCCTGTCCTGCTTGATCAAGAAAAGCCGCACCTAATCCTTGCATCATTCCAACGCCGCCATCATTTGTTGCACTCCCGCCAAGCCCAATGATGACATGCTTTGCTCCTTGATCTAGTGCCGCAATCATTAATTCCCCAGTTCCTTTCGATGTCGTAAATAACGGATTGCGTTTTTCTTGCGGAACAAGGTGTAACCCAGAGGCTGCGGCCATCTCTATAACGGCCGTCTCACCGTCTCCTAACATGCCAAAAAAGGCATCGACAGGGTCACCAAGCGGGCCTGTGACTACTTGATTGATCATGTACCCGCCGGTCGCATCAACTAGTGATTGAACAGTTCCCTCTCCTCCATCTGCCATGGGAAGTTTAATATATTCAGCGTCTGGCAAAATCGCATGAAATCCTCGTTCGATGGCACATGCTACCTCATATGCAGATAAACTTTCTTTAAATGAATCTGGTGCAATCACAATTTTCATCCTAAAGCCCCTCGTTTCTTATCAAATGTCATCAGCCAAACAACTGAAAAACGCCGAAAATAATGGTCGATACGACAGTTAATGTCAAACCAATTAACGATTCAAAAGGCATGAGTTTCAACCGCTCTTTGATGTCCATTTGAACACTTCCTGCTGTTGCATGAAAAAAGCTCCCATGCGGCATATGATCAAGCACAGTTGCACCAGCATGAATCATGGCTGCTCCTGAAAGAGCCGATACACCAAGCCCAATGAGTGTACCGCTAAATACGCCACTCGCTACCGCCGTTCCTGCTGTTGTCGAAGCAGTGGCGGCTGACATAAATATCCCTGAAGCTGGTGCAAGTAAATACGGTGGTAATCCCGAAGCATCGAGTGCTTGAATAAACACATCTTTTAAGGAAGAATTCGATACAATTCCTGCTAGTGTGCCTGTCCCTAATAACATAATCGCTACACCCGACATTTTATGAAGCCCCGACATCGCATAATCATTGAGAAACTTCCCTTTTTTCATGAAAAGAGCGCCTATAATGCCTCCGATCGGTAAGGCGATCATTGGGTCTATATTGATTTGAAAAAGCGGTCTTAAAGCCAACAATAAAATGGTGACAAGCGGACCCGCAAGTGCTTGAAAAAAAGCTGGCACTTCACCTTTGCTTAACGCGGTTTCCTCTTCAAGAACAGGTGTCCCTTTTTTTGCAAGCTTTTTAGCTAACACATATGTAACAGCCAATCCAAACACAGCCGGAATGACACCCGCAGCCATCATTGAAGTAAGCGGTACACCAAAAACATCAGAAGCGGCAATGGCATTTGGATTCGGTGACATGATATTCCCTGCCTTCCCGCCTCCAATCATGGCGAGTAAAATCCCCGTTTTTGACAGCTTTGCCCGTTTCGCAATGGCAAGTGCGATAGGCGCTACCGTGATAACAGCTACATCTACAAAAACACCCACTGTTGTTAAAATCATGGTTGCCAGTGCAAGTGCTAATAACGCCCTCGCCTCTCCAAGCTTCTTCACGATCGCCTCAGCGATAGATAAAGCTGCACCCGACTCAATTAAAACGCCAGCCAGTACACCTGCCGCCATAATTCTGAGGACAGCTGGAATCATATCCTTAGCGCCTTCCATCATGACGTTGACGGTCTGAACAATATCTACACCGCCTACCAAGCCGCCTATGAAAGCACCTGCCAGCATGCCATATGCAGGTGATACTTTTTTTAGAATAAGAACAATCGCAACCACAAGTGCCGTCATGGCTCCTAGTGTACTTACTGTCACATCTCCACTCATTTTCGATCCCCCCAAAATGTCTTTCTTTAATTGTAAGCGTTTACTAACTGGGATCGGGTTGTGAATCTAGATGAACTTTTTTCATTTATTCCTTTATTCAATTGTGCATATGCACAATTAAGATAGTTGACTCATCAACTGCGCCATATAAAGCTCCATCAACTGTTTCACATGACGGGGATCTTTTCCAGTCAAAGCTTGTATTTTATCTAAACGATATCGCAATGTATTCCTGTGAATAAATAAACGATCAACAATTTTTTGTAAATCACCGCCTTCTTTAATGTAAATTCTTAATGTGTGGGCAAGCTCCACTTCTTGTATTATTGGCTTGTAAAAGTCAATCCAACTACTGTTTTCTTCAACAGCTCCTGCAGTAATCAATAGCCTTTCCAGCTGATAAGATTCAAAAAAATAAATACTTTCCTTCGGATCAAGATCCTTCCCCAACCTCAAGGAATCTCTTGCGTGCCCAAAGGACAATGACAGCTGGCTTATGTCGGCGGCGACAGTCCCTATCCCCACCAGCACCTGGCCTCCTACTGCTTTTTCCATTGTTCTTTGCAGCTGCCCAACCACATGCTTTAAAAAATGATCAGAAATCGGCTGCCTTAAAAGAACCAATTCATGACGAAAGGTCATGCCAAGCAAATCATCCACATTCTTATCGTATTGAATCGCATGAATCATTTTATGCACAGCGTCTTCTGAGGATGGAACTGGCTGAAAAATGATGGCCATTCGGCGTTTATCTAAATCCATTCCCAGCCATGCAGCTCGGTTCTTTAGCTGATGATCACCAACGTCCGAATCAGAAATTAACTGATTGACAATTTCACTCTCTATTCGCTGCCGCCACTGAACTCGTTCAAGCAGAAAAGACTGCTCTAACACCAGCTCAGCCGCCATTTTCACCAGCTCGGCATGATGCCGAATGTCCTCTGGCTCACCAGTAATGCCAATCACACCAACTACTTGTTCACGAAAGCAAATAGGCAAATTGATTCCTGGTCTCACTCCTTCTAAGTGTAAGGACGCATCGTGGTCAATTTCCACACTGTCCCCGCTTGTCAGAACAAGTCGTGCACCATCATGTTTCTGACCAATCCTGTTTCGTTCACCAGAACCAATGATGACACCATCCGCATTCATCACATTGATATTTTTATCTAAAATACGCATCGTACGTTCAACCATTTCTTGTGCCAATTCAGTGGTTAAAAATTGCATGAGGCATCTCTCCTGAAGGTATTTTCATTCAATGTATCATAGTGTCATTGCACAATAAATGCAAAGTGTTTAAAAATGAGGCATTGACAAAGATACATTGAAAAGGGTTTAATCAAATCAAGAGACCGACCGACAGTCTAGTCAAAAGAAAGGATGGCTTTATGAGAACAGTTAAACATCCTGAAGAACGTAAAAATGACATCTTAAACGCAGCCGAAGAGCTTTTTTCTACCAAAGGCTATCAGCAAACAACGATTATCGACATTCTGAAAGCTGTTGGCATTGCAAAAGGCACTTTTTATTATTACTTTTCATCCAAAGAAGAAGTGATGGATGCCATTATTGACAGGATTATCAAAGCAGATATCATCGTGGCGAAGCGTATTGCGGCTGAGCCAGACCTTCCAGTCGTCGACAAACTATTTCGCATTATCATGGCGCAATCGCCTCAGCAAGGAAGCAATAAACAGGGCATGATTGAACAATTCCATCAGCCTTCTAATGCAGAGATGCACCAAAAAAGCTTAATCAAAGCGATTAAAGAACTATCACCCGTTTTAGCTGATGTCATTCAGCAAGGGGTGGAAGAAGGGACATTCAAAACAAAGTACCCGCAAGAAACGGTGGAATTCCTTCTTGCTTCTGCACAGGTCATATTTGATGAGGGCCTTTTTCAATGGACAGCCGAAGAGAGTATGCAGCGCGCGCTAGCTTTTATCGATATCCTCGAATCCTCATTACATGCAGAAAAGGGGAGCTTCTCCTTTCTTCTGAAACGTTTATCTGGAGAACTTGATGAACTTAATCAGTGATTGGTCACTTCAATACCAATCCTGCATACACTATAGACTGACGGTCGGTCTAGAAGGAGAGTGATACCAATGGCTTTATTATCTAAAAGAGGTTCATCCCACTTTATTTACCTCGTGCTTGGACAGATTATTTCCGTTTTTGGGTCTTCCTTAATTCGGTTTGTTCTATCTTTACACGTGCTGGATATGACTCAGCGTGTTGACTTATATGCCTTACTGTTCGCTTTATCCAATGTCCCGCTCCTTCTTTCCCCCTTAGCAGGCGCAATCGCTGACCGGTTTAACAGAAGGAACTTGATGATTTTATTTGATGTTCTCACCGGCATCATGATTCTGGCTTTTTATTTTTGGTTATTCTCAGGCAATGATTCACTCTTTATGATCGGAGCGGTCATGGTGCTTCTTGGTGTGATGAGTACGTTCTATGCTCCCGCTGTGATGTCGAGCATTCCACAGTTAGTAAAACAGGAACAATTAGAACAAGCAAACGGGATCGTCAATGGCGTGCAGGCACTTTCAGGTGTTCTCGCTCCTATTATCGGCGGGGTTCTGTACGGACTGATTGGAAGTCAATCCATTATAGGTGCCAGTGCCATCGTGTTTTTTCTATCAGCATGCATGCTTTTACGGTTAAACATATCCTTCTCACCTAGCCCCCTAACGGAAACTATGGGCAAAGTGCTTGTAAAAGATATGAAACAGGGATTTTCCTATATTGGCAGTCAGCCATTTTTAAAAAGAGCCATGTTGCTTGCTGCAATGTTAAATTTCATCCTCACGCCCTTTTTTATCGTAGGTGGTCCAATCATTTTAAGGGTCACAATGAAAAGCAGTGACATCATGTATGGTGTAGGCATGGGCTTGATTGAGTTCGCTGTCATCGCAGGAGCTCTGCTAGTTGGACTTGTAGCAAAGCATTGGCGCATCCCTATTTTATATCGCTGGCTGATCGTCATCGCGATCATCTTGCTACCTGTCGCATTCTCTACATCCAACACAGCTCTTCAATTTGGCACTTATCCAGCTTATTTTCTCTTTCTAGCAGGATGTCTTCCGATTGCTATGCTTATTACAATGATTTCAATCGTTGTGATTTCACATGTTCAAAAGAAAACGCCAAATAGTCAATTAGGAAAAGTGATGGCCAATCTGACAATGGTTTCTCAATGTGCTGCTCCGCTTGGTCAATTGATGTATGGATTCTTGTTCAATACGTTTTCAGCAAACATGTATGTGACAGTACTAATAGTCAGTACTTTCATGTTTGCCCTTGCCTATTTAACAAAAAATATGCTGCAACATGAAGGAGAATCAGCCTCATGAGACTGACGTTTATAAAGAAGGACTTAACCCGCCACCGTCTCATTTCCATCGGTTTAACCATATGCATTATGATGACATCATTTCTAGCAACAAGTGCCGCTCAAATGACAGTACAACTGAATGGTTCCATTTCTAATCTGCTCCATTCAGCCAAGACACCAGACTTTGTCCAAATGCATGACGGCAGCCTAAAGGAAAAAGATATTGAGGCATTTTCAAGCAAGCAGTCCATGGTAAAAGCACATCAAATCGTCCCAATGATTCCAATTGAACATGCAAATATCAAATTCGGAAACGAACCCGCCAAAGCAGGTGTGATGGATCATTTATTTGTGAAACAAAATCGTTATTTTGATTTTCTTTTAAATGAACAAAATGAAAAGCTCACTGTCAGTAAAGGTGAAGTGGCTGTCCCTATCTATTTTCAGCAAAGATATCATCTCAAAATAGGAGAAACGTTACTGATTGGGAAAGGGTCTAATCAATTCTCTTTCCGTATTAAAGCATTCTTGCGAGATGCACAAATGAACCCCAGTCTTGTTAGTTCGAAAAGATTCCTTCTTCATCACAAGGATTGGGACGCAATGAATCAAGTGTTTCATAAAAAGGAATATTTAATTGAATTTTTACTGCATGATGCCGCGCAGGCAGATGCCTTTCAAGCAATCTACCAGTCATCACAGCTTCCACAACAAGGTCCAGCTGTCACATTACCTTTGCTGCGTATGCTGAACGCATTGACAGATGGAATGGTGATTGCCATTCTCCTACTTGTTTGCATGCTGCTCATCGGTATAGCTCTTCTCTCTCTTCATCTTGCTATGACGGCTTCTATAGAAGAGGACGAACGTGAAATTGGAATATTGAAGGTGCTTGGGATTCCTTTAACAAAAATCAAGCAATTATACGTTGGAAAGTATGCCTTCCTTGCTGGTATAGGGTGTATAGCAGGATATGGGTTAACTCTTATATTTGGTGATATGTTTACAGCCAATATTCAGCGATACATGGGGAATCAGCCTTCTTTTACTTATTGGTTCATCCCGCTTTGTGTTTCTATTGTGATGGCAATGATCATCATTTCTTGCAGCTATACTGTCCTAAGAAAGTTTGGTCGAGTATCAGCCGCTCAAGCACTTCAAGGTAGCGTCATTTCAACGAATGATAAAAAACAAATACCCTTGCATCTCAAGAAAAACAGGTTCATATCAGTCAATATTTGGCTTGGTTTAAAAGATCTGTTATCACGAAAGAAGTTGTACACAACGATTACTTGTATTATGGCCCTTTGTACATTTTTGATGCTGCTGCCTATTCAGCTATGGTACACCTTACAATCGCCGGATTTCATCACATATCTTGGCTCTGGTCAAAGTGACCTTCGAATTGATATACGACAAGGAAATCATCTAAAGGAAAATACTAATAAAATAGAATCAATGATCCGTGAAGATCGAGATATTCATGCATCAGCCATATATGAAACAACTTCTCTTCAGGCAAAATCAAAGGAGAATTCATTAGAAACACTCTATTTAGAAACAGGTAATCTCTCAGTATTTCCTCTCACCTATTTACAAGGGAGACAGCCTTTAAAGAAAAAAGAAATTGCCTTATCAGTGCTCAGCTCAGATTCACTCCAGAAAAAGGTTGGAGAAAAAATTACTCTCGTAACAAACGGGCAGGAAATTCAAAAAACTGTGACTGGCATTTATCAGGATGTCACCAACGGCGGGAAAACAGCAAAAGCAATATCACAGCCATTTCCTCAAACAGCTCTTTGGAAAACTATTCAAATCCAACTAAACCAAGGAGTAGAAATTGCGAAGAAAAAGACAGTATTTGAAAAAGAGATATCTCCTGCAAAAGTGACAGATATGAAAGAATACGTTCATCAAACAATCGGCAGCACAGCATCTTTAGTAAAAGTCGTTGCATTTTTGTCTATATTAGCTGCTTTTGGAACCGCCAGTTTGATGTTATTCATGTTTCTGCACATGTTAAAAGCAAAAGATTCAAGCCGAAACCATTTATTACGAACGATTGGATTTTCTAAAAAAGATGTAACAGTACAATATATCACAAGTTTTATCGTCGTTATCTCTTTGGGCACATTTATTGGCACGATCGCTGTCCACACGATTGGACCAGCTTTAATGAGTGTAGGTGGAGCATCCTTAGGGGCATCAAGCCTACAGTGGCTAGCACCACAATGGGTGTCAGTTGTGTACCCAATCACACTATTGATTGTCAGCTTAGCTTTAACTGCTTCGTTATTGAAGACGTTTTTTACTAGTCAAACTACACGTCATACACTTTCATAAGGAGATGTTTCACATGGAACACTTGATTGAAACAAAGCGATTGTCTTTGCAAATTGATTCTTTAAAAGGACAGAAACAAATCATTCTTAAAGATATCCATTTATCGATAAATCCCGGGGAATTTATGACCATTATGGGACCTTCCGGATGCGGGAAAACCTCCTTGCTTTATCAGCTTAGCGGGATAGAATCAGCCTCAACAGGAGAGATCAAATATAAAGGCAGTTTATTATCAGAAATGACAGATAAACAGTTAACTGCTCTGCGTTTAACAGATATGGGATTTGTCTTTCAACACAGCCACTTACTAAAAAATATTACTCTATTTGATAACATCATTGCTGCAGCTTACTTAACAAAGAAAAAGCCAAGAAAAGAAGTGAATGAGCGAGCTAGATATTTAATGGAGAAACTTGATATTGATCATTTAGCAGATAGATATTTGTCAGAAGTATCAGGAGGTCAGCTTCAAAGAGCCTCTATCTGTCGAGCACTTATGAATGAACCAGACATTCTTTTCGCTGATGAACCAACAGGTGCTCTTAACTCCCATGCAACGAAGGAAGTGATGAATATATTTTCGAAAATCCATTCTGAAGGAGCGACACTACTGCTTGTCACACATGACCCAAAGGTTGCTCTTCGTTCTGAAAGAATCATGTTTATGAATGACGGAGAAATAACGGCTAGCTTACATTTAGGGAGATATAATGATGAGTCAACTGCCGAGAAACGGGAGACCAGATTAAATCAATGGCTTCAAGATTTAGGGTTTTAAGTTGGAATAAAACAGGCAGCCTTTCTGCCTGTTTTACTTTTCCTGGCACTCAAATGAATAATCCATAGACAAACTATTAGTCTCTAGTATGATTTTGCCGCCTACTTGTTGACAAGATTCTGTCAGCAATTCGATTTCTTTGCTATAAAAGTATCTCTTTGACATATACAGAGTCACTAAAACAAGTAACAGCGTCGCCATAATCACTGTGATTTGCCAATTTAAGTTTTTAAATCTTTTTTTCATATCAACATCCTTTCCAACAGACTAATTTTTGTCTGCTTCTATCTGTTTCTATTCCAAATTTGATCTAGCATCATCATAACTGATTTTCTTTAATAGATCGACCTTCCAACTTACCCACCTATTAACTAAAATCTCTTTATTTGTAATATACCAGTGATATTTTTGATCATAATCATAAAATCCATTGTATATATTTCTTTTTTAGACGATTAAAAAAAGATTTTAATCATTTGTATAAACATTCAATCACCATTACAATTTCGTACATCACATGACCATAGGTCCTTTTTATTACCTCTTGGCAATCACCTCACAGAAATGATTATATTCTTCCAAAAATTGTGATATCGTTTTTTAGTGAAACAGGTGAAAGGATCTTAAAGAGGTGAAATTTCATGGCTATCATTTCTGCTGAACAGGTGGGGAACCGTTTAAATGATTGGCGAATTGCGATTCGCAAACATGATGTACAAAGTGCTAACGCAATGTACACAGAATTAAAGCAATTGCTTCAAGAAATGGAAGAGAATCAGGAGGTATTGACTTATTATTCATTGCTAGAAGGCAAGTATAAACTCATGATATATGAACGAAGAGGTAAAAAACTGAATGAACAGACAGAGCTAGATTGCCCCTCTAAAACAAACGACTTAATTGAATACTATTTTTACCTATACAAAGCCCTTTACGCTTCATATAACAGAAACTATGCATCAGCCATTGGACTGTTTAAAATTGCCGAGAAAAAACTGCAAAACATTCCGGATGAAATAGAAGTAGCTGAATTCCATACGAAAATCGCAAACTTATATATGCTACTTCGTCAAAGCCTAATTTCTCTTCACTATATTCAGAATGCTATAGATATTTTCAAAAGTCATGAAGGATATGAAAGAAGATTAGCGACAGCCATTGTCATCGCCGCTGCTAATTATATGGATATTGGCGACTTCACAAGAGCAGAAAACTACTACAAAAAAGCATTACACATCGCTGACAATCTAAATGATCATTTTCTAACTTCACAGCTTTTTCATAATATCAGTATTCTGTATGCCGAAGCTGGAGAATCGAAAAAATGTATCGATGCCCTAGAAAAGGCTCTAAGTGATGAAAACTACCTCTCATCGTGCTATTTCCATCACACCATGTTTATGTTAGTCAAAGAGCTGCTCTCTATTGATGAAAGAACACAAGCTCTCTATTACTTCGAATTGGTCAACCAAAAACACGAATCAGAGAAATGCCCCATCTATACAGCAAAAATGAATTTGCTTTACCATCTATATTTTACTGAGGATATGTCTCAAAAAGCTCAAGCCTGTTTCGAGGAAATCAGCATTCTAAAAGAATTAAAGGATGCTGAAGGTGCCTGTGAATTAAGTGCACTAGCTGCAAAACACTTTGAAGATTTAGGTGCCTTTCATCAAGCCTATCTCTTTTTGAAGGAAGCCTATCACATGAACCATCCTATATTTGAATGGAGGAATTCTAATGAAAAAAATGAGTTTATTGATCCTTGCTTTAACCATCGTTGTTTTCGGACAAACAGTGTCTTTCAATTCGTTAAATGAGACGAATCCTGGCACAACAGAACGACCTATCGGAACTTAATATTAAAAATTGATCACAGCAAAGAACCACTTGCCTGATCACAAGGCAAGTGGTTCCACCATTATTTTAATTGCTGATAAGATATGAGGCGGTGTATATGTACCGCAAGATAAGTAAGCTCATCATTAGGAATGACGATACTATGCACCTGTTTAATATAATCTTTGATTTTAAAAGCAACATCCATCGCCTGAGGATACAAGTGTGCAATTTGTTCAAACAACTCATTTTCTTGATCCGACAGTAATTTATTTGCATACAACCTCTCTACAAAGAACTTCACATGTGTAATGAACCGACTGTAATGAATATTCTCTTGGTCCATTTTCATATTCAATGTATAGCGCACAAGATTGACAATGCTTCCGATCATTTTGGCATATTTCATGCTATCTTTTGAATCGGATTCTTCACCTAATGCATTGATTAGGTGAAAGGCGATATTGGCAGCTTCTTCTTTTGGTAATTGTATGCCCAACGTATCATTGACTAACTCAAGAGCGTACTTCCCTACTTCAAATTCTTCAGTATAGTAATTTTTGATTTCCCAGTACACGCGATTCGTAATATTAATATTCTTTTTATGTCGTTCAACAGCAAAATTCAAATGATCCATTAAGGTAAAATAAACGCCTGAATTTAGATTTGAATTTAACCGTTTTTCTGCATATTGGACGATGCGCTGAGTTAAATCGATAAACTCTTGAGGCATAGAATCTAACAATTGAAGAAATTCTTTTGCTCTCATGTTATCGACTGACATAAAGACTTGGTCCGCTTTTTTCTCTTCTATCATTTGACCCGGTTTCTGTCCATAGCCAATCCCACGGCCAAACAAAACCATCTCCTGTTGGTTCTGATCTTCAGCCAGGACCACACTCGAGTTTAAAACTTTTTTGATTTTAAACATCGTCATCACCTGTTTTCATGATTGTGGTGTTCAATCAAGCGCTTCACCATTTGTCTCAATGACTTTTTGGTACCAATAAAATGAGTCTTTTCGAGATCGTTTTAATGTTCCGTTCCCATCATCATCTTGATCTACGTGAATAAAGCCATAGCGTTTTGACATTTGTGATGTACCTGCACTAATAATATCAATGGAGCCCCAACTCGTATATCCAAAGAGATCGACGCCCTCTTCAATCGCTTCTCTCATCTGACGGAAATGCTCTTTAAAATAGTTAATTCGATAGTCGTCATGGATAGAGCCATCACTTTCAACTTTATCCTTTGCACCCATTCCATTTTCGACAATGATAAGAGGTTTTTGATAGCGATCATACAGTTCGATTAAAGAAATTTTCAGACCAACCGGATCAATTTGCCAGCCCCAGTCAGTTGAAGGCAGATAAGGGTTTTTGACTCCTCGAATCGTATTTCCTTCTGTCTGTTCTAACCCTTCTTGAGCTGATTCAGTTAAAGACATATAGTAGCTAAATGAGATGAAATCGACTGTGTTTTCTTTTAGAATGTTGAGATCATCTGCTTCCATTTGAATATGAATATTTTTTCTCTCAAGCATCCGTGTAATCAGTGGCGGATATTCGCCAAACACCTGAACATCTGCATAGAAATAGTTTTCTAAGTTTTGTTTTAAGGCTTGTTCCACATCATTCGGGTGACACGTATGCGGATACGTTGTCAATTTTGTCAGCATACACCCAACCTGGCTGCCTGGAATAATACGATGGCAATCAGCTGTTACAAGAGCAGATGCAACAAATTGATGATGAAGCGCTTGATACACCGTCTCTTCTACTTTACCTTCTGGGCAACGATCAGGAATAATTCCTGCTGTAATAAATGAGTGGCGGTGAATACTATCAATTTCATTAAAGGTGAGCCAATATTTCACATCATGTTGATAACGTTCGAAACAAACATTGGCGAACTTCACAAAGAGATCGACCACTTTTCTTTCCACCCAGCCGTTATATTTCACACTAAGGGCTAAAGGCATTTCATAATGAGAGAGTGTCACAATCGGTTCTATATTGAGTTTTTTCATTTCGGCAAATACACGATCATAGAATTGCAGCCCTTTTTCATTTGGTTCAGCTTCTTCTCCAGTAGGGAAGATCCGACTCCACGCAATAGAAATGCGAAGTGTTTTAAAGCCCATTTCAGCAAATAGAGCCAAATCCTCTTTATAATGGTGATAGAAATCAACACCTCTGCGTTTAGGGTACTTTTTATCATCTGGGTCTTTTATTGCACGTTCTATATTTTCAGAAGTCACAGCAAGATGTCCTTCATAATCTTCTACACTTAAATTGGAACGATACATTGCAATATCTGCAACTGATGGTCCCTTTCCATCTATATTCCAAGCGCCTTCTGCCTGGTTGGCGGCAATTGCGCCGCCCCATAAAAACCCTTTTGGAAAACCTTTAATTGTTGTCATATGTTTAGCCTCCTAATTGTGTGACAACCATCAATGTATCTTGACGATTGACCTCTTGTAATGGCTGTACCTTTATATCATATTGATCTGTATTTGTGATGACAGCAAGTGTAACTGGATCATAACCTGCAGCTATAATTTTTTCTACATCAAATTCAATCAGTAAATCTCCTGCTTGAACACGTTCTCCTGCCTGCACTTTTGGATGAAAATACTGTCCTTGCAGTTGAACGGTATCAATGCCAATGTGGAATAGTACTTCAACCCCTTGGTCCGTTTTCATACCAAGTGCATGATTTGTTTCGAACAGCATGGTCACCTCACCATCTACTGGTGCGTAAAGCGCTCCTTCTGAAGGGACAATGGCAATTCCGTCTCCCATGACCTTTGAAGAGAAAATATCATCTTTTACTTCAGATAGAGAGATCATTTGACCAATCACAGGACTTTTGAATGTTTCACCTGCTCCAATTTGTTCAGCAAATGCCGCTTGATCATTTGTCTTTTCTTCTACTGTTTTATCCTTACCTAATACAAAAGCAGCGATAAAGGCGACAATAAAGGAAATGACTGCTCCAATGACAGCAAACATTAGATTTCGTGGGAGCTCATCTGATATAAACATCGACATACTTGCTAATCCAGGGCCAACAAGTACAAAGGCTTGTATACCAACTAATCCAATGAAGATCCCGCCAACAAACGAACCAATCATGACACTTCCAAGGACTCGCTTATTTTGAAGTGTCACACCATACAAAGCAGGCTCTGTGATACCAAAAAATGCTGAAATCCCTGCCGAAATGGCTGTTGATCTGAGTACCTTGTCTTTTGTGCGTAGTGCTACAGCGAAACACGCTCCACTTTCCGCAATATTATGCGCAAGTGATGCTGGCAAATAAAGTGCTTCTTTCCCAAGGGTACCCATCGTTGTGACTGCATAAGGGACCATCGCTTTGTGCATACCTGATGCGACCATGAATGGAAGGACTGCTGCTAAAATCGCGACAGCTACCCATCCTACTGTATTAAACATTGCAAGAATGATGGATGAAAAACCTTGTCCTGCTGTAAAACCAATCGGTCCTAATAGAAGTAATGTAACTGGTACAGTAATGACTAATGACATCATTGGAACAAAGAAAATCCGAATTGGTTTTGGTGAAAATCGTGTAAAGAATTTTTCCATTTGAGCGTACAGCAATACAGAAAGGATTGCTGGGAACACTTGATACGCATAAGCTATATTTTTCACGTCGAATGACAGCAATTGCGCACCTTCAGTAAGCATAGCCGTCATGTTCGGAAGAAGAAGCGCACCGACTGCTGATAATGCGACCAATGGGTTTACCTTTAGTTTATTCGCCGTCGTTACAGCGACTAGTAAAGGCAGGAAGTAAAGAGGTGCGTCCCCTACCATGTTCAATATTTGATAGGTTTGACCCTTTGCATCCATCCAGCCTAATAGAGAGAAAAGGAGAAGAAATGATTTTAAAATCCCTCCGCCTGCGATAGCTGGAACAAGCGGCTGGAAGACACCGACAATGAAATCTAACAGAACTGTGCCTATTTTTCTTTTTTCTTTTGGCTGATTAGATGGCACGACTTGCCCCGATGAGCTGCTGCCCACTAGTCTTGTTACCTCTTGATACACTTCAATCACGTCATTCCCAATCACCACTTGGCATTGTCCTGACATTCTGACAGCTATGACACCTGGTGTTTTTTCTAGTGCTTGTACATCTGCTTTTTTCTGATCAATTAGTGTGAAGCGAAGTCTTGTGGAACAGTGCTCAAGATGCGCAATGTTTTCTTTACCACCAACATGCTTTAAAACGTCTTTGGCAACCTGTGTGTAATCCATTGTTTCTCCCCCTTTTCTCATACATGAGACCTATATTTTGGCAATAAAAAAAGGACCTAAAACGACAAATTAAAGAAACTCATCGTTTTTAGATCCTGCCTGCATGACCAGTCACATGTCTAATTTATTTATATTGGATTTGTTTTTAGTATATATCGATTATATGAAAGCGTCAACATTTATTTTTTTGAAATTTATTAAGGTCTATATACCTAAATTGATTTTCTTTAATTTAATTGAAACAACCTTTCTCGCTTGTTTATACATCGATATCCTTTTATCATCAATAAGAACTATCTCCATGATAAAAAACCAGATAAGTTTACTCATCTGGTTTCCACCATCTATTTTTTTCTTTCTTCCGCCTGCTTTTTGAAAGCATTCGCTTGTTTTTGATATTCCTTTTTCGTGACCGCTTTTAACTCTACGGTACCGCCTGTCATTTTAAATGGAAGTTTGATTGATTTTACATCTCGATCAGTGGAACCTTGAATGATTCCATCTTCAATTGAGGGCTCATAGCCCATAAAAAAATTTCTTCCATCCGTCTCACCCGAAACTTCTAATCTCATTTCTTTATAAGGCTTACACTCTTTTTCAGGAACAGTTGTTATTAGAAGGGAGCCGGTCCATCCAAGCTCAATATGCATCGTTTTCACCTGTAAAAATAGTTGTTTGTCCTTTGCCGTATAGAGAAAACCATAGATCTTCGCCACTTTCTCCTTGAAGTTTCTCATACTATCATAAAACCTATTTTCCGCGGTATCGAATAGATAATCATATCGTTTTTGAATATCTTTATGATATTTATCTAGCTTTCTTTGATTGATTGCCTTATAAATCGTGCTTTTCTTTTCGCCTTGTTTTTTCACTGAAAGGTCTTTACCTGAAAAATGAACTTCGTATACGATCGTTTCTTTACCTTGTGTGACTTTGAATTCATACCCGTTTTCTTTTGAACTGCCGGATAAGACAAATTGTTTTTTATAGATATGCGGATCCCATCTCACTTCTTCTACATACTTTTCATTCAAATGCCCCGTTACTTTCCCTTTACTCTCAGATACCTTAAACCAGCTCATTCTATCTTTCGTTTTATACGCAAATGCATAGGAATGGTTCAATGAATTTTTTTGTGCAATTGCTTGATATGCTGTCCAGCTGCCTCCACCAATGACTAGCACTGTTAGGATAGACACGATCCACATTTTCAATTTGCTCATACGTACCTCCTCTGTTAACATGTGTATTTTTTCTCCATTATCATGTCAAAACACAATGAACAAAATCTGTTATCTCATCACCCCCTTTATAAAATTTTAAAACCTGCTTGTATTTTCCACTGAATATCAATTATTATATATCTAAATGATATATCTTTTAGATAGGTGTGCTGATATGAAAAAATACAATGATACGACGTATGCGATTTTAGGTATTTTAACGACAGATTGTAAGTCTGGGTATGAAGTGAAGCAATTAATTGATACGAGCTTGCATCATTTTTGGAAAATTAGTTATGGACAAATTTATCCAGCTTTAAAGTTAATAGTCGAGGAAGGTCTTGCTGAGGTTTCACCCGCTTCTACGTCTGGCCGCTCCGACAAGCGGGAATATCATCTGACTGAAAAAGGGCTGGAGACGTTAAGAGAGTGGCTGGCAAAGCCTCTCGATCAGTTACCAACGGAACGAAATGAAGTGTTATTAAAGTTATTCTTCGGTCAATATCTTTCGATTGAGAAAAAGCTGGTACTGCTACAGGATTATGAAAGGCAGCTTCGTATCCGTTATGAGACCTATGTTTCGATTGAAGAAAACATTCAAGAGCTTTATCCAGATGAAGCAGATGCGAAGTATTGGCTGTTTACTTTAGATTACGGAAAAAGAGTGGCTCAAGCAGGAATTGATTGGTGCGTGGAAACATCCCACTTGATGAAGAAGGAAGGGTAAATGAATGAAAAAAGACATACGTGCTGGCAGATTTACAACAGAGAATTCTGACTCGATTGTTGTGTTTATTATCGGCATGCGGATCAACAAACGCTGGGCGGTCCATCAATGGATGCCTGTGTTCATGGCGATGCCTGGCATGATCAAAGAGCTGTATACCCATCAAGATGAGCTTGGTTTCCTCGGAACAGAGAATTACTTTGGCTTACGTACGACAGCGATGATCCAATATTGGAAATCAACAGATGACCTTCTGGCTTATGCGAAGATGGAAAAACATTTGGCGGCTTGGAAGAACTTCCATCAGAGGGCTCAGAACAATGACGCAGTGGGTATTTATCATGAAACCTATCAAATTCAAGCCGGCTCGTATGAATCTGTCTATGTGAATATGCCTTCTTATGGACTGAGCCAAGCGAGAGCGCCTATTCCAATTGGTAAAGGAAAACAAACAGCGAAAGAACGGCTGAAAACAACAAATTCCTAGAGAGCGAATCTCTAGGAATTTCTTTTTGCAACGGTCACAAAATGCTTTAATATGCGGGCTGTTAATCCCCAAATGGTGTAGTTTTCATAATCATAAAACCATTCCTCTATCGAACGGCTTCCCCAGCGGTACTTCTCACCATTCATGATTTTTTCATAAGGGAAATCCTCAGCAGGTATTGGCTGAACGGATACATGATGTAGGTACGGCTCATATTGAATTAGCCATGATAGAGGCACGGTAAAGGTCTCTTCTACTTCTTCTTGATTGAAGGAGTGTTTCACTTTTTGTTCATCAATGATCCCGACATATGGGTAGACCACGAAGGATGGAGACGCAATGTAAGGACTAAGCTGTCCAAGAATCTCCACCGATTCTGGCGGAATGCCCAGCTCTTCATGTGTTTCTCGCAATGCAGCTTCCTGTGCTGTTTCGCTGCCGTCGAGTTTGCCACCTGGGAAGCTAATATCTCCCGGCTGTTTTCTCATGATGAGCGATCGCACCTCAAATAAAATATGCCATTCTCCGTTTACTTGCACCAAAGGGACAAGGACTGCAGCTTTGAACGCTGTTTCTTCTCCAATAAATAACGGTTGAGATTGATGTAAGTCATTTTTTAATTGGTCAATGAACACGGGCATCACCTATTTTCTGTTTCTCTTTCTTTTAGCGTATCATGGTTCACCTTTTGAAGAAAGATGATCTTATCTGACAATTATTTTTATCAAATTGACAACTTTACTTGTCAATTTGAATAACATGTTTTACAATCAAAGAAAGATTCAGATCAAAATTGAGGTGACAGAATGAAAAATCGGCTAAAAGAGCTTCGTGCACGTGATGGTTTGAACCAAACTGAGCTTGCCAAGCGTGCAAAGGTTTCTCGTCAGACCATCAGCTTAATGGAACGCGATGAATTAATGCCGTCTCTCTTGCTCGCTGTTAAGCTTTCACGAATTTTTCAGGAACCCATTGAACGTATTTTTCTATTCGAGGAGGATGAACTATCATGAAAACTGTATACAAACTGCTCTCAGGTGCTCTCCTTGGCTTTCTCGGCGCTTACTGTCTGCTGGCTGCCGAATTTGAAATGACACTTCTTGATATTGCATTCGAAGCGACACTTGTCATCAGTGGATTGACGATTGTATTGATTGTTTATTGTTTTTCAGGGATTTCACGTATGAAGAAAAGAGTATCTCTTTCGGTATCTGGAGATGAAGAGGATGAACTCGAAGCAAAACAGTATCGCACCTTTACTGATTCGACTTTATCCAATACGGTGAGTACCATTTTGTCCATAATTGCCACCGGTATGGCTATCGTTACCGAACAGCCTATTTGGCTGATTCTCGTCAATGTTGCTTTATTTATCGTCACCATTATCAGTTCTTATGTAGCGATATCCGTTCTACAACTTGTCTACCCTAATCGCAATCTCCCAAGCCCGTCTGACAAAGATTATAGTAAAAAGCTGCTCGCTATTTCTGACGAAGGTGAAAAGCATGTGATGCTTGGCGGACTGTTTCACACGTATCAAATGATGAACATCTTATTGACCAGTGCCATGTTTATTCTGATTGTGTATTCCCTTGGAGCCAATCACTCTCAACTCTTCTCAATCATCGTGATTGGACTTGTTTTAATCATTTTGAATGCAAATTATATGTTCAGGATTAGAAATCGTTAAATGAACAAAAGCACAGCCTACTGCAAAGGCTGTGCTTTTCTGTCAGTTATGATGCACGGCGTTTCTTTCGTGCATAAATCAATAATAAGAAACCAAACCAAACCGGTGTTAACAAGAGCGCCGGGCGTGTTGCATCCGCAAACAGCATGATCACAAGAATGGCAGCAAAAAGGACAAGAACACAAATGTTTACAAAAGGTGTGAACGGTGCTTTAAAGGTAGATGCTGCATGCAGTTCAGGCTTTGTTTTTTTATATTTCAAATGGCAAATTAAAATAATACTCCATACCCAAATGAAACAAATGGCACTGATGGTTGTGACAATACCAAAGGCTTGTTCCGGAATTAGCTTGCTTAAGAGAGCACCGACCGATACCACAATTGTTGAAACGAATAGTGCATTACTTGGAACAGCGTGCTTATTCAGACGTCCAAAGGAAGATGGGCCCTGTTTTTGATGACTGAGATTATACAAAATTCGGCTCGTCGAGAACATACCGCTATTACAAGCCGAAGCCGCAGACGTCAAGACAACAAAATTAATGAGTCCCGCTGCTACTGGAATTCCAATCAGCCCAAAGGTTTTTACAAAAGGACTTTCTGATGCACTGAGCTCAGTCCATGGGTTGATACATAGTAAGACAAAAATGGCGCCCACATAGAAAAATAGAATTCTTAATGGAATTTTATTAATCGCAGACGGGATGTTTTTTTGCGGATTGGCTGTTTCTGCCGCGGACACACCGACCAGTTCCACTCCCACATACGCAAAGATGACCATTTGGAATGACAGTAAGAAGCCTGTGACACCATGAGGGAATAATCCGCCGTGTGACCAAAGATTCGTTACCGTCACAGGCCCTGTATCTGTTTGAAAACCAATGATTAAAAGGACAATTCCAACGCCGATCAATAATAGAATCGTAATCACTTTAATGAGTGCGAACCAAAATTCCATTTCTCCGAAAAGCTTCACCGTTAATAAATTAAATCCTAGTAAAATCAACAAACAAATGATGGCAGGAATCCATTGCGGGATATCAAACCAATACTGCACATACACTCCGACAGCAATAACATCCGCCATCGCGGTCATAATCCAGCAAAACCAATACGTCCATCCTGTCACAAAGGATGCCCACGGACCAAGGTAATCCTCTGCAATATCGGTTAATGACTGATAGCCTGTCTTCGATAAGAGCAGTTCACCAAGTGCCCTCATGACAAAAAAGATCGCCATCCCGACAATTAAATAAGCAAAAATGATCGATGGACCTGCCAATTGAATGGCCTTTCCAGAGCCTAAAAACAGCCCAGTCCCAATGGTTCCGCCAATTGCAATCAACTGAACATGGCGGTTTGATAAATCTCGTTTCAATTCTTGTTGTTCCAATGCTAACGCCCTCCTACGACACGATCTTATACTGAAATAATGAACTCTCAAAAAGTCCATAAAAAAAGAGATTGGATGCGCTCCAATCTCTCGGTCATAAAAGAATAGCAAAATAGCGAAAAGCAATACACGGCGTCATCCATGCATTACAAATACAATATTTCGTACTCTTCTGTCCTTTTGCCTGAGATTGTGAACCCTTCGGCGCCGCACATTCATGCGGTCTCTCCAGAAGCTGCTCCTGCCATAGTGTGACCCACAGCATTCATAGCCTTCGTTATTTAATTAAAATGTTGCTATTTCTGAATAATTTCATATTTTACGCCTCTAAAAGAAAGCTGTCAATGGAAATCTTTTATGATTGACGGTGGTAGCCATATAACTTCACTTCATCAATCCCTCTTGATTCATGTATAATAAATCAAAAGATGTTCGGCTCGTTTGCTGGAGAAATCCCTCTTGATCAAGAACAAAGTTAGGAAATCCATGGAAGTTGGTGAAAACAAATGAAAAAAATGAACAAACAGCGTGTCACATTACAGGAAGTCGCCAAGCATGCCGGTGTTTCGACTTCAACGGCATCACTTGTTGTTCGAAATAATCCTAGAATCTCTGAAGCCACTCGAAAAAAAGTACTGCAATCCATGGAGGACTTAGGATACGTATACGACCGCGTTGCTGCCAACATGCGGTCAAAAAGCTCAAATATCGTTGGTGTGATTGTCACGGATATTTCTAACACCTTTATTTCTGAGTTTTTAATTGGCGTGCAAACCACGCTTGAATCACTGGGCTATACTGTTTTACTTGGTACGACCTTTGACAGTGTCGATAAACAGGAGCGGCTCATTTCCACAATGGTAGAGCACCGAGTGGGCGGGATTATTTTAAACCCAGCTTCAAAAAGCTCTGCACGAACGGTCAAACAATTAAATCAAATTCGCACCCCAAAAGTACTGGCAAATCGTGAATTATCAGATGTGCAATGTGACTATGTCGGCGTTGATTATGAACAAGGTGCTTGGATGGCGATTCGTCATCTTCTTCAAAAGGGACATCGGCGTATCGCCTTCTTAGGCGGCATCAAGACCTCATCGACTTGGATTGAGCGGATGAAAGGTTTCAAAAAAGCCCATGACGAAAAAAATCTGACGATTGATGATTCTCTTATTATTGACATAGAACCTACTCGTGAAGGCGGGAAAGAAGCGCTTGCCCAAGTGATTGATCAGCCTGAGCCTCCTACTGCTATTTTTTGTTTTAGTGATCTAGTCGCATTTGGAGTCATTCAAGAACTGTCAGCACGGGACATCAAGCCTGGTGAAGATATCGATGTGGTTGGATTCGATAATGTTCCTGAAGCGGAGATGTACCACCCGCCGCTCACCACTGTTTCCTCTTTCCCCCGATCCATCGGGGTAAAAGCAGCGAACCTTTTATATCATAAAATGAACGAGCAGGATGAAGAGCTGCAGAGATTGATCTTAAAGCCTCAACTTCATATTAGAGAAACCGCTCCCTCATGATGAAAAAGAGAATTGCATGCAGCAATTCTCTTTTTTTATTGATCAAGTCAACCATTTCTTTATTTCATTTTTCTTTTTTTAAATCACAAAGTCATAAACTTGACACATTTAAAACACAGGAGTATATTTATCTCGTTGCTTCTTTTAGTATATCGTTATACCTATTTCAGAGTATCGTTTTTTTAATCAACATCAGTTAAAAGTGGAATTTTCTGATTCTGATCAAATTATGAAGATTTACTTTCTTATCAATTCTATTTTTATTTTTAGGTTTTAGTAGAACGATGTACTTAATTGGAAAACAGATGAATATTCATTATTTTTTTCATCAATTACACAAGGGGTGTTGTGATGGGCATCATATTATTTACTTTTAAGGAAATAACAAAGGGTGTACAAAGAATTTGACCCTAAAGGGTTTCAAATATAGGAGTGGGAACATGAAAAATCCTTATATTAAATCGTCTGTTGGCATGTATTTAAACTACTTCATGCTCGGCATGATCAATATTATTGTAGCTTCCAACATGGACAGCTTATCTGAACGCTACCATGTGGATATTCCGAAAATCAGCTTGCTTGTATCGGCGATCGGAATTGGTAAACTGGTTGCTCTCTTTTTCTCAGGCCGGTTAGCCGACCGCTGGGGACGTAAGCCTGTCATTATTACAGGAAACTTTCTTTACTTATTATTCTTAATCGGTATTCCAACGACAACAAGTTATACACTAGCATTTATCTTTGCGATTTCTGCTGGGATTGCAAACTCGTTACTTGATTCGGGAACATATCCTGCTTTGACAGAATCGTTTCCTAAAAAGGCAAGTTCAGCTTCTGTTTTAGTGAAGGCGTCCGTTTCAATTGGAGCGACTGTTCTTCCATTTATCCTGGCATTCCTTATTGCACATGACATCTTCTGGGGCTGGGCGTTCTTTGGACTAGGGCTTCTTTATTTACTTGTTGGGATTTACTTAATCTTTATGCCGTTCCCGAACCATAAGCAAGTCTCTTCACAGGATGACCTTCCAGTACAGGAACAAATGAAGGAAGAACCTAAAATGCTTGGTGAAGGCTTAGCTGTTGTGCTCATGGGGTTCACGTCGACTGCATTGTTTGTCGTATGGCAGACATGGCTTCCGCAGCTCGGGTTAAAATTAATCGGACTTGGCACAGAACAAGCCACACAGCTTCTATCTTATTTTAGTATCGGTGCACTGGTGTCTGTTCTCTTGCTGTCGATCGTCTTAGATAAATTCATTTCACCTATTATGGTTGCAATTATTTATCCAATTGGAGCATTCCTTGCGATGCTTTCATTATTTCAAATCGAAACATACAGCATTGTGATTGTCAGCACCTTTTTCTTAGGGCTATTTACAGCGGGAATCTTCCAGCTGGCGATGAGTATCATGATGAAACTATTCCCGACAAACAAAGCAACGGCTTCATCCTACGTCAACATTGCGGCAAGCTCCGCGTTTATTCTCGTGCCGCTCATTACAAGTGGGTTGGTCAGCACGTACGATATTAAAATGACGTTATTTTTCGATATGATCATTGCGGTTATGAGCGTATTGCTAGCGGTCTTTGTTCTTGGACGCATGAAAAAATTATTTAGATAATTAAAGGAGATGTCAATCATGACAAACATACATGAACGAAATATTGATGGGAAAACAAAATTAGTCGGTCTTCTTGCTACACCAATCGGGCACAGCCTTTCACCACGGATGCATAACCTTGGCTATACACTAACAGGGATCAACTATGCTTACCTCGCATTTGAAGTAGGGAATGATGAACTAGAAGCAGCCGTATACGGTATGAAAGCAATGGGTGCTGCTGGATTTAACGTCTCTATGCCGAACAAAATGAAAGTATTGGATTACTTAGATGAACTAGACGATTCTGCAAGATACACACGTGCAAGCAACACCGTTGTGAACAAGGATGGCAAGCTGATTGGCTACAACACAGATGGTCTTGGCTACGTGAGAAACTTGATTGAGCATGGCGTTGAATTAGCTGGACAAAAGGTCACACTCGTTGGCTCAGGCGGTGCCGCTACTCCGATTGCGATTCAGCTTGCACAATCTGGTATTCGTGAAATTAGTATTTTTGCTCGTAATGATCAATATTTTGTTCAAGCTGAAGAAAATGTGACGTACATCAACAAAGAAATGAAATCATTTGGTGTCAAAGCGAACATTTTCCCACTTGAAGACAAAGACGCGTTCCGCCGTGAAGTAGCAGAAAGTGCGATCCTAGCAAACGGGACAAGCCTTGGCATGAAACCACTAGATCAGCTCAGCATCATTGATGATACGCTTGATGTTCTGCGTGAAGATTTAATCGTGACAGATGTCGTATACAATCCGCAAAAAACAAAGCTCCTTGCTCAAGCACAAGAAGCTGGCGCAAAAACCATTAACGGTCTTGGCATGATGCTATGGCAAGGTGCACTTGCTTACAAACTCTTTACTGGTGAAGATATGCCAGTTGATCAAGTGAAACAGATTCTTTTTGAAAACGACCGTTTCTAATACAAAAGAAAGACGACTTCCTAAGCGGAGGTCGTCTTAAATTATTGACAAAGGGCTAAAATGATCTTCATTTTAGCCCTTTGTCTTCTTTTCAGCGTGATAGAAAACCTTTGCAGTCTAGGAAGGGCGAGCACAGGAGCGGAGCGAATTTGACATTCGTGAGCACCGGAGCACAGCCCTGACAAAGAATGCGAGGGTTTGTCTACACGCTGAGACGACTTCCGGCGGAGGTCGTCTTTTTTTTTAATCATGTACCATGATTTGGCGGTATCGATACAGGATATACAGTGCGCCGATAATGGCCGCAACAGCCACCACTGCATCGAACATAAAGATTTGTAAAATGGACAAGTGACTCTGAATTAAACCTGTTACGACCGGAATGACGATAGCCGACACACCGCCCGCTGTGGAGATAATTCCTGTCATCGTTCCTTTGTTTTTCCAGAAGAATTCAGCCATCACAGTTAACGTCAGCTGAAAAACTCCTGCTGTTGAAAATCCCAATACAAAAGCATTGACGGTTCCGATGACTGGGGATTTCACGACCAAGAGCACACAAATAGAAACAAGTGTAATGATTGGATAGATCAGCAGCACAGTGACCGGACGGACAAAACGGCGCAACAAAAATGCGAGCATCACGACAGACAGCAGCCCGCCCATGCTATAGTAACTAAGCAGTTTCACAGCACTGCCCGATGTCATCCCCAATATGGCCTCACCGTAAGTAGGAAGCCAAATTTGCGGCAACGCATATAGCCCATTTGACGTAAAGCTGATCACAATGAGTGCGATCCCTTCTCTCCAAAATGTAGGCTCTGTCGAGAAGCGCGGAAGTCCGTCATGCTCCGTTACCTGGACTTGCTCCACCTTGCGATGATTCGGAAATGGCAAGGTCCACAGCATCAAGACATTCACAAGATAGATCAGAGCAGGAACAAAAAATGCTATTCCATAAAACAAATCATGCTCTGCTAAAAAGAAAATCGCCAATGGCAAGATGGTTGCCCCAATTGATATAAAGGCCTTCACCATCACATTCGCAGATCCCGAGTTTTGCGGAAAAGCCTCCATTAATGCAGGATACGTCCCTGCATCCATCGCTGAATTCGCGACCCCTGCCAAAATCGCAAACGCAAACGCGATTTGGTAATTTGGAGACAACGGAATTCCGATGAGGAACACCGCCATCAGCACACCCGAAACCAAAATGACTGGCTTTCGCCCAAAACGATCTGACAGCACGCCCGATAAACCATACGTAAGCACCCTGCCAATGCCAAGCGCCGAAATCATATAACTAATTCCTGCACTATTGGTATTTAACTGTTTGATTAAAAATGGCATATTGGAAGCCAATATAATATTGACCATCCCTAATAAAAAATAATTGATATAAAGACTAGAAGCCGTTCTCACATACGGATTCCTCATCCTGACACACCCCTCAACACCATCGCAATGAAGTGATAAATAATGGTTACGCTTATAAGATCTCATATGTGAGGAAGAACAGCTTTGCAGCCTTCACGTTCATACATCTCATCATGTCATGCAGCTCACCGCTTACATGCCCTTCATGTATCAAGCATGTCTTCAATTTTTCACTGCTCTTATTTTATATGAATGTGAAAGGTAATGATAGTGAATTGCTTAAATTTGAGAGAAAATCATCGATCAAGCGTATGACTCCATCGTTAGGAAAAAAGAGTGGTTCATTCCACTCCCTAAAAGATGTGTCAACTCTATTCATCGTTAATTATTATAACCCCCAAATACTTAGCTCATAATAATATTCCGTTCGCTCTATGCATAAACCAAAACGAAAATCCTCTGCGACTAAAAGAAAATCACCATATCCAGTTGAAAATTTGGTCTGCTCAAGAAGCTGGTTTAAGTGACTAAACACTTCACCCACATCCACTAAAAGGGCTTCAATTTCATGATCTCGAAAAAATAGTATTCTGCCTTGTGTAGGTGTTATTTTTACCTTTTTAACCATTTCCTTTAACATCTGTTCAGATTTTTCAATATGCTCTCGGTAGTGGTTTCCATATATTTGAACTTTCTCTTCTCTTGATTGAAGGAAAGTAAAAACCTTTTGACAAAACAATTGATTTTCTTCGATATCTAAAAATGCGTTTTCTGGAAGTGTCATATAGCTTAATTCGTTTATTAAATGCTTTCTTCTGCCTCTTCTTTTTAAGGTTTCGATTTTAGTTTTTGGGTTATTATTCATTTTGGTGACCTTAATATTCCCTTTCCATCTTGTATTTATCAGATACATCCTTCATTAGATAATCAATTAATTTATATATATGCTTCTTTAAGCATAAATCGGAACAAATATTAAAAACCATTAAGTTGAAAATTGTGTATAGCACATCATAAAACAATTTGGGGTGTTTTTGTATGAAAAAGGAGTGAGTTATTCGATCAGTGTAAAAGAAGAGACCGTTCGATTGAAGTTGCAGGGATTCATTAAAAAATAGGGATTATGAATAGTACACAAGTGGAAATATGGACAAATGGTATCTTAATGGGGAACAGCATTGCTTTCATCAATTGAAATGAACCAACTAGTCATCGAAAAAATTTCGACAACTGGCTGTTTCATAAAGTATCACATCATCTAAAAAGCAATATCCATTAATACTATATACACTTAGCTGTTTAAGTTCATTTACTTTTTGCTCTATCCACTTATAGTAGTTTGTAACTTCTTGTTCGAATTCAAGTTTTATTTTCATTAGGCACCTTTTAATCAGTAGTTACATTTGCTCAAATTGAACAAATGCTTTTTCTTTTTGTAAAAACTCCTCAAAAAGAGATGCTAATCTATTTATATTCTCTTCTTTTGAATACAACAACGGATTATAACCATCTGAAGGAGGCATATAATGAATAAACGGTTCCATATCCTCAGGATAACCAAAATCTGCGTATACTTCAGAAAGTTCATCCAACAACTTTTCAGTTGAATTCTTATTTATTTCTTTTAAGTGAGAAGTTATACCATATCTCCATTTCCTTTTTTCAATGTCCCATTGGCTGGATTCTTCTTCTATCAAATCATTATATAATTCTACCAATACCATTTGAAGTTTTCTATAATCTTCATCTGGGTCGCCAGCTCCCCAAGCTAATTCTAGGATTAAAGAATTTTCACATTCAATATGATTAGATAAATATTCCACAGCATACTTGCTTATTTCTTTATATGAAATCAAATCTAGCCTAATTCCTACATATATAGTTTTCCAATCATAATGAATATTATAAGTTTTTAAGACCTCTATAGAACTTTTCATTTTTTCTTCATTCCTATCTTTTAGGATTTTGATTAGGTAATCCTGTAATTTCACCTTCTGGAATAAACCTTCTATGAGTAACCCCCTTATTGGGATCGACAATCCACTCAAAAATACCATTTTGATCTTTTACCGAAAACACTCTTTCAATTATACGTAAATCTTTATTATAAACATCCTTGTAACTATAGAATTTCATTCCACCTTCTATTTGATATAACTTAACCTTTGTTTTATCACCACCAACCAAATCAAACTCTTTAGCCAGTGGTGTGTAATTGTCAATTATATCATTGAAGCCATGTTGACCATCTGGGTTTTTCAACGCACTTCCGACCCTTTTATTATCTATTACCGGATGTTCTATTTTATCTCCTTTAATCCCCATCTTCCCATGAAACCCTTTCGCCCCAAACGGCAAAAGCATTCCTAGCGCCGCATTCATACTCGCTTCCTGCTGTTCTTTCGAGACCTTATTTCCAAACATATCACGCCCTGTAATCGCTTCGCTGAAGCCGTTGGTGGCGGTAAGACCATATAAGCCTTTTTGAGATGTTTTTAGGGCGTCAAAAGACTTTTGCGATGTCTTGTAAATGTCGACTGCTCTGACTGCGGCTGATGTGGCTTGAGTTGTTTTATAGACGGCTTTTCCACCTTTGAAAATACGACCTGCCCATCCGACGATTGGGATATAACCTGCTGCTGCCATGCCGCCTGCGGCGACGCGCTGTCCTGCGGTAAGTTCTTCGCCTGTGATCGGGTCAACACCTGTTGCGGCGCGTTTTGCATCGTTCACGCCTGTCAATTCATTGACGATATTTCCGCCATAATCAAGTGCTTTTTCATACCAAGGACGGTTGGCGAGTGCTTCCTGTTCCTTTGCATTCTCACGGGCCTCTTCTTGTTCTTTTTTGATTTTCAGATATTCAGAAGTTTGCTTCTCAATATCGCTTTTTGCCTTGTAGATTTCACTATTTTGATACGCTTTCTTGTCAAAATTCATAGGCGAAATGGCTTTTCCGTCATTTGTGGCATTCATCATTTCCGTATACAATGCCATTGTAGCTTGCTGCTCCGTTTCTGACAAAGCATATTCATCTTTTACATTTTGATCAAGCTCTCTTAGGTCTTTCACTGTCTTTTTTCGCTCGTCTTCCGCATCTGCAATTTTTTCATCAAAGGTTTGACTATCAAATACTTCTAAAGAAATAAGGTCGTCGATGTCTTGAAAAATCGTTTTAAGCGCCTTTTTTTGATCCTTCACAATGCTTTTGGCATTTTTGATGCCCATATGTACAGCGTTGTCTAAAAAGTGTTCTTCTACAAAGGTGTCGCCGCCAAAGTTTGTATCATCTAGTGTCCCAGAAACACCTTCATGAAAGGCTTTTTGCTTATCAATGAAGCTGATAAACATATCTACATTTCCAGCCAGTTCTTTATAAAAGCTTTTAATGTTATCGGCACCTTTTCCAGTGAAATCATCACCGAGGTTAGAAACACCTTGTAATGCTTTTTTTAAATCTACCATTTGTTCACGGAGTTCCTGGTAGTGTTTTGCCCTTGCATCCATGGCACTTGTTAGTGCTTTTGCATCAAGTATCTTGCCCAGAAGCAGTCACTCCCTCCATTATTGATCATAAAGTCTATTTTACCGTGTCCATCAAAACGGAAAAATAGGTTAATTGACATAAAAAACGGAATAGACTCTCTATTTAACGGGCTAAATAAAATAAGCTAGACAAAGCACTTTGCTCTGTCTAGCCATACATCCGTTTTATTTATAATCATTGACAGGTCCTTTATCCATCAATACCTCAATTTCATTAGAAGACTTCATTTTTAATTTAGGTCTCCGCTCAGAGTTTGGTTTGCTATAAAGCTCAAGTGGGCGGATGATCACACCATCATTTGTATTTTGAAGCATACCTGGCACACAAGAATAAATACGATCATTGTCATTGGCATGTTTGGAATGAATCGTCACAGACGTTCCTTGATGATTATCGATACTCATAGATACTCTATATCTATAAAAAGAACCTGTCCCGTTTGATTGAGCAGAATAAACAACCGGAACGACAGCAAGGATATCATCATTTAACCGTAGTTTAATAACTTCTGTTTTCATTGATTCATGGTCTCTACCGACATCTCCCATATGCTCAACAGCTCCGTTGCCGTAACTTTTGAGAGCAGAAATTCCTTTCGCACCAAACATAGCCACATCTACTTGCTTTCCTGACTTTGTGTAGACCAATGCATAAATATCATAATCGGTGCCGGATTCCCAAGATACTGTCGCTGTGATCTCAGGCGTTTTCTCTATTATGATCGGTTTATGACCTTTGTCTAGACTAATTTTACCTTGAACTTTTTCTAAACTGATAGGTGCAACAACTTTCTCTTTAGCCGTTGTCTTCGTTTGAGCAGGGCCATCAATTGGTTGTTTTTCAGGAGCCATTTGAGGTGTAGAAATATCCTGTTCATCAGGTTCAACCTCCACACCATAAAGCTTGCATAGCCCTTCCAGTCCAGAATCGAAGCCACGCCAGATTGAGCGTGCTTTCGTGTCACCATTTCTTATATATAGCTCTACTACGACAATGCCCTTTTCATTTGTAAAGTTTACTGGTGTTAGATAAAACACCTCGTCACCTGTTCGAATTTCTGCTTGCAAATGCTTCACTTGAGAAAAGCCCATTCCTTGATCTTCTGTTAATGTAATAGCCATCTTTGTGATTCCAGAAGGCACTTTGCTCATATCAAAATTTAGTTGATGCCTTTTCAATTGACCTGATACCTCTGCTGGTAAAAGTGCCGCTGCACCTGAGGCACTCTCTGGTTGATTGTAAAAAATAATGCCATGATCTCCTTCAACCTGATCCGAATCTGTTAAAAGAAACGCCGTTAAAGAAATATCAATTTCAGATGACACTTCATAGCTGATGGATACCTGTCCCTTTGGAGAGTTTAGTACGGTATTGGCTCCCATTTGCAGAGTGTGATTCATTACAACAACTCCTATTCTTCATCTACCATTTAACGTTTTTATAGATCAATTATACCAAATCATGTAATGAAACCTATTCATATCTTTATCTCTTTTCAACCTCTGCTGCGATACCTAAAAACAAACCACTCTCGAAACAATGTGTATAAAAGAATCATTCCTGCAATTATGGTGATATTCGGCCTTTGGATCCTTCTTCAAATATCCTTGAACATCAAGGTCTTTCACAATCCAACGAACTATTTTGTGGCCATTACTCTCTTTTTTCTTTGTATTCAGGCACTAATAAAACTTAAACGATGAAAAACCCGAACAAGCATATACCACGCTCATCCGGGCTTCTATTTTTTCCTTTATTACACTTCTTCACCATTCGTGGCAATGACGTTTTGGTACCAAGTAAACGAATCTTTTTTAAGGCGCTTCATTGAGCCGTTGCCTTCGTTGTCGCGGTCAACGTAGATCATGCCGTAGCGTTTTTTCATTTCGCCTGTTGTGAATGACACGATGTCAATGATCCCCCAAGGTGTGTAGCCAATCAGGTCAACACCGTCGTATTCGATGGCTTTTTTCAGTGCTTCGATATGAGAAGCGAGATATTGAATTCGTTCTGGGTCATGAATGGAACCGTCTTCCTCCACTTGATCTATAGCACCAAACCCATTTTCAACGATGAAGAGCGGGATTTGATAACGATCGTAAAAACGATTCAACGTATATCTTAAGCCAGTCGGGTCAATGGACCAGCCCCAGTCACTTGATTTGATATAAGGATTGTCTACACCATGCGGAAGGGCTCCGTTGACAATGTCTCCGTCGTTATCAGACACTGCATCACTTTTAACTGTTGTCGACATGTAGTAGCTAAAACCAAGATAATCTACTTTTCCTTTTCTTAAGCTTTCTTCATCGCCTTCTTCAAACGGAATATGATAGCCTTCGCGTTCGAATTCTTTAAGTGCATAGCTCGGATAGTAGCCCCTAACTTGTACATCAGGGAAGAAATAGCGTTGTCTCATATATTCTTCAGCAAGCATGACATCCTCTGGATTTGAGGAATACGGATAGATTGGTACGTGAGATACCATTGCACCAATTTGAAAAGCAGGATTGATTTCTTTGCCTTTTGCTACTGCCCATGCACTTGCTAGTAATTCATGATGTCCTGCTTGATACATGATTTCTTTGGCATTTTCGCCTTCTTTGACTGATACCCCTGAGTTTGTCCATAGGAACAGCGGGTTGTTGACATCCATTTTGTTATTGATTTCATTAAATGTCATCCAGTATGTGACTTTGTCCTTGTAACGATTGAAGCACACTTCAGCGAATTTCGCGAAGTATTCAGCGACTTTTCGGCTTCGGAATCCGCCGTATTCTCTTGCCAAATGAAGCGGCATCTCAAAGTGAGACAGTGTAATCACAGGCTCGATGCCATGCTTGAGCAGTTCATCAAATACATCATCATAGAATTGTAAACCAGCTTCATTCGGTTCTGCTTCATCTCCCTTTGGGAAAATTCGGCTCCAGCCGATGGATGTACGAAGGCATTTTAACCCCATTTCGGCAAACATCGCGATATCTTCCTTGTAACGATGGTAGAAATCGATTGCTTCATGATTCGGATAAAATTTGCTGTCTTCTATCGACTCCGTAATTTGTCTCGGTACTCCGTGGGCACCAGCTGTCATTACATCCACAACACTTGGGCCTTTTCCTGCTTCATTCCATCCACCTTCGAATTGATGTGCAGCTAATGCTCCGCCCCATAGAAAATCTTTTGGTAATGTCATTATATATTCCTCCTATTTCACAATTGTGATCATGACGTCCGTTGGCTGACATGTCGATAGTTCTTCTACGATCACATCTTCGTACGCTTGTGTATTGGTGATGATGACCGGTGTGACTGTTTTTAATCCTTTGCTTTCAATGGCTTCTTGATCAAATGTCATCAACAAGTCACCCTTCTTCACCTTGTCACCTTCTTTGATCTTGAGTGTAAACGCTGAGCCATCTAGAGAAACAGTATCAATTCCTACGTGAACAAGTAACTCCACACCAAATTCTGAACGAAGTCCAATGGCATGCTTTGTTGGTGCAAGCATGACGACGCTGCCGTCAAACGGTGCATACAGCTTATTATCTGTCGGTTCAATCGCAAACCCTTTGCCCATCGCCCCAGAGCTAAATACGGCATCCGGTACTTCAGATAATGCGAGTACTTTTCCAGCAAGTGGTGCAGTGATTGTTTCTTCATTGTTCAACGAAGCATTCTTATTTTCTTCATCTTCATCTTGATCTTTGACAGGTGTTGCACCAGCCGTCTGTTCTACTGTATCTTCCCCATAACCAAACATTTGAATGAGCACAACTGGTAAAATCAGCGCAATTGCAACACCAATTAAGATACCGATGATCGATGTTGGATAATCTGCACTAATTCCGTTCACAATTGTCAGTGGACCAGGCAAACCTGCATACGCAAAGTAATAAGGTGTGAAGAAGCTGGCAACGATGGCACCGGCTGCTCCAGAAATACATCCGAAAATAAACGGCTTTTTAAAACGTAAGGTAACACCGTAAATCGCTGGCTCGGTGATTCCGAAGAGTCCCGTGATTCCAGCTGACACTCCGACTTTCCGAGTTTCGCGGTTTCTTGCTTTTAAAATAACCCCTAACACTGCGCCGACCTGAGCGATAACAGCGATGGTTTGATATGCCTGGAAGGAATCCCTTCCGTACTGTTCAAAGTTGGCGAGCACCATTGGCGTGATGCCCCAGTGAACGCCGAAAATGACAAGCACTTGCCAGAATCCACCGATAATGGCGCCTGCTAAAGCTGGTACATTTTCTGCCAAGATATTGTATCCGTTAGCAATCCCATTTGCACCTGCTGTTGACAGTGGACCAATTATTAGAATGGTTAACGGAACCATGACGACCATACAGAGAAATGGCACAAATAACGGTTTGACAACCTCGTGAATCCGTTTGTTTAAAAATCTCTCTACATATGAAAGAATCCACACTAAGAACAGCGGAGGCAAAACGGATGACGTATAAACAGTTTCAGATAACGCAATCCCTAAAAAGGTAACGCCTTCACCTGAAGCTACACGTCCAGCAATTTCTGTCCAAGCCGGACTAACAAGCGCTGCTGTACACGCTACGGCGATATACATATTCGTTTTAAAATGCTTGGCTGCTGTGATGGCAATAAAGATTGGCAAAAACGTAAACGGCGCCCAGGAAATAAAGCTAAAGACTTCATACGTTCCCGTTTTCGAAAAGCTTGGAAATAACAGATTAATGAGGATAAGGGCACCTTGCAAAATACCAGCTGCGGCCAAAATATACACAAAAGGCGCAAACACAGCTGACATGGTCGCGATGACACGGTTCAGTATCGTTCCTTTGTTTTCATTAGGCTGGTCATCACTCGACGTTTCAAGCTGAACGAGGCTTGAAAAATGCTCGTATACCTCACCAACATGCTGGCCGATGACGACCTGAAATTGACCGCCGTTTTCCACCACGGTAATAACGCCGGGCATCGCGTTGACAGCTTCCTTGGCCTTAGGATTTGAACGTTTTAGTACCAAACGCAGCCGCGTGGCGCATCTTGCGGCACTCACCACATTTTCTTCTCCGCCAACTGCCTCTAAGATGTCTTCTGCAAGCTTTTGATAATCCCTCACTTTTGACATATAAACCCCCCCTTTATCACTACTAGTATATGCACATTATAATTATACCGGTACAATTTATCAATACATATATCATTTCAATTAACATATCAAAGAAAAATCGGTATGTGCTATAATCAAAGACAATAAATCGTGAAAACAAAGAGGAATGGCTATGTTAAAGTATCAACAAATTGCGAGCGATATTGAAAAATATATTGTCACCCATGAGCTGCAGCAAGGGGACAAGCTTCCTGTACTTGAAACCCTCATGAGCCAATTTGCTGTGAGCAAAAGCACCATTATCAAATCATTAGACCTACTCGAAAGAAAAGGAATTATCTATCAAGTGAGGGGCAGCGGCATCTTTGTTCGAAGACACAGACGCAAGGGCTACATCAGCCTTTTATCCAATCAAGGGTTTAAAAAAGATTTAGAGGAATTTCAACTGACTTCAGAGGTTTTAATGCTAGACACCATCAAACCGCCTGAAGAAGCAGCGCTTAATTTGAATATTGAACAAGATGAGGATGTTTTTTACCTCAAACGCATCCGTTACATCAATGGACAAACCTTATGTCTAGAAGAATCCTATTACAGAAAAACCATCATTCCCTATCTCAACACAGAAATTGCCGCCGATTCTGTTTTTAAATTCATCAGTGAAGGCCTTGGGCTCAAAGTCGGCTTTTCCGATATGTACTTACAAGTGGGCAAACTGAATGAAACCGAAGCAAAACACCTCGGCCTCAAACAAGACGATCCCGCTCTCCGCGTCGAAACCGTCTTTCATCTCACAAACGGCCAGCCTTTCGATTTCTCGAAAATCACATATAACTACATGCAATCCCAATTTTTTATTCAGGCGAATAATTATTATGGGTGATGGAAAAGACCCCTCATAGCTGAGGGGTCTTTTAAAGTGGACATATTATTTGTAATAGTTATAGTCATTAAACGTTGCTATCATATCTTCTTGCGTTCCTTTTTTCTCACGATTCGTATTAAAATATAACGTTCCGTCATCAAAATCAACAGCTTCTATTTCAAAAAGAGTAAATGCACTGCTCGTAATTCGGAATGAAAGGTCTTTTCTCGTAAACAATTCTTTTGAAAAATCCTTTGTAGGTGTCTCCTTTTGCTCTTTGATCATTTGATTAATATTTAGCGGATATGTGAGAATAACACTCACATTAGAAGCTCCTCCGTTAGTAGCCGGTTTAGATAAAGGTACATATAATGTTCCTTGGTAGAATGAGATTCCTTGAAGAATGTATTTGGACACATCGACCACTGATTGGTTTACAACAGCTTTTGTATAATTTAATGCAAATGTTGCCTCATATTCAAACTGCCCTTTCTTGTCATTGAAATTCCCAATAAAAAAGCGATTGCCAGACCTTACAATAAACTTATCGGTTCCAACAGAATATGTGATGCCGCTAATTGATAAATTCGTCCCTTGGTACTGCAGAACATAGGATTTAGCCACTTTGTACGTATTTTTCTTCGTGTTCACACTTAACTTCACTATCTTTTTTACATACTTTACACCATCGGTCATCGGCGCTACATACAAGCTAACTTGTTCATCACCTTTTTGAGCTTTCACAGCTAGGTCATTCGCATGTCCTAAATCATTGCTAGTACTATTGGTGTCAGAGTTTTTAAGGAGCTTAACAGTTCTTTTGCTAGACGAGGTGTTCATTTTTATCGCGTACAATTGCGTCAGATGGTTTGACGTATTTATTTTTGCAGAATAAATCGTATTATTATTACGATCTACAGCCATCCCTTGCATAGAAGTGTAAAATCCAGAACCAGACATTGCAGAATACGTTGTATACGTGTTGAAGTATCCTGATTGAGCCTGAACAGTAGTAGACCACATACTGCACAAAAAGATGACAGCCATTGAAATGATAATCTTTATTTTTTTCAAAAAATCACGCTCCTATCAATGAAATTTGTATCATTTAGCTATTTAAAAAATCGCCACCCTAAATGAATGGCGATTGAACACTCTACTTTTCAGCCTGAAACTTCTTTATTGTCTTATTACTTTCCGACATGCCTTTCCCAGTGACGGTGAAGTAAAGCTTTCCACCCTTGGCACCTAGTTGTTTAAAAGTGACTTTCACAACCTTGCCTTTAGAAGCCGTTGATTTTCCAATCAGCTTCCCTGATGAATGATAGATTTTGACAACATCTTGTTTCGCTAATTGACTGATCGTGACAACGTCTTTTTTCTTCTTGTTGTTCACGATTGTGATTTGATTGCTTTTTAGCGAAGTAGATGGTTCGCCTTTAAAAGAAATGGCTTGCTTTCCGCTTTCCAGCATCTTATCTTCACTACGCGTCACAAACACTTTGCCGCTCTTGGTCCCTACTTGTTTAACGTACAATTTGATAGATGAACTGTTCGCTGGTTTTGATGTGGCAAGTAGTTTTCCATTTGTTGAGTAAACTTTAATGACATCTTTTTTCTTGATCTTACTCACTGTAATGACGTCTTTTTTATTTTTAAGATTATTGATTTTGACTTGATTGGCTTTTAAAGCATCCGATTTTTCACCCTGATAACGAATGGATACTCGTTTGCTCTCTTTTAAACCAGGCTCTTTCATACTGATATAAAGTGTTCCATTTGTTTGTCCTAATTGTTTCAAGGAAATCGTCATGTTCGAGCTAGATGCAGTTTGTTGAGCAATTGCTTTTACACCAGAAGCTTGTTTAAAGATTTTAATGACGGATTGTTTTTTGATTCCTTTTATCGTCACCGTATCGTTTTTTCCTTTGTTGTTTGTCACTTTCACTTGAGATGATAGAAGTGGAGATGTGACGACTTTTTTAACAGTAACAGCTGGCAGGGCAACCTTTCTCTTTCCACTTTGCAACGTGATGGTCACTTTAGATCCTTCCGTTAATTTCCCTGTTTTTAATTTGAAGTTTTTTCCTGGCGTAATGGCAAACGGTCCATATTTCTTTTTCGTTATGCTTGAGCTGAGTTTCGACATCGCTCTTATTGTGTTATTCGTTGAATCAGTTTGCACCTCTACAACAGCTTGATCACCAAACGTACTAATGCCATTAATGGTATCACTTGAATCATCGATTTCTTCCACAAAAACTTTCTGTACATCTTCCTGAGATTGATCCGTTTCATTTGGGTTATCTGCAATGAACGACTTGACTGTAATTAAGTCACCACCGATTAATTTTGAAACAGGAACATCATAGACGCCATTAGAGTCTGCCTGACCTTCCCCAATGACTCTGCCTTCTCCATCTAAAATATTGATCATACTTTTAGGAGTTGCGGTTCCACCCACTGAAGTTGAAAGCTGAGTAAATGGATCAATAGTTGGGGCCGTTGATCTAAGTCGGAAAGTGGCCTCATGCAAAGCATTATCATAAGAGGGTTCCATCACTTGAAATTCACTTTGATCTAATGCTTTTATTGTGTTTTTGTCCACACTCAATTCAAAGTTGCCATCACCATCTGCAGTCATAGATTGAATGATGTCACTTGATTTTTGATTTTTAAAGACGATCTTTGCATAAGGAATTCCCGTTTGGCCTTTCACTGATTTAGACCATTTTGTCGTAGGAATAAGTGAGATTTTCTTAGGATTAACAATTTTTTTGTAAACGTCGATATTGCTTCCAGTCGTCATTTTCACTGTTAGGAATGTGCCTGCATTTAGGACAGGTAGCTTTAAATGAATGGCATCATTGAATATGCCTGAAGCAATCACTTTGCCATCTTTCATGACCTCTACTTTTGTGTTCTTCACCGTTTTCCCAGTTAGCTCCTGAGAAGTATCATATATCGGATCTAATGAGGTAAAAGATTCCTTGAAAACATACACTTTGTTTGAAGAAAGCTTTGTCCCATTTTGGTCATACGTATCTAACTCCACCGTTTGGCCTGAACTAATGTTCCAAGAAAACAACTTAAAGTTTCCGTTACTATCTGCTTTTGCGTAGTGCATATATTTAGATTTCCAGTTACTCGGAACACCCCAATCTACGAATGCAACGATTGCGTTTGGCGCTGTTTTACCTGTTAGATAATTATCACCATATTGATAACGATCAATCGTTGTTTTCGTTCCACCCTCTGCGGCACTTACATTTTCCTGTATATTGAAAGTTAACATCATCATACAGAGAATAGAAGCTACTATTTTCAGGACTATTTTCATAAAGTTATCCTCTTTTCCTATTAATGTTTTAATATACAAATATTATACATTTTATCCAAAGTAGGAACAAGAGTTAATATCGTGACTAAAGACTTATCTAATTACTATTTTAATAGATACTGTGAATTTCAAACTCTTACATGAAAACTTCCGATTTAAAGTATCAAAAAGATTCATTTTACGAATGCATTGAACAAACTTATGATAAACGTAACAAGAATGTACAGGAGGCTTCATTATATGAGAGACATTAGGGTGTACCATGTCGATGCATTTACAACTGAGAAATTTGGAGGAAATGCTGCTGGGGTCGTGTTGGATGGTGATCTTTTAACGGAGGATGAGATGCAGAATATCGCCAAGGAGTTGAATTTACCGGAATCTGTCTTCTTGCTGCCTGCACATGATAAAGAAGCTGATTATCGGGTCAAATACTTCACACCGACGGAAGAGGTTAATTTCTGCGGGCATGCGACTGTTGGATTGACTTGGCTTTTGGCGACGGAGCTTGGGCTGGCAAAAGATAAAACAGGGGTCGTGTTAGAAACGAAGATTGGCAATGTTCCTGTTGTATGGCACGAAGAAAATGACAAGGTCGTTGATGTAGAAATGACGCAGGTGACACCGAAGACGCGAGATTTTGTCATCGATTTAGAAGAGCTGAGTGACATGCTTGGTGTCAGCAGTGACCGCATTGATCCATCTTATCCTATCAAATTAGCAAACACCGGAAACTGGCATCTTCTCGTTCCGATGAAGCACCAACAGGACATTGACCAAGCGGCACCGAACTTAGCCGCTTTAGGGAAAATGAATAAAGAACAAAATATCACGACGACTCACCTTTATTCATTTCACACCACAAAAGAGGTTGATCTTTACACGAGGGATTTTGCACCTGGGATCGGTATACCCGAAGATCCGGTGACGGGGGCAGCAAACGGAGCATTGGCTGGCTATTTTTATTTAGAGGGTATCATTTCTCAGCAAGAAATCACTCATCTGAACATTGCCCAAGGGGATGCCATCGGCAGACCTGGCATACTTCGTATCACGGTCATTCCGAATGAATCAAAGCCTGTGATCAAAGTGGCAGGCGCGGCGGTTATCACTATTCGCGGCGCGTTGACTTTATAAACCATCAGCTTGAATGGGAGGCATCTCGTTCAAGCTGATTTTACTTAAAATGATCTTTGACCGCTTCGATCCATCTTTTAGCCGATGGGGATGCTGCTTTGAATGATTTGAACGCCAAGTTGATCTCACGATAGACGCTTGTCTCAAGTGGAATGACTTTCGTATGAGACATCTGCGGCGGCAAAATTAATGTCGGAATGATGGTCACTCCGAGCCCTTCTTGAACCATAGAAATGAGCGTATTGTTGTCTCCAATTTCAAACAAAACTTGAGGCTTCACGCCTCTTTCTTTTAATAATTTCTTAATGAGCAGATCACAGCCCGCTTTTGGCATAATGAATGATTCATCATGTAACGAGTCAACTTCTATCACTTTCTTCGTATGGAAGCGATGATCCTCTTGCATGAGCACCACCAATTCATCTTGGAAAAGTGGAACAGTTTCAAATTCTCTTGATGGCTGCGTTAAAAAACCGACATCAACCGTGCCAGACGCAATCCATTCCTCAATCTCCTCATAACCACCTTCATATAACTCTACCTGGATATTGGGATACCCTTTGGTAAAACGGTGAATCAGCTGCGGAAGCATTTTTGAAGAAAAACTAGAGAACGTTCCGATCTTGATACTCCCCACTTCTATCCCTTGAATCAACGCCGCCTCCTGCTCAAGCAATGACGCATGATGAATGATTTGCCGAATATGCGGCATCACCCGCTCACCTGCATCCGTTAACGACAACCCGTTTCGATTTCGCCGAAGCAGCACAACCCCTAACTCTGACTCAAGCTTTGCAATATTATGACTGACTCCAGACTGCGTTAGTCCAAGCTTCTCCCCGGCTTTTGTAAAACTGCCGCACTCGACGACTGTTAGAAATACTTTGTATTGGAATGTGATCAGTTTGGTCACCTCGTATCTTCATATTTTAAATCGAAAAATAACTCAACATGTCTAATTTATCTCAAGATTCAATATTCACCTATAACCACTGAGATATTTTGCTAAATTTATGATACGATAATAGGCAAAAAGACTACAGGGGCTTGCTAAATGAGTGAACTTATTATTGAAAAACGCGATTTTATGACAGATCAAATTCTTTCTTTACGAACAACCGTATTTCATAATCAACCTATTGTCTATATTCTTTATGATGAAAAGAAGAAACCATCTGCTTATATTGGTCAGTCAGTTCAAGCTAGCAGACGTTTGAAAGATCATTTGAAAGACCAGAACAAGAATAAACTAACCAAAACCATTCTGATCGGACATGAACGCTTTCATCAATCTGCCTCTTATAATATTGAGACAAATCTCATAAACTACTTTATTGCAGAAAATCGTTTTCAATTAAAAAATGTTAGCCAAACACGATCGAGGGAGATGCACCATTATTATCAGAAAGACTTTTACAATGAAGATGTCTTTGAAGAGGTGTGGAAGCAGCTTCAACAAGAAAAAATCGTCACTAACTCAATTGAAACATTAAGAAATAGAGACATTTATAAGCTTTCTCCTTATAAGGAATTGTCATCCCAACAAGTAGAAATTAAGAATGAAATTTTGTCTTTTTGTAAAGAGCATATCAAACAGTCAGGGCATCATGTTATTTCGATAGAGGGTGATGCAGGAACTGGGAAAAGTGTTTTACTGAGTTCCCTCTTTAATACAATTCAAGATTTATCAAATGATATGGAATCTGTCTTAAACAAAAAGAACAATTATTTACTTGTAAATCATGCAGAGATGCTTAAAACATATCAAAACATCGCCAAGAGTCTGCCAAATCTGAAGAAGAAACAAATCATGAGACCAACCTCGTTTATCAATCAGATGACAAAGTCAGGTGATATGGCTGATATCGTGTTAATTGATGAAGCCCACCTTTTATTAACAAAAGATGATAAATACAATAACTTCCATTACCAAAACCAACTAGAGGAGATTATCAAACGAAGTAAAATCACCATTGTCATTTTTGATCCAAAGCAGGTACTCAAAATTAAAAGCTACTGGAATGAAAAATTACTCGAGGAAATAACAAACAGATACCATGCCAAGACTGTGAAACTTACAGAACAGATGCGTATGCATGCTGATACTGATACGTTGAAATGGATTGACCAGTTTGTCTCAAAACGATTATTAACTCTGCCTAAAAAACAGGAATCTTTCGAACTCAAAATTTTTGAGAATCCTCATCAATTTAAAACTGCCATTCAAGAAAAAGATAATGAAGTAGGCCTATCCCGCATTGTATCTACCTTTGACTTTTTACATAAAAAAGATGGAGCTGCCTATATCGTAGATGAAGACGGTATCAATATGCCCTGGAATTTTACAAATGATAAATGGACATGGGCTGAACATGCAGATTCAGTTAGAGAGGTGGGCTCAATCTATACGGTGCAAGGATTTGATTTAAATTATGTCGGCGTCATACTTGGCCCTTCTATCAGCTATGATGAAGAAAAGGATGAACTTCTCATTGACACGTCAAATTATAAAGATACAGGTGCATTCACATCAAGAAGTGACATGTCTCCAGAGGAAATCAAACAGGCAAAAGAAAAGATTATACTAAACTCGATTAACGTTCTGATGAAGCGAGGCATTCACGGGCTGTATATTTATGCAACAGATGAAAAATTGAGAAGGAAATTACAAGAGATAAAAGGGGGAGGCAAATATGACTGAGATCAAAGATGTAATACATTCAATTAACCAATTTAGAGATGATCGAAACTGGAGACAATACCATAACCCAAAAGACTTGGCCATCTCAATTTCGATAGAAGCAGCTGAACTGCTTGAAGACTTCCAATGGAAAAGTAATGAAGAAGCTCTTGAGGCGAACGAAGAAAACATCCGAGAGGAAATAGCCGATATCTTAATATATTCACTAATGCTTTGCTCAGATCTTCATCTAAATGTGAAAGAAATAATTGAAGAAAAATTAATAAAAAATGGAGAGAAATATCCCATTGAAAAGTAAGGAAATATGATTCGTTCTACTTATTAATGAAGAAGAGTAAAGTCCTACCACTCTTCTTCATTTCATTATACTTTAAGAGTCTAATTCGTCGTTGCTGACGACGAAGATCTAGACGCTGCTTCATCAGCTTTCACACAATCAATCGCAACAACGAGCGCAATCATCACAGGCTCCATTTCTTCTTTCAAAATATCAACCTTATAGCTGTCACCCCAAGTAAACCATTCCTTCTTCACCTGACCGATCACTTCACCATTCTGCAGTACTTGGAAATTCATATCCCACCAGTTACCTTGTACTTCAATCCCAGCAGCATCAATTGAATATTTTGCTTTAAAAAACGTAAACTCCTTTTTAATCGTCAATATCTCTTGACCATCAACTTCTACTAAAAACTTCGGTAAAAAGGTAAACATTTTCTTCGTAATCACAGCGATTTCATCTCGTTCTGTATTCAAAATGGTAAACGTCTTCGGCATCTTCATAAAGCTGCCTTCGACCACATACACATCGTTCTCCTGCTGATCCTTTACCGTAAACCTGCCGCTCAGACTAAATACTTTCTGCTTCATATAAAGCTGCTTCATATGTACCTCCGATTAAGTTCAAAAATTATCCGTTCTTCCCTTACCCCTGATTATACCAAAAAATAGAATGTACAAAAAACCACCTGCTATCAGGTGGTTTTCGATTACTGATCCATTTTCAGAGATTCTTGTTCATATGTTTGAAAAGCATCTTCCATTCCCATGATAACCTCTTTAATTTTGACATAACCACTTGTGTACGGAATAGAATCTCTAATCTCTTCCCACATAAAATGATAGAATTTCAGGTCATCCGTTTCACACATCACAAAATCTGTGTAATCCTTACCTGGAAGAGCTTCAGCATCAAAAAAGCGCACCGTCACATGTTCCTCATATTTCTGCATCAACTCTTGCAGCGAAGCCGCATGGGTTCTTCGCTCCTCTCGTGGTAAAGCAAGCCAAGATGGATAGAACTCTAATAAAACAACCATCATATATTTCATCATCATACCCCCGATTCTTCTATGATGTGATGATTGTACGTCAGATCTAGAGAATGTGCATTAACATAGGTTAATGTTCAGCAGTATGGAGCAGCCTGCTCAGCGAAATCGGAGAAATACCGATATATGAGGCAATATGATATTGAGCGATACGTTGATGTAACCCGGGATATTTCAATAAAAACGCCTGATATCGCTCAATGGCTGGCAAATATAGCAGTTCCCTCTCACGCTCTTCCTTTCTCGTATACAGCCTTTCTACACTAACCCGAACAAACCGCTCCCACATATGACTTCTGTCCATCAACATTTGAAGCAGATCATAAGGAATTTCAATCACGATAGAATCCTCCATCGCTTCAATCGAATAAGGAGAAGGCTTCCCGTTGATCATACTTGCATAAGAAGTAGCAAAATCATCTTCCAACGTAAAAGCCACATTGTACTCCCTTCCATCCGGTAACAAATAGAAGAGACGGAAGAACCCCGTTATGCAGAAATAAGCATGCTTCACTGGATCGCCAGCCTTGATTATGCGTGTACCTGCTTTTAATTGTTTAATCATTGTTCCATCTTTGAAGGCTTGCCAATGATTTTGTTCGATTGGATACTTGGATATTTTGGTTTTGAAAGTGTCGTAAGGGTCAGTTATTTTGTCCATCTGTAAGTTACCTCTCTAGTAAAGGAAGACTTGATAAAAAATTGTATCAGAAAACACTCAAGCCTACTTGGGATTTTTTTATTATTAATGCTAAAAATAAGTCTGTCACAATACGTGATGCAAAAAAAGTCTCGTTTGAGGGAAATCACTCAAATGAGACTTTTTTTAGTTATTATTTAATACCCATTTACAAAGTAAGCAATGGTTTCTAATTCATCTTCTTTCAGTTCTCTGTTCACGTCATTTTGATATTCTTTCGTGATTTTCTGCTTATCTCCACCACATTGATCAGTGAATTTCGCTATCATCCGAAGTTTGTCTGTTTCCTGACGGTACTCCTCTTTTGTCCACGGTCTTTGATGTGAAGGAATATACGTATCGGCATCAAAATCATCTAACTCATCTAAAAGACGCAATATTTCTTTCACCGTATAATGAACTTTTTCGGCATACATTTTCGGATAAATGCAATCACCTAGGAAAAGAATTTTCTCTTCTTTCACATACACGATCACGGAATCAGCAGCATGATCGCCTCCAACATGCTGCACGACACAAGTAACCCCGCCAAGATCAATTTCCATCCGACGGTCAAACGTGACATCCGGTAAAACCACCTGAATATCTCGATGATCCTTATTTTCTTCTTTTATCGCCTTCGCGCAAAACTCAATCTCCGTTCCTTCCCTCACCCGCTCATCAATTGCCTCCCATCTCTTGTTTTTAGTGTATCCCAAAAACTCTTTTACAGTTTTTCAATAAAAATTAGGCAGCACATGTTATTACCTCCATAAACTTCAATTATATGAGTTCAAGCTATAACAAAAATTCATTTACTATAGGCTTTAATGAATTAATATATTCTCTTACATTAGTTGCAGAATTAACGACCATAACCGAAATCCAATCATTCTCTTTTTAAAATAACCTAATCTCGGGATAGGTTTTTCATCAATCTCATCTTGGTAAAGTTTTGTTGATTGGAAGTTGATTTTCCTTTTATCTATAATAGTTTCACTGTGTTAAAATATAACTTTCCATAACCCTATCACCTTCAGCAGGTATCCTTTTTGTGACTTAAATGTCTTTTTTCTTAGCGTTGGATCATCATTGGATGATATTACAGTTATCGAGGCTGAGTTTGATAGAATCACAGGTAATAGAACCTCCCTAAAGTGAACAATACTATCGTTTAAACTTACCCATATGACATACATTAATGACCGGTGGTTGGTTCTTAATGTCTACACATAAAACTTAAGAATACTCAAGGTCAACTTCTACTAAGAACTGTTTTAATAGCTTGTAAGTATCTTCTTGATATTTTACATTTTTACTATTAGTTTCCTTTACAACTTTTAAATTGACGACAATATTTACTCTTTTTGCAAGACGTTTTTCTTTGCTTCTGTTCAAATATCTAATTGCTCTTCGAAAATATTCATTATTTTTTCTTTCCTTCACATAAAAAATCCCCTAATCCTTAAACGGATTAGGGATAAATAAATCATTCAGTTTAACAAGTTTTATTAGAAATATCTTAGTAGGCAATCTTTATTTCTTCATCATGCTGTATGGAGCGCCCATCATAAAGTATTCTAAGGGGTTTTATTTCCAGCCCGTGCACTATACACTTTTTTAATAACATTGTATAATCTGAATCCTCCTTCAAATGAATTTTTTTAGTGAACGGACTTAAAGATACAAAGTAATAATGAACTTTCTTTCCATCTAGTAATAATTCGTTAATTTTAATAAGCTGTTCTAATGAACGTTCGGAATTAACCTGGGGAAAATATACATCTCTTTGATCTGATATTATTCCTTTAGCCTCGATTATTATTTCCGTATTTCCCTCTGTATCTACCAAATATAGATCAGATTTATATTTATTCTCTAAGACTTTTTCTCTACAAACATTAAAAATGTTATCCTTATATATTTCCCTTCGATTAATTAATTCTTCTATAATAGAATTAACCTTATTTAAATTTAAAATGACAAAGCTTTGTTGAATATTAACTGCAAATAAGGAAAGGCTGGTCCTACTTTTTGAGGATTTGTTCTTCGTTAACAATACCTCACAATCCTTTAAATCAAGGTAATTTTGAATTCTCGAGGAACTAGGAACATAACATTCAACCATTTCATTATCTATTAGGACATTACATAAAAATCTATTTTTATATTCTGATACAAAAATTCCTCTTATTGTTTCCAAATACATTCGCTTCAAGCCCCCCTTTATATCAAGAATAAAGCCCTCACCTTAATTTGATTTGGTAGGGCTTTATTTTTGGTAAATTTCATTATTATCTCTCTTCTATAGCCTTTTATAATATGGAATTAAATCAACAAATATATTAGGGTACTGAGAGTTCCTTAAAATTGAACGAAATTGTTTCATATTACGTACTTGTTCTGCTAATGCATTAATATTATTTCTTGAGGAGCCGCCTTCAAGTTTTTTAGCAGCAGCCTCAGCATGGTTAAAATCATCATTGCCAAGAAATAGCTTTGTTTCTGTACACCCATAGATATCCTGCGGTATGTCTGTTGGAAATTGAGTAGCAATAAGCATCCCAATTCCAAAAGCTCTACCTTCTCTCATAAGCGCTAATAATGCTCTTGATTGGCTAACCCTGTGAGCCTCATCTAGCACAATTGCTCTTGTTAATTTCCGAGGATGTTCCTTTGAGATTAAATAATTGTGAACTGCTAGTATTATTATCTCAGCTACTGCAGCTTTTATTTCATTATCGGGATCAGGAAGTGTAGACAATCTTAAGATGTAACTCCCCTTCATAAACTGATCAAAGTTCATTTTGGGTTTATTTGGGAAAATCCCGATTTGAAAAAGCAAATCAAGACGTCCAATTAATGTAGAATTCCTTCTATCATCTTCATATAGGATTTCTTGCACTTCTTGAAATGTTGGGTATTCATGAACATCTGATTCTTTTGTTGGGATGTTAGGTTGAATTCCCTTTCTTCTAAATGCCTCTACTAGGGCATTCCTCAATTGGGTAGCTTGTTGTACACCAAGATTATATACTCTTTTTAATATCCCTTCTATATGAACAATATGAGTTATTGCTATGAATGTTTTTTCAACTGGATCAATTGAAGGAACTAATGGATTAAAAGGTAATCCCTCTACCATAACATCAAATTTTTCAATACCCTCATTCTCAAGGAAAGCCGGATCGATATAATCATCTTTAAAATCAAATGTTAAGAGTGGAATATTATTAGATCTTAATTCATGTATTAATCCCTTTATTGTTTGTGTTTTCCCTTTCCCAGGATCTCCAGTAATAATGATATTATGATTTGAGAGCGGATTAGCGATATTTCTTCTGTGGTCCCAATAGATTTTTTTATCCCAACCTACCTGTTTACCTAATAATAGCTCTATTTCAGAACGGACCTCAGGGTTATTAATTCCAATATCAGTACTATCGTCTTTCTTTAAATCTGAATCGAGGTTGTCCTCATTATTTGAATTCCTTTCAAATTCAAGATCTTCTGTTGAATCCTCTGAGTTATTGTTTTGATTATCTTCAAATTCAACTGAAGATTCATTTGGTTGTTCTTCAGTTTCGAAATTATCATCTTGATATGAATCTTCAGTCTCAGTTACTTTCTCAACATAGCCTTCTAAGTATTTTTGAATTTCCTCTTCTCCAAATCTAATACGAATTATTGGTAATTGGTAAACCTCCGATGTTTCCCCAGTGGTTTCAGGAGTAAAGGTTTGTTCAGTTATATATATATTCTGATCAAATGCAACCTCAAGTAGAACTAGGTTAATTTTTACTGGTAGCGTTCCATCAATTATTGAATTAAGTGCTTTAATCCAGTTTGGGTCATGCTTTGTGCCTAACTGCAAAGCCTCTCTAAATATTTGAAGTCTCAATAATTCTCTTCTTCTATCCGTAAATAAATCCCCTTGATGGCTCACCATATTATTAATTATTTTTGCAATAGACTTTAGTTGCTCTGCTGCATAGCTATCTAATACGTCTGTTTCATTTGTTGCTTCATAACTCTTTACTTCAAGGATATCGATAGAATAACTGCCATCTTTAGACTGACGAATACCTAAAAAGTCACTTCTTTTATTATCTTTTCTCTTTTGTAACCATCTCCTTGATAGATAACTATCAAGGCTTACAACAATGCTTCTTTCTTCTAAAGAATGATTTACATACCAATTTAGAGCAACTGCTAGGCCCAATAAACCTTTCAAAGCAGTTTCAGAAAAACCATTTTTCCCTTTTTCTGTAATAGTTGTAAAAAGCCCTTCACCACCAACAGCCTGAAGACGTCTTAATAATGTCATTAATCCACCTGTTGTAGGTTTATAATTGAATTGTTTTAGATGTTTACTAAGACCATTAATAATACTATCCTTATGATAGGTATAAACCGTATCACCTGAAAGTTCGACATTCTGGGTTAATCTAATTAAATCTGATTCTTCCATAATCTCTGGTACATGTCCAATCGTGATAACAAATAGAGAAAATGGTAATAGGCTATTGACATCATTAATTGGAGTAGCACTTGCCTCTAGCATACTAAATTCCGAATGATAATTTCCTGTAACCTCGGAAACGATTTTGTGATAAATACCAAAGGGATGTTTTACACCATCTTCACTATTTTGGATACTTCTGGGTTTTAGTGTAATAGTTCCCATCAGTGGATCAGGATGTATCTTATGTGGCACACTTAATGGGTGCAACCTTGTCCCTTCACTTTCAATCAAGCTCACATTCTTTGTCTTTTCCCCTGATATCCCCATTAAATGAACAGGCTTCTTAGAAAGATACTTTTGTAATTGGTCACTATTACGAATACGTAAAACCTCAATATCAGCTTTATTTTCGTAAACTAATTCTTTTAAAACTGGATCGAATGGAAGTTCTATAGCACTTTTTTGTTTTCCAGTTTTAGCAACAATTAATGTAGCCTTTTTAAAGCCGTATTTATCACTAATAAGATCTTTGATAGTTTTAGAGGTAGGGATAGTTGTTAAAGGGTTTACCAATAAAATTCTTAAATTTTGCTTTATAGGTGGATATAAACTCGCTAATTTAACAGCTGCGGTACCTATACTTTTTTGACTTAAATCAGACATTTCTACACTAATTGATCGATATAAAGGTAACGATCCTATACACGTTGAAAAACCCAATTGTTCATAATTTTTATTTAAGCCTGGAGAATATATTGCTAGCAAAGGCTCTGGTAAATTATCTACTTCCAATAGATCAATATCATTAGTTGATAAATCAGAGTCATCTTCTAAGACTAAGTTCGCAAGTTCAACATACTTCCAAATAACCAGAGGATTTAGTCCTGTAAGTAAAACAGAAACTTCATTTTCGGAAACAATTTTTATCGTGTCCAGGGCTAAAATTTCTTTATATATATATTCTGCACCTTCTGGACTTTCTCTGTGCAGCTTTGCATAATGTTCATCAAGATGAGCTAATAAATTCTGATATTTGCTTATGCTTTCTTCTGCTGCTTTCCTTGCACCATCATATGCTATTAACAAGGCAAGGGGGGAAACTGCTAACAAGTCAGCAAATTCCATTAAGTTTGCCCTAGAATTAATATACTCCCTCAAAAGCTCTTCACCACTAAAATCTGATGAAAGATCTCTTGCTCTCCCCATAAATTCTAGAAGTGTTCTAACATTAACGTCATCAAAGTATTCCGATTTGTCAATATAACGACCAAAATTATCTAAAATAACATCAAAATTAATATCTTTAGCATTTATTTTCCCGCCCATTCGGCCATTCTGTACAAAATTTTTATTAATTGAAACTGCTGATTGATCAGGATTAAATTTAACCCGGACCGTTAACCTTTCATGATTAATAACTATTTCTTTTTTATCATATTGACCTTCACTTAATAATCTGCTAGCCTCATCTATGAGCTTCTTAAGAACAGAACCTTCGCTTTGCGAAATTAGTTTAATCGCAGCGTTTGATAAACTTTTAAACGGTTTAACATCTCGACTTGTCCCATTGGAACCATTACCCGTATTACCTTCACCATCAGGTGTATAATCATCATCGTCACCGTCTCCGCCAGTCCCATTTCCAGTTGGGGGGAATCCTCCGCCACCGTTAGGGTCATCGCCACAATTTTCTCCACCTCGAGTACCTGTATTACCAGCAGTAGGGCTCTTCCCCTTACCAGATAAAAGGAAAATAGCATCAGATAATTCCATTTCTGACAATGCAGTATAATCGCTCCTGGTTAAACGGAGATACGCATTATATATCACCTGAAGTTTACTTTTTTTCTCAGGATTATCAGCGTTTTGCTTAATTGTTTTTATCGCATCCTGACGGTCCTCTTCATCAGCCCGTTGAATTTGCTCCACCATTTTAGCATTTTGTATTATTCTATTAATTATTTCATACTTATTAATGTATTTTTTCGTTAACAGTTCCTTATCAGGTAATAAATTTAAAAGAGTGAGAAATTTTCTTGGTTTATCGGTTTCATTTACATTTTCAACATTTTCATCCCCAAATAACTTAAGGTAGTACTCTGTTATACCTTCCAATGAAATGTAAGCAGAAACTCTGTCTGATGAAAGGGATTTCCACAGGTTTTTTTGCGGGTCATTTTGAGCATTATTTGCACCAAATATACAAATTTGTTTAATTAATTCTGTAGGTCCAATATACTGATAACCTCTTTGAATCAGTGAATGTAATCTTTCTTCTTCCTCCCAAACAAATGCCAGTTTAATTGAGTCATCTGGTGCTTCATTTCTTACATCTACTGCATGTGTCGCATTAAATCCAAGCCTATATTCATCCCAGCCGTATTCATTGCACCACTCAATTAATGAATCTTCATTCTCTGTGCTACCAATTAGGCTAACATAGGTATTTTCTGGGTTATTAAAAGAAAATAGAAGTTTTTTTATTGGAATTTCAGGGACTCCTATAATTACCAAACCATAGGCACCGTTCCTAGTTTTATCTATCACCAATTCATTTAAGGCATTTAGAATTAACTCATCTCTATTCATTTAACACACCCCCACCACGAATCATGGCAATATCGTCAGCGTATTCAGTTACATATCCCATTCTTACAAGTTCAGAATTAATTTTTTTAGCATTTTGGGAAGCTTGTTTCGGTGAAACCTGTCTTATACCCCAGTTTGATAATATCTGTGTATCCTTAGTCCCCCTAGCCCCAACTATAATACCATAGGAATTCCATGCTCTATCCCAAAACTCCTCAATTGATACTTCTTTATCTGGCCCTAATAATGAAACAACCAATGTATCTAAAAAACGTGGACCAGGTAAATAATACTTATCTCCTCTACCCTTTTCACGAGGATATACTAGCCCTATGTTTTTTCCAATAAATAAGCAAAGAGATTCAGGATTTGATTTATTTGACTTCCCTTGATTAAAGAAGGAAAATGCAGTTCTTACAAAAGCTTTTGAAAAAGCCTCTTCAATATTACTTGTACCAAGTAAATTCCCTTCGAAGTCGTCAATAAATCTATGCCAAATTAAAGTGTCTTGATTCATTTGTGTTGGAGTAGGGTCCAAATTAGGAAGCAAGGATTTAATTATTTCAATATATTCTTCCTTTGATGAAACAATACCCCATCGATCGTATATTTCTTGTAACAGTCCTTCCTCGTAACCTATTTCAATCCGCTGTCTTCCTCTAGAGAAAGAGGCACGACTTACCTCTCTTATTTCCATTGAGGGTTCGGCAGATGAAAGGAAGATAGGTGCAAGACCTTTTTGCTCTATGTTTGCTTTATCCATACTCCTATTGGTAAGATGCAAATATATAGCAAAGCATCCTAATGTAACAATCCTTTGTAAAAATACAGTTTTATCCAGTCTGTTTTTATACGTTATTAAATTAGAGAATGCTGACTGAATTGATTTTAAATATGGTGATTCCTGTAACATAGCATTTATTTGATCACTAACAAAGGGCTCAGCACCCATTTCCTTTTTTAATAATAGCGGACTTGTTAATAGGAATAAATTATCTTTATTGTCCTTCAACGATTCTCTTAACGAACGAATAACTTCTCCATCTTCAATTCCAGTTAGAACCTCTGCAATAAACTTTCCTGTACCATTATCTGAAGGGTCAGAGGATGTCTGAAGGAAATGAGACAGAGTTGCAGTTGGAGTGAAATTCCCAAATAACGCTTTATCTTGGTTTAATAGTAAATCAAGTGCTGAGCGCAAATCCCCTACCTTTTCTAGTAATTCAGTCTCATCATTTTCTTCTTTTATAAAAGAATCTCTAATATCCACTAAAAACTGCTTATTAGAAACATCTGTACTACCTTTTAGATATCCAGCTGCTGCTTTTTGTAATAGACCAATATTATTCGATCCTCCACTGATACTTCTAAAAAACCCATTAGCAAAATGCACAGGTTTTACATCACGATTAGGGTTAAATCCCCAAACTCGCTTAGCAACTATTGCAATAAATTCGAAAAAATTTAGCACCAGTAATACTTCCCCTTCTGTCCCTGTTCATAGGAGACGTTTATTTCATAATTAGAACCAGATTCAGTATCCTGAACATTTATTTTTACAAAATTATTATTACCTGTACTAATTTGAGAAGACAACTGTGACATAAAGGTTGTAAGTCTCCTCACAATAACTGGATCTTGATATAGATTTGAAATACCACCTTTTATTTTCATAAGAGATAGCCATAGTTCAAGGTCTACATCTAGACCAATAGAAGTTTGTTCATCGACTTTCGGTTTTACTATTAATCTTATGTGTGATGGTTCATATTCGATAAGATTCTCTATTTGCTTTCTAATTTTCGGAATATATATTTCAATTTGCTCTTCATTAATTGACTGACTTGAAATAAAAACTGATGGATCTCGTTTTGACTCGTATTTAAGGCCTGTCCATACTTTTAACTTTCCATCTTCATTTTGTTGTCCAAAGAAGCTAGAAAGAGCTTCAATTATTTTATCTTTAGCCCTTTTACTACAGATCGGACCATCTAATAGGGAATAAAAGTCTTGATAATCCTCAGGTAACATATTCAGAAGATCGTGCCCATTCCCGGATTCAAAGAAATATTTTCGTTTTAAATCATTAAATTCCATTTCATCAAGTTTATAAATTTCAAACTTATCTTCTAACCATTCAATTTTGCGACTGGCTTCCCCATCAAATAACCACATATCCACCAGAGGATGTGTTATTTTAATTGGATCAAAGGATTTCAAATAAAAGTACAATGGGTTTTGTGGATCAAAGACTGCATTAAAGTAAGGCATTATTTTTTCCGAAAACTCTGTTTTTGTGACACCATTCGTTATAATAAATGATAAAAAGCCAAGCAGCATATGCATTGTTACGTGAATTCCACTTTTCGTTAAATAGCCTAGTAAAGCCATTAGCCTATCCCTAACTCGTTGCCTACTTAGCATTGACACATTATACCTCACCATTTTGGGAGCTTTTTCATAGTCAACCTTTTTTAATACTGTATTTAAAGCTTCTTCTAATAAGGATTTAGCCAACACCTGCCGTAAACCAAGGTTAATAACTATCGCATTATAATCCTTATTATCGTCTGTACCATATAGAAAGGGGCGATCTAACTGGATCCTAAGTTCTGATTGCTCTTCTTTAGGTAGCTTTTTCAGAAGCTTTCTTAATGGACCTTCATTTATTGCAATAACAGTCGGAACTCCATTTTCTATGGCATGTTTTAAGTTCTCAATTAAGCTTTCTTCATTAACTGCGCTAGCGTCTAGATGGTAAAATGTTTCACTCGGAAAGAAAGGTAAATATTTTTTTATAATATGAGTTTTTCCATCCCCTGGGCTTCCAACAAGATAAACTCTTTTTTTTGAATTTATAAGTCTTGTTAAACCGGTGTCTAGTTTTGTCTGTATATGCAAAGCTTCTAATTCATTAGATGTTAATTTCTCTGCAAAGCTAGCCCTTTGATCCTTTAATTCCGCTAAGGTTTCCCATGATAATGGTTGTTGGTTTGTCATACTTTCGCCCCCAAATAAATCTAACTGTTGAGAATCATCCTGTTCCGAGACTGAATGAGAATACTCATCAATCTCAGCCTGAAAGTTATTGCTTATTTTCAGGCCCTGATTAGATTTTAACCTTCTTAAAATATCACTTTTCTTTATTCTACCAACATACCACCTGGTTTTCCAATATCTAATAATTTCATTCGTTTCCTTCTCCAGGTCTTTCATATCGTAAATATAACGAGGCTCTTTATCTACTCCAGTTAAGTATTCACTCCAGTTTGTTAATAAAGGTGCAAGATAAACAAGACGTGGGTTTTCATGCTTCTGCAGCTTTCTTAGGCCTAAATGACCAAGGCCTGTGGATATTGATCTCATCTTATAGTTTACTCCGGCTGAGAATGTTGAACTCTCAGGCTTAAGCTCTGGATGGTACTTTAGCAATTCCTGTAAAGTCCTATATGTTTTCGCCGATAAGTGTACAGAGCCAAAGCCTCTTGTCATGCCGACTTGTTTGTAGAATAGTTTTCCATGATTAGCCGGATATTTTATCCGGTTATACTGACTACTTCCGGTATAATAAAGACTCGTTGTTCCCAATAAAGCAAGCTTAGCAGGCTTTATAACACTTTCCCCTTTCTTTCTACTTGCTATCTCACTAACCGCACTTTTATATTTTTCATAATAATCATTTATTACTTTTGGACTCGCCATTAGTAACGAAACTAATTTACCCCCTAAAACTTCATTGTAGGGAGGGACAGCACCGCAGGTTGTTATGTCCATAATTGAGGAGCCCATATGAACTTTCTTAATATTTTTTATTGTATTTTTTAACGCTCTTTTCCCATCCTTTTCAGACATAAGCCAATTGTATTTTTCTGTATAAGAGTTAGTGAAGCTATTAGCCTCATTGAATAGCAGTCTAGCATGCAATAACTCTTCCAAGTCAATTGCTCTTTTGAGCTTATATTCTGGCTTTTTTACATCCTTATCAAAGGCTTTTGTATTTAGAACTCCGTCTGATTTGGCACCATTTAGTCCCTGAGCAATTTTTTTTAACTTATCTAATGTTTCCTTCGTAGGTTGTTTTATTTCTTTATATTCTAATAAATCTTCAACATAAATTTCATTTATTCCTTCTTCAATCCCATCTTCTAAGGCCTTTATTCTTTGCTCTAGTTTTCCATTATTACCAAGAGAATCTATAGACCAACCAATTATATTATCACGACAACTAATTTGTGCAATACTGCTCCCTAGTGCCCCAATGCCGATAATTGGGTGGTACTCCCTCGCTGCATCCCGAATTAAATACAGCATTTGTCTACCTGGCTGGGAACTAAGAGGAAGGGACCAACTATATCGAGCATATCTCCAAATATCCTTTAGCTTCAAATTAGAGAATTCATCCCTTTCATCAGTTGCTAATTGAATATACGGTTCAATTGAATCCATTAATAACTCTTCTTTTATTTCATACGGAGCATTCAGCCTCCGTAAGATATCATTGTACAAATCAATAGGTTTTAAAAAATGATTTAGCACACTAACCTGTTTACCTTTAAACCATCTTGGTCTTTCAAGATCTAATATAAACCTTTTAATAGATGGCTCCTTAATCTGCTCATTTCTCGCTTCCTCTAGCCCTTTTCTAATTCGTTTTTTTATTTCAGGTAAGTCTTTACTTTTCTTAATAGCCTCATCTGGTGAAGTTGCCTGTAAGAACTCCCCATTGAATTTTATTTCCCAACCCTGTCTTACAATATCTAACATAATTTGTAGGAATAATTTAGTTGATAATTGATCCGCAAGTGAAAGTTCTTTATATTCATTACTTATCAGTAATTGATTAACTATTTTTTCAATAGATTCTAATATGCAAGTCTTATTAATTTCTTCGTAAAATTTACTTTTTATCTGTTCTGCCCCAGTTGGCAAAAGGGGTTGCAAATCATAAACTGCCATTTTCACATCTTCTCCTGTCTTTAATTGCCCTGAAAATTAATTCACTGGGGAATAGAAAAAACCTACCACAATTGTGATATTTTTTGATAGGTTTCACATTACACATTATTTAATTATATCATTATTTTAATCCTTAGTCTTAATGCAAAATAATTAGGAAATATTTTTCGCCGTTACTTATGATAAGGCTCCCCCCGCACAATCCGAAACGCCCGATAAACCTGCTCCACCAACACCAGCCTCATCAACTGATGCGGGAACGTCATTTTCGAAAACGACAGTTTCTCATTCGCGCGCTGCATCACAGCGTCACTTAAGCCAAGGGATCCGCCTATGACGAAACATACTTTACTTTTTCCGTATGTTGCTAGCTTATCTATTGTATCGGCTAATTCTTCGGAACTTTTCATTTTTCCTTCGATGGCGAGGGCGATGACGTGGGCGTCTGGGTTGATTTTGCTTAGGATGCGTTCGCCTTCTTTGTCTTTGATGATTTTCATGTCTTGCTCGCTGAGATTCTCGGGTGCTTTTTCGTCCGCGAGCTCAATGATCTCGATTTTCGCGTATGCCTGTAATCGTTTTGTGTATTCGGCTATGCCTTGCTTTAAATATTTCTCTTTTAATTTTCCTACTGTGATAATTGATATATTCACAGGTCATCCCCACCTTAAGAACAAGTTATTCATATAAGTTATCAACAATTGTGGATAAAATTTGTGTATTTTGTGTCCGATCATTCGTTCCCCACTATATATATTGCAGGTTCATCGCACAATTCACAGGTTGTGGATAAACTGTGTGTATGTTCGATTTTTCTGAATTCCGGCGGCGTTTCGTGATCATCTATGTACATGTCTAGTACGGTTTCTATATGTTCTGCACAAGCATAAAATGTTTTGTTCATAAGTTTATTCTTCCTCCAATAGGTTCTCTAGTTATTCACAAGTGTTTCGCTCATTGTCCAATATAACCGATTTATTCACATGTTAATAGTCTTTTACCATTTCCCACACCTTTTATCCACAAACCAAACAAAAAAAGCCTCCACTCCTGTGAAGGCTTCTTCCTATAAAAATGGATTATAAAATCTCGTTCCTCTAACAAATGTAATCACTAGCGACACGATCAATACCACACCAACAAATATTAACGCCACATAATCTGCTTTTTGAAAGTCTTTCGCCATAAACCATGTGCGCTTTTTATGCTTTCCAAATCCGCGCAGCTCCATCGCATTGCTGATCGTTTCAATTCGCTCTAGGCTAGAAAATATCAACGGCATCACAATCGACAACGCATTTTTGATCCGTTTTCCCAGTTTTTCATTCTTCGATAGATCAATCCCTCTTGCTTGTTGAGAAATTGCGATCGTTCGAAAATCCCGCTGAATGTCCGGAATATAGCGCAGAGCAATCGCTACAGCATAAGAAATTCGGTAGCTAACCCCGATTCGGCTGAGCGATGAGGCGAATTCACTTGGATTTGTTGTCACGATAAATAAAAGCGCTGCTGGCATTACGGTCACGTATTTGAGTGTAATGTTCAATTGATAGAAAAGCTGTTCAAGTGTGACGTTGTACCAACCTGCAATGTGAAACAGCTCGTGCTTCGCTCCATAGATGGCGACACCTTGCTGAGGCGCAAAGACGTAAATGGCGATGTTATTGATGACAAGAAAAATCGCCAAGACAATCACTACGAAAGAGATATCACGAAATCGTACGTTTGATAGCTGAAAGAACACGATACTGGCAACTAACATAAACAATAATACGCCTGTATCGTACGTGAGCATCGCTGCGGATGACCAGAGGATAAAGCAAATGAGTTTGGTTGCACCTGTCAGCCGATGAATCGGCGACGGGCGGTCGATATAGGACAGCATGTCTACAGCCATGTCATTCGCTCCTTTCTGTCAACCTCAATGAAGCGATCCACGAGCTCATTTGGATTTGGCCAATCTGCTTTCAGTGCCAGTTCATACAGCGACGTTTCCTTTAAGCTCGCCTTTTGGACAAGCAGCTGATCTGTCAGCACTTTAGCAGGTGTATCATCTGCGATTTTTTCTCCATCAGAAATGACAATAGTTCTTGTCGTATATTCAAGCATCAAATGCATATCATGGGTGATCATCAAAATCGTGACACCCTGCTGATTTAATTGCTCTAAAAACGTCATCATCTCTGTGTAATGTCTAAAATCCTGTCCGGCGGTTGGCTCATCTAAAATAATGATTTCTGGTTCTAATACAAGAATTGATGCGATCGTGACACGCTTTTTCTGTCCAAAGCTGAGGGCTGAAATCGGCCAGTTCCGAAATGGATATAAGCCGCACACTTTCAGGACCCGCTCCACCCGTTCCTTGATGTCGTCTTCCTTTACGCCTCTTAAAACGAGACCAAATGCGACTTCATCAAAAATCATTTGTTTTGAAATCATTTGATTTGGGTTTTGCATGACGACGCCGATTCGTTCGGAGCGCTGTTTGATCGTATCTCCTGTGATGTCATCGCCATTTAGATGAATGGTCCCTTTTGTTGGCTTTTCAAACGCGCAGAGCACCTTGGATAGTGTTGTCTTGCCTGCGCCATTGGCTCCTGCGATGCTAATCATTTCTCCTTTTTTGACGGTAAAAGAGATGTTGCTCAGCGTGTTTGGTCTTGTCGGATAGTCAAAGCTCAACTCACGCACTTCTAGTAGATCCTGCGCTGCATTCTGGTCGACTGAGGGCTCAGACGCTTCCATCCACTGCTCGATTTTCATTTTTTCCTCATCATTTAAGGTAAGATGCTGTAAATTTGCAATCTGATCTCCGGGTGTAACTGAAATACCTGCATATTTCATGGCTTTTACATATAAAGGCTCACGTAAATACGCCGCTTCTAATACATTTGAGGCGAGCAATTCATCTGGGGTCATATCCGCTGCAATCGTTCCTTCATTGACAACGATGATGCGGTCCACATGGCGGAAGAGGACGTCCTCTAATCGGTGCTCGACCATCACGACGGTTTTTTTTGTTTGTTTTTGTAGTCGATCAATGAGATCGATCACTTCTTTACCTGTTGCGGGGTCAAGACTTGCAAGTGGTTCGTCAAACAGCAAAATGTCGACATCGTTGACAAGTACGCCTGCGATGGCGACACGTTGTTTTTGACCGCCTGACAGCTCATGTACAGATGATGCCAACTTGCCGTCTACCTCTGTTAATTTTGCCGCTTCTTCGACACGTGCTTTCATTTCTTCGCGTGTGACTTGATCATTTTCAAGTGTAAATGCGATGTCTTCTCCAACGGTCAGCCCGATAAATTGTCCATCAGGGTCCTGCAGCACCGTTCCGACGAGCTGTGAAAGAGAGAAAATGTTTTCTTTTTCTGCATTTTTCCCGCCGATGTGAAGACTTCCTTCCATAGAACCTTTATAAGACGCAGGAACTAGCCCATTGATGCAATGGGCTAGTGTGCTTTTTCCCGATCCAGACGGGCCTGCGATGAGGACTTTTTCGCCTTCATAGATGGTCAGGTTGATATCTTTCAATGTCGGTTCTGCCTGACTGCGATATTGGAATCCGAAATGTTCGAATTGAATCATCGGTTTCTTCATTTATGTGTTCCACCTTGCTTCATGATGTTTCTTTCGATAGACTGCCGCTTTTGCTTCTCGTTTTCGCATAAGCTGCAATGATGATGGTTCCTAGTACACCGACTGTGATGATGTTTGAGATTCCTGCGGTAAAGCCTTGGAAAAATACCTTTTTTGCTGGCTCAGCATAAATTGCTATGTCGAGTAATGGTGCAATAACAAACCAGCCAATTGCCTGCACACTGATTTGCACTACATTGAAGAACACGATCTTTTTCCAGCCAAAGTCGCCCTCTTCTACTTTTAAACGGTTCGAAATCAAGCCAATCAATAACCCAACAACACCTGAAACGATAATCCAGCTCCACCAAGGGCCAAATGTGGTGGCATCTTTAATAAGATGACCAATAAATCCAATCAGTGCGCCTGCAACAGGACCAAATAGCACGGCCATTAATGCAAGAAATGCGTACGAGGTTTCAATTTGTGTATTCGGAATCCCAGTTGGAATGGAGACGAAGCGTCCTAAAATCACAAAGACGGCTGCGCCAATTCCGATGGCAACGACAGTTTTCGTTGAAAGTTGTTTACCTGCCATGATGTATCCTCCTCTTATTCGTATATAATGCGCGGAGCTTTGCGAATCGAAAGGCGCCAGCCTGTGCCTGTTCCGATGTTATAAGCCTTTGCAAATGACCCTTGATTGATCGCCACGCCTAAATGATCGAGTGAATTGACATATACGAGTGGTTCGCCTACCTTTAAATCGGCAAAAGATCGTCCATAGGTCATGATATTTTTATACACATTTTTTGGCCCGTTGGCAATGGTAACTTCTATTGCATCCCCATAATTGATTGAAAGCTGCTCAAATAGCGTATGATGAATGTTTGTCCAAAGGTTTCCGAACCTCACATCTAAAATATCAATCGTTCCTGTGATGACCTCTTCTTTCGCATAAGCCTGTACGACTGGAAGGTGAATAATATCATCAATATTCGCTTTTGGCCCAACCTCTTCAAAAGAAATCACACCTGAAGCGATTCTCGCCCCTGTATACGCGTAAATATCTCTCCCATGGAATGTATGTGATTTTCCCGACTTCGGCAGCCGGTTAATGGTTTCATCTAAATAACGGGCTTCTACTATGCCAATATCCTGCGCGACGTGCGTGAGTGTCCCGTTATCTGGGGTAATGATGTAGTGCGAGCTTGTGGTTTTGACGACAAGACTCTTTCTTTCTGATCCTACGCCTGGATCAACTACGGAAACGAAAACTGTCTCTTCCGGCCAGTATGTGACGGTTTGGAGCAGGCGGTAAGATGCCTCCCAAATGTCATACTGCGGAATATTGTGTGTTAGATCAAAAAGGCGGATGCTGCTGCTGACCGTATTTGCCACTCCGTACATAGCGCTGACTGCTCCATCATCAATACCGAAATCTGATTGTAAAACCAATGCATGTTCACTCATGTCAATCTCCCTTTCATTTGAAAAAATGGATGTGGTGTTTCACGTGGAACATTTGAACATTTGTATGAAAAAAGTGGACAATAAAAAATACCCCATCCTTATCTTTGAATCATAAGGACGAGGTATTTGTCTCGTGGTACCACCTTTATTTACTGTTTGCTCGCGCTAAACAGCCTCTACAAGTACAAAGCTCCAATCTGGCTCATATACTGTGGTTTTGATAACGAGTACCAACTCTCGTCGTGTCCTACTAATATCATAGATATGTTCAGCACGAGGCTCAGAGACCATTTTTCGAATCATTATTTTTGCTTCTTTTCAGCTGCCGAAGCTCTCTGTGGAAAAATTGATGATTGTACTTTCTCTCATCATTGCCTGTTTAACTATCTTGAATTAAAGCTATCATACATGATGTTTTTTGATAAATCAAGATATTTTTCTGAACATTTTCAAAAGTGAGTCAACTGGTGTTGAAAGAGTCTTCTTTTTATAAAATTTAAACAAATGTTAAAGAGCAAGATATGGTGTCTTTCCTTTCTAGCGGTATAATAAAGATGAAGGGAGGTACAGCGTGTGTGGACCATCTGTATGAATGAGTTTAAGCAGCTCTTCAAAAGCACAAAATCTATTTTAACAATTGTTATTATTTTCATTTTATCTACTTTTGTTTCAACTCTACCGTTTATTGCTGCTCATCAGGACAAATGGGAGGCAAAGGATCCTTATTCCATTGGGAATGAACTGGTGATGTCGTTATTTGGTTTCTTCCTTATTTTCTTATTGTCTCACGATATTTTAAGCCGAGAAATTCATTTGAAAACCATTCGTTTTCTCGTCAGTAAAACCACTCGTTTGAACATTATTATCGGGAAATATCTTGGACTGATGCTGTTTTGGCTTAGCTGTATTATGACGACATACGTACTGAATATGGTGATTTCACATCGTTTCCTGTTCTCTGATGCGTTAAAAATCTTAACCTTTATCAGTGTCGGTATCTCATGTGCTTTATTTTTGTCCATGCTCTTTCCAACCCCACAGAAATCAATGTTTGTTGGGATGTTGTTTTCCTTTCTTTTCCCAATCGTCAGTATGATATCTGTTCTTTCTTCAGAACGATTGATTCATTGGTTCCAATATATGACGCCTTATTATTATGTGCGCTTGAGTGAGCCGCTGACCTATATACTCTTGAATACAGCATTGACCGTTATCTTACTCATTGGAACAGCACTCCTATTTCAAAGGAGGGATGTCTAAATGCTACATACAAAAGAACTCACAAAAAAATATCGGACAAAAGTCGCGATAGATCACATTACCCTTGATGTCAATCAAGGTGATATTTTCGGGCTCATTGGACCGAAGGGTTCTGGTAAGACGACGTTTTTCAATATCATTACGGGAATTTCCCGGCAAACCTCTGGGACGTTCACGATGATGGATATGCCTTCATTAAAAAAGGTGAGGCAGCATATCGGTGTTCTGCCTGAATATACGGATTTATATGAAGGGCTTACGGCACTTGAACATATTGCCTACTTATCAAAAATCACCGGGACGCGCCAGAAAACGAGTGATTATGAAGAACTGCTCGAATTTGTCGGTTTAGATCGCTATCATCAGGAAAAGGTTGGTTCGTTCACACCTGGTATGAAGAAACGGCTCGGCATGGCGCAGGCTATCGCCCATCGCCCCGAATTTATTTTACTCGACGAGCCTTTTGCTGATATTGACGCAGATTCGATCTTGCACATCCAGCAGGTCATTGACACGTTAAAATATGAAGGGAAAACCGTCTTATTAACGGCTGACCACCCAAGGTTCACAAATAGTATTTGTACAAAAACTGCTTTTATTTCTGAAGGAAAATTAGTGTCCCCCCATACACATCCTCAAGAGAAAACCATCACATCCTCAAACATACGTGCAACCTTCAAGCATGCGTGGATTGATGATGAGGTGAAGCCTGTTCTCACGCAGTACTTACAAACTGTTGGAACAGATCTTGTGATCAGTGATGACGAGACCTCATTGTTGATTCGTTCAGAAGCCCAAGTCCCATCGATCATCCGCGCTTTCGTGAAATGCAAAGTTGATTTATACAGAGTTACGGCTCAGGATGCCATGAGTTCCTCATAAAAAAGCACCGCATGCGATCCGCACGGTGCTTCTTCTTTATGATAAAGGTTTACTCATATAGATTCCGGTTTCTTCAAATCCCGTCTTCTCATACAGTGAACAGGCAATTTGATTATGAGCAAAGACATGAAGCGAGAGTTTCTGCACGCCTAATGACTTTGCCTGCTCCTCTAATGCAGCAATGGCCTGTTTTGCAAAGCCTTTTCCTCGATAAGCTTCGAATAAAATAAAGTTGTAAATAAAACCTTCATGCTGCGGGTGATTGGGGTCATAACAAAGCCAAACCCAGCCAATCGCTTCTTCCCCATTCAAGAGATTCCATAGCTCATGATGCTCTGTCTGTAGACCTTCAGGAAGGAGCCGACCAAATTGTTCTTCTGCGTTCGCAAGTGATTCTTCCTTTTCCCATGTCCCTGCGAGTACCTTTTCTTCTGCGTACCGCTGAATGGACTTCTCCATCAATGCATCGTAATCCGCTTGTGTCATTGGTTGTAGTGTAACCAATCATACCGCCCCCTTTCCTCCATCATATGATGAGCATGCAAAAAAAACCAGTCCCATCAAGGAACTGGTTATCCGCCGAATCGGTCGGTTTGAGAAAGTTTGATTTCTACTGATTTTTTCTTTCCACTTCGGTAAAACTGCACCTTTACTTTGTCGCCGACTTTCTTTTGATATAAATACTTACGAAGGTCTACGATATTCTGTACACTCTTGCCATCAAAGGAGGTGACAACATCCAGCTCTTTGAGCCCCGCTTTTCCTGCTGGAGACAAAGACTCGACACTCATCACGACAACTCCTGATGTGACGTTAGATGGCAGCTTCAACGTTTCCTCCCAGTGATAGCTCGCAATATCTGCTAAAGATTTCATGCCAACACCTAGATACGGACGCTTCACTTCTCCGTAACGTTCTAAATCCTCTATGACAGGGATGACGAGATTCGCCGGGATAGAAAGCCCGATGCCTTCTACCTCTGATTCTGCAATCTTCATTGAGTTGATGCCGATCACTTTTCCGTCCATATTGATCAAGGCTCCACCGCTGTTACCTGGATTGATGGCGGCATCTGTTTGCAGTACCTCCGCATTCCAATCCGCCTGACCGTCTCCATTCGAGTCCACAGGAATCGCACGTTCCGTTCCAGAAATGACACCTTGTGTGACAGAGCCTGCGAATTCAAGCCCTAATGGATTTCCAATGGCGATCACTGGCTCACCGGGCTTCACATGGTCTGAATTACCGAAGGCTGCGGTTTGCTTGATCTTATCACTTTTGACGGTGAGAACTGCTAAATCCATGAGCTGATCGCTTCCGACAAGATTGGCGCCAATTCTTGTCCCATCCTGCAGACTCACTTCAAGCTGGTTGGCACCTTTGATGACGTGATGGTTGGTCACAATATAAAAGGTGTCACCCTTTTTCTTATAAATCACACCTGACCCGCTGCCTGCCTCTCCGCCTTCTTCCCAAAAGCTCGACTTTTGGATATTAATGACGCCTACAACCGTATCCGACATATTCGATACGACTTTTGTGACTGCATCATTGACGTTCACATTGACGGTCTTTAAAGGGCCCTGTGCTGCTTGCCCATCTCCGTTCTGCTGCCACCCAAAGGGACTGCCGCTCTGTCCTGTTACATAGGGGAAAAAGAATCCCATTAAAAAAGCTCCTACCAATACACCGATCAGACCAGATAGGAAATATCCTTTTCTGCTTCGTCTCGGCTTCCACTCTACATCGCGATAATCCACTATGTTTCCTTCCTTTCAGTGAATAGATGATGTATATAGTGTTGGTAAGAAGCTCTTATCTTAATCATACGATTGTAAAAATCATACGGCGCAAAGCGGGGTTGCTTTTTTCGGGTCCGTATCATATAAATCAAAGCCATCCCCGACAACAAAGCCTTTCATTTCAAGCGTCTGCTGGACTGCCATACGGGCTAAATCCTTCATGTTGTTGTCCTGACTCAAATGAGCCAAGTAAATGCGTGAGGTGGCATCTCCAATGACATCTGTCATCGCAAGAGCCGCATCTTCATTTGAAACATGTCCGACATCGCTCAGAATTCTACGCTTAATGCTCCACGGGTATCGGCCCATTTGCAGCATACCAACATCATGATTGCTCTCAAATACAAATGTATTGGCTGACTGAATGATGCCTTTCATACGATCACTGACATAGCCTGTATCCGTCATTAGGGCAAGTTTGCGCCCGCCATAATGGAACACGTAAAACATGGGCTCAGCTGCATCATGTGACACACCAAAGGACTCAACATCAAGACCGCCAAAGGATTGGACGGTTTCCATATCAAAATGGAATTTTTGCTCTGTGTCAATCTTCCCGATATGAGTCTCCATCGCCCTCCATGTTTTCGCATTTGCATAGACAGGGAGCTTGTACTTTCTTGCCATGACTCCTAGTCCTTTAATATGATCTGAGTGCTCGTGTGTCACAAAAATGCCGTCCAAGTCTTCAGGCTTGCGGTCGATTTGACCAAGCAGCTCGACCATCTGTTTGCCGCTTAACCCAGCATCCACTAAAAAGGCATGCTCGTCTGTTTCTAAATAAAAAGCGTTCCCCGTACTTCCGCTCGCTAGTACACTGAACTGCAAGCTCATGTTCTCTCACTCCATTGAAGATTTGTCATCTTTCTCTATATGATCAAGTGTTGAGCCATCAATGGCATTGATCAAATATTCTTCTTCTGTCTTTTTCTTTGAACCAGTGGATACGCCTTCAAGCTCGACTCGCCATACAGGCACCATGACCTGCGTGCTTGCACCTGGGTATTGCGTATAGTAGCCCAGCTCTACTTTTTTCACGGTCGTGTTTTGGCTCAGCATGTTTTGCGTATATAAGTCCTTCACGGTTTCAAGTGCTGGAACAAGGGTTTCTTTTCTCACTTCATTAATCGATGTCACCATTGACTGCTGATACGATACGACCTCGTTTTTATCATTCAGATCTAGGGTGATTTTTCCGATGGTTTCGGAGTCCTCAAGGCCCTCTTGGAAAATGTATTTCCCTTTATACGTTTGGAAAAAGACGATTTTCCCTGACTCTTCATCAATACTCCACAGCTTATAATTCTTCCCATCCAGCAAACGCTGGTTCACAAGGTTTGCCGCCGCTGTTTTCATATCTTTTTTCGGCAAGGCCACTGGTTTAGTGAAGGTCATTTCAAGCAGCGTGACCGGATCATCTTTGTCTGTTTTCGGGAATGTGCTTTTCGCCTTTTGATCAGCTAATTCGTCAACATCCTTTTTCGTATATTGCTTCTTTTCAGCTGTAATGCGGTAGCCAATCTTCGCTTCATCTGATAGATTGCCATATTTGATCCCGTCTGCCTTCATTTCTTCCAGCGTATCCGTTTTTTCGATAATCGCAAAATGATCGGTTGATCGTTTTTCAAAGTATTGAAAACCTAGAAAGATATCGAGAACGAGAAAGGCTAGGATAAAGATCGTTTTGGTCTTATTCCACTCCATGATTCTCGCTCCCCTCTGTCAACAAATCATGCGATAGAATCACGGTTTTGCCGTTGTATTTCATGCACCATACTGGCTCCAGCCAGACAAACATCGCTTGATCTTGATCTGATGCGGTGGAAGCAGCTTGATAGGCCGGGAAAATTTGTTCAATTTTCTCAAGGTCATCATATTTCGTCTGCTTGACGATTAAGTCCTTCAGCTCTGTCCCGTTCATCAGCTTGACTTGTTCACTCTGACTCGCTTTGTTGCCTAGAATATAGTTTGGACGCTTGTAATTCAAGATGTCGTCATTCGCCCACTGTACTTCAAGAGAGGTCATCCCAAATGGATGCTTTGTACTGTTGACGATCGGCAGGCCATCCATAAACATATTAAAGGAAAGCTGCTGGTTGCTATTGATGCCAAAGTATTGATAGTCATCGGTAAAGCTTCCCGTATCATTGAAATACTTCACACTTCGCTTGATCAAATCTCCCGTTTGGAAAACGGTGCTGCTGTTGATATTGCGATGCTGATATTGGATGCGGTGGTCTTTTTGATTGGCTTCAAGACGACTTGTGCCATCTGTGTACACCGTCCGGTTTAAATTAGACTCCTCGCCGACTAGACTTGGATCCGTAAACAAAGCGTCCTTGAATTTGCTTGTCTTAATCGTTTCGATAAAGAACATTTTCGCTTCAAGCTGCTTTTGCTTTCTCGGAAGGAGGAAATCTCGTTTCGAATTCGCTGAGAATGTATAGAGATCATAGTGCGGCATCTCGTTTTGAGCGGCTGCGATACTGTCCATGAGATTTCGATAGTTAGCGGATTCTATTGTCAGCTCAAGCACCGTTTCCTTGCTGTATGAAACCAAATAGACTTTCTTATTGGCCTTGTCCTGCTGGGAGAACGGCACAATCATCCGGTCAAACGAGTTGTATTCAATGGACTTGTTCGGCCATTTAAACAACGCTTGGAAAATATCAATCGGAATTGGGTCATTGAACACAAGATCCAATGTCTTCCCCTGTCCTCCGCTTCCATAGAAGAAATTCTTAAATTTCTGCTCCGAATATTGATCTGACACATCCGAAATCTCTTTCACATCCCAAAGGCTCACGTCATTCCAGAAGTTTTGAAAGAGTTCCTTTTGATCCACTTTCAAATGCTCCCCATTTGAATGGATGAACATCTCGCGCGGCTTTACGACATCAATGAGGCTTCTAGGCTCGTCGCTTGAAATCTTCTTCGTTTCCACGACCTGAGTGCCTGCATCTGCCTGGTCCTGCATGACGGGCTGGAACATCCAAATATTCCACGTAAATACAAGACTGATCGCAATTAGGATTGTCAATATTATGGTTTTAAAGGTCTCACGCTTCATCCCAATCATCCTCTTGTTCTTCATTGTACGGAAGGGTAAAGGTCACCGTTGTTCCTTTTCCTTCAATGCTGTCAGCCCAAATATCTCCGCCATGAGCCTGAACCATTTCTTTTGCAATCGCAAGGCCTAGGCCGGTTCCGCCAAGTTTTCTTGTTCTCGCCTTATCCACTCGATAAAAACGTTCAAAGATTTTATCCATATCCTTCTTCGGAATACCGATCCCTTCATCTTTGACGCTGAATAATACAAGACCATTCTCCTCATCCAAATCAACGGTAAACATGATATGTCCACCCTCTGGCGAGTATTTCATGGCATTGGAAATGATATTATCGAGCACCTGTGTGATTTTATCTTGATCGATTTCCACATATATTTCACGCTGCGGAAGATTGCGGATAAAATCGACATGCTGCTCTTTCGTCATTTCAAAACGATCAATGACCAATGAGATAAACCTGATAAAATTCGTCCACTCACGGTTGAATTGATAATCCTTGCTATCGAACTTAGACAGCTGCAGCAGGTCATTAACAAGACGGATCATACGCTCTGTTTCATTTTGCGTGACACTGAGGAACCTTGGCGCAAGCTCTTTATCACCAATTGCCCCTTCAGCCAGTGCCTCAAGATAGCTTCGCATCGTCGTCAGCGGTGTGCGCAGCTCATGTGATACGTTTGCGACGAATTCACGGCGTTCTGCATCAATTTTCTCCTGCTCTGTGACGTCGTAAATGACCGCAATTAAACCATCAATCTTCCCGTGCTCTTTCTGAATCACTGAGAAATTTACACGCAAAACAGACAGCTGATCTTCGCGTTCGATTTCTATCAGCATGGAATCTTGATTTTCGACTAAATCTTCAAAGGTATGCGTGTCCTCGAGGCCCAGTAAGGACGTAATCGGCATCTCTAGTGCTGTTTCACGTGAAACATTTAACAGCTCTAATGCTGGGCTGTTTAATAGAATAATCGCACCGTTTTGATTCGTGGCGATGACACCATCCGTCATATAGGCAATGACCGAAGAAAGCTTTTTCCGCTCACCCTCCGTCATCAGCTGCGCTTCCTCCAGCTCTCTCGTCAGATGGTTAAAGGTCGTCGCAAGCTGGCCAATCTCATCATGTCCATACTTTCGAACCTTTCTGGAAAAGTTCCCTTTGGCGAGCTCGATCGCTTGCTTCCTCATATCCGAAATAGGATGAGTGATTGTTCTAAAGATGAAGATCCCAAGTAGTGCGGTCGTCCCAAGTGCGATTAGTGTGCCAGTTGCCAAAATGGTGTTAATGGTTCGCATTTGGTTAAACACGCTCTCCATCGAAGACACAACATAAATCACACCGACAGTTTCTTGGTTTTCATTTTTCACGGCTGTCGCAGAAATACGCACCCGTTTATTGGATTCTGGGTCATAGAATTTCTTTTCATAGTCTTTGCCTACTGCGAAAATCCGGCTAATGATTTGATCTGTGATTTTCTTGCCGGCAATCTCCTGACTGCCGTTATTCACAGAGGCAATCACCTCTCTGCTTTCATCGATATAGCTGACTTCAGAAATTTCATTAGACTCATCTTTGTTGTTAAAGTCGTTTAATATCTTTTGAGCATCCTCTTTTAATTCTGCCTTGCTTTTCGATGAATCTTGTTCTAGGTAATACGATAACGAGTAGATTCGCTGATTCAAGGAATTATCATATGAATTAATTAAGGACTGCTCTAGCTGCTTCACAAAGTACACGCCAATGATCTGCATGGCGACAATGATCAGCAGCACGTAAATTAAGGTCAATTTAAAGTGAATCGAGCGAAAAAAACCTACTTTATTCATAAGAATCTTAGTCCTGCTCTGGGTTTCTTAAATAGTAGCCGACGCCTCGTCTTGTCACGATCCAGCTCGGGTGGCTAGGGTTGTCTTCAATTTTCTCACGAAGACGGCGGACGGTGACGTCTACTGTACGGACATCCCCGAAGTAATCGTAGCCCCATACGGTTTGCAGCAAGTGCTCACGTGTCATAACCTGTCCGATATGTTTCGCTAAGTAATGAAGCAATTCGAACTCACGGTGCGTCAATTCAATCGTTTCCTCGCGCTTAGACACCACATACGCATCTGGATAAATGACAAGTGATCCAATTTCAATATCATTTGATTCAGATTCTTCCTCTGTCTGCGGCGTAGCAATTTGTCTTCTCAAATTCGCTTTCACACGGGCAAGCAGTTCGCGCGTGCTAAATGGCTTCGTCACATAATCATCTGCGCCAAGCTCAAGACCGATGACTTTATCAATTTCAGAGTCTTTTGCTGTCAGCATGATAATCGGCATGTCATATTTCTTTCTCACTTCACGGCATACCTCAACGCCATCTTTGTTCGGTAGCATAATGTCGAGCAGAATAATGTCCGGTTTGATTTCTTCTACCATTTCAAGGGCTTCATTGCCGTCATATGCACAATGAACCTCATAGCCCTCTTTTCTTAAGTTAAACTCCAATATATCAGCAATCGGTTTTTCATCATCTACGACAAGAATCTTTTTTTCCATTGTGATTTCCTCCTGCATTTTTAGCATCTATGTCATTCCATTTTTGCATGTCTCATCAGACCTTTTTCATTTGAGCAAAAAAGGTTCACTGTCTATTATAACGTTTTACGTGGCAAAGATAAAAATAATAACGGCTTTCTTTTCTAGCAATCGTTGGATAGGAAGACGATACTCAAAAAAATGATGGTTTTTTTCCTTTTTTATTGAAACTTTTCCAGTCACTGATCGTCTATATAGATGTAACGTCTTCTTCTTATGGAGCCGGGCCCTACCTAGGTCCGGCTTCTCCCTTTTTATGCCTTCTTTTCATAAAATAAAAACGCACCTGCGATTGCAGATGCGTTTGGAAGTGGCTCGGGACGGAATCGAACCGCCGACACACGGATTTTCAGTCCGTTGCTC